>CAYGPN010000032.1:0-1096 GCA_964352085.1 uncultured Gammaproteobacteria bacterium | reverse complement strand
CCTTCAAACTGAATAGTTTCTCTAGTTCCTCCAGTGGTAAAGAAAAGATCAGTGCCATCATATTCAATAGCACCATTTTCAGGAGTAGTTAAGTTAGTGCCTGCAGTTAATTTAATAGGCGCTGTGTTAGCAGCAGCAGTACCAGCAGCGACATGAAGTCTTGCAGTAGGAGCAGTGGCACCAAGAGCGACCCCAACTCTACCTATAGAGCCACTAGTCCCATCACCAGGACCAACGAATAAAGTAGGCACATCAGAATTAAAACCAACCATTAAAGAACTGGCAGTAGCATTAGTTAAAGAAGCAAAAGGAAAATCAGTAATTCCTTGCCCAAAAACAAAAGCATTATCAGCACTTGAAGTAACTCTTCTACCAAGAGCAACAGAAGAAAGATTAGAAGCAGTAGCAATACTACCTAAAGCAACAGAAGTAGAACCAACAGCAGTAACAGTACCCCCAAGAGCAACAGAGTTAGTTCCAGAAGCAGTAGCTACAGAACCAACAGCTAAAGATCTATCACCAATACTTCCAGCATTCCACTCAGTACCAGTAGCTAAACCAGCTCTCATAGCACCTTTATCAGGAACCCACATAAAGCGAGTACCTGCACCAGAAACAGGCGTAGTTCCAGTAGTGCCAGTGTAAAGAACAGCACCATTTTGCACATTGAATTTAGCAGTAGAACCAGCAGGCACACCATTAAGTGAAACACTATCAAGTCCAGCATCCACTAAAAAAAGATCATCATCAGTATCACCTTCAATTTTAAAATCAACATCATTTCCTTGTTCATTAAAAACAGCAGAGCCATCAAAATTCAGAATAATATCTGAAGCACCAGCAGTGATACCACCAATTAAAATATTTTCATCACCACTATTATCAGCAGGATGCAAATCTGATCCAGCGTCAGTCCACTCAGAAGAACCGCCACCACCAGAGCCAATGTCTACATATGCAGCACCATTTTGAGAGATTTGAAAAGTATCAGTAGTGGAGTTGTAAACAAGTCTACCTTCATCACTAGCAGAGACCCCTGGAGAAGTACCAGGAGCGGAAACACCAGTGACTTCAAGGAATTCTATTTCTTCATCTA
>CAYGPN010000031.1:0-1124 GCA_964352085.1 uncultured Gammaproteobacteria bacterium | reverse complement strand
GAAGTACCAGGAGCGGAAACACCAGTGACTTCAAGGAATTCTATTTCTTCATCTAGAGTTGCAAAGTCATCTGAATCTACAGCAAAGCTTGGCAGCACGAAACAAGTTAGTAAAGCGAAGACTAGAACGCTTGCCAGTGGCCATTGAAATTTTTTATCACAAATAGTTTTCATATGAAAACCTAGGTCTTCTGACCTATAACTATATTTTTCCCTTTTAAAAGACTTATATAACTTAAGTTTTATGATGAAATAATAGGTGGGCTCATTAGCTTACTGTCTTCTGACAAGCTCAATCATGGTAAATGAATTGGCTTCTTCACCAGCGGTAACGCCATCTGTAAGATTTGATGTGCCGCCACCTGTCGCTCCTGCAGCTTGAGCGCAGAGTATTTCATAATAATCTGAAGCATTAAATGATATTAAAGCAGACGAAGTATTTGATCCAAAATTAACAGGACCAGTACTTCTTTGATAAGAGTATGATTCACCAAGACTTGAAAAAGTTGTACCATTCGTTCTTATTCTGCATCTGACATTGTTTCTAGCACCACTAGCTCTTACATGGTTTATAGTGTAAGAAACTTTATACAGACCTGTATCATTTATAGTTACTCTACTGTTGTTAGTAACAGTGTCATGAGCATAAGTCGCATCTTCAGCAAAACTTTCGCTATCAAAAGGAATAGCTACTGCAGTACCAGTATGTAGATCAGGAGCACCATCACCAGCACCACCATCACTATCAAAAAACTGACCAACAGCAACTGTGGCTATTTCTTGTGTTCTGCTGTCTGCTCTTAAAATTAAATTATCAGTATCTGATCTGAACCATAGTCTCCCTTCATCAAGTGTTGGGCTAGCAGTCAAATCACCAAAATCTACATAACCTTCAAGGTTAATATCATCTGAGAAATCAAATTCATCGTTAGTAACATCATAAAGAATGGTTTCAGCAAAGGCTTGATCATCGTCAAATCCCAGAATAATATCTGTTGCAGTACCATCTCCAAGAGTTAGGTCTTGATTTACTTCCAAGGTGTCGAGTGTAGTGTTAAAACTAATAACAGCATCATCCCCATCATTACCGAGGTGTAAGCCATTGGGACCTAAGAAGAAGTCTTG
>CAYGPN010000030.1:0-1405 GCA_964352085.1 uncultured Gammaproteobacteria bacterium | reverse complement strand
GCGCAACAACTTTAACTGCAACAGGTGCAACTAATCTAACTTTGCCAACAACAGGCACATTGTCTACTCTTGCAGGCGCAGAAACTTTAACTAATAAAACTTTAACTAGTCCAAATCTTAGTAACCCAACAGTAACTGGAAATATTAATGCCGCTGCGGCAGTGTTTACTGGTAGTTTAACAACTAATGGTGACCTTGTTGCAAATGCTAATACTACGATTGGTGATGCTGGTATTGATACTTTAACAGTTAATGCAACTACAACATTTATTAATGATGTAAATTTTAATGGCAATATGAATCTGGGTGACGCTCTTGCTGATACTATTACAGTCAGTGGTACTTCAAACTTTGCTCAGTCTATAACAGCTAGTGGTGGTGTGGCAGGTAATGTAACAGGTAACCTTGCTGGAAATGTGACTGGAGATTTAACTGGTGATGTGACAGGAAATGTGACAGGAAACCTGACTGGTGATGTTCTTACAGCAGCTCAGCCAAATATTACAAGCCTAGGTACTTTAACTGGATTAAATGTGAGTGGAAATTCTGCTTTAGATGGTTCTCTAACAGTTAACGAATCTGGTGCGGATCTTGATACTAGAATTGAAGGTGATGCAGACGAAAACCTTCTATTTGTTGATGCTGATGTGGATAGAGTTGGTATTGGCAATAATGCTCCAACTGAAAAATTAGATGTGACTGGAAACATTAATGCTTCTGGCAATATAGTTGCAGGTGGAACTATCTCTGCTAGTGGTTTGTCTGGTGATGGCTCTGGCTTAACAAATTTAAATGCTAATAATATAGCTACTGGTATTTTAGCTGCAGCTCGTGGTGGTACTGGTGTGAGTAACACAGGAACTATAACTCTTGGTGCTAATAACTTTGCTTTAAGTGGTGGCGCAACAACTTTAACTGCAACAGGTGCAACTAATCTAACTTTGCCAACAACAGGTACTTTGTCAACTCTTGCAGGCACAGAAACTTTAACTAATAAAACTTTAACTAGTCCAAGTATTAGTAATCCAACAGTAACTGGAAATATTAATGCAGCAGCGGCAGTGTTTACTGGTAGTTTAACTACTAATGGTGACTTGATTTCAAATGCTAATACTACGATTGGTGATGCTGGTATTGATACTCTAACAGTTAATGCAACTACGACATTTATTAATGATGTCAATTTTAATGGCAATATGAATCTGGGTGATGCACTCGCTGATACTATTACAGTCAGTGGTACTTCAAACTTTGCTCAATCTATATCAGCAGCTGGTGGTGTGGCAGGTAATGTAACAGGTAACCTTGCTGGAAATGTGACTGGAGATTTAACTGGTGATGTGACAGGAAATGTGACAGGAAATGTGACAGGAAACCTGACTGGTGATGTTCTTACAGCAGCTCA
>CAYGPN010000029.1:0-1455 GCA_964352085.1 uncultured Gammaproteobacteria bacterium | reverse complement strand
CCACCATCATATGTCAAATTAAAATCTGAAATCAAGCAAGTTTTTGTAATTTGCTTGATTTTTGGTTATGTAGCTCTTTTTTGTAAAACTCCTGTTTACTTAATAAAGCATGAATAACTTTTAGCATTCTCCTTGCTAAGTATCTTAGAGCTTGTTTCTTTGTCTTCCCTTCTTCTTGTTTCTTCTCGTAATAGGCTCTAGAAATCGGATCTATTCTTGATGCGGTTAAAGCTACTCCGTACAGTACAGTGTTTAGCTTCCTGTTTCCACGGATATTACTTATTGCTCTTGAATAATTACCACTTGCAAAGGTTACAGGGCTTAAACCAGCATAGGAAGCCAGTTTATTTGCATTTTTAAACCTTTTTATATTCCCAATATGTGAAATTATCTTACACGCAGAGATTAGGCCTATGCCACTAATTGACATTAATATTCCTACGTCTTTGGTTCGTGATTTTGAGATTTCTTCTTCTATACTTTCTATGCTTTGGGCAAGGAATTTTAGAGTATAGAGTAGATTTTTAATGCATTCATATTTTGATTTTTGGAAGGCATTATCTACTTTAGTCATTTCTCTTTTGCAATGATCAAGCCAATACTTCTGAACCTTCTTGTTACAAATATCTCCTCGTTTTTTGTATTCAGGATTTAGGTAAGTTAGGAGTACGTGTAATCTTTTGAGTTCATTGCTTCGTATTTTTACCAGATCGCTTCTTCTAGAAGTTAATTTGATTAAACCTTCTGTAGCGTCGTCATAATTGAGTTCTACAAGGTTATTACACTCGTCACGGACTGCTCTAGCTACTATTAAAGCGTCTACTTCATCTGATTTTCCTGTTCCCCAGGTTGTCCGTCTTCTAGAGCGAGTTAGATTTGAACAGATTTCAAAGACTTCAAAGTTGTTGTCTTGGAGTGTTCTGGTTAGATGCATTCCATAGTTTCTTGAGCCTTCTACTCCTATGATTAGCTGGTATTGTTCTTCTAGTTTTAGGAATTGTTTTGCGCAGTTATTCATTTCCGGGAAAGTATTTAGCAGTTCAAAGCTAAGTATTTGTTTACTTTGGTGGTTAATTGCTACGCAGTAGTGAGTTTCTTTATGGCAATCAAACCCTATATACAGTCTTTCTTTTTCCATTCATTTTTCTCCTTTAAATTATTCTTTTAGCAAGTCCCGTGAAGTATTTCAGGCTCACAAATGCGCAAGAATCTAGTCTTGCTTTTTAGAGCAAGTTTTAGATAATATTTAGAAAGAGAAAATTATCTGGTGGACAATTTTCTTTTCATTGAGCCTAGGTAAGCTTGGCAAGGTCGTATTAAGCTTTTAAAGCAAGATCATATGAAGCCTTTACTTACCATTGAAAACAGGCTGGTGGCATTGTGGACTTAGCCTTCGGGGCAACCATTCTTTGAGCCGTGCCAGCCTGTGGTTCATAATTTTACACATACGACCAT
>CAYGPN010000028.1:0-1878 GCA_964352085.1 uncultured Gammaproteobacteria bacterium | reverse complement strand
CAAATTCTCGTTAAATTGAGCTCCATCTAGAGTTGTAAGAGCATTATCAATTGCACTAAAACTTAATAAACCTTCTGGGAAATTCACATCAGCCAATGTACTGATAAAGTTATCACCTACATTCAAACTTTCTAGAGATTCAGGGAAAGTAATATTGGAAATGCTTATGATTTGATTTTCAGAAAAAAACAAGAACCTTAAGTCGCTCGGCAGAAAACTTAAATCACCTAAATTAGTGATTTGATTTCTTGTAAAATTCACTGTATGAACTGTATCAGGAAACGCAGGCATACCACTTAAGTCAGTAATATTATTATCTATAAATCTTACAATAGTTGTGCCTTCAGGTATCTCTAGGCTTGGCAAATCAGAATCAGTAAGACCCATATCGTTAAAATTAGCTACGATATTTACAACTCGCGATTTTGCTATAACTTTAATTGCTCTAGGCTCTATTCTTTTAGATGCAGAAACAGAAATAATTGAGCTGCTTATTAGCAGAGCAAATAAAAGAGTTTTGAAAAACTGTCTCATTAATATATATTTTACACCAGTAGGTTATGGATTGATTATTTAAGTGCTTATCTACGTCTTCTTTAGAACAAGTCACAGACTTACTTAAAAGTAAACTTAACGCGTCTATTTCTAAACTTTCTTAGAATGCGTTTTTGCTCAAAGGAATTAAAAAAGTTTTTTCCTAAAAACACTTTCTTTATTTTCTTAGGTAATTTAATAGCTCTAAATTCAGAGAGAATATTATCTGATAAATCTAATCTTCTTAATTTATTAGGAAGTACGAGCTGACCTAGATTCTCATTTTCAATTATATTATCACTAAGATCTAATCTTCTAAGATTTGGATTAATAGTTAAGCCTGAGAGGTCTGTAATTAAGTTCCCAGTCAAAAACAATCTTTCTAAACCTTCAGGTAAAACCAAAAAGCTTGGATCTCGAATTGAATTTCCTGATAGCAATAATGACCTTAGATTTGCAGGCAATGCTGAAGTGCTTGCTAAAGCCTCGTCTCTAAAAGGATTCAAAGAAAAAGAAGCGAATCGTAAATTTTCGTTAAATTGAGCTCCTTCTAGAGTAGTAAGAGCATTATCAATTGCACTGAAACTTGATAAATTCGCTGGAAAATTCACATCAACTAATGTGCTTATAAAATTATCACCCACATTCAAACTTTCCAAAGATTCAGGAAAAGAAACATTCGAGATGCTTGTGATTTGATTTTCATCAAGAAAAAGTGACTTTAATGTACTTGGTAAAAAACTTAAATCACCTAAATTAGTGATTTGATTTTCACTAAAAACAGCTGTCACAACTGAATCTGGCAAGCTTGGCATACTTGATAAGTCAGTTATGTTATTGTTCCTAAGTCTAAAAATTACAATATTATCTGGAAAAACTAGATTTGGCAGGTCTGCATTAGTTAAACCCATATTACTAAAGTCAGCAACAACTACATCTGAAGACTTAGCTTTTATGATGACCACTTTAGGCTCTATTCTTTGAGATGCAGAAACAACTGAACTGCTTATTAACAAAGCTAATAAAAGAGTTAGAAAAATCTTTTTCATTAATATATATTTTACATCAAAAGCTTATGAAGAGTTTAAGACTTATCTACGTCTTCTTCCACCACCTCTAGCAGGAGCTCTAGCAGGTGCAGGTCTTGCTACAACGACTCTAGGAGCAGGTCTACTAACGACTATTCTAAACTTTGAAAAACATAAAACTGTTAATTCTTTAAGCTTAATTAAAAACTAAACTTAACGCGTCTATTTCTGAATTTTTTTAGGATACGTTTTTGTTCAAAAGAATTAAAAAAGTTTTTTCCTAAAAACACTTTCTTTATTTTCTTAGGTAATTTAA
>CAYGPN010000027.1:0-2619 GCA_964352085.1 uncultured Gammaproteobacteria bacterium | reverse complement strand
CAAATTCTCGTTAAATTGAGCTCCATCTAGAGTTGTAAGAGCATTATCAATTGCATTAAAACGTAATAAGCCTTCCGGAAAATTCACATCAACCAATGTACTGATAAAGTTATCGCCTACGTTCAAACTTTCTAGAGATTCAGGAAAAGTAATATCAGAAATACTTATTATTTGATTTTCAGACAAAAATAAAAATTTTAATGTACTTGGCAAAAAATCTAAATTTCCAACATTGACAATTTGATTTTCTCCAAAGGATGCCGTTTCCACCGACTCAGGGAAATTTGGCATATTTGTCAAATCAGTGATTTGATTATCATCAAAGTCAACTATAGTTGCATTTTCTGGGATACTAATATTCAGCAAATCTTGGTCCGTTAAACCCATACTGCTAAAGTCAGCAAGAACTACATCTGAAGACATTGCTTTTGCTTCTATTATGACTGCTTTAGGCTCTATTCTTTTAGATGCAGAAACAGAAATAATTGAGCTGCTTATTAACAGAGCAAATAAAAGAGTTTTGAAAAACTGTCTCATTAATATATATTTTACACCAGTAGGTTATGGATTGATTATTTAAGTGCTTATCTACGTCTTCTTTAGAACAAGTCACAGACTTACTTAAAAGTAAACTTAACGCGCCTGTTTCTAAATTTTCTTTGTATGCGTCTTCGTTCTGGTTTTTCAAAGAAGTTCTTTTGCAAGAAGACTCTTTTAATCTTCTTGGGAAGTTTGATTCCTCTAAACTCAGAAAGAATATTGTCAGACAGATCTAACCTTCTTAATTTATTAGGAAGCACTAGCTGACCTACATTTTCATTTTCAATTATATTGTTACTCAGATCTAATCTTCTAAGATTTGGATTGATAGTTAATCCTGAGAGGTCTGTAATAAGGTTTCCATTTAGTCTCAACCTTTCTAATCCCTCAGGCAAGACCAAAAAACTAACGTCTCTAATAGAATTGCCTCCAAATGATAAGATCTCAAGCCCGCTAGGAAGAGTAGCTGTGCTTGCTAGTGCCTCATCTCTTAGTGGGTTTAAAGAGAAGCTTACAATTTGCAGGTTATCATTGAACTGAGCTCCCTCTAAAGTTGTAAGTGCATTATCAATTGCACTAAAACTTAATAAACCTTCAGGGAAATTCACATCAACCAAAGTGCTTATGAAGTTATCACCAACAGTCAATCTTTCCAAAGATTCAGGAAAAAAGACATTGGATATGCTTGTGATTAGATTTTCACGTAAAGATAAAGATCTTAACGTCTTAGGCAGAAAACTTAAATCACCCAAATTAACAATTTGATTCTCACTAAAAACAGCAGATACGACTGAATCTGGCAAGACTGGCATATTTGACAAATCAGTTATATTGTTATCTGTTAAAAATAAGGATGTAGTATTATCTGGGATAATTAAGTCTGGCAGGTCTGCATCCGTTAAACCCATGCTGCTAAAGTCAGCAAGAACTACATCTGAAGACATTGCTTTGGCTTCTATTATGACTGCTTTAGGCTCTATTCTTTTAGATGCAGAAACAGAAATAATTGAGCTGCTTATTAACAGAGCAAATAAAAGAGTTAGCGAAATCTTTCTCATTAATATCTATTTTACAACAGAAGGTTATGAACTACTTAAGCACTTACCTACGTCTTCTTTAGAACAAGTCACAGACTTACTTAAAAGTAAACTTAACGCGCCTGTTTCTAAATTTTCTTTGTATGCGTCTTCGTTCTGGTTTTTCAAAGAAGTTCTTTTGCAAGAAAACTCTTTTAATCTTCTTAGGAAGCTTAATACCTCTAAACTCAGAAAGAATATTATCAGACAGATCTAACCTTCTTAATTTATTAGGAAGCACAAGCTGACCTACATTTTCATTTTCAATTATATTGCTACTCAGATCTAATCTTCTAAGATTTGGATTGATAGTTAATCCCGAAAGGTCTGTAATAAGGTTTCCATTTAAGAATAATCTTTCTAGACCTTCAGGTAAAACCAAAAAGCTTGGATCCCTAATAGAGTTTCCTCCTAACAATAATAATTTTAGGGATGGGGGCAAAGTTGAAGTGCTTGCTAAAGCTTCATCCCTAAAAGGATTTAGAGCTAATATCATTATCCTTAGGTTCTCATTAAACTGGCTATCAGCTAATGTTGCAATTGCATTGTTCCCAACATCTAGTATCTCTAGAGATTCAGGAAAATTGACGCCAACTAAAGAATCAATAAAATTATTGTTCAAATCTAAACTTTCCAAAGATTTTGGAAAAGAAACATTAGAAATACTTGTGATTTGATTTTCAAACAAAAATAAAAATTTTAATGTACTTGGCAAAAAATCTAAATTTCCAACATTGACAATTTGATTTTCTCCAAAGGATGCCGTTTCCACCGACTCAGGGAAATTTGGCATATTTGTCAAATCAGTGATTTGATTATCATCAAAGTCAACTATAGTTGCATTTTCTGGGATACTAATATTCAGCAAATCTTGGTCCGTTAAACCCATACTGCTAAAGTCAGCAAGAACTACATCTGAAGACATTGCTTTTGCTTCTATTATGACTGCTTTAGGCTCTATTCTTTTAGATGCAGAAACAGAAATAATTGAGCTGCTTATTAA
>CAYGPN010000026.1:0-2770 GCA_964352085.1 uncultured Gammaproteobacteria bacterium | reverse complement strand
ATGTTAATGAAGATTGCCCGCGTTGCGGAACAGGATGTCCAGTTTCTCAGCCGACAGTAAGTGGCGAGCCTCCTAAAACACCTGAAGAAAAGGCTGCATTTGTTCTTAACTATCAGCCAATAAGCACTACTTTTTATAACGGTAACTATGATGCTAGTAAACCAATTGGCGCTGATAATCCTTACTACTCTACTAACTCAAACTTATCTAAAGGTGGCTTTACTTCTACTTTCCCTGATGAAGATGGCTTTTTAAATATTGCTATCGGTCACGCGCAGCCTGATAGAAAGCCAAATGGCAAAAAGAAAAAAGGTCCTAGGTCACTCGAATTTGATAATGATAGCTCTCCAGCAGGCAACGGAATAATAATAGATCAAGCTAAAGTTCAAAGTGGTGATCCAGCAATAGTTTCAGTAGATATAGATGTGGCTCCAAGACCTGGTTTTAAATATGGTTTTGTTGATGAATCATTTAGTATTGGTTCTATAGAAGTGCCTCCAAACTCTATTGTTGTTAGAAGCTCTAATGGAAGAATTTCTTTCTTTGATCCTGCTACAGGTAAATTAGTTGCTGAAACAAAAGTAAACAAACTTCCTAAAGGTGTTCGCAAGAATAGCATTGATATGACACCTTTTAAAGTAGATAAAGAGGACAGAGAAGGTGCTACTAATACTAAAAATGGTGTGGTAACTACTCAATTCAATACTAAAGACCTATTTCCTGGAATCACAGATCCATTTGATAATGTTTTAGCTTTTGCAGCAATCCAGAACCACTTTGCTAATGATAAACAAGCTAGAGCTGCATTACCAAAAGGTAAAGGTAAGCACTCAAAACGTATCTTTAAAGAATTTTCTGATAATCAACTTACCTATAAAGATAGAACTTTAGTCGTAGATATAGCTGCTAATTTCTCTGAGTTTATAAAAAGTAGAGCAGAATCTAATGGCAACCAAGAAGCTGTTAGAAAATTCCTGAAAACAAATAACGCTAACTCTTTTGATAGCTACCTAGCATCAGTGATTAATAAATTAGTTCAGGATGCTGGTGATGGGGCTCCAACTAGTGAGCAGATAGCAGCAGCACTTAAAGCTGCTCTTCTTGACGTTACTAATATCGCAACAGGTGGTGATACCGAGCTTGCTGATAAAGTTGGCGCAGCTTTTGACCTTAAAAAAGAAGTCCTAGATAAATCAAATCCATATGAAGGTCCATTAGCTAAATATGAAGAAGCTAGGTATAACGCTGTCTACGAGCTGGGTGAAGCTAGAGAAGGGAAATTTACTGCTAATAAAGATATTGAAGATGCCAAGAAAAAATTAGAGGACGTTAGCAAAAAACAAAAACAAACAGCTAAAAAAATTGGTGCTAAGTATATAAAAAATAAATTACTTCAAGATAAACTTCAAAGAAAACTTGATAAAGTAAGTGGTAAAAAAGCTGAAAAATTAAATGCTCAATTAAGAAAACTTGAAGCGAAAGAGAATAAGATTACTGGTAATCTTCGTGGTGTTGACCCTGATAATGGTAAGAAATTCTTTGAGCTTTATGGCTTCAAATACGATAAACAAGCAGCTAAAAAAGATATAAAAGAAAAGAAAAAAGAACTGAAACTAGCTAAAAGTGACTTTAATAGAGTGAAGAAAGGCAAAGAGCCTAAGGTTCGTAAAAATTCAAATAATATCCAGAAACTTGCTAATAATAGAAAAACTAAAAGTAACAGTGTAGTTAAAGTAGACCCTAGTAATCGTAAAATTAGACTCACTAGTAATTCTAATTCTGCTAAATCAGCTTATCTCTCAATTGCTAAAGCGAACTCCGTAGTTATTTCAAACCCAGGTCCGAAGAAGCAAACTAAAAAAGCAGCCACACAAGCTAAAAAAGCCTATTTAAATGCTGTTAAACTAACTAATAAATCTTTAACAAAAAATAATATGCTAAAGGCTGTTAGCAGATCTTATGTCCAACCGGTGAAGGCATACACGCCTCCTCCGGTCATAAGTAGACCTGCCCCTAGAGTCGTTGTAGCAAGACCTGCACCTGCTAGAGGTGGTGGTAGAAGACGTAGGTAACTCTTAAACTACTCATAAGCTTTTGATGTAAAATATATATTAATGAAAAAGATTTTTCTAACTCTTTTATTAGCTTTGTTAATAAGCAGTTCAGTTGTTTCTGCATCTCAAAGAATAGAGCCTAAAGTGGTCATCATAAAAGCAAAGTCTTCAGATGTAGTTCTCGCTGATTTTAGTAGCATGGGTTTAACAGACGCTGATCTACCAAACTTAATTATTCCAGAGAACACCACCTCTTTTTTTTTAACGGATAATAATATAACTGACTTGTCAAATATGCCAATCTTGCCAGAATCAGTAGTCTCTGCTGCTTTTGACGAAAATCAAATCACTAATTTGGGTGATCTAAGTTTTTTACCAAGTACATTAAGGTCCCTCTTTTTTGATGAGAATCAAATCACAAGCATCTCGAATGTTTCTTTCCCTGAATCTTTGGAAAGTTTGGATGTCCGCGATAATTTTATTGATTCTTTGCTTGGCGCTAAGTTCCCCGAGTCTCTTGACATTTTAGATGTTGGAAATAATGCAATTACAACTTTAGCTGGCAGTGAGTTTAATGACAATCTAAGGTTAATGATATTATCTCTAAATCCTTTTAGAGATGAAGCATTAGCCAGTACTTCTACTCTTCCAAATAGATTAAAGATTTTATCGCTCGGTGGAAATTCTATTAGAGACATTAGCTTTTTAGATTTACC
>CAYGPN010000025.1:0-3818 GCA_964352085.1 uncultured Gammaproteobacteria bacterium | reverse complement strand
TGTAGTGAAGCCAAATGTGTAAGAGGTAGTAGCGAAGGTTGACTATGCCCTGAATTATAAACAGGTTAGTGAGAGCCCGGCGCAACAGGCCCCACCATCTCATATCACAGCCCTCATCCCCACCACATACCCAAGGCTCGGCGCCCTTCGGTCGCCTCGCCAATCTCGTAACTCGCAGACAGTTTCTCTGTAGTTGAATTTCATAGTAATTTTTGAGTGAAGTTTTGCAGGTCTGCTGCAGCTACCAGTCAGACCTGTAAAACTGAGCGATAAAAATTTAAGGGGAACGCGAAGGAGCTTGCGACTGAGTGATTAAATCTACCCACTTGAACTAGTTCTGTGACGCTCCATAACAGTCATGAGTTGTTCAACTTCTGAGCCCACATCTAATTGTTCTAGGTTTGGCCAATAAGACTTGAGTTTTTCATATTGATCTTTGAATTCTTCGGTTACTTTCCAAGGATGTAAGTAGTAGCATTTTTTTATCCCAGCTTGAATCATTTTCTTAAAGCAGAGAAAGCATGGCTGCATCGTTGTATATATTTCAGTTTTTTCAATAGAAATTCCAAACTTGGCTGCTGTAACAATTGCATTTTCCTCAGCATGAACACATATGCACTTGTCATAATTTTCGCCCGGTTCTGTTTCTGAACTGCATCTTTGGCAGCCATCATCGCTGCAGTTAGTCATCCCTGTGGGTGTTCCGTTATAACCAGTAGAAATTATTCGGTCATCTAGTACTATTACAGCACCAACTTTTCTGCCTTTGCAATCTGCTCTTGTACTAACAGCAAGAGCAATTCCCATATAATATTCTTCCCTTTGAGGGCGTTCAGCCATAAACCATTTATGCCCTTTAAAAAGAGACATAAAACTAAGGGATAAAAATTTAAGACAAAGGCAGGGAAGCTTGCGACTGAGAGATCATCTTCTTACTTAGGTTTTTAGTAGGTGAAAACCCTCTACTACTTGGACAATTGAGTATTGACATTTATTGGGCTGATAAGTTATAATTACATTTGAAAGCGGGGAAATTAGAATGACAAAACCTTTAAAAGATGCTCAGCATAGTTCAAGAATTCCTACTCAAGGGGCGCATGCAGAAAAAGAAGAAAAAAAAGCTGATATTGCACCAGGATCTAAGCCTTCACCTGATGGAGCAACCAAAGCCAGCGACGGCTCTGAGCACACCGCTGCTTCAACATATCAAACTAGACAAAGTTTAAAGCCAAATGGTGCTCTTGTACCTGCTGCAAGTAATGATTTAACTGTACCAAAAAGTGGTGTAAGGATTTCTACTCTTCCTGACAAGGTTAGTTTTTTTGATATTGATTGGAAATTCTTTTTTGAACAAGAATGCAATCTTGCATACGAAACTGCTGGTGACTACTCAGATTATCTTTCAGAAGATGGTTCTTACAACTTTTCACGAATTGAAAAAGAACGCCGTTGGGTTAATGCTGGAAGGTTTGCAAATGATGATGGATCACCAAATATTGAAAAAATTATAGAAGGAATAAATGATAACGCACGTTCATATTTCATTTTATTTGCAATAGGTGATGGCTCGAAGCTAGAAAATTCTGATAAAGAAAAGATTAATGAGGCTTTATTAAATAGATGTGTAAGGCAATTAGAAAATGGACAATTAACAGATTTATTTTCTTTAATTGAAGTATTGTTTCCAGCTTTAGGAATATCTTTTCAAATTCTGGAAGAGAAATTACCTAGGATTCTTAATAAAGAAATAGTAACGAAAGCTCCTAACCCTGACTATTGTCAGGATAGTGAAGAATTTGCAGCCAGGTTTGTAGCCCAATTAAAAAAGGAAGGATTCGCAGGAGAGGACTTAGCTGAATTAAATGATCAAATTGTTAAGTACGGCACATTAGCTGGCTTTTGGAGAAAAATGGCTTTGAAAAAAGCTTTCAAATTAAAATCAGGTGATTGGGCTCGAGTAAAGAATGATGATGGACCTTCAAATAAAGCTATATCTTGCAAGTAAGGTTTTATCTTAAAATAATTTAGCTTCTATAGCTTATAATTAGTAACAAATAGATCCAAGCATTAAATGATTGGACTGACCCAGTTAAGTTAAAAGGAGCTTGGAGATGTCCAAATATTTCATTTATTGCAGAAAAAGTTCAGAGGACGAAGACAGGCAAGCGCTATCAATAGAATCTCAGTTGAGAGAACTTAGAGACTATGCTCGAAAAAATAATATAGATATCGCTGATGAATATATAGAAAGTAAATCTGCTCGAAGACCTGGTAGAGAAACCTTCAACAAAATGTTGATAGATATTGAATCGGGCAAGGCTAATGGGATCTTGTCATGGTCACCTGATCGTCTCTCCAGAAACGCAAGTGACGGAGGCAGGATTATACAAATGATTGATGAAGATCTAATTAAAGACCTGAAATTTCCTAGCTACTATTATGAAAACACTCCACATGGATTATTTAATCTCTCGATTGCATTTGGCTTTTCAAAGATGTACACAGACAGGCTTGTTGAAGACATTAAGCGTGGCATCAGAGAGAAGGTTAGACGCGGTGAGTTTCCAGGTAAAGCACCTGCAGGATATTACAATCACCCTAAGACTAGAACTATAGAAACAGATCCAGAAAAATTTGAGACCATAAAACACTTTCTAGAAAAGTTTGCAAACACAAATATATCTCAAGCAAGACTCAGAGAAGAAATGTATGAAGCAGGTATTAGATCACGAAAAGAAAAACTTTTAGGTTTCTTTGCCATTAGGTCGATATTAGCTAACCCATTTTACTTTGGTGTATTTAAACTAAATGGCGAACTGCATGAAGGCTCGCATCAAGCAATGATCTCAAAGGATACCTATAACAAAATCCAAAAACGACTCGAAAAAAATCCTAAGAAGATCAACTTTCATAATAATAAAAATGAGGAGAAGGATTATTGGTTTCAAGGATTAGCTAGATGTGGCAATTGTGGCTATGCAATAGTCCCAGAATGGCATAAAAAGAAATCAGGCTTGGTTTTTAAGTATTACCGCTGCAGTCGAAAATCTAAAGCTTGCAATTGCAGAGAGAAAGCTATTAATGAAAAAGATCTGGCTCTACAAATAGAGGATTATGTCTCTCAACTAACTATCAATGATAGTTGGTATAAAAAATTTAGCAACAAGATAGATGAATGGGTTCAGGGAGAACATGCAGAGTCTAAATCAGAGTTAGACAGGCTAGATTCTGAGACGAAAGGCATCAAAGATAAGTTAGAGAGGTTGTTAGATATTCACATAGAAGGTGATATTTCAACTGATGAGTATAAAGCCAAGAAGAACAAACTTGTAAACAAAAAGTCTGATTTAGAAGCTAAGTCCAAGAGAATCAGAGAAGAAGGTAACCTTTGGGTTGAACCGCTTCAGGATTTCATCAAAACTGCTAATGAAGCAGACCATAGCGTTCGAGATAAAAATTTCCATGAGATGAATAGAATTTTGAAAAAAGTTGGGTTGAACTCTCAAATGAGTAGTAAAAAACTTAAATTAGATTTTTTAGACCCCTTCAATTTTTTGCGTGAAGTTCACTTGAAGACTGGGAGCTGCAGCAGACCTGAAGAAACTAAACTTAGCAATCACCGTGATATTCAACTACAGAGCGGTGCTAGTCTTGTGCAACATGACAGCACCGCTGTCTGCGAGCCCCTTGGGGCGAGATTGGCGAGGCGACCGAAGGGCGCCGAGCCTTGGGTATGTGGTGGGGATGAGGGCTGTGATATGAGATGGTCGTATGTGTAAAATTATGAACCACAGGCTGGCACGGCTCAAAGAATGGTT
>CAYGPN010000024.1:0-5229 GCA_964352085.1 uncultured Gammaproteobacteria bacterium | reverse complement strand
AGCAAATTACAAAAACTTGCTTGATTTCAGATTTTAATTTGACATATGATGGTGGCGCGCGCTTGGCTTGGCGCGAACTGGAGGGCAGCAAGATTATTCTGGAGCGTAGGTGAACGTAGTGAATCCGGAGTGGAAGAATATCGCAGCCTGACCGCAAGGAGCGTCATGTCAAGCGCGCGCCACCACTTCTCAGTTAACTCACTGGCAGACTCTGCCACAAGGCGCTCGGCTCCCTTCGGTCGCCTCGCGCAACTCGCCCCTAGGGGGCTTGGCAAAAGCGTTGGGAATACCGCCATTTGTCTGGATTCTAATTTTTTTGTAGCGGAGTCGGCTCTGGGCTGTTAAAGCATGAAGCTCCCGTTAACGGAAGACTAAAGGATCTAACTGGATAACTAAAGGTAGGGAGCAGAATGCTAAGCCCTGAGACACGAAGCGGAAAAACTAAAGGGAAGGCAAGGAGGCGTAGCCGACGCGCAAGTCCGGTTTGCATCTCAGGAGCAAAAGTTAGTCTTTGGAAGAGCTACTACTAAACTTGGATTGATTTCTTTTTAACATGGAGAGAGTTTTGCTCACGTTGGAAAATTTTCCGCACCAATTTCTTAAACGGACGCCGCTGCTGGATAACCGAGGTCAGCAACTTGCTATTCTCAAGCTCCATTGGATAAACAGAGGCAATATATTGCTAAGTTTCTGCTGCTCTCGGATATATTTCCGCTGTAAGCGGAAGACCAAAGGCAGTCACTAAATAAACAGAGGCGGCGCATGGATAAACTCAGAAGTCACTGGAGATATAAGGGCGGACACTTGATAACTTTTCCGGGGCTCTGGATAAGGGCCAGCAGTACCCAAGTAAGGGAAGGCAGCTTCCAAACGATGGAAGGTGGTCTCTAAATAAACGAAGGCGGCTTCTGGATAAGCATCTGCAGGAGCCGGAAAGCCAGAGGCAGTGCCAAAATGGGCAAAAGTTGCTTAAAATCTAAGAAAAGCAGTAAAAAAGTGAGTAAAGACTGTAAGCAAGAGATGATTCTACACTCTCTCTCTCGCTTAAAAATAGGGATAATACCTATATTCGCAATACAGATCAAGATAAAAAATGCTTTAATTAGGCTTTGTAAAGATATGGGACTTGATTTCTCTACTACTGTTGAACATAAATCTAACTTTAGGGCGGCCTTTGCTCAGTCCAAGGAAAGAATTAGGAAAGCTATGGAAAGAGCTGCAGAGAGAAGTGCTCAAAAGGCTAAAAGTACTGGTTTGCTTTTGGATAAGTCTAGTGCTGTGTGCCCAGCATTTGAGGCTGATGGCACTCAAGTGGAGCCAAGCAGAACATCTTCTCGAAATATTGGCGAGGCATTGAAATCTCACAACTTAAATGAAGCTTTAAGGTTATTTGGAAAGCCTAATCTTCCTTTAGGTATAAAGGTTTTAATGGAGAAAGCTAGGAAACGTGCTGAAAAAATTAAAGAGGTCGCTGGAATTTCTCGCTTGGATGCGTTTGCGTATGGAGATAGAGGAGTTGTAGCTTGGTCTGAGTCTCATCATGGCGGTACCAAGTTTAGTTCGGGTGTTCATTTGGGTAGAGAAACTTTAAAAAAACTTTTCCCATATTTAAAAAATATAGGAGTTAAAACTTTAGCTTTAGAACTACCACCTGAAGCTGCAGATTTTTTTAGTATAGAAAAAGGTGCAAATTCAGATGCATATACTGACTGGTGTGATAGTAAAGGTATTAGTCAGAGAGCAGAAAGAAAGTTTGAAGAGTTCATTAGCGGTGTATTGGGTGACCAAAAAGATCTTCTTGAGAGTGGGTTTATGAGAAAAGCTATAGAACGGGGAGAAGAGTTAAGAAGTGAAGCTCTTGGGAAAGTAGATTCTGGAGAAGAAACAGAAACTAGTGCAGTTGGTTCTGGTGTATGGGATGATTATGTGAAGCTCGCAAAGAAGGAAGGAATAAATCTGATAGCAGTGGATTGTAGTGCTGAGGACCACCTTGTGACCAATCTAACAGTTTTATCTGGCTTGGGACTTGTCGAACAGATACAAAAGCTTGTAGATGAAGCTTACGCGTTATTAGGTTCACCAAGTAATCCAAGGTTAGAGGATATAAAAGAGCAGTTAGTTCTTTTATATGAGCTTAAGCTGGAGGTAAATTCCTTGTTTTATAGGCTTAATAAGGATCGAGACGAAAGAATAAAAGAAAATCTTTTGAAAGCTCTTGAAGAGAAAGAGAATGGAGATATTTTATTTACTGGTGGCGCAGCACATGTTTGGTATGACGGCTCTTCAGCTATGAGCAGGCTCATGAATTTTGGAGTACCAGTGCTTGGCTTGGAAATTCTATATCCAGAGTTAGAAGAGGTCTGCAAAGAGTCTAACAGTGTAAAGATGGGCGCTGATGCAGAGCAACGTATAAAATTATTCAATGAAAAATCTGATGCAATATTTATGGGTGATAAAGCAAGAATAGGAAGATTGATCTCAAGTGGCAAGAAATTTCTAGAAGAAGGTGTAGCATTACGGACTAGATTAGATGAAAGTTTTAGGGCTGCTTCAGTAGCTTTATCTTCTGATATAAACTTTGGGTCTCTGCATTCCCCATTGATGGTATCTACAGGACTAGATATTGATGGAAGTGGAAAACGTCGATATTCTTCTAATCCTATGGCTCAAAGAAAAATCCCAGAATTTGAACAGGTTGCTTTGGGGGAGCTTTTTGATGCCTTTGTTTTTATTCCTCCTCTAAAGGATAGGAAAGAGTAGTTACGGTTATCTCTAATGGACATTTGACATTACTGTCTAGTATGGCGGGGTGGGTTCTGGCACCACCACTAGATAAATTAACAGAAAGTAATACGAGTGTCTAACTTTCAAATTTTAAGAAGATTTACTAAAAAACTTTGCAAGAAGAATAAGCCCTTGAGTCATAATTTTTGCAATAGTGGTATTCGCAACCTCAGGTGTCAAAACACCAACTGGGCTAGGTTCAACGATTCCTTCCTTTAGCATGGTGCTAAAACCTTTTGTGTCCAGTTTTGCTAATTCAGCCATTTCAACAATCGTTATATTAGATCCTTTAATTATTTCTTCTGCTCTTTTTTCTTGCTCTTCAGTTAAATTCTTTCTAAATTTATCCATGGCTCTATCTACCGCATTGTCAATAGTCTTGAAATGTCTCTCTAGTTTGGTGTCTTTCGGCGGAGACTCGACTGCAGGAGTAGAGGCCTTCACGGTTCCAGGTCCACCAGTGCTTGGTTGAGTAATTCTTGGTTTAGCTGGTGATACTGTTAAACTCATATTAATGTCATTATACATTGTTTGCCTATAGAAAGTCAATTTAGCTTAGAAAAGCCTTTGACTGAGGGCTCTAAAAGTGCAAGATTAGCTGCTGAATGACTTTCAAATAAGAATTGGTATGAGTTAAAATGAACTCTAAATAGATTCGCGCATTTAATGCATGAACTGAAGCAACTTAATAAGAGACAAAAAGGAGCCTGTTCATGTCCAAATATTTCATATACTGCCGTAAATCATCTGAAGAAGAGGAAAGGCAAGCTCTTTCCATCGAATCACAACTACAAGAACTTAGAGAATATGCAGGGAAGCATAAACTGCTAATTGTGGATGAATTCATTGAAAGCAAGTCCGCAAGGAAACCAGATAATAGACCGATCTTTAATGAAGTTCTTGAAAAGATAACAGAGGGGAAGGCTGATGGTATTTTAAGTTGGGCACCAGACAGGATCAGCAGAAACGCAATAGAGGGAGGGAAGGTAATTCATCTGGTTGATCAAGGGATCATTAAAGATCTTAAATTTCCTAGCTTTCATTTTCAGCCTGATCCTCAGGGTTTGTTTAATCTATCTCTAGCATTCTCTTTTGGGAAATTGTACGTAGATAATTTATCTCAAAACATTAAAAGAGGAATTCGAGAGAAGATACGTCGTGGTCAGTTTCCTGGTATGGCTCCTCTGGGGTATTTTAATCATCATAAAACTAGAACTATAGAAGCAGATCCAGAAACTTTCCACTTAATTAAAAGACTTATTGAAAATTACGCTGATGGTAATTTAAGCTTCTCAGAAATTATGAATAAGATGTTTGAAGCTGGCATTAAAACTCGTTATGGTACTCGCATTAACTACAGCACTATACTGGCAATGCTAGAAAATCCTTTTTATCATGGAGTATTTAGACTTAAAGGAGAACTTCACCAGGGTTCACATCCTCCCATGATCAGCAAAGAAACTTTTGACAGAATCCAAAAGAGACTGGCAAGCAGAATCAGGGCAGTGGACTGGAGCGAGAAAAGCAAGAACGAAAAAGGGTTTCTATTTGATGAGATCGGCAGATGTGGGGAGTGTGGTTACAGCGTGATCCGAGAGTATCACCAGAAGAAATCAGGTTTAGAGTTTAGATATTATCGCTGTAGTAAAAAATCTAAGACTCATAAATGTAAACAAAAGCCAATTAATGAAAAAGATCTAGCTACTCAGGTAGAGAGCTTAGTATCAGATATTGCTATTGATGATTACTGGTATGAATGGTGCCTGAATACAATAGAAACCTGGAGAGATGAAGAGAAGGGTTCTGCTGATCAGCAAATTAATGATTTAGATGCTGAGCTAAGTGCTTATAGAGAGAAATTAGAAAGACTTTTAGACATACACATAGAAGGAGTTATTAATTCAAAGGAATATAAGCAGAAGAAAAACAAAATGATAAATGACTATTCTTCAATTGAAGATAAAATTTCTAAAATTAAAGCAAACGGAAGTGATTGGTTTGAACCGCTCAAAGATTCTTTGAAACTCAGCAACAAAGCCTTTCATAGCGTTTTGAAAAAAGATTATGTCCAAATGGGTAAGATTTTGAAAAACGTAGGTTTGAACCCGACTTTTAAAGAGAAAACTTATAATCTGGACTACTCTAAACCCTTTTGCTTTTTCCGCGAAGTGTCCTCAGGGCTTAGCATCCAGAACAGCCCAGAGCAGACTCCGCTAGAAAAGAAACTAGAAAGCCAGACAAGGGGCGGTAGTCAGGGCACAGGCGGCGGCGTTAGCAGCAGCCGTGCCGGCACAACGCTTTTGCCGAGCTGCGTAGCAGCGAGTTGCGCGAGGCGACCGAAGGGAGCCGAGCGCCTTGTGGCAGAGTCTGCCAGTGAGTTAACTGAGAAGTGGTCGTATGTGTAAAATTATGAACCACAGGCTGGCACGGCTCAAAGAATGGTTG
>CAYGPN010000023.1:0-5593 GCA_964352085.1 uncultured Gammaproteobacteria bacterium | reverse complement strand
TCATTGCGAGCGCAGCGCGGCAATCTATAGCGTCATTGCGAGCGCAGCGCGGCAATCTATCTTAATTGCTTCACCTAGGGCTCGCAATGACTAAAGCCAGTGAGGGACAAGTAGTGCTGTTTTCCAAGCAAAGTCTATATCCTCTTTTTCTAGAGCTATTTTTGCAGCCTCTTCAATAAGTATTTTCAGTTTCGTTTTATCCATATTGCTATCTTTTGATGCTAGAACCAGATGCAACATGTCTTTGTAATCTTTACTGTCTTTATATCTATTAAAAGCTTCTAGACTTAATTCAAGATTAGTAGTTTTATCATTCGCATCTTTCAGAGCAATTTCACTGTGCTCATTTATAAATTTTTCAATCTCTGTTTTCTCTGGCGCTTTATCTAAAGAAGCGAAGTGAGCAAGGTTATTTCCAGAATAGACATCTGACATCTTCATAAAATCAGGAAGCTCATCTACTCCCATACCAATCATCCTTAAAGGCTTAGGGATTGTGAATAATGCATCACCATGAGATCTCGTGTAATACTCTCCACCATTTCTACCCACTAGATCAATAAGAGTTTGGTCAACATGACCATCTATATCTAAAATATCTTTAGAGATATGAAACTTTAGAATCTCACAAATCGCCAAATTACCAGCACCACCTTGATCACCTAGATCTATCATCTGGTGAAGTTTACATTCCATTTGAAATGGAGATTCTTTAACACGCTTTGGCTTAACCAAATCAGAATCTAGAGCCGTAAATCCACTTTTTAAAAATTCATCTACATCACTGGGGTACTCAGTAGAAGAAAGACTAACTTGCTCAACTATAGAGTGAGTAACTACTTGCACCACACACTCTTTAGTGCTCATCAGATTATTATAGGTATCTTTAAGCGTGCCATCTCTTCCACGACGAGCCGGTGAGAAGCCTATCATTGGCGGGTTTGAGCCAAAGCCATTAAAAAAAGAAAATGGCGAAACATTATTAATCCCATCATGAGAAATAGTGGAAACAAGAGCAATCGGTCTTGGACCAATACCACCAATCATATGGTAGTAAACTTCTCTTGGACTTAAATCTTTGACGTCAACGCTCAGCATAAATTTCCCTCTAACTATTTCCTCAATATCGAAACATTATTATCACTTAAAACTATTTTGTTTTTCAATTGACCGAGACCTTTGACTTCTAGCTCAATCTCATCACCAGGCTTAAGCCAAGTTGGCTTAAAACTATCTCCATGCTTCCTCAAACCTGTACCATTTAATTCAAGGAAACAACCAGTACCAACAGTCCCTGAACCAATCACATCACCCGGCAAAAGCTCTACGCCATAAGAAGCTCTTTCTATGATTTCAGCAAAAGTCCAATGCATATACTTTAAGTTACCTTCAGAGACAGTATTACCATTATGTTTAGCTGTCATTTCAAGATCATAAGTTTTACCAATATGACCTTCTGGAGTGGGTGCTAAATGGTCATCAAGTTCATCAGGTGTAACCATCATGGAACCAAGGGCTGTTGCAAAGTCCTTCCCTTTAGCTGGTCCTAAGTTTAATTTCATCTCTTCCAATTGGAGTTTTCTTGCAGAGAAGTCATTCATCACCATGAAGCCAGCAATATGCTTGTCTGCTTCACTTGCAGAAATATTTTTCCCATGCCTGCCAATTACTATTGCAACTTCTAATTCAAAATCCAACTGATCCAAATGATCTTTCTCTACAATTAAATCACCCGAATCAACAATTGCATTATGGTTTGAAAAATAGAAAACTGGGAATTGATCAAACTCAGGGATCATTTCATGACCACGATTCAGCCTAGCTGTCTCCACGTGCTGCCTAAAGGCGTAAGCATCTCTAAGTGAATTTGGGGAAGGGATTGCTGGCAGCATTTCTATTTCATCTTTATTCTCAACTAACTTAAGACTTGATTCTATACAATGCTTCTCAACTTTTCTTGCTCTTTCATAATAAGAGACGTAGTCTTTTAAAAACTCAGCCATTGTTGAAGGGAGGCGAGTAGAGATCATATCAGCATGCTTTTGAAGATCACAGATCTCTCCTTTGACTATAATCCCAAGTCTTTCTTCGCCAGCTTTAGTTTTAAAAGATACAAATCTCATAATTTATTTAGTTAACCATGACTGAGAGTAGTCTTCAAGCATAGTCTCTTTTACATTTAATGTTGGTTTAAGAGGACTAAAGGTATCAACCATCACTGCATATTCATAGCAATCTTTCTTTCCAACTGAAGCTTCATATTTACCAGGCTGAGGCCCATGAGGAATGCCGCCAGGATGAAGAGTTATAGATCCTTCGCCAACTCCTTTCCTAGACATGAACTCACCTTCAACATAGTAAAGCACTTCATCACTATCGACATTAGAGTGATAGTAAGGAGCTGGAATAGCTTCCGGGTGAAAATCAAAAAGCCTTGGCACAAAATTACAAACTACAAAACCCTCTGTTTGGAAAACTTGATGAACAGGAGGTGGTAAATGAATCTTACCAACAACTGGAGAGAATTCTTTTATATTAAAAGCATAAGGATAAGCAAAGCCATCCCAACCCACTAGATCAAAAGGATGGTGCTTCAAACTATAGTTATAGAATTTCTTGTCAGCTTTAAGAATCAAGTTGATAGGTTTTTTATCAGTCGCCTCTTGGTCAACAGGCTCCACAAACTCAGGTGCCCTAAAATCTCTTTCACAATATGGCGCCCATTCCATAAGCTGACCGTATTCATTCTTATATTTATTAGGGATCTCAAATGCAGTTTTAGACTCTACTATAAAGAGCTTATTATTTTTAAAATCACTAAAGTTTAAATGATAAGTGCTTCCTTTAGGAATTACTAGATAGTCACCATCTTCAAAAGCTATCTTCCCATACTCAGACAAGAACTCTCCACTACCATGGTGAACAAATATCATCTCGTGAGAGTATGCATTTCTAAAGAATTTATCCGTGTTCTCAGTAACTTTAGCTGTTGCAATGACGCAATTTTCATTTTCAAGGAAACTTGCTCTAGCAGAAATAAAATCACCGTCTGATTTTTTCTTATCAGTTTGAAAATGGTAGTACTGAAGAGGAGCGTCATCCCAATTAACAGTTTCTGTATGCGGCAAGTCTTCAATCTTTAAGACTTGGGTTGGCATGTTTATATGATATTTATTTGAATAAACACCAGAGAAACCTTTTGTACTATAAAGCTCTTCATAATAAAGATCAGTTTTCTTCTCGCCTTTTTTAAAGGTCGTGTGTTTTTTCTTTGGTATATTGCCAAGCTTATGGTAGTACGCCATATTTATAGATTACCTCTTAAAGCCTGATCTCGCTCGATCGACTCAAATAGTGACTGGAAATTACCTTGACCAAAGCTTTCACTACCATATTTCCTCTGGATAAATTCAAAGAAGAAAGTAGGTCTATCACCAATAGGTTTAGTGAAAAGTTGAAGAAGATAGCCTTTACCATCTTTATCAAGATCACAAAGAATACCTAGGTCCTCTAAATCATCAATATTCTCATCGATTCGATCCGAATGCTTACGAAGTTCATCATAGTAAGTTTTAGGAACTGACAAAAACTCAACTCCATTTTTACGTAGCGCACGAATTGATTTGATCACATCTTTGCAAGCAATTGCAATATGCTGAACACCTGAGCCATTATATTCTTCTATATATTCTTGGATTTGAGATTTGCGGAGACCGTGATAAGGCTCATTGATTGGATTTTTAATTATATTATCTTTGCTTCGAACCACTTTAGAAAGAAGTGCTGAGAATTTAGTAGAAATATCACCAGGTCCAAAATGCACGTAGGTTTCAAAACCTAAAACATTCTCAAAATAGCCAGCCCATTTATCCATCTGGTCTTCTTGCACATTTCCTACAATATGGTCAATAACTGCGATTCCAGTATCTTCACATTCAATATTATATTTCTGAGGTGGTTCACCATAACCCGGCACGAAGATACCCTCATAGTTATCGTAATTAATAAAAACTATCTCTGTATCATCATAAATGCGAATAGCAGCTTCTTCTACATAGTCCTTAGCCTCGCCCTTTATCTTATTAGGCTTCCTAACTACTTCAGCACCGTGAGTTTTTGCATATTCAAAGGCACTAGTAACATCATTAACTTCATAAGCAATTCTCTTTACACCATCGCCATGCTTATTAACAAAATCAGCAATTTCATGAGCAGGGTCAGATTTAGCTAATTGAAATTTTGAAGTTATTACAAACTTCAATTTATTTTTCTCTAAATAGTAAGCGGCATATTCACGAAAGCCTGTTTCAGGTCCCTTGTATCCAACTAATTTGAAACCTAAAGCCTTTTGAAACCACCATGCTACAGATTTAGCTGAACCTACATAAAATTCAACAAAATCAAAACCTCTAATTCCAACATCATTTGACTCGACGTCTTTTTTCATTTGCGTCCCCTCAGATCCTTTTGCAAGATTTGTCATATTGCTCGTCATTTTAGTAAGAAAGCATACGCACAAGCAAGTGTAATACCAGATATAATGGTTATTAAATTCAAAAACTATGTATTACGCAGATTATTTATCTCTAGACCAAATTTTAAACAGCCAAAAACCTAAAAGCGCAGAGCACGGAAGCCCTGCTCATGATGAAACTCTATTTATAATTATTCATCAAGTTTATGAGCTTTGGTTCAAACAAATCATTCACGAGCTTGACTCAGCTCTAGAAATTTTTAAACAAAAGAAAGTAGACGAAAAATCTATAGGGATAGTGGTTTCAAGGCTTGAAAGAATTATTGAAATCCAAAAATTACTTTTAGATCAATTAAGAATACTTGAGACTATGACTCCGCTAGATTTTCTGGATTTTAGAGATCATCTTTTCCCATCTTCTGGTTTTCAAAGCTTTCAATTTAGAATACTAGAAAATAAACTTGGACTAAAAGATAGACTCACTTATAACGGCAAACCTTATCTAGAAGCGCTTAGTAGAGAGCATAGGAAAATTGTTGAGAAGAGCGAAAAAGAAACATCACTTTTTGAATTAATAGAAGGCTGGCTTGAGCGCACTCCATTTTTAGATATTGAAGGGTTTGACTTCTGGAAAGAATACCAAGCTGCAGTAAAGAAAATGTTAGATAGAGACTCTCAAGTGATTTCTAAAAATCCCAATATGCCTGAAGAAGCTAAAGAAAAGCAACTCATGAGCATCTCAGCTTCAGCAAAAACTTTTGAAGCTTTGTTTGATGAAGATAAACACAAAGAACTGGTAAAAGAAAAGGGAATCAAATTATCTTTTAAAGCAACTCAAGCCGCTTTACTTATAAATCTTTATAGAGACGAGCCCATCCTTTATATGCCATATAAAATCATAAAATCGCTTGTAAATATTGATGAGAATTTTACTGCATGGAGATACAGACATGCGCTTATGGCTTTAAGAATGCTTGGCACCAAGATTGGTACAGGAGGGTCTGCTGGGCACGATTATTTAAGAATGACTGCTGAAAAACATAAGGTATTTGAGGACTTCTTTAATTTATCTACTTACCTAATACCTAGAGCTGAAATCCCTGAATTACCACCAAAAGT
>CAYGPN010000022.1:0-14796 GCA_964352085.1 uncultured Gammaproteobacteria bacterium | reverse complement strand
GCTCGTCAGTCGTTTTACCCATAGCTGAAACTACAACTATTACGTTATGGTTTTTACTTTCTTCAATGGCAAGATTACTAATACGTCTGATACATTCAGCGTCAGCCACTGAGGTGCCGCCAAACTTCATTACAATAGTAGTCTCTTTCATTGACATAAATGAGCCAGACTATATTTTAGTACAAAAAGCTTGATTTTACGGGAAATCAAGCATCCCTTAAGGATTTGGTT
The DNA here is from genome assembly GCA_964352085.1 of uncultured Gammaproteobacteria bacterium. Classification (GTDB taxonomy): domain Bacteria; phylum Cyanobacteriota; class Vampirovibrionia; order LMEP-6097; family CAYGPN01; genus CAYGPN01. The sequence continues at coordinate 14,565 of CAYGPN010000022.1, read as the reverse complement.
GCTTGCGGAATTTGATAATACGTTATATTCTAAAGCAAATCGTTAAGATAGAATGAGTCTATAAGAGATTTAATGAACCAAGCGACTTTATTTGCATCTGATACTAGTTATGAGCCTTTGGCTCATAAACTTAGGCCTAGAAAGCCTGAAGACTTAGTTGGTATTAGTAATTTTGCTGTAATTAACTGGCTGAAAAATCCTAATCGTCAATCAGCTCTTTTATGGGGGCCACCTGGAACAGGCAAAACTACAATTGCGCAGATGGCAGCTGAGCTTTCTAAAAAGAACTTTATAAAACTTCATGCTTTTGATTCTGGAGTTAAAGATTTAAGAGATGTGATTGCTCAAGCAAAAAAGATGCCTAATAATATAGTTTTATTTGTTGATGAGGTTCATAATTTTAATAAAAGTCAGCAAGACATCTTGCTAGATGCACTTGAAACTGGCATTCTGACTTTCATTGGTGCAACTACAGAAAACCCTGCTGTTTCTATCAATAAAGCTTTATCTAGTCGCCTAATAAAATTTGAACTAAAATCGCATCGTTATGGTGATCATAAGATTTTAGTAGAAAGAGCTAAAGCAGAATTAAACCTAGAGATTGAAGACGATGCTGCTGACTATCTTATTAAAGCTAGTTATGGAGATGCTCGAGTGCTACTGACTAACCTAGAAACATCAGCTTCTCAGGCAGCTTACTCACGCAAGAATCAAGACGACTCTATAATTGTTAATTTAGAAATAGCTAAATCTATTACTGATGATAAGCATTATTCTGGCGATGCAAATACCTACTATGACTGTGTTTCAGCTTTACAAAAATCTTTAAGAGGATCTGATCCAGATGCTTCTGTTTATTGGCTTGCTAGGCTTTTGCATTCTGGTGGTGATCTTAAAGCTATCGCTCGTCGCATTTTAGTAACAGCAAGTGAGGATGTGGGGCTAGCTGATCCTATGGCTTTGGTAGTTGCGCAGGCAGCTTATGATGCGGCTCTCACTCTAGGAATGCCAGAAGCACGGATTCCTTTAGCTCAAGCAGTTTGTTATATAGCCAATGCACCAAAATCTAATGATAGTTATATGGCACTTAATCGTGCGCTGCATGATTGTAAAAATCATCCACCATACGAAGTGCCTTTTCACTTAAGACCTATTAAAAATTCTTGTCCGGCGACATCTCTTAAAAACAAAGGGGTTAATCCAGTTACTAAATACAAATACCCGCATGACTATCCAGGACACTATGTAGAGCAGCAGTATTTGCCTGATGAGTTAAAAGAAAAGCAATATCTGAAAGATGGAACCCGAGATGAGCAAGATAGCTCCGATGATGGGAATAGAAAAGAAGAGTAAAACTCTACGCTTAGAGATTTCAAAAGCTTTTGATATAGCTAGAACATTTAGAGTAAAAACCCAGATCCAAAGAAGCAGGCTGAGCCAGTTACTCAGACCGTCATGGTAATCAGCGATTAATCTGATAGGTGCTGAAAAAATAAGTGGCGCGTTTGCAAAGGAGCAGACACAAACTACTTTATAAAAATCATCTCCTCTAAGTTTAAATACAAAGCCTATAAGAAAGATGAGTGTGATAATTGTTAGCCAGGTTAAAAAAGAATCTACAATTGCTTTAGTAGATAATTCTTTTTGGATAGAATTTGCGATCATAAAGACCAAAAGACCTTGAAACATCAGGCTTATGCTATATTCTTTAGCAAATCGTTCAAAAGCTAAGTTTGGTCTTAGAAGGACGTTATAGATATTTGCAAATATGTCCATGAATTTAATTATTGATATTGGTAATAGCCGCGTGAAGTATTTTTTAAATGAAACTACTTACTTCAATATAGATGATCTTAAAGAACTTGTAAATAAAGATAATCCTGTTAATGTCTTTTTGGTTAGTACTGTACCAGAGGCAAATGAAAAGGAACTATCTAAAGTTAAAAGCTTGCTCAACTCTAATCTTGGCAAGATTGAAATTTTTGATCCTCAGCAAACTGAGCTAAAAGATCTTTATTCGGGAATTGGAGCTGATAGAGTAGCTAAGCTGCTTGGAGCGATGAAAATATGTGCTGGTAAAGATCTTATATTAATGGATTTTGGTACAGCGACTACAGCGACTGCTGGAAGAGTTGAAAATGGAAATCAGCATTACCTTGATGGCTATATTTCACTTGGCTTGGAAAAAAGTTTTGAGGCTTTGGCTTGCCAAACATCGCAGCTTCCTGACTTAAGAGAGGAGTTTAAAAGAGCTTATGATTCTGGAGAGCTTGATGCTATGGAAAGTAAGTCTCCGGAAGCAAATATTATTAGAGGTGTTTATTTTGCGCATGAAGCTTTAATAGATAATTGGCTTTTAAACTTAAAGCATAAACTACCAGAAGCTATAACTATCTCTACTGGTGGCTCAGCTAAATTCTTTAAAGATAAGTTTGATAAGTATATTCCAGAAAATGAGCTTTTAAGAAGTCTTTTATAAATCAGCAATAAGATATCTTTCTATATGAGCAAGGTCTCTATAGACTTTAGATTTAGGGAGAAGCTTTTGTAGTTTATTAGCCTGCCCCTCACCAAATTCAAAAGCGATAAAACCATTTTCCTTGATAAGCCCTTTAGCTTGCTTGATTATATGCTCATAAGGAAAGCCTACTAAAGCGTGTTTGGGTTCATGAAAAAGTTCAGGCTCTAAGTTTTTATAATCTTCTTCGCTGATATATGGTGGGTTGGAAACAATCACATCAAAATATGGTGGATTGCCTTTTAAAATTGGCACCGCTATCTTAGATTTGAAAGACTCTTCTATAAAGGGATCTAGGAAATCACCAAGCACAAAATTAATTTTAACTTTGTATCTTTTAGCATTTATAGCAGCTACACTAAGTGCGTTTTTAGAAATATCACTAGCAAAAATCTCAGCTGCTGGAAGTGCTCTTTTAAGAGCGATGGCTATGCAGCCTGATCCTGTACCAATATCAATAATTCTTGGTTTGCTAATCCGCCTTAGCTTTATCTCATTTAAAACCTGCTCAACTATAAGCTCAGTCTCGGGTCTTGGTATTAAAACATCACTATTAACAAAAAGCTTCATGTCCATAAAAGGAGCTTCTTCAAGGATATAAGCAAGTGGAGTTTTATCTCTTGCTCTTTTATCTCTAATTTCTAAGATCTTTTTTATATTATTCTGACTGATTGATTTCTCTGATTTAGTTATTAAATCTATTTTGCTTATGCCAAGTATAGTCTCAAGAATTATTTCAGCTTCTAACTCTGGCTCTGTGCTTTTAAGAGTTTTGATGAGTTCTTTATAAATATCTTTTACTGTCTTCATTTGCCTTTAGGCAGTGCTCGTTTCAAAACAACCTTTGCCTTGTTGAGAAGAGCTTTGAATATATTGATCCCAATTCAGTGATCTATACTGCAGCGCTTCAGCAACGTGGTCCAATTTTATCACTTCAGATTCACTAAGATCGGCTATTGTGCGTGATATCTTAAGTATTTTTTGATGTGATCTAGCTGACATATTGAGACTGTTTATGGCTTCATTTAGAAAATCTCTGGATTCTTTTTCTAGATGCAATTCATGCTTGATAACTTTAGTTATAGAATCACTTTCTTCTTTTTTTTCAGAAAACTTTTTGTGGTTTTGTTGGCGACTTTTTCTAAAGACCCTTGCTTTTTGGATATTAGATTTCATTTCTTTAGTACTAAGACTATTAATAGGATTAGTATCAGAGTATTGAGAGCTTAGAAGTGCCATTTCTTCTTTGCTAAGTTTACTAAGCTGCAAATGAATATCAACTCTATCTAGAAAAGGACCAGAGAGGCGCGAGATATAACGCGAGATTTGAGAGGGGCTGCAAGCACAAGCTCTAGTGCTATCTCCTAAATACCCGCAGGGACAAGGGTTGCATGCAGCTATAAGTGTAAAGTCTGCTGGATAAGAAAAGCATCTATTACTTTTATTAAGTGTAATTTCCTTATTCTCTAAAATTTGCCTAAATTGATCTATCAAAAATCTATTAAACTCTGTAAGTTCATCTAAAAACAAAACACCATGATGCGCAAGGCTAGCCTCGCCTGGCTTAGGCGGGACACCACCACCAACTAGTGAAGTTACTGTTGCTGAGTGATGCGGCGCGCGCAATTGTGCTTTGCTTAGCAAAGCTTCTTTTAAAAGACCAGAGACGCTGTAGATTTTAGTGACTTCAAGAGCTTCTTTAAAAGAAAGATTAGGCATAAGATCTATAAATCTTTTAGCTAACATCGATTTACCGCAACCAGGTGGTCCTATCATTAAGCAGTGATGCCTTCCTGCTGCTGCAATCTCTAAGCCCCGCTTAGCTTGAGATTGACCGATGACTTCAGAATAGTCACTCTCTAGTTTTGAATTTTCAAGAAATAAAGATTCTATCTTTATTTCTTTGGCTATGTATTGGCTTTTGCAATCTTGCAACTCTTTTAAACTAGCTTGATATCGTCCTTCTTTTTTATTTAAATCAAGTTTGTAAAGAGTTTCTATAATCTCTTTTAAATCTTTTAGATCTTTAATAACAATTAATTCTATATTAGATTCGTCATCTAATTTGGCTAGAGAAGCTTCATTAGAGTTTTGTAAACTAACTACCATATATTTTGCTTTAGATTCTATTGCTTGCAAAGCTAATGGGAGCATGCCTTTAACGGGTTTTAATTTTCCAGTTAGTGAAAGTTCACCAAAAAAACAAAAATTCTCCATAAATTCTGGCGCGCATTTTATATACTCAAAACTTACTAGAAGAGCCGCTGCAATAGCAAGGTCTAACTGCGGGCCTTCTTTTTTTACATTTGCAGGCGCTAGGTTAACTACTATACGTTTAGGCGGTGGCGGAAAATCACAAGCTTTCATACCAACACAAATACGATCTTTTGATTCGTTGATAGATTTATCAGCAAGCCCTACTATATTAAAAGCTGGCAGACCATTTGAGATATCAACTTCTACTTCTATTAGCCTTGCATCAAGCCCCTCTAGACTAGCTGATTGGGTTTTTACATACATAAAGAAGATCTTTGCAGGCAAAGAAATATAAGGAAAGGGGTCAGAAGTCCCCTGGGTTTAGAATGTCTAAAGCTCAAAAACTAGATATTTAGGATCTTTTGCTAAAATAACCCCTTATTTTTGCATAAAATCTGTTAAAAGAGGGTACTATTTTAACATAAAGGCTTTATATGTATAGATTTATTGAAGAGGAATTGAAGAAATGGCGCACGCAGGAAGAACCAATACCTCTTTTGCTTAGAGGAGCTAGGCAAGTTGGTAAATCTTTTATTGTTGAAAAATTTGCAAAAGAAAATTTTAAAAACTTTATATCTATAAATTTTGAATATGAAGAAGAATTAAAAGAATACTTCGAGAATCTAAATCCTAAGATAATCATCGAGAAATTATCAGTTTTAAAAGGTGAGAAAATTTCACCTGGTGAAACACTTTTATTTTTAGATGAAATACAACTATGCCCTAAAGCTATTTTATCTTTAAGGTATTTTCATGAGAAAATGCCAGACTTGCATGTAATCGGGGCAGGGTCTCTTTTAGACTTCGCTCTTCGCTCTGAGGATATTAGTTTGCCTGTTGGTAGAATACAGTTTGTTTATATGCAGCCATTATCTTTTATAGAATATTTAATAGCTGCTGATTTGCCTCACTATATTGATTATTTAAAAGAACTAAAGCTAAACAAAGAGCAAGATAATGTGATTCATAAAAAATTACTTGAAGAAATTAGGAGGTATTTTATTTTAGGAGGAATGCCTAAAGTACTTAAAACTTATTTTAGTTCAGTTGATTTTTCTGACTCTTTTATGGTCCAGGACCGGATAAATCAGGTCTATAAAGCTGATTTTGCTAAGTATGCAAGCATGGCAAAAAAACAATACCTAGAGAAGGTCTTTGCAGCTGTGCCCAAGCTGGTTAAAGAGAAATTTAAATACAGTACTGTAGATTCAGAAGCCAGGTCAGCTAATTTAAAAGAGGCTTTTGAGCTTTTAAACCAAGCAAGAGTAGTTACTAAGGTTAAGAGCACTAGTGGAGCAGGATTACCTTTTGAAGCTGAAGCATCAGAGAAACATTTTAAGGCAATTTTTTTAGATATTGGATTAATGCAAAAAATTCTTGGTATGGATACTGGTATTAGTAAGGCGATTATTGAAAGTCAAGATTTCCATTCTATTGCTGCAGGCGCTTTGGCTGAGCAGTTTGTGGGGCAAGAGCTTTTAGCATACCAAAGTGTTTATTCTGAAAAGAATTTATACTACTGGCAAAGAGATAAAGGATCTGCTGAAGTAGATTATTTGATTGCTATTGATGGCAAAATCATTCCTCTAGAAGTAAAAGCAGGTAAGACAGGAAGACTTAAAAGTATGAAATTATTTATAGAGAAGTATAAATGTCCTTTCGGTATTAGGATTTCACAAAAAGACTTTTCTTTTCAAGATCAAATTTTATCAGTGCCATTTTATGCTATTAGTGAAATAGAGAGAATAGCTCAAGGTTTGCTTTAAGAGTTAGCTATATATGAGCACGTGGTATATTGTCTTTATGAAGATTAAAAACCTAGTTTTCTCACTATTGCTGCTGGCATTTTGCTTGGCTGCAAACGCGGCTACTATAAATGTCCCAGCTGGCGAATCGATTCAAGATGCTATTGATGCATCAGTTGATGGTGATCTTATTATGCTTGAGGCTGGAAGATATACAGGCTTGATTGACTACAAAGGCAAAGCAATAACTATTAGAGGAGTTGGCAGAGCAACGATCTTAGATGGTAAAAATTTAGGTACAGTTGTTAGCTTTATTAGTGGTGAAACTTTTACTTCAGTTCTTGATAGAGTGACTGTTTTTAGAGGTAGAGCTGTTCAGGGTGGTGGTATTTTAATTAAAGATAGCGCACCTACTATTTCACGTAATGTTATTAGGCTGAATCGTGCTGAAGATCAAGGCTCTGGGCTTTATATACAAGGAATGGCTGAAGATGGAAGATTTGCTTCTCTATTTAATAACTTAATTGCACAAAATAAAGCTGTGAATAAAAAGAATGGTGATCCACACGCAATCCAAGTCTTTAATTCATCTCCCGGAATCATCAACAATACTATTATTAGAAATGATAGTAATGGAATATTTGTTTCTGGTTCTTCATCAGACCCGCAAATTAGAAATAATATTATTGCTTATAACGGGACTAGAGGACGTTTTCGTCGTGGTAGAGGTATTTGCTTTATAGGCGTAACGCCTCAAGAAGGTACTCCAGTAGATTACAATCTCTTTTTTAGAAATGTAGAAGGTGATATTTTAGCGGGAGAAAATTTTAGACGAATTGGTGATGCTCAGGTAGCTTTAGGTCTTACTAGCTTCAATAATAATTTGCATGGGAATCCTAGATTTAGAAAACTTAGAAGATTGAATCTAAGACTTAGAGGAAGAAGCGCTGCTCTAGATGCTGGTAATCCTGATGATCTTTTATTTGGTGATCTTGACGGGACTAGAAATGATATAGGTGTTACTGGCGGTCTTTTTGCTCACCCGGATTTTATTTAGTTGTCATCGATTTAGAGGACTTGTTGTCATCACGAGCAAAGCGTCACGTCATCACGAGGAGCAAAGCGACGTGGTGATCCAGTATGGATTGCCACGCCAGTAGGCTCGCAATGACAGCAGCTCGCAATGACACAATATGTTAAGATAAGCCTTTGTGGCTAATGTAATAGTTATAGGTGCGCAGTGGGGTGATGAAGGTAAAGCGAAAATCGTTGACCTTCTCTCTAAAAACGCAGATTATATTGTTCGCTATCAAGGCGGATCGAACGCTGGGCACACAGTAAGTGTTGGCGATAAAAAATATAAATTTCACTTAATACCATCTGGGATTCTTTATCAAGATATGGATAAGGTTTGCATGATTGGTCCAGGGACTGTTATTGATCCTCGAGTAATCTTGTCTGAGATGAAGAGTCTTAAAGAACAAGGTCTAGCTCTTAAGGGTTTACAAATAAGCGCTAAAGCTCATGTGACTTTGCCTTATCACTTGATAATAGATAAAGCTCAAGAAGAGGCTCGTGGTTCTAAAAAGATCGGCACAACTTGCCGTGGTATTGGACCAACTTATTCTGATAAGTATGAGCGCAACGGTATTCGTATGTGTGATTTGATTGAGCCTGAAGAGTTTCTTGAAAAGCTCAAGGTTATAATTCCACAGAAAAATATAATTCTTGAAAGACTTTATGGGATTGAGCCTCTAGAGATAGATGAAGTTTACCAAGAGTACGTTGAGTACGGTAGAACACTAGCTGCTTACGTGCAAGATACTAGTGCTCATATTTTTGAGGCTGAAAAATCACGCAAAAATATTTTATTTGAAGGCGCGCAAGGTACACTTCTAGATATTGATCATGGTACTTATCCTTATGTAACCAGTTCTAATCCAGTTGCTGGTGGAGCTTGTGTTGGTTCTGGTGTTGGTCCTAACTTTATAGATAGAGTTATTGGTGTTGCTAAAGCTTTTAATACTAGAGTTGGCGAAGGACCTTTCCCTACAGAAATTTCTGGTGATGTAGCTAATGTTTTAAGATCAGAAGGAAAAGCTTGGGAAGAGATCGGAACGACTACAGGGCGCGGCCGCCGTGTGGGTTGGCTAGATGCTGTTTTACTTCGCTATGCTATTCGCATTAATGGTATGGATTGTTTAGCACTTACTAAATTAGATGTTTTAGATGATCTTGATGAAATAAAGATCTGTACTTCTTATAAAGATATTCGTACAGGTGAGGTTTATCAGGATCTTCCGGCAAAATCTAATTTTCTTAAATACGCTGAACCTCAATATGAGACTTTCCCTGGCTGGAAATCAGAAGCTAAGAAAAGTTCTGATGCTCATTCAGTAGAGGAGCTTCCTCTAGGTGCGCTTGCTTATTTGAAAAAACTAGAAGAAGTTTTAGAGACTCCTATTACTATTGTAAGTGTGGGTCCAAAACGTGAGCAAACTATTGTTTTAGAAGATCCTATTCATGGACCTAAGCGTTTATTAACTAAAGAGATTTCTGGAGTTAATTAAAATCTAACTTTTTAAACCAAGCCAGCCTGCGCGATTTGAGGCAATTTTTTAATAAGCTCTATCGAGTAACTCATAAGGTAGCGAAGTAAAAATGGACCTGCTACAAACAAACTTAAAATCATCACAAAAAGCTTGGGCACGAAGGTTAGAGTTTGCTCACTGATTTGTGTAACTGCTTGAAATAAACTAATAAAAATACCAATGACTAATCCAGGAATCAGCAAAGGGATAGATATAATCGCTGCAGCGATTAGCCCTCCTTGTGTTATTTCTAGAAATAATGCTGTGTCCATTTTATCCTTTTAAGTTATAAACCCATATACAAGCGCTTCAGAGAGTATTGCCCAGCCATCAATTAAAACAAAAAGAATCACTTTAAAAGGCAGTGAGATAGTGGTAGGCGGCAAGAACATTAGACCCATAGATACAAGCGCGCTAGCAACTATTAGATCGATAATTATAAATGGCAAGAAAATAGTGAAACCTATTTGGAAAGCGGTTTTTAACTCACTTAGAACAAAAGATGCTACTACGATGTGATTAGGAATTACTTCGCGGTTATCAGGCTGCGGGATATCAGCAAGTCTTAGTGTCATCTTCAGATCACTTTCTCGAGTTTGCTTAAGCATAAATTTGCGCATTGGCACCATGGCTTTTTTAAAGAAGGTTTCTGAGTTCATTTGTTGTTTTACAAAAGGCTGCAGAGCTTTCTCGTTCACCTCATTAAAGGTAGGCTGCATAATTAAAAAAGTAAGAATTAAAGATAAGCCCACTATTACTTGATTTGGTGGAAGCTGCCCTATACCCATCGCTTGTCTTAGCATTGAAAAAACAATTACTATACGCACAAAACCTGTTGTCATTAAAAGAATTGCTGGAGCAACACTAAGTATAGTCAGCAGAATCAAAATCTGCACACCACTAGAAACACCATTAGCTCCATCACCTAATTGAAGTGAAATTCCAGCAGCAAAACTCTGGCTGCAAATCATGAGATTTGCAATTAGCGCTATTAAAATGTAGTTTATTTTACGCATTTTGGATTGCTTCGCTATGCTCGCAATGACATTCCGGTCGGGGTCAGACCCGGAAACCGGAATTTCCGATTGGGGTCTGACCCCGAAGCGGACATAAGGAAATCAAGCCCAAATAGGACCCATAAATTAAGACGCTAAATAGATGATTTGGTGCCATTTATCAAAAAGCGTCCTGATTTTTGCTCTGACACCGGGCTGGGACGGATTAATTATGTATAATCTTATTTATTGGCTAAGCGCATACTATTTTTCAGAACAGGTGCTATTGGAGATATTATTCAATGTCTCCCTCTTTTGAAACGCGCAAAAACTGAAAATCCTGATGACTCTATTGAGCTTGTGATTGCAACGCCCGCATTAAGAGCAGTTTTAGTTAAGTACTGCCCGTACATAGATAAAATTTATACAGTTAAGAAAAGAATCAATGAATCTAAAGAATTAATGGATAGTTTAAAAACTAATCCAGTTGATGACTTTATTTATCTACATACTTTATGGTGGCGTGGCTGGCTAATGAATTTTAAGGATATTAAAGCCAAAAACTTTTTTCAGTATAAAAAAGATATTAGATTTAAGGCGGTAGAGAATTTTGCAATTACTTACTTCCCTCAAATCGCAGAATCTTTACTAGCAGCAAAAGAAAAAGATAATCAAAGTGCCTGGCATGGATTTTTAGATTATAAAACTTTTGATACTAGTGTTAATCCTGATATAAAAGTCTTGAATGATGATAAAAGCGTTAGTGAGATTAACTACGATAAAAAATACATCTGCATTGCAGTTGGGGTTGGCAAACTAAGACCTACAAGGGCATACCCGATAGAGCATTGGAAAAAGCTTATTAAAAACATTTTGCTTAATAGTGACTATGAAATTAAACTTTTAGGCGGCTCTGATGAAAAGAAACTAGCTGAATATTTACTTTTAAGTCTTAAGGGTTCTTTGATTAATGATTGCGGTCGACTTAAAGTTGATGCTCTTATCTCTCGCGTGGAAAATTTAGTAGCTAAAACTGATCTGACTGGACTTGCTGGAATTCTTCAAGGAGCGGATCATGTTTTTAGTGCTGATACTGGAATTCTTCATATTGCTGCAGCACTTGACTGTCAAATAACTTCTATCTTTTCAATAAGTTCAGAGGATAGAACAGGAGCTTTTCATCCTAGAGCTAGAGTTTTTCGAGGAGATTGTCCTTGCAAGCCTGATAATAGTAATTCTCAAAAACATTGCACAAATTTAGTAAATGGTTATGCTTCTTGCCTTCAGAAGCTAGTTCCAGAGAGGCTTTTAAATATATTGACAGATTCTGGGCGAAAAGCCCTGATATAATGTTAATATATAACCTAGAGGGGTTTGAGGATGCTTGAGATGAACCAGGACAGTACAGAACTTTTAATTAGTGACCTTCGAAGTAAGGGCATGAGGGTTACTCCTCAGCGTGAGCTTATCATGCGTATTTTCCAAGAGGAAGTTAAAGACAGGCATCTTAGTGCTGAGGATGTCTACGATATTTTAGTAAAAAAAGGTGAGTCGATTAGTTTAGCGACTACTTATAGAACTTTGCGTATGCTTGTTGAGATGGGCTTCTTAAGAGAATTAGATTTTGCTGAATCACATAAACACTACGAGCTTATTAACCCAAATGAATCTCCGCACCATCACATTATTTGCATGAACTGTAATAAAACGATTGAGTTTGAAGATGATGAGATTAACGAGCTTGGTAAGGCTATTGCTAAAAAACATGGTGTAGAAATAGTTGATATGCAATTCCAAATCTTTGCAAATTGCAAACATGAAGATGGTGATGATGATGGGCGCAAGCACCGTCAGTAAGTTGTGATCACGAGGAGCCGAAGATAACGTGGTGATCTATGGATTGCTTCGCTTCGCTCGCAATGACAGTTAGGCTTGCAATGACAGCTATTCCACAAAGAAATCTCTTTTAGCAGCAATAATAGCTAAATTATTATGCTCAGGCTTAAGGTCTGACTGAGTATCTCTGAAAATCTTTTCTTCTTCAGTTGCGTAATCAATAACGATTTTTTTCTCTGCGCTATCATCCATTACTTCAGCATCAACTAACTTAAAAGTTGCTTTTCTAGTTTTGCCTAGATTTGCTGAAATTTTATTTGCTTCTTTTATAATTTTTTCGAGCGCAAGATACTTGCCCTTTTCTTGGGCCTCATGCGCAGCGTTAAGGAGTTTCGTGAGCAATTTTAGAGACTTCTTTCTCTTGCTCTCAGGGCGATCGGTCATATATTAGTTATATGCCCAGGGAGTATATACTAACTAGCTAAAATACTGTATTCTCAGCATTATCCCTAGGGCTTTCCCTAGTATTTATGGATTTAATTGACTCCAAGACTGTGTTTAAGCTAACTTAAATTTAAGTCAAAAGGGGACTCTATGAGGAGAATTAGATTTTTATTAATAGCAGCGATAATTTTATCGGCTTCAATTACTGAGGTTTTAGCACTTCAGCCAAGCAATTTTTCAATTGAAAAAGCTTTTGAAACTAATCCTAAAGAGATGCCAAAACTTGGTGTTTATGACTATTCAAAAGAATATTTCAAGCTTAGATTTTTAACACCACTTTCTGGTTATAGATATGCTGTAAAGAATAAAGACAAAGCTGTTTATCACAAAAATAAGCGTAAAAAGAACCAGCCATACTCTCTTAAAGAAGAAGATCTTAATGAGATGGATTTTTGGAGCTATAAAGAGCCTTATGTAACAGTAATGATTTTGCCTCAGCCGCAAACTAAGAACGTGGTTAAAGTAGGAAGGCTTCTTGGTTACACCACCGCTGCAGCATTTACTATTGGTACTTTGGGTATTGGCATGGCGACTTTAGGCTTGCCAGGAAAGATTGAGGGTTATAAAGTATCAAAAGATTTTTATAACATGACTGTTCTAAATAAAGATAAGGAATTGATTTGTGAAAATGAAGACAAAGAAATGAGAGTAATGAGCAAAACGGCACAGCAGTATTTCTTTCCTGATGATCATTTTGATCATTTTGTAGATAAGCTATTTTTAGGCACATATAAATTCAATCCAGCTTGCTTTATGACAGATGAAAAGATTCGTCTGGTTATTAAAGATAAAAATGGTAAGAAGACACTTAACTTTAAGGTCCCTGACAAGCTTAAAGATGCGATTATTAAAGATTTTGAATTGGGAGCTAGAAAATAATGTATAGAAAATTTATCGCTTTATTAGCAGTTTTATTTTTATCAATAAGCTCGGTATCAGCAGGAGTCGTTTCTAATCAGAATCAAAAGTTTTTCTTCGATGATATTATCGATGATGTTGTTGATGATATAAAAGGTGACGTTAATAAAAAATTCACACCTTTCACTTTTACTATAAAAGATTTGCATCCAGATAAGCTCAAGATCTCAGAAAATTCTAGGCAGTTAAGATTTATTCTTAGATATCGCAAGAAATTTGCTTCTAGGCTAGCGACTATCTCTCAAGAGGATTTTGAAGATGCTGTGAACTTTAATATTGATATTGATTCAGTAGATGGTTTTGGTGATGATGGTGATTTCTTTGATGGAGATATAGATTTTAGCCTTGAATCACGCCGTGAAATTTCTAAGAAAAAAGGATTTTTTGAGGCACATTTCATTTCTGAAAATATTATTGTGGATAATCCACAGAGAATAAAATTTGAATTTGATTTAGAAGATTTTATGGCTGAAACAGGCACAGTGACTGAGAGTTTTTCAAAGAGCCCAGAAGTGGTTTTAAACTTCAAGCCTATTTTTATAGATCTTGAAACTATAACTATGGGAAATGCTGATGCGATTGTCACTGATAGCCTAGATACTCATGATTATGTAGAGCTTAGCTCTACTTTTACTAGTACTGAAGAATTGAATTTAGATCTTAGTGATATAGAGTTTGTACTTACTAACTCTAAAGGCAAGAAGGTGAGACCCTTAGCTAAAGTCAAACGTAAAGGCGTTACAAGGAAAGTTAAGTTTATTGCCAGCGTAGATTCTGTTGATAATTTGGCTTTAAGAAAGCTTGGTGTTAATACTTATGAGTTTAGATTTTTAGTGAGACTGGAATTATTTAAGCCAAGGCTAGCTAAATCTTTTAGAGGTATTGAGAAATCTATAGTTAGCATCCCATTTAAAGCTCAGGTCTTTAATAAAAGCGGGCTTGAAATGAGACTTAGAGCTTTTGCTAAATCTAAAGAGATAGATCTTAATTTCCCTGGCTTTGACCAGCCTGCAGCACTTTAAATAATCCCCATTACTTTATAAGGAGTGATTGAAGTTGCTTCTTGCACTTCAGCAATTCCAACCATAGCTTCAAAGGCATTTGAAACATGATTGGAGAGTGTTACTGTGCCGCCGCGTAATTTAGATTTGTCGTAAGACTTTCCATTTTCTGCAGCAACGGAATCACTTACAAAAACTACT
>CAYGPN010000021.1:0-16280 GCA_964352085.1 uncultured Gammaproteobacteria bacterium | reverse complement strand
TTAGGGAAATGCGCTTTCTTGAAAATTGAGGAATCTAAATAAACTTCAATTATTTTAAAGCTTTAAGCTTGAACTCAGCTTTAAGCTTAGAAACAAAAGTCTCTATATGAGCTTTTGTAGTAAAAAATCTAATGCCGCGCGCATCCCAAGTGTAGCGAAGCTGTTTGGTGTTGCCACAGTCAACCCACATGTATGCTTGAAAACCTCCAGCATGAGAGCGCTTGATGACTAATTCAAAGCTAGGGTCAGCTGGCTCAAAGATGATTTCTTTTTGATTTTCATTAACTAGGAAGCTTTCGATCTGGCTAATTAAAAGCTCGGCTCTATTTTCTGGAGCTATTGAAAATACAAACTGCCCAATTACTTGATCTGTTCCAGCTGATTTGAAAACTTCTTTCTCGTCGCCAAAGTTAAAAGCGATTTCATATCTCTGCCAAGTACCATCAAATACTTCTTTAGCAACGATTTCAAAACTTGTTTCTAAACCAGGTTCTTCACCAATTAACTTAGCCATTATTTATCCTTTTCAATAGTATCTAACTCTGCAGATCTATCTTTATTAAGATTAGCATCTGAGAAGTCACCTGTCATAGGGAGTTTTAAAGAGATGCTGTCTAATAGGTCGATTTCCACTTTCGCATTTTTTAGCATTGAAAAATCAAGCAAATGCCCGCCAGCATCTTTATCATCTGTGAGGAAGTGGAAGTGGTAACCTGGTACTGTAACACCTTTTAGATACTTAGGTAATAGAAAACCTACTAGTGTGCCGCTAGTTTTTTCTAGATTGAAGATTGCTTGATTTGCAATAACTTCAGTAGCTGAGGGGTAAGGTTTCTTTTGTTTAGCGATGCTTCTTAGTTTTAATGTTTCAAAGTCACCATGAATTTTAATAGCGTAAGCAAAGTTCTCTGATAATTGTTTTTCTGTACCAAGCTCTTGGAGCTTTTCGTAGCTGTCAAAAGAAAGATTTTTAAAGGCGTAATCAGTTTTAAAGCTGGTTAAATTTATATATGGGATCTTTGTTGAATCATCAACTTTATGAACTTTTCCATCGTAATCAATCTGATAGAAATCGCCATTTAAGACATAGAGCTCGCCATCTAGCTTATCTAAAGTTCCGTGCCCAAAGTTGCCAATTCTTTTAAGATCTTTAACTGTTGCTGTTCCGTCATAATTGCCTGCAAGCAGGGCGTCTATGGTTGAGAGTTGAAAGAAAGTGCTGCATGATTCACATTTTTGAGGCTTGGTGACATATAAAGTCGTGAAGAAAATGACTTGAAAAGCTAGAACTTTAACTATGAATTTTAGAATGTTCATAGTTATAAGATTAACATTAACTAGTGAATTGCAGCAAAGATCTCTTCAGCAACTAGCTTTGGCGTGTCATGCTCGGTGAGTTTCTCTTTAATCCCTAGAAGTTTTTTCTTAATTGAATCGTAATCTTCTGTGTAAGTGATTTTAGAAGTATCATTTTTAATCCATTTAAGAGTTTGCTTAATGAAGTTCTCTGCAGTTGCTTCATGTTGCAAAAATTCTGGGACTATATACTCCCCAGCAATTATATTTGCCAAACCAGCCATGTCAATTATTTTAAAGAATTTATATAATTGGTAACTTAACCAATCACCTTTGTAAGCAAGAAGATATGGCGTGCCGTACATCGCAGCTTCAAGAGTGACCGTGCCTGAGCAAAGCCATAATATATCAGAGGCGCCTAAAAGTTTATGATTATTAGTTTCATCGAGTGAGGATTTTAAAATCTCTACGTAACCCTCTTCTAAAGCTTCTTCTAGACCATTCTCTAAAAGAAGTTTTGTATCAATTGAAGGTGCTTGAGCAAGTACAAATTTAAAATTAGAATTGCTAGTTTTTCTAAGCTTTTTTGCTGCTTTAAGCATCACTGGAAGCATTTCTTTGATTTCAGATTTTCTGCTTCCTGGGAAAAGCCCGATTAATTGGCTGTCATTTAAATTAAAATTTTTACCATTTTGATTTATTATGCTCGCTAAATTAGTTTTATCAATTCTGGGTGTCATTGAACAAGCAACTGGATTTCCTACAAAGCGAACAGGAATATTGGATTTTTTATAAAGCGCTTCTTCAAATGGAAGTGTGCATAAAACTTTATCAACATTTTTTTTAATTCGATTGATTCTCCAAGGTCTTGAGGCCCAGACTTGCGGGGCTATGTATTCTATGATTTTTGTCTCTGGAAGCTTGGCTCTAACAGTTTCAGCGATAGACAGGTTGAAGCCCGCATAGTCCACTAATAGAAGAACATCAGGCTTGAAGTTGAGTATTTCTTGCTCAATTAAACCTTTTAGTTTAAATATTTTCCCTAAGTTTAATAAAACTTCAGTAAAACCAGATACGGTGTAATCCCTGTAATCAACGACTATCTCTGCACCAAAGGCTTCTAAATACTTAGAGCCCATGGCTTTTACTTTTATTTTTGGGTCTTGTTTTATTAACTCGCCAAGTACTCTAGCTGCATGAGTCTCGCCGCTTAATTCACCCGTTAGTATGAATAATTTCATAGAAAGCTTAACTGTAACTTAATTACAAAGAGTTATTATATATCAAAATGATCTTGTAATACAGCTTCTGGATGGGGATCCCTTGCTGCGTGCGGGATTAATAAGTGTATAGGGCCTTTGGGGCTCTAGGTTTTGGCAACAAAATTTCTTGTGAGATTTATCACAAGAGGGGACAAGGAGTGCACAAAAACTCACTTACTAGATTAAAAAAAATATCTATGGCTTTGTTGGCTGTATGTAGTTTGTCAGGCTTGCCTGCACTTTCATACTTTCAATATAACGCAACTAATAACTCGCATTTAATTACGGGAGATACAACTGCACAAGATATTACAGCCCAAGATTTATCTGTTGATAGCACTACGTATACTGCAGGAACAACTACAAGGGCGCCGGTTACTTTTACTGCAGGAACTAACCTAACAACTCCAGTCGATGGTTCTATGGAGTACGATGGTACAAACTTTTTTCTAACTTCTGGTGGAACAAGAAAAGAATTAATTTTAGAAGGGCAAGCAACTAATAATGCAAATATTACTGGCGGGACTATTGATGGAACTACAATTGGTGGAACAACTCCAGCAAGCGGAACCTTTTTAGATTTAACCGCAAACGATAATGTTATTTTAGGTTCTAGTTCAACTGATACTCTAATGGTTAATGCTGGACTTGCTTCTAGTTTAAATCCAGACTCAACTGCTAATAATAGAGATCTTGGTTCTGATGCAAATCGCTTTGATGATTTATTTTTAGATAATGATTTGAATCTTGGTGCTGCTGGTGACTCAGGAACTTTTAGTTATAACCCAACTCTTGATCAATTTGAATTTGATCCAGATAATGATGGTACGGCAGAAGTCACTATCAGTGATGCTGGTGTTATAAGTGGTGATGGTTCAGGTTTAACAGCTTTGAATGCAAGCAGTATTTCTACTGGAACCCTTGCTGATGGAAGATTAAGTGCTAATGTCGCTTTAAGAAATGCAAGTAATGCAATGAGTGGTGCGTTAAATGACTTTCAAAACAATGTGGACCTTGGTAGTGATGGCACAGATCTTCTTACACTTAATGCTGGGATTGATTCAACAGTAATTCCAGACTCAACAGCAAATAACAGAGACATTGGACAGGATGCTAGAAGATGGAATGATATTTTTGCAAGTGGAGATTTAAATCTTGGCGCTACAGGTGATGATGCAACAATAAGTTTTAATACAACAACTGATGTTTTAGAAATTGATACAGATAATGACGGTACTCCTGAAGTGACTATAGATAATGCTGGTGTGATTACTTCTGGTGGTTCAACTGTGCCAACAGGAAGCGCTGGTCAATGGACAGATCCAGGAGCTTTTGTTCACCCTGATGATATTGCTGATAATGTGATTATTGGTGCTGCTACTGAAGGAGCTGCAACTATTAGATTAAATGCTGATGGTAGTGCACTCTTTAATCAACCAGGGGCTAATGCAAACTTTGTAATTGAAGGGGTTACAGATGCTAATTTATTTGTTGCTGACGCTGATGGTGGTGTTGCAGGAAGAATTGGTATTGGTGTGGCTGCTCCTACAACAAAACTAGATGTTAATGGAACAGTAAACGCTACAGAATTTACTGGTGGCGGTTCTGGTTTAACTGGACTTGATGCTACTGATATTTCTACTGGAACCCTTGCTGATGGAAGATTGAGCGCAAATGTCGCTTTAAGAAATGCAAGTAATGCAATGAGTGGTGCGTTAAATGACTTTCAAAACAATGTGGACCTTGGTAGTGATGGCACAGATCTTCTTACACTTAATGCTGGGATTGATTCAACAGTAATTCCAGACTCAACAGCAAATAACAGAGACATTGGACAGGATGCTAGAAGATGGAATGATATTTTTGCAAGTGGAGATTTAAATCTTGGCGCTACAGGTGATGATGCAACAATAAGTTTTAATACAACAACTGATGTTTTAGAAATTGATACAGATAATGACGGTACTCCTGAAGTGACTATAGATAATGCTGGTGTGATTACTTCTGGTGGTTCAACTGTGCCAACAGGAAGCGCTGGTCAATGGACAGATCCAGGAGCTTTTGTTCACCCTGATGATATTGCTGATAATGTGATTATTGGTGCTGCTACTGAAGGAGCTGCAACTATTAGATTAAATGCTGATGGTAGTGCACTCTTTAATCAACCAGGGGCTAATGCAAACTTTGTAATTGAAGGGGTTACAGATGCTAATTTATTTGTTGCTGACGCTGATGGTGGTGTTGCAGGAAGAATTGGTATTGGTGTGGCTGCACCGAGTGAAAAATTAGATGTTGTGGGGAATGCAGAGATAAATGGTTTAGTTTATGTAAATGCAGGAAGTGCAGCAGCTCCTAGTTATACTTTTGAAGCAGATCAAGATTTAGGTATTTATAGAGCAGGAACAAATATTTTAGGTTTCACAACAAGCGGAATAGAAAGAGCAAGAGTGACAGATGCGGGAGTAAATGTAAGCGGAGATTACACCATAACAGATTCAGCAGGAAACCAGTTTATAGGTTTAGCATTTGGACCAGATGACGAATCTGCCCCTTCTTATAGTTTTAATTTGGATAATGATACGGGTATGTTTACACCAACTGGTGGTGCTGTGGCATTTTCAACAAATGGATCAGAAACAGTAAGAATAAATAGCACCGGATTAATGATAAACACGCCAACAGCCCTTGCTGCTATGACTGTTAATGGTGATTATCGAATGACTGACACTGCAGGAAACCAATTTATAGGTTTAGCTTTTGGACCAGATGATCCTGGCGCGCCATCTTATAGTTTCCATTTAGATAATGACACGGGTATCTTTAGCACAGGCTTTGGTGAGTTCGGATTTTCTTCTAATGGTGTGCAAAAAACAAACTTTGGACTTGCGGATTTTACAATTAACCCTTCCGGTGCAGATGACTATGATTTCATAGTAGAAGGTGATACAGAAGCAAATCTATTTAGAGTGCATAGTGATACAGACCGCATAACAATAGGAGAAACAGATGCAACACCAGAAGCCCTGCTAGAAATAAATAGTGACACCAGTGGACCAGATGGACTTTTGATTAATAATTTAACAGCTACTGGTGATGCGATTCTTGGTTTTGAATTAGGTGCTAGAGAATTTACTATGGGAGTTGATAATAGTGATGGAGATAAATTTAAAATTGGAACAACAGAAATAGAGACAGGCACTAGCATGACAATTGATGCTGCTGGTGATGTAGGCTTTGGAACTACAAACCCACAAGCAACACTCCATGTAAATGGAGCCTCAGGAACAACAATGAGAATAGTTGATGGTAACCAAGGGGCAGGAAATATCCTGCAATCAGATGCTGATGGTGATGTTACTTGGGTTACACCTTCAACAATTACAGGAATTACTGCAGCTGGTGGTTGGACTGATGCTGGCACAACTGTAGCTTTAACAAACTCAACTGATGACGTTGGTATAGGTGTTGGCGCGCCCGCAGTAAAACTAGATGTCGGTGATGAGTTTGCAGGAACTGGAGATGTCCAAGAAGTCGTGAGTTTAACTAGAACTAGTTCTGGAACAGGTGCTGATGGAATAGGTTTAAGCTTGACTGCTAATTTAGAAAGTGCAAGTACTGCTGTCCATGAAGCAGGTTCTATAACATTTAGATTCCCTGATGCTGGTGATGGTACTGAAGATGGTGCTATAGATTTTGGAGTAACAATAGGCGGCGGCGCAACAGCTACTAATGTATGGAGTATAGGACAGGATGGTCACTTCATCCCAGGTGCTGATGATACCTATGATATTGGTAGTCAAAGTGCTCGTGTTAGGGATTTATACTTAGGCCCTGCAAGTTTGCATGTTGAATCAACTGTAGGCGAAACTACTACAGCTAGAGACTGGACTTTGAGTGTTCAAGAAACAGATGGTGCTACTGAAGGTAACTTTAGAGTAAGTGAAGGTGGATCTGAATACTTAACAGTTGGGGTTGGAGGTAATGTTGGTGTCGGTGTTGCTAACCCGACTACAGCCTTAGATGTTTCTGGAACAGTGACTGCAACTTCATTTGATGGTAGCGGTGCACTGTTAGATGCAGCTACTATACCTCTTGCTTCTTTAGCAGATGGAACGGACGGCCAAATAATTACATGGGATACAAATGGTGATATTACTGCAGTTGGTCCAGGTGCTGCTGGTCAAGTTTTAACTTCAAATGGTGCTGGCGCAGCTCCGAGCTTCCAGGCAGCAGCAGGTGGAAGTGAGTGGGTTGATACAGGTGCTCTTATTAGTCTCAACGGAGTTGATATAACAGACGATGTGATTCTTGGAGGGACATCGCTTGGTGCTGCAAAAATGATTTTTGGGCAGAACAATGGAAACGTGACTTTTAATAATTTGAATGCTGCTTTGGCAGATTTTGTAGTTAAAGGTAGCACTGAGGATGACTTACTCTTCGTGGATGTAAGCGATCAAGAAATTGGTATTGGAACTGATAATCCTATTGCCAAATTAGATGTGGATGGTAATGTAAGATCTGCAGGAAGCGTAACAGTAGGTACTGCTGGAACATTTGGAATCACCGGTGGTGAGTCTAATTTTTATAGACCAAACACAATCGCGGGTGGTGGTTCTTTAAATGCGACTGATAGTTTCTTTTTTAATATAGATTCCAATAATAACGAAACTGATAGAGTCTTTGTTTGGGGACGCAATGGCATTGACGCTCCTGCTGGAGCAAATGAATTAATGCGCTTAGAAGAGAATGGAAGTTTAGGAATAGGTACTAATGATCCTTCTGTAAGATTAGATGTTAGAAATTCTTCTACAGGTGGAATTGCAAATTTGTTTAAATTGACAGCAGATAATAGTGGAGGTGTAGGAGCAGCTGGTTTAGGTACTGGTTTGTTATTTGATTTTGAACATGATCAAGAAGGTGATATTCATAGAGCTGCTAGTTTAGATGTTTTTTGGGAGAATGCTACAGATGGAGCTGAAGATTCTGCTTTTGCGTTTAATATAGCAAGAAATGGTGCAGAAGAAGTAGAAGTAACTAGAGTCAATGAGCTTGGGTTAATTCCAGGAACGGATAACACTTATGACCTTGGTAGCGCTGCTTTAAGTTGGCAAGATCTTTTTGCTGATGGGACTGTTACGGCTGGCACTACAACGACTGGAAATTTAAATGTCTCTGGAACTACAAATCTTGGTGATGAAATCACAGATGCAATCACTATGACAGGTGTGATTCAAGGCACTACTCAAGCAATGAGATTTGAAGGTGGCGCTCAAGCTGGAGATATTTTATTCTCTATGCCTGATCCACTTGGTGACATTACTATTACTTTCCCTTCTGCTTCTGGAACTCTTTTGAGTACTGGAAATGGTTTCTTGGATAATGGAAATAGCTTTGGGCAATCTGCAGACTTAGGAACTTTAGATGCAAATGCTCTTAATTTTATAACAGGTACTAGTGGACCTAACACTAGAATGTCTATAAGCGCTGTTGGAAACATTACAGTTAATGCTGCAAGTTCAGGTACTGAGTTAGCTGTAACTGGTGAAACATCTTCAACTTCATTCCAGGTTCCAGTAAGTACTAATACCGATCCCAGATATTCTTTCGTTGGGAAAACTGATACAGGACTTTCTGTGACTGGATCAACAAGTGATCTTCTACACTTTATTACAGATGGTGGAACTAGAATGTCGATGCATAGTAGCGGTATTGATATTCTTGCTTCAACTGGTACTGAATTAGAAGTGACCGGAGAAACTTCTTCAACTTCATTCTTGGCTCCAGCTAGTACTAGTACCGATCCTAGATATTCTTTCGTTGGAAAAACTGATACAGGAATTTCTGTTACTGGATCAACAAGTGATATTATGCACTTCATTACAGATGGTGTTGGACGAATGACAATGCACGTTACGAATGGTGTCGTTGTTGAAGGTTCAACAATTTTTAATGCCGAAGGTAATGTGATTCTTGGTGACGCTGCAACAGATACAGTTGACTTTAATGCTGATATTGCTTCTAATTTAATTCCAGATGCAGATGCTACTCGTAATTTAGGTGCAGCTGGTGCTCAATGGAATGAAGTGAGAGCCTCATCTTTTATAGGTGGGGGTGCGGGCTTGACTGGTGTTGCGCTACTTGATGGAAGAGTAGGTGGGCAGACTTTAATTGGTGGTACTGCGACAACTAATACTTTATCTTTACAGGCGAATGCAGCTGCCAATGAAACAGGAACTATAGAAATTATCAATACTCCGGCTACAGTTTTAAATCCGTTTGGAACTGATGCAGGTGAAACTTCGGAAATTAGATTTGAAGAATTAGTTGCAAATGGATCTAACTATGTAGGTTTTAAAGCACCAGATGCTATTGGTGCAACAAATCCGATTTGGACATTGCCAGCTATAGACGGAACTAATGGTCAAGTTCTTCAAACTAATGGTTCAGGAGTTTTATCTTTTGCAAGTGCACCAACACCGGCAAATGTAGTTTTAGAAGATGGAAATACTGAGGGAGCTGCACTAACTTTAGGTACAAATGATAATTTTGGATTAAATTTTGAAACTAATGATACGACCAGATTAACAATAGATACTTCTGGTCATTTAATTCCAGCTACTGATGATCTGCAAGATTTAGGTTCAAGCTCTGCTCGCTTTAGAGATTTATATTTAGGTCCAACTAGTTTACATATAGCTTCCAATGTTGCTGAAACCACTACTGTGCGCGATTGGACATTGTCAATCCAAGAAGCTGATGGTCTGCTTGAAGGGAATTTAAGAATTAGAGAAGGTGCTACTGAACATATGACTATTAGTGACACTGGTAATGTTGGTATCGGGCAAACTAATCCTACAACAGCATTGCAAGTTAATGGAACAGTTACTGCAACTAATTTCTCTGGAAATGCTTCTGGCTTAACAGGAGTTGTGCTAACTGGTGGAAATACTCTTGGTGGAAATTTAGTCGTTGGTACAAACGATACGGGTAGCTTTAATCTTGAAGCAAATAATACAGTCAGAATGTCTATAAATGGTACTACTGGTCTGGTTGAAGTGAACCCGTCAGAGTTAGATCAAAATTTTCAGGTTAGAGGTGATACTGACTCCTCACTGATTTTTGTAGATGCTGGATTGGATAGAGTGGGAATAGGTAATGGAAGCCCTTCAGAGAAATTAGATGTTACTGGAAATGCTCGTATTCTTGGTGATCTAATTATTGCTGGTTCTAACCAGATTTTAACTCAAAGTGGTAGTGCAGCAGCTCCTTCTATAGCTCTTGGTGGTCAAACAGATGTAGGGTTTTATAGAGCTAGTGGTGGTACGGATAACATCGCATTTTCTGTTGATGGTACTGAAGATATGAGATTGACTGATGCGGGTCTTGCTATTGGCAATACCTCTGTAGATGCAGTTTTAGATCTTGAAGGCACTGACAATATTTTAAAAATCGCATCAACGAATGTTTCAGGTTTAACTTCATCAAACGAGTTTAGAAATATTGATGTTGATTTTTCTGCAGCTACAAAAACATGGGCTCAAGGTAATTTTGCGAATCAAAGATCTATTTATATTCAGCCTGAAACAATTGCATTTGATGCAGCTTCTACTGTAACTAATGCAAGCACAGTCTCTATAAGTGGCGCTCCTGTTGCAGGCACAAATGCAACACTCACTAATTCATACGCATTAAATGTAGAATCTGGCACTGCGCACTTCGGTGGCAATGTCACTGTTGATGGAACTTTAACAGCAACCGTTGGTGGTGTGGTTTTACTTGATGGAAACACTGGTGCTGTTACTTTGGGTACTAATGATGCAACTGCTGTGAATATTGAAACAGCAGGAACTACTAGATTAACATTAGATTCAAGCGGGAGTTTGGTTTTCAATGAAAGTTCTGCTAATGGCTTAAGTGCAAGGTTTGAAGGTAATACTGACGCGAACTTGTTATTTCTAGATGGAACTAACGATCGCGTAGGTATTCGCACTGCTACACCACTCTCTGATCTCCAAGTAGACACCGTTCCTGGAGCGGGTCTTCCTGGTGGTATAGCTGTAAACACTAGAGGAGTTGGTGATTCAACTGTTCGTTTTATGGATGGCGGAACAGTTCTTTATACTATGGGATATGATAACGACGCTAACATTTTTAGTATCAATAGAGGAACAGATTTATCAAACCCTGACATTATAATTGATAGTGCTGGTGAAGTTGGTATTGGAGCAATCGTTAATCCTACTCAAGCTTTGCATGTAGGCGGAAATATTTTAGCTCAATCTAATATTTATTCTGGAGATTTTGGAGGTCATGCTTTTGCAACTGATACTACTTCTGGATTATTTAGAGATGCAGCAAATAAAGTTTCACTAAGAACAAGCGGCACGAATAGAATTACTGCTGATGCTTCTGGGAATGTGGGTATTGGAAGTACTAACCCTGTTACAACATTGGATGTTAATGGAACTTTAACCGCACCAACTATTTTAGGTGGAGCAACAGCTGGAGCAGATTTAACTTTAAGACCAAGTTCAAATGCAACGGAGGGTGACATTGTGATTACTGAGGCAGAGTCTCTTAGCTTGGATCCATTTGGCACTTTAGCTGGGGAACTTACAGAATTGAGATTTTTAGAACTTGCAGCGAATGGCACTAACTATGTAGGTTTCCAAGGACCAGATAATGCTGGGGCTTCTAATACTATTTGGACACTACCAGCCGCTGATGGAACGAATGGTCAAGTTTTACAAACAAATGGTTCTGGAGTTTTATCTTTTGTAAATTCACCGGCTCCTTCAGGAGTAATTTTAGTTGATGGGAATTCAGAAGGTGCGGCTTTAACTTTTGGTACGAATGATACCTTTGCTTTAAATTTAGAAACTGATGGCACAACTAGATTAACAGTTGATACTTCCGGTAATTTAATTCCTGCAGCAGATGAAGCTCAAGATTTTGGTTCAAGTACAGCCAGATGGGAAGATGTTTATATTGGTGATAAAGCTGGTGGTGGCACTTTAGACATTGGTAATAATGGTGATAGCGCTACTATAGAATTCGATGCTGCTAGTGATCTTTTAGAATTTGATATTGGTGCTAATGGTGCTGATGTATCTTTCCATCCTCTTGGTGTCACTATAGCTGCTCAGCAAGCAGCTCCTGCAAATCTTCAATCACTTTTTATGAGACTCACTAACACTACAGGTGCTGGTTTAGTTGGTATGGGTCCATCTATTGGATTTTCAGCAGAAGCTGCTGAAGGTGTTTACTCTACAGCTGCGGCTATTGAATCTGAATGGTTAACAGCTGCCTCATCTAGTAATTCTTCACTTGGATTTTCTGTTAAACAACCTGGTGGAGTAGGAAGTGCGAACCCTAGTGAAGGTTTATTGATAGAGGGATCCACTGTAGCTAATTCTTATCTTCATCCTAGTGTCGCTATTGGTAGAACAGACCTGAGAAATACAAGCGAGATAATTCCACTTGAAGTGGTTTCTTTCTTGTTTGGTACTCAATCAGGAACTCAACCTCATGATGTTTTTAGTGCCAGAGTTGCTAGGTCAGGTGCTGGAAATGGTGCTGGTTTTGGAGCTAGATATAGAACAGATTTGCAGAATGGATCTCAAACTTGGAGGCAAGCAACAGCAATAGATCATACATGGACAGACCCTACTAATGGTAGTGAAGACGCTCAAATAGAATTTAATGTAGCAGTTAATGGATCCCTTCCAATTCCAATTGCAACTGTAGTTGGTACTGGTATGAATGTGACTGGAACTATGACAGCTACTAGCTTTAGTGGTAGTGGTGCAAGCTTAACTTCGATACCAGTATCAGGATTAGCAAATGGAACTGATGGAGAGTTAATCACTTGGAGTGCTGCAGCTACCCCGACTACTGTCGCTGCTGGAACTGCTGGTCAAATATTAACTTCTAATGGCGCGGGTGCTGCTCCAACTTTCGAGACTTTTGCAGGTGATAGTGATTGGACGGTCTTTGGTACAGATTTACTGCAAGGGCTGGCTGGTGAGATTCTATTTAATGTTGGTAGTGAAGCTAATCCAGTTATCTCTTTTACTGGTGATGAGAATACTGGTATTTATCACCCATTAGCTGACAGAATTGGTTTTGTAACATCTGCAACTGAAAGAATGAGAATCGATAATGTTGGTAGTGTTGGCATAGGAATGACACCACCAGCAAGTTCCCCTCCTCAGTTAACAGTAAGAGGATTAAGTGCTGTCAGTAAAGATGTTCTCAAAGCTGAGTTTGAACAGTCAGGAGGAGTCGGAGGAACAATTAATCGAATGGGTGCATTGGTTGCATCTATGGAAAATTCCGTTGCAGATAATATTGAAGAGATTTTGAGGATAGAAACCAAATGGGATAACGCTACTGATGGTGCTGAAGATGCTGAAATTAATTTCTATACAAGGCAAGATGGAGGAACCGTTACTTTCTTAAAATATGATGGAGCCAGTGCGAGAATTGGTATAAATACTGCAGTTCCAGTTGCATATTTAGACATTAATTCGACTACGGATAATCATCCAGACCTTGCTGTAGGAAGTGCAGGTTTTGCTGATTCGGTTGTTAATTTTAGAACACAGAACCAGACTATTGCGATGGGAATTGATGTTTCTGATTCTGATAAATTTAAAATTGCTGACTCTACAACTCTTGATACTTTAACAAGATTAACAATGACAACGACAGGGTTAATTGGTATTGGCTCAAACACTCCAAGTACTGTGCTTACAGTTGCTAGTCCTAGTGCAGTTGCAGAGGGGATAGATGTCAATAATACTTCAGTTGGAGATCCTGTTTTAAGATTCCAGTTAGCTGGCACGAATACATTTAGTATGGGTATAGATAATAGTGATGCTGATAAATTTAAAATTGGAACTAGTGCTTTGGATACATCAACCAGATTAACTATTGATTCAAGTGGTAATGTTGGTGTTGGAGAGAGTTCGCCAACAGCACCTTTAGAAGTCGCTTGCCCGTCTGGTTTTACTAATGTAAAAGCAGGCTCTACTGTTGTAAATCAACTTGGTTGTATGCAAACCGCTCAAGAAGGCACCAGTACAGCTTGGGTTGCTGCTAGTAATGATTGCTTTAATACTTATGGTGCTAGATTACCGACTTCTAGTGAGTGGGCTATCGCTGCAGAAGCCTTTGTTTTAACAAATGAGTCTAGTGACACAGTCTTTGAATGGACTAGTGATCAATTAGAAGGTACTACAGGAATAGCAGGTGCAGGTTTAATTAGACGCAATACTACTGGTGGAGCGCTTAATTTTTCTATTAGCGCGCATTCTAATACTCATAGTTATAGATGTTGGATAGAAAGATAATTAATTATTTCTTGCAGCAATTTTTTTCATCATTAAAAAAGTATTCATAAAGCCATCAGCTCTTGATGTAGTTAGTGTTTCAGCAAGTCCCATTGCGGTCATGAATTCTGGATTTATTTTTTCTATGTCCTCAGGGCTTTCTTCACTGCAAGCTTCAACTAAAAGCGCTACTAGCCCTTTGACTAAATGAGAATTAGAGTCACCACTGTAATGCATCTTGCCATCTTTCTTCTCACCGTAAATATAGGTGAGTGATGTGCAGCCATGTACTTGGTTATCTTCTGTTCTTAGATTATCCGGGTAGGGCTCTAATTTTTTACCGAGTTCAATTATCCTTTGAAATCTTTTAGTGTTGTCTTCTATGCGTTTAAATTGCCCAAATCTTTTTAGAAGAATTGGCGTTAAGCTGTATGGGTTTTCAGCAGTGTCCTTCATGCTGCTAATTATTATAGACTATTGCTAGCTTAAGCTTCGCTATCAAGTTCAATCTGATCGATTTTAGTAATTGTACTAGAGCTATATTTTTTAGCTTTTCTAGTTCTGGTCTTAGCTGTAGCTTTCTTTTTAGGTCTTTTTAAAAATAGAATCTTCTCTGCTGCTTTAGCAAAGATCATCTCTACTTTCTTTCTGATATCAAATTCTTTACTAACTGTTACGTAATTATTTAAGCCAGCTTGCATCTGCACATCGTAGAGTTTCCCAAAATCTTCGAACATAGCTTTAAATTTTGCGTTATCAGAAGTGTATTCTCTAAAAACTATCTCGTGGCTATTGTCCCAGTATTCAGCAAAGCGCAGAACTTCAGCAGCTGTCATGCCACGGTGAAACTTAATAAGGTTTTGAGCTGATTTAGGTAATTCATTAAATTCTCTAACACTAAAAGTGCGTTTTAAAAACTCTTCAAGCTTTCTACCCATTAAGACTTTTTTAGTGTCTTTTTTTATTTCGTTAAGATAGCGATTATTTATTAATTGAGAAATCGCTCCGTGTTTAGCTGGATCTAAATGTTCTAATTGTGTAGAGTTAAAGTTCTGTACAGGCTGGATTGTCTTTACCTGTCTAGCTTTCTTCGGACCAAAATGCCCAAATGACATTGTGGATAATTTATTATAATTGCTGTTTATGTTAATACGATTATCCATATATACAGAATTTAGGCACAGATAAGTGCACCAATATCAAGACGAGATTATCTTGTTTTTGTTCTATGCTTTTAAAATTTTTATTTAATTTCCAAATATCAGCTAATACGTTAGAATTATCAGAGTTTTAGGGCGGCATGGCCAAGTGGTAAGGCGGAGGTCTGCAAAATCTCTATCCCCAGTTCGAATCTGGGTGCCGCCTCCAATTCTAGTTATTCTTATATAAGGCGACGCTATGAAACTAGTTAATAAATTAATTTCTGTATTCATAACGCTTTTTTTAATTGCCTCGGCATCATTTTTTATGGTGCGTGCGCTTCCTGGTAGTCCTTTTGATCAAGACCGGATGTTAGCACCTGAAATCATTCAAAACTTAGAAGCTAAGTATGGATTAGATAAGCCTCTTTTTAACCAATACCTTTCTTACATGAATGGACTTTTGCATGGTGATCTTGGACCAAGTCTTAAATACCCAAACCGTAATGTTCAGGACATTTTAATCGACGCGCTTCCTGTTTCTTTGACACTTGGGTTTTTAGCTTTGTTAATATCTATAATCCTTGGACTTAATTTGGGAATTATCTCAGCGCTCTATCCTAATCGCTGGCATGGAAAGCTAGCTTCTTATATCGCTAGCTTTGGGATGTCTACGCCGACTTTTGTTTTTGGTGCAATTCTTATTTGGTTTTTTGGTCTTTATCTAAACTGGTTTCCTGTAGCCCTGTGGGAAGGACCGAGTTATGCAGTTTTGCCATCAATCGCTCTTTCAATTTTGCCAGCTGCTTATATTACTAGAATCACAAGATCAAGTATGCTTGATACTTTATCAAAGGAACATATAAAAATAGCTTTGTCTAAGGGGTTAAATTATTGGTCAGTAGTTTTTAAACATGCTTTTAGAAACAGTCTTCTTCCGATCTTGACCGTGATTGGTCCACTTGCTGCAATCCTTATTACTGGATCTTTTGTAGTTGAATTTATTTTTGCTTTGCCTGGAATGGGCAAATATTTTGTCTCTGCTTTTATAAATAGAGACTATTTTTTAGTTTCTGGAGTGGTTTTAATATTTGCTTCAATACTTCTTTTTATAAATTCAGCAATCGAGCTGATTTTTCCGTTGCTAGATCCTAAACTGAAGTCACATAATTGAAGTTTATTTAGATTCATTTTAGCTTAGCAATCAGGCTTTCATTAAAATGACTGTTTCAGATTCCTTTGCTTCAGCC
>CAYGPN010000020.1:0-17607 GCA_964352085.1 uncultured Gammaproteobacteria bacterium | reverse complement strand
AGATTTTATCGCTCGGTGGAAATTCTATTAGAGACATTAGCTTTTTAGATTTACCAGAAGGTTTGGAGACATTAGATCTAAGTGGTAATTTAATTATTGATCTTTCAGGCTTAACTATTAATCCAAATCTTAGAAGATTAGATCTTAGTGATAATATAATTGAAAATGAGAATCTAGGTCAGCTCGTACTTCCTAATAAATTAAGAAGATTAGATTTATCAGATAATATTCTCTCTGAATTTAGAGCTATTAAATTACCTAAGAAAATAAAGAAAGTGTTTTTAGGAAAAAACTTTTTTAATTCCTTTGAACAAAAACGCATTCTAAGAAAGTTTAGAAATAGACGCGTTAAGTTTAGTTTTTAATTCAGCAGAAGTCTAGCATCCGTCATCACGAGCAGGAGGGGCTTACACAAACTAGCATATGTGAGATACCTTAGATCCCCGACCGCACCGAAGGTGCTCGAAGTGATCCATTGGATTGCCACGCCACTTCGTGGCTCGCAATGACAAATCCCGCTTGCAATGACGATGTTTTGCTATGCAAATCCTTACGATAAATCTTGCCCTTGTTACTGCGAAGTAAATGAAGACTGCGCTATTTGTGGTACTGGATGCCCTCTTTCTCAGCCGGTAGTAAGTAATCCTGGCGGCGGCACGAATCCAAAACTGCCAGAAGCAGCAGCAGCATTAATTTATAGACCAATCACCACTACTTTTTACAATGGTAATTATGATCCTAATAGACCAATTAGTGCTGATAACCCTTTCTATTCCACAAACTCACTTTTAAATAAAGGTGGCTTCACTGCAACTTACCAAGATGAAAACGGTTTGAACGTTTCTATCGGTAAGGCAAGACCAGATAAAAAACAAAATGGTCAGAATAAAAAAGGACCTAGATCTTTAGACTTTACAGATGGTACTCAAGCATCTGGTAATGGACTGATTTCAGATAATTTGGCTAATGGTCAAAATTCCTTAAATGGAAACGGTAGCGGGCAAACAGTTGAAAACCTGCAAGTAACTGGTGTTAAACTAGATGTTCAACCTAGACCAGGACTTCAATACGGAAAAGTAGAAGCAGATTTTCAAATAGGAAACATAACTGTTCCTGCTAATGCAGTTGCTGTAAAAACAGGAAAAGGCGTAATCGCTTTCTTTGATGCAAATACTGGAAAATTAATCGCTGAAACTAAAGCTAGTAATCTACCAAAAAGTACTAAGAAAAATAATATAGATTTCTCGCCATATAAAGTAACTGAAGATGCTTCTAACACCACTAATGGTCTAGTAAGAACACAATTCAGTACTTCAGAATTGTTTCCAGGCGTCTCCGCTGAAGATTCTGTTTTATTCTTTGCTGGTATTCAAAACCACTACACAAATGATATCCAAACTAAAGTTGCTTTACCAAAAGGTAAAAGCAAAACTGCTAAAAAAATATTCAGTGAATTTAAAAAGAATAATCTTACGTATAAAGATAAAACTCTAATAGTTGATGTGGCTAGTAGCTATGGTGAGCTTTTAGAAAACACTGCTAATGCAAGTGGTAACAGCGCTGCTTTTAAAAACTTTTTAGCAAGAAAGCAAGCAGATTCTTTTGATAGTTATCTAGCATCTGTGATTAATGGCTTAGTTAGTGATCGCAAAGCTTCTGGTGCTAAAGCTCCAACTAGCGCTGAGATCCAGGCTGCTCTTAAAAACGCGCTTCTAGATGCTACTGGCGCTGCTACTGGCGGCAATACTAATTTAGTAGAAAAAGTAGATGAAAACTTTGATCAAAAAGCAGAGCTTCTAGAAAAAACTAATCCTTACTCTGATGAGCTAAGACCATACGATGAAGCTAGATACAATGAAATGTTCGAGCTTAATACTCAAAGAGAAGAGAAGTTTGCAATTCAAAAAAAATTAAAAGATCTAAAAAAACCTGCTAATAAAAAGAAAGTGGAAAGTGTTAAGCAAACTCTTAAAAAGCAAGCACAAAACGAAAAACTTATAGCTAAGCTGCAAGAGAAGATAAATAAAGCTAATGCAAAAGGAAACTCTAAAGCAGCAGCAAAACTTTTAGCTCAGCTTAATAAGGCTGGTGAGAAAGCAGTTAATTTATCTAGTAAGCTTGATAGCGAAAAAGCTCAAGATGTAAAGGATTACTTGAACCAGAAAGATAATTTAAAAACCGAGAAAAAAGGAATACAAAAAGAAATAAACCAAAGTAAAAAAGAATTTAAACAAGCTCTGAATGACTTTAATAGAGTTAAAAAAGGCAAAGAACCTAAGCCTCATAAAAATTCTAATAATAACCAAAAAGTCGCAAATAAAAAAATCAAAAATAGTAAATCTACAAATACTAATGTAGTTAAAGTCGACCCAACTAATCGTAAAATCATGTTTAGTACTAAAAATGCTTCTGCTAGCTACAAATCAATAGCAGCAGCTATTCCAGTAGTAGTAGCTAAAGCTCCAAGCCCTAAAAAAGCTCAAAAACAGGCTAAGCAAGCATATCAAAAAGCTGTAAAACAGGCTTATGTGCCGCCAGCTCCTCCAGTGGTGAGAGTTGCTCCAGCACCTGTTAGAGTAGTTGTCAGTAGACCAGCTCCTGCGCCTGCGAGAAGTGGCGGAAGAAGACGTAGATAAGTCCTTAAACTCTTCATAAGCTTCTGATGTAAAATGGATATTAATGAGACAAATTCGCCGTATTTGCTTTATTGTTGCGATAGCGTTCTTAACTACTTTGGTAGTTTCAGCTGAGCCTATACAACCTGTTAGTTCTGTGCCTACCTTAGCTAATTTTAGAGGTATGGGGCTAGAAGATTCAGACCTGCCAAATTTAGTAATTGAAGAGGGTATAATATCAGTTGATTTATCAGAAAATAATTTTACTGATTTAAGCGGACTAAATAAATTTCCAACTACAGTAGTTCTTTTTAGCGCAAATACAAATAAAATTTCTAATTTAGCTGGTCTTAATTTTTTGACTGATAATGTTAAAACCATTCAGTTATTCGATAACCTAATTTTTGATCTTACTAATGTAACTTTCCCCGAGAATTTAGATAGGCTAAATTTAACTGATAACGCGATAGATACCTTAGAAGGCGTCATATTTAATGAAAATTTAAAATCAATATCTCTAGGGCTAAATCCCTTTAGAGGAGCAGCTTTAGCAACTACATCAGTACTTCCTGATGGGCTTAAGACCTTAAGCCTATCAGCGAATGCTATTAGAGATCCAAGTGCTATAGTGCTTCCTGAAGGTTTAGATAGACTTTTTCTAGATTCAAACCTGCTTACTGACCTTTCAGGATTAAAATTAAATTCAAATTTAAGAAAATTAGATCTAAGTGATAATAGTTTTGAGAATGTAGATCTTCCAACTTTAACATTACCAGATTCTATAAGAAGGTTAGATTTATCTGATAATTTCTATAGCGAGTTTAGAGGACTTAAATTACCGAAGAAAATAAAGAAAGTAACTTTATCTAAAAGGTTTTTAAGCATTTCTGAACAAAAACGTATCCTAAGAAAGTTCAGAAATAGACGCGTTAAGTTTAGTTTTAAGTAAGCTTAAAGACTTTTAATATCTAAACTAGATTAGCTATATATTTTAGGATTATATTTCTATTTTAGATGGTATAATAGAAATATGATCAAAAGATCACTAAAATTACCGAAAGAAAGGCATTTTTTTCTCTTTGGGCCAAGGCAAGTTGGTAAAAGTACACTTTTAAAAGAGGCTTTCTCCAAGGCTTCTAGCTATTTCTATAATCTATTAGATAGTGATCTTTATTTACAATTGCTAGCCAAACCTTCATTATTAAGCCAAGAATTACTCAAACTAGATAAAAAATACACACATATAGTTATAGATGAAATCCAAAGAGTACCAGAACTTCTAAATGAGGTTCACAAAAATATTGAAGAATGCAAAGATCGAAAATTTATTTTAAGTGGATCAAGTGCTAGAAAACTAAAACGTGAAGGGGCAAACATGCTCGGAGGAAGAGCATTAACTTATAGTTTATTCCCTTTGACGCATATTGAATTAGCAGACGATTTTGATTTAGAACGAGCACTTGAATTAGGCACGCTGCCTGCTATCTATTTAGATAAAGAGAATGATAGCCAATACGCTAAAGAAACTTTAAAGTCATATGTCACAACTTACATCGAAGAAGAAATAAAAGCAGAAGCTCAAATTCGCAAACTAGGATCATTTCTTAGATTCTTAGATTTAGCTTCTAGTGAAAATGGTCAAATAATGAATCACTCGAATATTGCAAATGATATTCATGTAGATTATAAAACTGTTCAAGAATATTATAGAGTTTTAGAAGACACCCTAATTGGATTTAGCCTAAAAGGTTACGCCAAATCTACCAGAAAACAATTAAGCAAACATCCTAAATTCTATTTCTTTGATACAGGTATACAAAGAGCCTTATCTAAAAAGCTCGATTGCAAACTAATTCCTAAAACGCGAGACTTTGGCGATTGTTTTGAGCATTTCATTATTGCAGAAATGCACAGACTCGCTTCATATTCAAAAAAAGACTATAAATTTAGTTACTATAGAACAAAATCTGGAGCAGAAGTAGATTTAATAGTAGAAAAGTACGATGGCAAAACATTTGCTATCGAAGTAAAATCAAGTGATTCTGTTGAAATCAATAAATTAACTGGCTTAAAATCCTTTCAAGAACTACGCCCTAATGCAGAATTACTTTGTGCAAGCTTAAGCACAAGAAAGTACGGAGATAATGAAATCACAGTATATCCATGGAAGGAAATCTTCAATATAGTTTTTGATTAATTATACTTCAGGGAAGCACTCAATGTGCGGTCCATCGATGGTCACGATAGCTTTCTTACGATCAGCTCTAAGTCTAGTACCTTTACGAGTACGCTTAGTCTTACCAAAGATTTTACCAATATTGATTTTAGTAACTTTAGTTTTAGGGAAAGCTGATTCGATAGCTGCTCTTACATGGTTTTTGTTAGCCCATGTAGGAATTTGAAAAGTATATTTCTTCTCTTCAGACGCAAGCATCGTAGATTTCTCTGTGATGATTGGAGCTAATAAGATTTCTTCTGCTTGAACTGTCATTTACGCTGCCTCCAAAACTGCTTCTTGCAGTCTATTATCAATAGCTTTTGCAGCTGACTCAGCAACTACTATCTTAGTTGCTTTAAGTAGATCAACTACATTAAGCTCATTTTCATTTATAACTCTAACTTTAGGAATGTTAGCTGATGCTCTTTTGATTGACTCAAAAGTTTTATCGTTTGAATCAGCGATGAAAAGAGTAGTCTCTTTTTCAAAACCAAGACCAGCAACTAAAGCAACAAACTCTTTAGTCTTGCCTTCTTTAATTCCAAAATCTTTAAGTGCAACGATATTTTCATTTTGAACTGAAAGAGCAGACTTAAGTGCAATCTTACGTTCTTTTTTGTTCATGCCTTTAGTGTAATTTTCTTTAGCGGTTGGTCCGTGCATCACACCACCACCAGCCCACAATGGGGATCTGATACTACCAGCTCTAGCTCGTCCAGTACCTTTTTGTTTCCAAGGTTTACAACCACCACCACGAACTTCGCTACGAGTTTTAGCTTTAGCGATCGCCTTACGTCCGTTAGACTGCTGGCGAACTCTTGCTAAGTGAAGCAAATGTTCATTTGGCTTTGTTGCAAAAACCACATCAGAAACTGTTACGTCTCCAGCGGCCTTGCCTTTGTTATCTACTAGTTTTAATTTTGCCATAGCTGAAATACCTATTTTATCAACTTAGACGCCCTCTAGGCGAATAAATTCTCCTTGAACTTATTAAGACTTTCTAAAAGCTCCTCTTGCTGAGCGTCATCTAGCTTCTTACCAGCATCCATAGCAGCCTTTAGCTCTGCATTGTTGCTCTCGAAGTACTTAAACCACTCTTCTTTGAATTGAGCGATTTTAGAACTATCTACATCATCAAGAACGCCTTTTTGACCAGCGAAAATTGTAGATACCTGTTCTGACACTTTAAGTGGAGCGAATTGAGGTTGCTTAAGGACCTCAACTAATTTTTGACCACGACGGATCTGTTGCTGAGTTGCAGCATCAAGATCTGATGCGAACTGAACAAATGCTTCTAACTCACGGAACTGAGCTAACTCCAAACGAAGTACACCAGCAAATTGCTTCATACACTTAGTTTGAGCAGCACCACCCACACGTGAAACTGAAAGACCAACGTTAATCGCCGGACGAATACCAGCGTTAAATAAATTTGTCTCTAAGAAAACCTGACCATCTGTAATAGAGATAACGTTTGTTGGAATGTAGGCTGAAACGTCACCAGCTTGAGTTTCAATTATCGGAAGCGCCGTGATAGAACCACCACCTTCAGCATCAGAAACTTTACAAGCTCTTTCAAGAAGTCTTGAGTGAAGATAGAAAACATCACCAGGATAAGCTTCACGACCTGGAGGTCTTTTAAGAAGAAGTGACATTGCACGGTAAGCCCATGCATGCTTAGTCAAATCATCATAAATAATCAAAACACTTTTTCCTTTCTCAAGGAAGTACTCAGCAATCGCAACACCAGCAAATGGAGCTAAGAACTGCATCGCTGCTGTATCAGTAGAAGCTGCGTTAACAACAACAGAGTAATCCATCGCGCCTTCAGTCTCTAGTTTTTTAACGATCTGCGCAACTGCACTTTGTCTTTGACCAATTGCAACATAGATACAAATCGGTCTGTCTTCAGCAGGCACATTTCTTTGGTTTAAAATCGTATCAATAGCAACAGCAGTTTTACCCGTCTGTCTATCACCAATGATTAACTCACGTTGACCACGTCCAATTGGAGTCATCGCATCAATAGAAGTAATTCCTGTTGCAAGCGGCTCATGCACTGACTTACGCTTAACAATACCAGGAGCAACTTTCTCAAGAGGCATTAATTTATCACAAGTATAAGGACCTTTAGAATCAAGTGGCTTACCAATTGGATCAACAACTCTACCTAAAACTTCATCACTAGCTGGGATAGAAGCTACTTCACCAGTTGATTTAACAGCTGTACCTTCTTTAATTCCAAGACCTGGAGACATAAGAACGATACCAACGTTATCTTCCTCAAGGTTAATAACCATACCCTTAGTTTTCTCATCGTCATCAAACTCAACAAGCTCACCGTTAAGTGCATTTTTAAGACCGTAAACACGAGCAATACCGTCACCAACGGTAAGAACGCTACCTTCTTCTGAAACAGAAAGGTGTTCTTTATATTGTTCGATTTGTTCTTTTAATACTTCTGTGATTTCATCTGGTCTAATTGACATTGTGATTTTTACCTCCGGGTTGAGGCCCTAATCAGGGCACGTCGTGCTAGAGAATTTCTCTTTAAAAGCGCCAAATGACGCAGCACAAAGCAGAATTCTAGCATTCTATAGATCTAAGAATACTGAGTATTTTATTAATGGGTATCACCAACTAAAGGTCCTAAAAGCAGTAAACTAGGCTAATTTCAGCTTTTTATTTAATCTTGAGTTTAAATACTTTGGATAAATAGTCTTTCAATGATTCAAGTTGCTTAGAAAGTTCTTCCTTCTGAATTTTATCTAAGCTTAGATAATAGGCTGATGGAGCTCCTATTAAAAGAGAGGCGGTGAAAAGAGCCTTAGCTGCTAGTGACGAAGATCTTTTAGAAGGTTTTGACTTGGATTTTAAAATTTCTGCATTTAAGTCTTGAAGATTCTTAATTAGATCATGCCCTATTTTTTTATTAGCAGCATCAGGATCTTTTTCTGCTTCTTCTAATTTCTTCTTCAAAGTTGAGTACTGAAGTGAGATTCTAGCTACTTTAGTTTTAAGATCAACAATTTCTTTAGTAGCATCAATGCGCTTAACTCTAGATAGAGTTGCAGTTTGATCAATTTTATTCTCAAGAAAACTTAGCTTCTTCTCAATG
Source organism: uncultured Gammaproteobacteria bacterium (assembly GCA_964352085.1). Classification (GTDB taxonomy): domain Bacteria; phylum Cyanobacteriota; class Vampirovibrionia; order LMEP-6097; family CAYGPN01; genus CAYGPN01. The sequence goes on along the minus strand of CAYGPN010000020.1, from coordinate 9,656 downwards.
CTAAGTTGCCTAAAAGAATTATGCAATGCAAGTTTTGCAAGCATTGGGTTTATAAAATTTGCTTTAACTGGCTCCACAGCAATCCCCTCTCAGGCTGAGATTTTATCACAAATAGTTCAAAGAAAGGCTTATAAAGCTTGCTAATCACCAAGATAAGAATAACCAAGCTCATAGTTCCTATCAGAGTAATTGTAATTAGCTGAAACAAAGTCAAAGATATCTATTTCAGGAATCACTTTTTGAATTTTCTTTTGGGCTTTAGCGCCGTATTCACTTGAATCAAAAACCACCAAGATTGGTTTAGCTACTTGCTCTTTAATAACTTTAAAATCTTCAAGAGAGTAAACAGCAGCCTCTTTATTCATAAAAGGAAGAAGATTTTTAAGTAGGCGTCCTTTGTAGTAAATAACCGTAAGGTCTTTTGATTTTAATTTATCACCAAGCTTTTCATTTAATTGCTGAGCCAATACTTGAGCTGGAATATGCACTTGGTGTTTTTTCCCGCGGATTTCAGGTGCGAAATAGACCATGACTTTTATAGATAAAAAGATCACTGTAAGCAAAACTGCAGCTGCCAAAAATAAATTCCATACTTTCTTGCTAACTTTAGAAAAATCTATTAGAGCAAATAAAGTAAAAGGGAGCAAGAAGTAAATCGGCGCGAGCCAGCCAACAGTAAAGTGTTTAAGCTTCGCTAGAACCACCACTAAAAAAGGTAGTGTGAGCGCATAAAAACTTAAGTAATAGCAAAGTTTAAATTCCTTTCTATAAATCAGTTTATTAGCAAAGAAAACTAAAAATACACCCAAGTAAATAAGTGACTGAAAACTGTAATTTAAAATCATGTGAATCACGCGACCCAAATCCAGAAGATTCAAATCACCGCTCCCGCCTCTTTCCATAGCATGAGAAACAGACGCCGTTTCGCCACCTAAAAGATAAAGCCCATGTGGGGCAACTACTAATAAAGTAACTGCTATAGCAGCTATAGTTCTTAAATCGAGGAGGACTTTTCTAGAATTAGCATCTGTCAATGTAGCTAAAACTAAAACTGCTGGCAAAAAAACAAAGTTATATTTAGCAAGTATACCTAAACCAAAAAGAAGACCTAAAAGCAAATAATTAAGCAGTTTAGGCTTAGCCATCAAGTTTAGATAAACCAGAAACGAAGCTACAGAAAGTACTGAAACTAAAAGAGTGTGGGTATAGTGAACACTCATGGTAAATGAGTAAACCGGAAAAAAGACAAGTGAAACCATCGCTATAAAAGCGTAGTTAGGCTTCACTAGCTTTTTCATGCATAGATAAAAAATATAGTAAAAGCTAAAAAGCAAAGAGTATCTAAGTATTAATAAAGCTTCTGGGTGCAGACCAAAAATCTTATTTATAGGATAGAGAATCCACAAATAAAGTGGTGCTTGCATCCCGTCACCCATCACAAAGTCGCGAGCCTCTAGAAGCTGTTTAATCTCATCACCTTCAAGTGAGCCATTTTGGAAAATGCGCAGGGAAAAATAAATTAAACAATAAAGAGCTATAAAGAAAATTGCTTTCTTATCATTAGAGTCTGCAAACATAAAGGACATTTTAACTTAACTAATAACTAAAAGCTGTTTGGCTTAGTCATTAGAAGAAGGAATTATTGAATAGCCCATTTTAAAGGCTTTTTTAGAGTAATTATAATTCTTAGATATATATTTAAAATCATCTAAAAGCGGTAATTCTTCTTTAAACTTAGATTCTACATCAGCACCAAATCTTTTAGCATCAATAAGCACAAGAATCGGTGTGTGAGGTTTTTCTTTAAGCTTAGTGAATTCTTCAAAATCAAGCATCCGTGCCTCAGTATTAATCGTAAGTAAGATATTCTTCAATAACCTACGCTCATAGTAAAGAACTGTAAGATCTTCTGAATTCAAAAAGTCACCAAGCTTCGTCTTCAGTTCTTGAGCAAGTGCTTTAGCTGGCACGTGAACCCTGTGCGGTTCACCCATTATATCTGGAGCAAAGAATGTAAGTAGCCTTATAGATAAAAATACAAGCAGGACTAAAATGCCAGCAGAGAAGTATAGATTCCAGCGTTTTTCACTTATTCTAGAAAAGTCCAACAAAGTAAATAAAGCAACAACCAAAAGAAAATACAAAGGTGCAACCCAGCTCACAGTAAAGCGTTCAAGCTTTGCAACTATTATTACAACTAGTGGCAATACAAAAGAATAAAGACTCATAAAGTAAAAGATTTTGTTTTCTACCTTAAAGCTCAACTGTCTAAAGAAGAAAAGCAAAAATACAACTAAGTAAATAAGAAATTGAATTGCATAATTCGAAACTAATTTGAGAAATGTACCCAGATCAAAAATATTTAAATCACCACTATGTCCTCTATCTAAAGCATAAACGAGAGAATCAGTTGCACCACCAAGTAGATAGAAAATATGCGGAGAAATAACTACAAAAAAGACCCCAAGAGCAATGAAGGTCTTCTTATTAAATAAAATCTCTCTGCCACGTTTATCTGAAAGGGAAGCTAAAACCAAAACAATTGGCAAAAACACAAAATTATATTTAGAAAGCAGTCCTAAAGCGAAAAATAAACCTAATAAAGAATAATTTAGAATAGATCTCTCTTCAAGAAGCTTCAAAAAAACAAGAAATGCAGAGACAGAAAAAACAGAAACTAGAAGTGTGTGCGTGTAATGCACGCTCATTATAAATGAGTAGACTGGAAAGAAAGCCAATGAAACTGTTGCTATAAAAGCATACTTCGGCGGAACAAGCTTCTTCATGCAAAAATAAAAGATCAGATTAAAAGCAAATAAAAGCAAATACCTAAGAATAAGAACATTCTCTAAATGGAATCCAAATATATTGTTCACTGTGTGTAAAATCCACAAATACAATGGCGCCTGCAAACCATCACAAGCAATAAATTCTCTTGCCTGCAAAAGTTGTTTAATCTCATCACCTTCTATCGTTCCGTTCTGAAAATAGCGAATACAGAAGTAGATCACACTATACAGTGCAATAAAAAAGTAAGCCTTTTTATTAGAATCAGAGAACATATAAGGAATATTCTAGCTTAAGTGAGATTTACTATACGTTAGATCTTTCAGAATCACGTCCGCGTCCGCCGCCAGATCTTCCTCTGTCGCCGCCACGTCCACCACGATCACCGCCGCGTCCTCTGTCATTACGCCCGCCGCCATCACCTCTAGGCTCAGGCTTTTTCTCAACATAACCTTCAGGTGCTTCTTTCATAGCTTTGATTGATAATGATGTTCTGTTTTTGAAGCTATCGTAGTTAAGAACTTTAACTTCAACTTCATCACCAACACTTAGATATTTTTCAATATCTTCAACTCTTTCGTAAGCGATTTCAGATATGTGAACAAGACCAGAAACTTCAGGAGCTATCTCAACGATTGCACCAACGCCATCTAGGATTTTCGCAATAGTACCTACGTAAGTATCACCAACTTCAACACCGTTAGCAATAAGCTCAACAATCTCACGAGCCGCTTCACAAGCTTCTTTAGAGCAAGAGAAGATATTGACTGTACCGTCATCATCAATAGTGATTTCAGTTTCAGTTTTCTCACTAATTGCTTTAATAGTCTTACCACCAGAACCAATGATCGCACCAATTTTCTCTTGGTTAATCTTCGTACTGATTATTCTAGGAGCATTTTCTTTAAGCTCAGCAGGTTCAGGAAGTACTGCATTCATAGCTTCAAGAATAGTCTTACGACCTCCAGCTGAAGCTTTAATAGCATCACTGATAATCTCCATAGAAATACCTTGAACTTTAATATCCATTTGAAGTGCAGTAATACCATCTTTACCACCAGCAACTTTAAAGTCCATATCTCCAAGAAAGTCCTCTAAATCTCTGATGTCGGTAAGAACTACGTGCTTATCTTCGCCTTTAATAAGTCCCATAGCAACACCACCGATAGCTTGCTTAAGTGGAACACCACCATTCATAAGTGCTAATGACGATCCACAGGTAGCTGCCATAGAAGTAGAACCAGATGATTCAAGGACCTCAGAAACAACTCTCATTGTGTAAGGAAAGTCTTCACGACTTGGAAGTGCTGGTGCGATCGCTCTTTCAGCAAGTGCGCCATGACCAATCTCACGACGTCCAGGTCCGCGGTTAGGTCTCACTTCACCAACTGACCAAGCTGGAAAGTTGTAGTTGTGCATGTAATATTTATGATCTTCAGAATCTAAACCATCAAGAAGTCTAGCTGCTCTTTCTGTACCGTAAGTAAGGATAGAAAGCACTTGCGTTTGACCACGAGTGAATAAACCATCACCGTGAACTCTGTCTAAAAGTCCAACTTGAACATTTAGAGGTCTAACTGTTTTATTATCTCTACCATCAGATCTAATTCCAGTTTCTAAGATTTGCTTACGCAAAATTTTCTTTTGAAGTTGCTTAAGCTCATCACCAATAGCAGTAGGCTTTTCTTCAAGGTATTGAACAAGAGCATCGTCTTCAGGTCTACCATCAATTGCTGCAACGACAGCATCTTCGATTTTCTCTTTAGCTGCTTTCATTGGAGGATCAGCGATTTCTTTAGTCGTAGCATTTTTAATAGAAAGCATTACATCATCAGTTGCTACTTTTGCAACGATGTCAAGTAATTCTTGGTTCACAGTAGGTGCTACAAAAACTTCTTTCTCAACACCACAAAGCTCTCTGAACTCGTCCATTTTAACTACGTGTTTCTTGATTTCTTCATGAGCAAAACCAATAGCTTCGATCATTTTATCTTCAGGAATAAAATTAGCTCCAGCTTCAACCATCATCACAGACTCAGCAGTACCAGCAACTACTAGATCAAGATCGTTGCCAATCATCATTTCTTCACTTGGGTTAATGATGAAATTACCATCCTCGTCTAATGCAACTCTCACTGCACTGATCGGTCCATCAAAAGGAAGCCCAGAAATTTCAAGAGCGAAACCAACACCAACCATAGCTAAAGTGTCAGGTGGTACATCCATATTTGTACTTAATGTCATCGCATTAACTTGAAGATCATTACGGAAACTGTCTGGGAAAAGTGGTCTGATTGGTCTGTCAATCAAACGAGAAGTTAAAACACCTTTATCAGATGCTCTACCCTCACGGCGATTAAAACTTCCAGGAATTTTACCAACAGAGTAATGCTTCTCTTCAAAATCCACCATAAGAGGGAAGTAATCGATGCCATCTCTTATATTGTTAGATTTAGTTACAGTAACTAATAACTGAGTACCTTCACAGCTAATCTCAATACCAGCTGTAGTCTGCCTAGCAAGGCGTCCTGTGCTAATTTCAACTTTTTTCCCGCCTACTTCTAATTCGATTCTTTTTTCTTCAAACATTTTTTACCTTCTTCTTTATATATCTCTATAACCAATAAAAATTCAAAACACAAATACTATGAAAAGATTCCAGCTCAAGATAAGCTGAATTTAATTCATAGCGTGTTTAAAATCTACTTACGTAAACCTAACTGTTCAATAAGTTTTCTGTAACGAACAACATCTTTCTTTGATAAGTAAGAAAGTAATCTCTTACGTTTACCAACTAATTTAAATAAACCTCTTTTGCTTGCGTGGTCTTTCTTATTCGTTTTTAAGTGACCAGTCAAATCATTAATGTGCTCAGTTAGTAATGCAACTTGCACTTCAGTTTTTCCTGTATTCTTATCGCCTTCACCAAATTTTTTGACGATCTCTGCTTTTTTTTCAATTGTTACTGACATTTGTCTTTTTTTCCTTCTCTTTTCCTAAATATCGTTTCTTTTCTATTTTTCCCCGATTATCAGTGTTTTCAAGGCGAAATTATAGCATTTTGATAAAGATGATGCGCTGTACATATATTTTTTTAAGGATATTCAATCAAAAGCCAGTAATAGCAACTACGCTAGACTTTGGTATATCACCTTTTTTACCAGGCCAAACACTTTCAACATCCTCTCCAGGATGCTGCACAGAAAGAAAAAGCGTATCACAATTTGGATTAAACCATGGACCAGTAAGTTCAGCGCCTCTTGGCGCTGAAGCAAAACGCTTAGGAATCCCTGCACTTTCTCCAAAAAGTGGAATTACAAAGAGGCTATTATTTCCAAATTTTTTGTAATCACCTTTATTTGTTTTACTACTAGAAATATCAGAAGTCACCCATATATTTCCGCGATTATCAAAAGCAAAATTATCAGGGCAAGCCATGCCATCACCACCCATTAAAAAGTTTTCGAATCTAAAGCTAGTAGCTTCGTGATTGTCATTGTCTTCATAAATTCTAAGGATAGAACCGAAATAATTTTTACGATTTTTGTTTTCAGTAAGTGCAACAAAGACAGATCCATCGTGAGGACAAACTTCTAAATCTTCTGCTCTATCGAGCGGTGTAGCCTCAAGCAATTTTGCAGCGTCTCTAGTATGGATCAGCATATTAGCTTGGCTTTTAAATTCTTCTAAGAGCTTTTTATTACTCTCAACTGACAAAAGCTCCCAGCTCCCTTTACCAGACTCAAGTCCTTCAGTGCCTGGGGCTTTAGGTCGCCCTTCAAGCTTAGCTACATAAAGATCTCCTTCATGAAGAAGGTCCATATTCATTTCTCTAGAATTGGAATTATAAGTAGCTTTAGAAATAAATTTATAGATGTGTTCATTTTTTTTATCATCACCCATATAAACAACTACACGTTTATTTTTAGAAACAACTGACGCTGCATTTTCATGTGCAAACCTTCCTAAAGCCGTATGTTTTTTAGGTGTGGAGTCTTTATCGTAAGGATCAACTTCTATAACCCAACCATAATGCTCACGATTAAAATTCTTCCAGCCATATGCACTATCAAAAAGATGAAAATTCTCTTCACCAGATAATACTGTCATCCAGGGAGTTTGACCACCGCTACAGTTAGCAAGTGTTCCATTAACTTTAGGATAAATAGTTTTTGATGGACCTGTCATTTCAAAAGGTGTGTCAGCATCAAAACGACGAGAATATTTATCATCAGGTATAAAGTTCCACTTTAAATCACCATTTATTTTTTCTTTACGTACTTTGATCACAGAGCCACCTACTGATTTCCGCTGCTCGTTCAAATCAGGGATAAAAGCTGGATCCAAGCATTCATGGTTCACCCATAGAAGTCCTTCATCAGAAAGACGTGAAGCATTTTTAGCCATTTGCTTCTGTGAAATCACAGACTGGTCACTAGAAATATTGCTTTTAGATTTATCAAGCGGGAAGAATGCAGTGAAATCATTATTAGTTCCAAATTTTATTGGGTTAGTCTTATCAGCTCCTAGAGGGTCTTTCCAAGAACGAAGAATGTCATATTTAAAGCCTTTCGGGATTAAAAACTCATCTTTGTCAGTTGCAGCAAGTGGCTCAAAGAATAAAACTTTATCATTGCCTTTATTGCCACTAGCTAAATTAGCAAGAAGTGATTTATCTTTGCAACTAGTTAGAAATGGAGCTGCTGCTGCTACACCCATAAATTTTAGAAATTCTCTTCGGTTGAATGACATTCCTCTATTCTATCAAAACTAAGTAGTCTTGAATTTTACTCGGAACGAGGCTTGTGAAATGACGACGAGGTGAGTTGACTAAAAGTCAATGATCCGAGGAGGAATGAGCATAACAAAGTTCTGGGTGAAATTAAAGACTACTTAGCCGTATAGTTTTTTATAGATCCAATAGTTGCCAAGAACTTTTTTTGTATAATCTCTAGTTTCGTTGTAAGGAATTTCCTCAATAAACATATCCAGATCATCGGTGCCAAATCTAGTCTTCCAACGTTTTACAGCATTTGGACCAGCATTATATGAAGCTACTGTGTAAACCAAATTATTATCAAAATTCTGAAGTGCATCCTCCAGGAATGCCATACCAAGAGCGATATTAAGCTCAGGATTTCTTAAGTCTTGAAGGCTTGGGCTCTTAAGTTTCTTTTGTCTTGCTAAGGATTTTGCGGTGTATGGCATAAGTTGCATTAGACCAATAGCACCAACCCTACTCACTATCTCAGGTTGGTAGCGAGACTCTTGTTTTATAAGGGCGTGAGCTAAAAGTGGATCTACCTTTAAATTCTTGCTAGCTTCATCAGCCACTAAATCGCTATAAAGCATAGGGAAAGAATATTGGTGTCTTATATCTTCATAATCTATAGGGTCAGAACTTTTAAGATCGAAGTAAGCTGTGCTGATAGCTTTTAGATTATTTTCATCCATTGCATAAAGCCACATTCTCATTTTCTTATCAAAACTAAACTCTTCAGACTCTTCAAGAGCAAGCAAAGTCCCAAATTGCTGAATATTAATCAGTTCAACTAAATCTTTGCCATGAGTTCTACGTATCTGGTTTGCAGTGTAGGGCATAGGCCAGTCCCAGTTCACAATGGTTTCAAATTGATTAGATTTAGGGAGGCTAAACCAATTGTTATTGTTGCCTTGATCCAGAATTGCCTCTGCTCTAAAACGATAATAATCTCTAGGGTGAGTTTCTATAAGATCTGTAAATGCCGCGCGCGCTTCATCTAACTTATTCATTTCCAGGTAAATTTTTCCGCGCCAAAAAGCTACAAAAGGATGCGAGCGAGCATGTGAGTAGTTTTCCCAATGCTTATTAGCAAGCTCTAAAGCCTTGACATAGGATTTGCGTTTAAACTCAGTCCAGAAAACTCTAGACATGCTTTCAGGCGCATAATAGCTATCAGGAAAATTATCATAAACAGCTCTGTAATCAGCTTTAGATTTAGTCCGCTCAGCAATATGCCAGTAAACTTTATCTTTAATAATATTCATTTTAGGTGCTAGCTCTTTAAGCCTCGCGACCCTGCGCCAGCTACTAGAAATGCTAATCAAGTGTTCAAGCGCATCTTTAGCAAGTTCTTCATTAGTCTCTTCAGGAAGCCTAGTCATTATAAGATCTATGCCATCTTGAACCCTCCCGACTTTACCTAAAGTTTTTGCATGCTCAAACCAATTACCATTAGCTGAATCAAAGTACTTAACAGCTTTTTTATAATCAGCAGAACTAAAGTAACTTAGAGCTATGAGGTTTTCTATCTCTTTTAAATTATTTGGATTTAAAATGCAATCTACTGGAAGGGCTTGACTGCCAATTGTCTCAGAGCATTTACCAGTTCTCTGGACATTTGCAACTATCTCTTTTGCCTCTTCAAGATTCTCACCCACTGGTTCTCTTTGACGTTCATAAATTTTAACTATCTGATCAGAAACTAGAGATGAAAGAGAACCCTCAGGACTTTTCTTTAGATAATCTATAAAATAAGTAAGCTTAGTCTCATCATCTCCAGCCATATTACCTAAGTAATAACTAGCACCTATAGCATAATCACTTTTTGGAAATGCTTTTTGTATACTTTTAAATATCTTTCTGGCTTCATTAAAATTACTTTGCCTAGCGTATGATTTAGCAAGCTCATAATTAAACTTTGGCTCTTTAGGGAATTGGCTAATAAGCGTATTTAAATTCTCCACCACTATACGCTCAAAACCTATCTTCTGAGAGAGTTTCACAAAATTCCATAAAGAATATTTGCTAAGGTAATTTTTACTAACTTTGTTATAGCTTATAAAAGCCATAGGGAGATCTTTCTTCTCTTCATATAAAGTAGCTAAAA
>CAYGPN010000019.1:0-18472 GCA_964352085.1 uncultured Gammaproteobacteria bacterium | reverse complement strand
CCTGTTGTTGGCAAAGTTAGATTAGTTGCACCTGTTGCAGTTAAAGTTGTTGCGCCACCACTTAAAGCAAAGTTATTAGCACCAAGAGTTATAGTTCCTGTGTTACTCACACCAGTACCACCACGAGCTGCAGCTAAAATACCAGTAGCTATATTATTAGCATTTAAATTTGTTAAGCCAGAGCCATCACCAGACAAACCACTAGCAGAGATAGTTCCACCTGCAACTATATTGCCAGAAGCATTAATGTTTCCAGTCACATCTAATTTTTCAGTTGGAGCATTATTGCCAATACCAACTCTATCCACATCAGCATCAACAAATAGAAGGTTTTCGTCTGCATCACCTTCAATTCTAGTATCAAGATCCGCACCAGATTCGTTAACTGTTAGAGAACCATCTAAAGCAGAATTTCCACTCACATTTAATCCAGTTAAAGTACCTAGGCTTGTAATATTTGGCTGAGCTGCTGTAAGAACATCACCAGTCAGGTTTCCTGTCACATTTCCTGTCACATCACCAGTTAAATCTCCAGTCACATTACCTGTTACGTTACCTGTCAAATTACCAGTCACGTTGCCTATAAGATTACCTGTAACATCACCAGTGACATCACCAGTCAAATCACCGGCAACACCACCTGTTGCAGTAATTGACTCTGTGAAGCTAGAACTACCAAGCACGCTTAGTGAGTCTGCTGCTGCATCACCAAGATTCATATTGCCATTAAAGTTCACATCATTAACAAAAGTAGTAGTTGCATTAACTGTTAAAGTATCACCTGCAGCATCACCAATAGTATTATCTCCAGTGAAGCTATTGTTAGCATCTTTAAGAGGCACATTAGCACTTAATCTTGCGTCTGCAAGAGTTCCAGTAGCAATATTACTAGCATTTAAATTTGTAATTCCAGAGCCATCCCCTACTAATGGATCACTTGAATATTTTATAGTCTCTCTCACTCCACCAGCTGTAAAAAATAGTCTTGTGCCATCAAACTCCATTGCACCATCTTCTGGTGTAGTTAAATTAGTACCTGCATTTAATTTTATTGGTGCTGTGCCCGCTGTCGCAGTGCCTGCTTTGATATCTAAAACTGCTGTTGGGACAGTTGTACCGAGAGCCATACTACCACTAGAGTTAATTCTAGTATTTGAATTTAAAGTTAAGTCACCAAAAACACTTGGCTCAAGTAAAAATACATCTCTAAGTATTCCACCGTCTAGTTCTTTATTTTTAAGGACTTGATTTTCTTCAAGCATAACTACGTTATCACTTAAAAGTTCATCAGAGATTGTACCAGTAGTAATATTAGCTGCATTAATATTAGTAATTGATGCTCCACTATCAGTAAAAGCTAAAGTTCTTCTTGCTCCATTAGTAGACAAGAACAAATTATCCCCATTAAACTCAAAAGCTCCATCTGTGATGGAGTCAAGCAGTTCACCTTTTTCTAGCATCAAAGTAGGAGTGGTTGTATCACCAGCCTTTAGATGCAAGGCTGCATTTGGATTAACCACACCGATACCAACCTTATTTGCTCTAGCCAAATTATCCAAGGTATCAGCAACAGCTGGAGTGCTAGTCCCAGCACCGCCACCAGTTAAACTCTTAACAACAGTTTTCTTAAATTTCCCACCCGCCTTAGGAATTTTAAGTTTATAGTGACCTTTTTTACCTTTGATGATTTTTGGGATAGTTCTTGATGATCCTTGCTCTACAGAAAGATATTTTTCAAAAAGTGATTTAACTTGAAGCGGAGTTAGCTCACCATCTGCAACCTTTACTTCAGTATTGTCAATATCAGCAATTGAAGCATCGCCATCTTCAGATAAGAATTCTTGGTTAAACCTAGCTACAAGTGTGCCTTCAGTATCATAAATATCAAATTCATAAACCCCAGAGTCACCAGCAAAATTTCTAAGCTTAGTTTTAAACTTAAGCTTCTTTTGCCCTTTAGACACTCTATAGTTTGTACTACTCAAAAGAGACTCACCCTCTCCATTCAGTTCTTTTACTACAACTCTAACGTCTTCAGAGTTTTGTCTTGATCTATAGACATGCTCCAGGTCTAATTTCAGCTTGATAACTGGATCTTTTTCTGCTGTCTTTAATGTAAAATCTTTCTCATCAACTTTCAGCCTAACTCTATTATCAATCCCCTCAACATAAGTTAAGTCAGCAAAGCTTCTAGTTTTAGTATTTTTTGCAGATGCCCCTATCCTAAGTGCTGGCTGCACTACAAGCAATAAAAGCAATGTAATTATTATCTTTTTAAGACGCACTGTAATCCCCAAAAACCAGCCAATAAAACCTTGGGGTCTTAAAGTCGATTTTTTTTGAGTTGATTTAGCAATTAATTAGAAAACTTTCTAGCTAGCTCCTCGCACAATTCACTAGTTTCCACCGAAAGCAATCTCGTAAAGAAATCACTTCCTCATTGATACCCTCCTTAGTATTAAAAAGTTTTAAACTATTTAGCTTAGCAACTACCACCAAAGGGTCTATTTTTTTAATAAATATTCATAGCAAAATAAACTCAATGAATGAGGGAATGTTTTTTTGTAATCCAATTTACGCAAAGCTAAATTAAAATAATTTTGCTTCTCTAATATTAAATGTTCTTGTAACCCAAAGCAGGAGTGTCTTTGTGATGAAAAGCGAGCTAAACAAACTGACAATAACACCAATTAAAAGAGTTACAGCAAAACCTTTAACTATTCCTGTACCAAACATGATCAAAATCAAACAAACCATTGAAGTGTTCATATTACTATCAAAGATACTTGTATAAGCTTTTTCAAAACCATCTTCTAGGCTCAAGTAAACCGATTTACCTGACCTCATCTCTTCCTTTGCTCTTTCAAAAATAAGGATATTAGCGTCAACAGCCATACCAATACTTAGAATAAAACCTGCTATTCCTGCAAGAGTTAAAGTAACAGCCTGCTCAAAGACAGTCAAAGCTAAAAGAACATAAATAGAAAGTGCTACTGCAGCGATCACCCCTGGCAATCTATAGAAAAGTAACATGAAAATTACAACAGCTAAAAGTCCCCATTTTGCAGCATTAACACTCTTGTCTACAGATTCTTGACCAAGTGTTGCACCGATAGATCTTTCTTGAAGAATTTTTACAGGTACAGGAAGAGCACCAGCGTTTAATTGCACAGCCAAATCTTGCGCTTCTTCAACAGTAAAATTACCAGTGATCTCACCATTACCAGCTGTAATTGGAGTTCTTACAGTAGGCGCCGAGATAATATTTCCATCTAATGAAATTCCTAAAGGCTTATTAAGAAGTTTAGTAGTTAAATCACCAAATCTTCTTGCTGCTTCTGATTTAAGCTCAAAAGAAATAGCCCAGCCACCAGTACCATCACTAACCGCTTGAGCGCGCTTAAGGTCAGCACCAGATATTCCAGATTTCGTCCAGATACCATCAGCAGCTTGTTCCATGAATTGAAGGTTAGCTGTCGCTAAAAGTCTTCTTTTCACTCCGCTAGGATCAGCTCCAGGAACTTCAACTAATACTCTATTTTTACCTACTTGCTGAACAACAGCCTCAGTTGTACCAGAAGCATTTACTCTATTCTCAAAAACTTTTACTAAACCGCGCATAACTTGTTCATTAATTTCAGGAACTTGCTCAGTTGCTTTGGCTTCAAATTCAAATTGCGCTCCACCAACCAAATCTAAACCAAGCTGCAGATTTGTAATCACATTTATGAAATCACTGTTATACCAAGTTTGATGTCTTTTATTATCAAGCGTTAGCTCACTTGGAGTTTTAAATTTAAAAAAGCTAAAAAACGCAAATACTGTTATTAAAATAACACCCAGTATTCTCCAGTTCTGTTTAAGAAAATTCATAATTCATATGTAAATTTATCATGTTTAGCATAGCTCCGCTAAGGCTTTAACTAGCTAGAAACTTGAAAGCGTATGAATAGGTAGCTTCACCCTTAAGCTAAATGTAAGTATAAATACCCATAATGCACTAGCTTAAACTAATCTAAACCAGCTGAAAGTACTAGCTCTAAACCCAGAATAATTGGAAGAAAGTTGAAGTATTAAAAGTGAGGATATTAAAAGAAATATTAGGAGTGAGCCCTTGTCAGTATTAGCAAAAAAAGAAGAAATAAAAAAAGAACTAGAAACATCACCAGATTTAAAATGTATGCCTTTTATAGCTACAGAAATTATCAGGCTTGTTGATGATGCGCAAACAACTAGTAGAGAACTTCGATCATTAATCTCAACAGACGCTTCCTTAACTGGAAGGATTTTAAAGATTGTAAACTCTGCGCAGTATGCAATGACCCGAAAAGTTAGTGAATTAGCGCAAGCTATAACTTTACTTGGATTTAATCAAGTTAAAGAAATTGTTCTAATAGCAAGCACCGAGGTGATGAGATCCTCTCCTGCGGCAACGGAGCTTTTCAAATTTAATCTACTTACGGCAAACTTAGCAAAATTTATTTGTAAGCCCTTAGATGATTTTCAATTAACAGAATCAGCTTTCATAGGAGGTTTATTGCAAGGAGTAGGGAAGTGTTTTTACCTAGAGAGATATGAAAAAGATTATATCCCTTTGCTCATCAAACCTGAAGAACAGCGAAGAGAGTTTGAAATCAGTTTATTCGGGCTTCCTAGTGAAAAAGTATCCTATGAATTACTTAAAGGTTGGGATTTATCTGAAGATATAGCTCAAGCTGCTTTAAACGCTAAGAATCCACCACATAAACATTCATCTGAATTAGAGGCTGCCATCTACTTAGCTTGCCAGCTTGCAAAATTTGACCTTGATGATGGCTTAGATAGCAAATATCTTTTGTCTTTAGATAAAGAAATGCTTGCGAAATTAAAAATCAAAGCTCCTGAACTGAGAGGAATCTTTGAAGCGGCTGCAGAAAGTTACAAAACTACAATGGCAACTTTTGAATAGATTTAATTTGTCAGAAATTTAGTCTTTATCATAGACTGCGCATCTGGGTATGCAAGCTTTGCTTTGTCATAGATCTCATCAATATTTTTTTCATTATAAACAAAGCCTAGCATTGTTGAGCCCGAGCCACTCATCAAAACATAATCACAGCCTGATTCAAGCAAGCTCTCTCTAATTTCAAAAAGATCTGGGTAATCAGCAAAAATTGGTGCTTCAAAGTCATTATAAAAACCTTTAACCAGTTTTTTCTTGCCATTGAACTTATCAAAGAGATTGTATGCATTTTTAGCAGATATACCAAAAGCTGGCTTCACTAGAATCAATTGGCTGTAAGACCCATAATCAAAATCCATATAAGGGCTAAGCTCAGATAGTTTTTTATCTTTAAAGTTCTCGCCCTGAGCTTCAGCATAGAGCTGCGATTCCTTATTAGATCTCAAGCAAAAAGGCAGATCTGACCCTAATTCAAGTCCTATATTTGCAAGAACATGATCAGACATAGAGAATTCATAATTCTCATAGAAAAATTTATTTAAAACTCTAAGAGTCGCTGCAGCATCAGCACTACCACCAGCTAGACCTGCTTCAATTGGAATATTTTTATCAATAAAAATATTCAATTTCACTTTCGCAACATTTTCTAAAACATGATCACTTAAATTTGAAAAATAGGCTTCAATTGCTTTTGCTACAATATTGTGCTCACCAAGCTGCTTAATAAAAGTATCATTAGAATCGATCACAATTTCAAAATCAATAAGATCAGAATCACCAGACTCTATAACTATTTCAAAAGTTAAATGATCCATCAGATCTAAAGCTTGAAACAGAGTTTGAATATTATGAAAGCCATCATCTCGCTTACTTTCAATATTCAAAAACAAATTTATTTTTGCTGGTGCAGGCTCCAAATAGACAGCCTTCTTAACTTCAGTCATCTATTAAGGATTTTAGCTCTTTTTTAGCGTCATTGCTCGTCCTCACGAGGAACGTAGTGACGTGGTGATCTAGATTGCTTCGCTTTTTCAATTATTTGAGGTATGAAATATCTAATTCTATAGAATCAGAGCTCATAGAGAGATTCGTAACTTTAATTTTATTTAGCTTATCTTCAAAGCTCGTCCCTTCAGCCAGCTTAGAATCAAAAAACTCAAGAAGCGCACCCTTGCCGCCAGGTCTCATATCTAATATCTTTGTTTTAGCATCAGCCTCTTGGCTAATTTCCCTTACTATAGCTCCACCAAATCTCTGAAAAAAGCCTTTTGGACTACTGTCTCTCTTCTTTCTAAACTCAATTGCATAATATCCAGTTCTAGTAGGGATTTTAATTAGCTTTAGCCCCTGACTATTATCATCAAGCGCTGACAGCTTAATTCTTCCTTTAAAAGAATCTTTTATTTCTTTAATTTGATTCTTCTTCAGCCAATTAAACTGCTCTTTTCTTAAAGCTCCAAAGTCTTCTTTTGCAAGATTACCCATAATTGAATGAGGGTCTCCCATTTCAATTTCACTACACTTAGAATCATCTCCGGTTGATTCACCACGACAATAATAGGAATTTGCATGCCTAGCACCTAAAATATGACCAAACTCATGCTCTAAATAAAATTTGTTTAGAGACTTTGAAGCCAGAAAAATAAAAGAAGCTTTTTTCTTATTTTTTTTCAATTTCAGTTCAGTTTTACCAATTGAACCATAGCCTTGAACACCTTGTGCAAAGCAGCTATGAGAAATTTGAGATCCTTCATCCAAAAGAAAAACAAAACTATCATAGTTATTAATTGAGATCTTCTGCTTAATTAATTGATTTAAAATCCTCTGAGTATTTTTCTTATAACTACTAAAGCCATTTGAGTTGGTGCTGCAAAGGTTTGGCACTTTAACAGAATTTATTACTTTACCTGAAACAGACATTTGACCATATGATGACTCTCTAAAGAAACTACTTATACTTTCATTTTGGAAACCAAAAAATCTATCTTCAATATCCTTTTTAGTCAATTTATTAGTATCAGATGAATTACTAGCTTCATCAACTAAAACAACAAGTACATTTTGCTCTCGAGAATTGACAATAGTCTTCCTCGCTTTGGTTGTATCACTATACTTTTTTGCAGATAGCACCAATATCAGCTCTCCAAGCTGAATACCTTTAATCTTCATTTTAGTACCTGGACTCAATTTAACCTTTTTAGGAGCTTGTAAAAGTAAAACTTCTTCTCCAATCTGGATAGAGAATTCTTCTAAGACACTGCCGCCTGTAAATTCTTGAATTTCAAAGAAGTCTGTAAAAGCTGCACTAACCTCCGTCTTATACTCAACCTTTTTCTCTACGTGAACTTTCAATTCTTCTGGTAAGCTCTCTCTAATTTTTTTTGAAATTAAATTTTTTGAAAGGAGATTAGTTTTTTTAGCTCTAATCAACCTCCCGACTTCAATCTCACGTTCTTGAAGCAATGCTATTAATCTTTGATAAATATTTGAATCTTTAGAGAGTTCAATTGATCCTAATAGTCCTGAAACTTTTAAAAGTGATTTAAGTTCTTCATTAAGACTTTTAAGACGTCCTGCTTTTGATTTAGTTTTGCGATTAAGGTTGCTTTCTCTTTTAGAAGTTCTTTTATTAAATTTAGAAATATCAAGTACATTAGCTTGGGCTGTCGCCAAACTTGAAAACATTACAGTTAATGCAAGAATTAATTTTCTAAAAACTCTCAATAATTCTCCTTAATTATCAATACGTATAATTATAAAGACTTTTTCTAAACAAGAAGTTAAGGGTATAATTACATATTGAGCTTTTTAGCTGAAAACACCTGGGTTAAAGAGGCTAAAATCTAATTTATGCTTAAATTAGTGATATTTTAGACTTAAATAAGGCTTTTTGAGCCTAATCTATATTACGCAATAATGTTATGATTATGCTCATTGGTCAATTATGGAAGGCACACTTGTAGACAAGAATAAGCTTGAAATTCTTAATCTCGACAAAGGCGAGGATAAGAACTTAAAGTTTGTCGCCGCCCCAGCCTTAATTAAAAGTGCGCCAGTTTGGAGTCTTGCTGCTGAGCTTGGGCTAGAAGCTGGTGATCAAATACTAGAAATTAATAAAAACAAATTCAGAGATATCATGGACCTTCAGTATCAATTCACTATGGCTGAAGAAGTGAATCTTCTAGTTTTAAAAAAGAATGAAGCAGAAGAAGAGTTAATCAGTTTTGATAAAGATCCAGAAGAAGAACTTGGTGCTGAGTTTGAAACGCCACTTTTTAACGGTGTTCAAGAATGTGCAAATAAATGTGCTTTTTGTTTTATCGACCAACAACCCATGGAAATGACTAGAAAAAGCTTGCATCTTAAAGATGATGATTTTAGACTTAGCTATTTGCACGGTAGCTATGTAACTCTTACTAACCTTTCAAGGTCAGACAGAAAGAGAATTGAGGAGTTAAGACCTGGACCACTTTATGTTTCTGTTCATGCTACAGACCCAGATCTTCGAAATAAATTATTAGGCAGAAAAAGCTCAGTGCCAATCATAGACGAGCTTAAATGGCTAGAGTCCCTAGACATTCCTGTTCACACTCAAATCGTTCTTTGCCCAGGCTGGAATGATGGCGAGCATTTAATTAACACTCTTAACGATCTTTATAAACTTAAAGACAAGCCTATTAGATCAGTGGCAATTGTCCCAGTTGGTCTGACTAAGTATCATGATGGTGGAATAAAGCGTTTTGAATTTGATGATGCTTTAGAAACAATTAGCCTAATCGATAACTGGAACGCGCAGCACAGTAAAGACTTTGCTTTTCTTTCTGACGAATTCTATCTAATGACTAAAACTCCTATACCTAACTACGCTGATTATGGCGGTTACCCACAACTAGAAGATGGGGTTGGAGTTACCAGTTTATTTTTAGATGAGTTCAGAGACGCATTAGAAAAACTACCAAAGAAGCTTCCTCAAGCAAAAACCATCACTTGGTTAAATGGAACACTTGCAAAAGATACTGTTAATCAAATTGCAAGCGAAGTTAATCAAAGAGTTGAAAATCTAGAACTTAAAGTTGCTGCGATCAAATCCAATTTTTGGGGGACCACAAATGTAGCTGGGCTTCTTACTGGTCAAGATCTTATTGATGGCTTAAAAGACTTTGGCGAACTGGGTGATAAAGTTATTATCCCAACTGTGATGCTTAAAGATGGAGAAGATATCTTTCTGGATGATATGCCTCTTAAAGATTTTGAAAAGGAAATCAAAATTCCATGTATTAAGGCTTGGGGAGCTGAAGAGTTTATAAACGCTTTAATTGAGACTTAATTCTTGCCCCAAGACTTTTAGACTCATAGAGTAATCTTTATCAATCTCACCGAGGGGAGCAAGATTCCAAGTCCAGCTAATTTCAGCTTGAACAGCAATACCAAGCTCCTCAAGACAATCTTTAAGCTCCAAACCTTGCAAACTAGACTCACTTGCAATCAAGTTTTGATCTTTATCATAAACATTTTTCCAAACATCAGACAAAAGAATAACCTTTGCACCTTGCTCTGCCTGCTTCTTCAAAAAAGTTAAATGGTTTCTAATTAAGTTTTGACCATAAGCAGCAACAGCCTCTTCTTTAGAGTTATCTGCATTCACTTTAATCTTTGAAAGATTTCTTTCTATATAGCTTAGCGGGCTTAAAGCCAATTGCGAAAGGAGGTTTAAAGAAATCACCAAATCATATTTCCCCTTAAGTTCAGGCACTATATTTAAAAGCTCAAAATTACTAGTAAGCTTTTCAAGAGTCCCGGTTACATCTTCTTCAATTAGAAGAATGTTATCAGTTTTTCTTTTTCTAACTGAATTTGGGTGCAGCAAATCCATAAGGGCAACTGTTTTAAAATTCTCCGTTAAGTCCTTTATTGGAAGATCATAGTGATAACCTGACCCAATAACTAAAACTGATTCTTTATTAGGGCAAGCTTCAATAGATTCAACTATATAGGCTTTAGAATTCTCAAGATGGTCCTTCCAAAACTTTTCACAACGCTTATACCTACTTTCTATTGAGATAAATTCATCAAGCAACCCAAGCTTCCTAACATAAGCTGCACAAGGAGTTGTCAGAGATTTAAAGCACTCAATAATCATTTTTATTGCTTAATAAATTTACCATCTATAACCTTATAAAGGGCTACACGTGGAAGAATAGAATCACCTTTCTCATCAAAGCTAATAGGACCAGTAACACCATTGAAACTGATGCCAGCAACTTCTCTTGCTACCATAACTGGATGCTTAAGTTTTGCATTTTCAATTGCAGCAATCAATAACTTAGTTGCATCATAACTATTCATCGCAAATGCATTAGCTTCAATTTTAAAAGTGTCTTTGTATAAATCACTAAAATCTTTAAATGCTTTAGATTGAGGATTCACAGTACCACCAATCACGTAAACTCCTTCAGACCTAAGTCCAGCTTCATCAATGAGTCTCTGACTATAAGTACCATCAGTGCCATAAAAGATCACGTCAGATCTATTATTTAAAGCAAGAGCTTTAATAATAGTAGCTGCATCTCCATACTCACCAACAAAAACTAAAACATCAGTATCTAGATCTTGGATCTCATTAAAATATTGTTGTTGTCCTTTTTTAATGGACTTAATATCAACAATTTTATCAACACCATAATTATTAATCTCATCTTCAACTAAAGCTGAAAGAGTAGAGCCATGGAAAGTTCCATTATTAAAAATGCTTATTTTAAGTGGGTGCGGCACAGGTGAGTTTTTTATCGCAGATGCAATAATACTTGCTTCCTGGTCGTCTCTACCACAAGTTCTGAAGACAAAGCCCTTTGAGCCAGGTCTTTCTGTATACCAAGGGTGACTAGAAGCTGGTGAGATTTGAACTGTATTATTTTTTGCGTAAATCTTAGAAGCTTCAATCGATGCTTGTGAATTAAGGTGACCAATCACACCAAGAACACCGGCTTCAACAAATTTACTTGCGCACTTAACAGCGTTATGACTATCACTTTTATCATCACAAATAATAAGTTCAACAGGCTTTCCATCTATACCACCAGCTTTGTTGATTTCCATTTCAACAAGCTTTGCGCCATTAATTATTGATCTGCCAAGTTCAGCATATTGATCAGTCTTAGGTGCTGCAACTCCAATATATACAGGCTCATTTTCTATACTAGCTATCTCAAGCTCAGCTTCACTTAATGGAATCAAACCTGATTTAGCCAAGAGTTCTTGACCTTTAGCGCTACGGATTAAAGCTGCAAATTCTTTAAAAGATGAGAAGCGTCCATTTTTTTTCAAGCGCTCAGGATTGTAATAAAGGTATAAATTACGTGATAAAGGGTAGTAACCCTGACTAATATTTGATTCAGTCGGTGCAATAGTTTCAAAGCTAAGTGGCTTCATACTTTGATCTAATTCTGAATAATTCACATAAGAAATTGCATTAGAAAATTTTGCCAAAGTTTCTCTAACCTCACTTACGTTATCAACAGTCACAAATCTAGAAGCTTGAGGACTAGATCTTCCAAAAATATATTTTGCAAAAGTTCTTTTTTCAAGGCTTGAAGGATTCCTATCAACAACCATCACTGGCTTGTTTTCATCATTTAAAGCTTTCCAGCTACTAGAAACTCCTGTAAAAATACTTATAACTTGATCCTTGTCTAAGTTTTTGATTTTGTTAGCAGGATTAACTACTAAAACCACTCCATCTTTTGCTATCGGGATTTTTTTAACAGAATCTTCTAAGGTCGAAGGTATTTCTATGCTTCCAATAAAAAGATCAATCGACCCTCCCAAGAGAGCTTTTAGCGCCTTATTATAATCAAGATTAATGATAGTTGATTTAAGCCCAGACCTAGATTTACGGTACTCTTTTTCTAAAGAGATCACACTAGTCTCATTGATATTTGCTCTTGCTATGTTTAAAGGTTTTAAATCTGTTTTCTTAGATAATTTCTGCGTACAAGCAATACCAAGAGTTACAAGAACTATAAGTAGAAGAGTTGAGATTATTGCCTTAAGCCAATGTTTTTTCACTGCAGTATTGATTTTATCACTGTCAGACATCTTATTTCTTCTCTAAATCTTGGTAAGCATCAAAATTACCTTTTGACTTGTTTTCACTTCTATCAGCGTAGTGCTTAAGAGCAATCGTATTGTTAATTAAGTTATAGTGATTAATCGTGTTGACAAGGATTGAATCACTTGGTATGAATCGTTGCAGCATATCAATAACTGATGCCATTCCAGCAAAGTAACCAGCACGTCTCATATTAGCGTCAGTATGAGTAAGTAAACTATAATCACCCAAGATTCCACCAAAGTTTCTAATAACTCCACCGACCTTATTCCAAATATTTCTAGCATTACGCCCAAAGAGAACTCCAATCAGCGCTCCTATTCCAATAAAGTAGCCACCAAAGATAGCCGTGTGACCTTCTTCTTTCTCGCCTGGCTGACCTTTTAAATTTTTACCAGAAAACATATCTTCCATAAAACGCTTAGGCACATCTAATATCTGCTGCATCTTAAAGTCAGGGAAAAGTTTACCATTAGGACCGAACACACTTCCACTAAACATTTCTAGAGTCATTTTAGTTAAAGTTTTAAACCAATCAGCAATACTTTCACCATATGACTTATATGAAGTTTTACTCTTAGCATCCATTTTATGCTCAAGTCCTAAATCCACCTGACAAACAGATGTACTGATACCGGTAGCAAGCGTAATATCGTGCAGTTCAACTAAAGGTAAAACAATAATACCTCCAATACGTCCAAGGGCTTCCATAACACGCTTATTAATAAGAGCATTTATACCACCACAAACGAAGCGAGCCATAATAGTCATCTTAGTTAAACGAACAGACCAATCATCAACAAATTTTTTGATTCCGTGCCAAGGAAGCATATCTTTCATAGAACTAAACATATTTTGCCCCATGCTTGTTCTAAAAAAATCTGTAGCCATGGATAAGATATCACCACCAATTAAAAACTTATTAACATAATCATGATTTAGCTTAGCTGAAACCTTGTCTACAATTTCTTCTAGAGGACTTTTAACTTTCTCTTCTTTTGATGAGTTTGTAGAAGTAAGCTCGGGCAATAATTCGGGATCCACACCTTGATGCAAAACAGTATTAGCTTCAGTTTGAGTTTTTAGGTTTTTATTTAAATCAGGCTTCTCTTTTTTATCTAATTCATTAAATGCCCTATTTAACTCAGGTCTTGGCTCAGTGTTTTGGACGCCATTATCTAGAAGACTCTTAGCCCTTGGCTCCAGTAAAGCAGTATTTGATTCTTTATTAGTCTTTATTTCAGTCATTTTAGGATTTGCAGGAATGCAAAATCAGTCTCAAGAAAAACCTCAAGAGCAAAACAAAATACATAAGCACTTATGTATTACGTCCAAGCACAATCCTAACATGTTATACGTATAGTATTTGTGTAAATTATCTTAAGTAAAAAACTCGAGAAGCCTTATACAATAGCTTATATCAGGAATTATATTAGAACTTATATTAATTAGAATTGCCGGAAACTCAATGCGCAAAATGATCTAAATAGAGGCTATGCAGCTTGACTTACCTCATCACCATACTGAGCTATATCACCCTCAGTACGTTTTTGCGTCCTAAGAGCATAGTAATCTGAAGCAATAATATTATTAATGCAATTGACATGATTAATCGTGTTTATAACCCAATCTGGCATGAATCTTTGAACTACATCAATGATAGTTGCCATACCAAAGAAATAACCACCTTTTCTTACATTCGGATCAGGGTGAGTCACAAGAGTATAGTCTCCTAAAATTCCACCAATATTTCTAATCAAACCACCAAGCTTATTCCAAATATTTCTAGCTTTTCTTCCAAAAAGAACTCCAATCAAAGCCCCGCCACCAATCATATAAGCACCAAAGACTGCAGTGTGACCTTTCTCTTTTTCTCCTGGTTTTCCAATAGTATGCTTCGGAGTCATGAAATCTTCATAAAAGCGTCTTGGAATATCTGTGATCTGCTCAAGTTTAAAATCCGGGAAAAGTAATCTAGCACTGTTCATGCTAAATCCATTTTTAATAATGTCAGCTGACATCTCTAACCAATTACCAAACCATTCTTTAGCATTTTCAATCATACTTTCATAAGAAGATTTTTTGCTCGCACCAATTTTCTGCTCAAGTCCTAAATCTGTTTGAGAGAAAAATGTACTTAAACCAGTAGCCAATGTAAGATCTTCAAGCTTCACAAAAGGCAAAGGTAAAATTCCAGCCACTCTTCCAAAAGCTTCAACAATTCTTTTATTTAAAAAGGCACCGAGTCCAGCATTAATATAGCGAATCATAATCGCTGCTTTAGTTAAGCGCACAGACCATTCATCAACAAAGTCTTTCAGAAAACTTCCTGGCAAAAGATTTTCAAACAAGGTGCCTTTAGCTTTATCCTTTAAAAAGTACTTAACAAAATCTGAGCCTGCAGAAAATAAATCACCTGCAATTAAAATTTTATTAATCCAAGGATTTGCTAAATGCTTAGTAGCAAAATCATGCAGTTCTTGAAAAAAACCTTTCTCTTCTTTGTTCAAAGCAGGCTTCAAATCATCTTTCAATTCAGTTTCAATATCTAAAGGAGCAGAGTGATTGCAGCCTTTATGGTGTTTATGAGCAGGCGCATCTTTTTCTACGCGCTTTTCTTGAACCCTTGGTCTTTCAAGAACTGCAATATTATTATTACTGGCTATATTAAAACCGCTCAAGCAAAATCCCTTTTAATAGATAGAAAATCCCATAAGAAAAATTTTTCACACGAAAATCATGTTTTTAAAAAACTTATCCTTGGATGTGGATTATCTAGTTTAAAAAGAGATTGTGTCTCTTAACTCCTCAGGTCAAAAATATGATGTTTTTTGACCAATATCAAACCATAGTTCATTTTGTGAATTATAGTGACATAATAATATTAACAGTTAATACATAAAGGAATCTTGAAAATTATCTTAACAAGTATTACATTAAGCTTTACTAGGGTTTATACTCTTCATCATTTCAGCGAGCTTGCCTAATCCAGAATTTACAGGGTTTGCTGAATTATTTGGGGCTTGCATCATTTGCGCTTGAGCTTCTGCTGGATTCACCCTAGGTTTTATAGTTCTTACTTCAAAAGGTTTTTTCATCAGCATAAATACTGGAGACAATACACTACCAAATGGAATTGCAGATACTAAGTTTTGCACTGTATCAATTGCTTTAGCAATCATCTGCTTACCTTTCTGTGAAGGTGAGAGCTTGCCCTCTTCAACTGTTATTCTAAAGAATTTAAATTTATTAATCATGACTCTCATCAAGTTACGAATATACTGAACAGCAGCTGGAGCCTCAGATGCATACTCTTGCTTCATCGCCATATTTTCATATATCTTAGTGAAAAGTTTATTCGTTTTACTAGAGTTCGTGAAAGCATCTGATCCTAATCCGCTATTAATCAAATCATAGTCAAGCATATCGGCAAGATATTTAGTAAAAGGTATTAGTGACAAACTTTTCAATTTATCTCTCAATTTAACAATATCGTTCATTGCATTATAAGTTTCGTTACCTTTTGCTTTTTGAATTCTTTGTTTACGGTCAAACCAATATAAAATCATCTGAGGCGCTCTAGTTGAAAGTATATAAAGCAGATAGTTTGGAATAGTCAAAAGTCCACTTACAAGACCCATGGCTCTGTCTAGAACACGCATTGGCATAACACCATGATCTTGAATTTCATCATCTTTAAAGCCTGTAAAGATTGGTGGTAGCATCATCATAGCTGACTGAAGTGGTCCTAGCATTTTAAACAATTCAAAGAAAGATTCAGACTTCGGTATAAATCCAAAAAGCATATTCTCTGACTTTCTCTCTAGTTGCGCGTCACTAGCATCAGGATCTGCTGTTGGTAAGCCATAGAAGTTTTCATATTTTTTAGATACGTAACCAGGCTTATCATAATCTAAGACGTCATTTAGAATTCGTCTATGAACCTCGAAGGAGATTTTACCTTCATGGTTATCTGGCATTATGTGCTTGAAGATTAATCCCTTAAATGTTCTATTATTTACAAAGCCTTCAAGCGCCGGCACTATAGAATCCTTCAAGAAAGTAACAATCTTTCTGGTAACTGCTTCACCTTTATCTTCAAACTCTTTAATAGTTGTTCTCTTTAACAAACCGGCATTATGCAAAGAATTAATTCCAAGATTAGCTAATGCTCTTGATGATGGAATAATCTTTTCACGAGTATCTTTCATAATCTGAATTGCACGAGCAAACATTCCAGGCATTGAAGGAATTGCAGTAATACCACCAAAGAAGGCTTGCAGAAGATGACCTGAATTCATATCCTGCTCTTTCATTGATTCTTTAAGGCTTACTCCATTTTTTGAAGATTTTTCAAAAGAAACAAGTGTTTTAACTAAAGATGAGAGGTTAGAACAAGCCGCCATTAATATTCCGCCAGTAAGTCCCCACAAACTACTAGCTTGCACTAACTCTTGCTTCCCAAAGAAAGAGAAGATAGATGATGACAAGGTTCCAGTTGGACCAAAGAAAGTTGCAGTGAGTGAAGAAAGTCTTTTAAAGCCTTCAAAAAAGCCCGTAAATGCTCCTGTAGCTTTTGATTTTGAAAATAAATTTTCAACAATATTTTGCATCATGAAAACAAAAGAAGTTGATGTTCTTGCAACAGTTGGATGCAATAATCTTTTCCAAATATTTATCAATCTAAAATCTCTTTTCTTCAAAGGGACATCTGGATTCAAGGGGTTATTATCACTAACGTCAGGGTTAATTTGCTCTAGCCATTTATGAACATGCCCCTTAGGGTTATCTGGTGTTTTATGTTCAGAGAAGTCTTCTGGACTTGGTTTGAAAGGTTTAATAAAGAAACCTAAAATTCTAGAATAAACACTAATTGCATCATCAGCTTTATCTTTAGAACCTTCAAAATGCCTTGCTCCCATAGAAACAAAGTTCTCAATTTGGTTACGTAAAATACCAGGCAGAGTTACTAAACTATAAAGCCCTGTCATAAGAGACATTGGATTTGTTTTAGCTTCCGGGATAATCTGCTGAGACTTTGCGCGCGCGTTTCCCTGACCTTTGGCGCCACTACCAAATTGGGATGGCCTATTTTGTTGGCTCACAGGAGCTATAGCCATAGTTAATTACTACTTTCAACCCGAAGAGATCGAGTCATTACTAATTTTAGCTAATATTATGTAATAATGCTATACTATTTCACCCCAAAAACCCTTAAAATCAAGGCTTTCCAATAAATTAAGGATATTTCATTTAGATATATACTGATTATTTGGATGCTTAGAATAAAAGCAGTGAGTTACTGCAATCAGAAATAGTGGCTGATTTTGAGTCCGCAGCAGGGGAGGGACCCAGCTATGCTGGGAGGGGTCCACCCGAGGAGCGAATAAATTAGTCACTATTTCTGATTAGCCTAGTTCTAGTCTTTGCTCTTCTAAGCCATCCCAAAAAGCTGCAACACCATCAAGCATCTCATTACCATTTTTAATAAACTCATCTTGATTTACAGTGTGCTCAAAGAAGTATTCCTCAAGCTCTTCTTGAGTATGAAGTGCGTGCTGATCTTCAACTTTATCGTGCCAAGTAAAAAATGCAAGTGGCAGACCTTTAACATGCTTATCACGATATGCAGTCCAACCCTTCACTAATTCTTTCCAAAAACCAGAAGCAGCCCAATTCTCTACAGCATAACTGGCAGCTTGTGCTATCGGATAATCTTCGTGACCATATAGTCTAGCTAACTCATCACAGAAAAATAAAGTAGACTTAGTACCATGCCTGCGTTTACCAATATCTTCAAAATCTAATCCAAGTTTTATAGCCATCCCATAGAGCCACTCAAAGTGAGCAGCTTCAAACTTAAACTTACTTCCTTGAATAGTACCCTCGGTGTTAACGAGAGCTGGATCACCCTCTCTGTCTTTATCCTGGACTTCCTTCGAAATTTTCTCTTGCTCTGATTTGAAAATCACACCAATTTCATTAGCTAGAATTTCTTTAGAGCTTCTCATGCCTTCAAGAGTATCAGCATTAAGCATTTTCTTAAGTTGCGCAATCAAAAACAAATTTGAAAAAACAGAGAATTGAATTAAGAAAGCTTGAGCTTGTTTTTCATTCATCTCACCTTTCGCAAACCAATCGCAAAATTTATTTTCAACAATCACTCTATGTTTTAGCAAATCACTATTAATTCGATCTTGGAAAACTAAAAATTCTTTTCCTTTCTGAATCGTATAGCCTTTAGTTTTCGCTTGGATATTCTTCAAGCTTTCCTGAGTTAAACCATCAATGCCATTTTCTTTAGCAAAGTCTTGTAGATCTGGTGATATTGTTATGCTCATAATTATATTTTAGTACATTCAGAGTATCATTGCGAGCGCAGCGCGGCAATCTATAGCGTCATTGCGAGCGCAGCGCGGCAA
>CAYGPN010000018.1:28367-29551 GCA_964352085.1 uncultured Gammaproteobacteria bacterium | reverse complement strand
GAAGTACCAGGAGCGGAAACACCAGTGACTTCAAGGAATTCTATTTCTTCATCTAAAGTTGCAAAGTCATCTGCATCAGCGCCATGTGCAGCATTCATTGTTAGTGATAACAGTAATACAGCACCCAGTAAAAATCTATTTAAATAAATGTATGCCTTCGACATTTCTTTTGCTTATACCAGCCTTATGAGCAATATTGCTCTTTGTTTTTTTCTTTTCAATCCCCATTTTACACTTCTTATTTATAAATTTAAAGAAAGTTGAGAAATACTGTTTAGCAAATTAAATATAGAGAATGAGTCATGTTAGTCATTCATAAAAGTTATTCTCTAGTATTTTTTCTGCTTACCATTGTCTATTTTGTCCTAAGTACTTCTTGTTTCTTTACGTGCATTATGCTTGTGCATTCATTACATGAAGCAAATCAACATATCAGAAGATACAGCATCTTATCTGCTAAATACTTAGCTGATTTCACTAGGCTATTTTCAGATTCCTTGAATCCAAATTAGCCAAACTAAGATCAACTAATTCAGACTAGATTCTGTTTTCTGTATATGTTATTTGAACTCCGTGCAAGTTAGCACTATCTGCATATGTATCAGATCCGTCTCCTGGGTCTCTGAATACATGGAGATTAACCATGCGACCAGCTGCGATTGAAGCAGCAGGAATAGTCAAGGTTGAACTAGTACCAGTGCTTTCTAGCTGATTAGTTACTGTAGATGTAGCATCTGCTAAAGTCACAGTAGTGAATGCTCCAGCATTTACTGTACTACCAGCTGCAACAGCTGCGTACGCAACTTGCCAGAATACATCACCAGCACCTGTACTAGCTGGACTCCATAGTAGTTCAATTTCTAAGTCGCCTGAAGCATAGTTTGTAGGTACTTCAAATGACCAACGAGCTCTACTTAGATTAGTTCCATCGAATCTGATAACTGGTGAGTTACCACTTCCGATAGTTCCTGTAGCAGCGCTTGTTCTTACTGCGCCGTGTAAGTCAAGTGGAAAAGATTCTGACTTTGTAGCACCGCCTGATAAATCAGCTCCAGTGATACTACCATCAGCAATCTCATCAGAACCTACAGCACCAGTTGCAATCTCTGCAGCAGTAACAGCATCAGTAGCAATCTCATCTGAACCAACTGCACCAGTTGAGATTTCATCAGAACCAACAGAGT
>CAYGPN010000018.1:0-28267 GCA_964352085.1 uncultured Gammaproteobacteria bacterium | reverse complement strand
GTTCCTAAGTCATCAGCACTTACAGTACCATCAGCAATTTCAGCTGTGCCAACAGCACCAGTAGCAATTTCAGCAGCGCCAACAGCATCAGTAGCAATCTCATCAGAGTCTACCGCGCCAGTAGCAATTTCAGCAGATCCAACAGCATCAGTAGCAATCTCGTCTGAATCAACAGCGCCAGTAGCGATTTCATCAGAACCAACAGAGTCAGTACCTAAATCATCAGCTGTTAATGAATTATCAGTAATGCTAGCTGAACCGATTGTGCTGTAGCTCAAATCACTACCATCTGAAACTAGTAATTCACCAGCAGTTGCACCAATAGCTAGTCTAACTGGATTTCCACCAGCGTCGTAAGTGATAACATCACCACGAGTACCGTCTTCCATCTTAGCTAGAGTTACTGAGTTATCAGCAAGTTCGGCTGTATCGATTGATCCAGCACCAACTCCTGCTGTGCCAGCAACCCAATTTGTACCGTTATAAACGATCGCTTGACCGTTTGTTGCACCTTGATCACCGATTTTTGCAAATGTAATTGCATCATCAGCAATATCTGCTGTTGCAACTCCACCATCAATGATCTGCACAGTACCTACTGTGTCTAATGTATCATCAACGAAGTCGTCAGTATCAGCAGCGAATGCTGGTAATGACATTGTCGTTGTGATTAGCAATGCAAAGGCAAAGCTAAGTATTTTTTTGACTAACATGACATTTCTCCTTTTATCGTCATTTTTATCCGAAGCACTTTGCTCCGAAAAACTTTTTATGGAATGAAGAGTTCTAGCGCTAAGTTTGCTGCCAGCTCTTTTTTCTCTATTACTTCGTTCTTTTCTTTTGTTCATCTTTCTTTTTTCCTTTTTCATTCCATCGAAACTTTTTTTATTAAGGTCTTTGTACCTTCGGTATTGGTACTTTGACTCCTACTCCATGCAAGTTCAAACTGACACCAGCCGCTGGAATATTAGCGTCTGTGCGTCGTATTCTAATTGCAAGAAAATCTTTATTTTGAAGCGCAGTTACTGGTATGTTCGCTTCATCTTTAACCACAGTTAGTGCTGTAGTTGGCGTGTTATTTGCAACGTTTACTGCAGTGAATGAACCAGCTGCAATAGTATCTCCAGCTGTAAATGCTGCATAACTAAGTTCCCAGTTAATTGCTAAACCAGCATTTGCTCCACCTGGACTCCAATCTAATCTAACGTTAGCGTTAGGGTTTCCAGCATCGTTAAAGACTATTCCATCAGGAATTGGCATAGTGAATAATGCTGCACTATTTGTTCCAGCAAATCTGATTACTGGTGTGGTTCCTGAAGCTACTCTTCCATAGCTAGTTCCAGTGCTTTTATCAATAACTGCTGATCTTAGCTGGAAACTAAAAGTATCATCTTCTACAAAATTTGTTTGTAGGTTTGCTCCTGCTATTGTGTTAGTAACGTTTAAATTAGTAAGCGTTCCAACTGAAGTTAAACTTGTTAAAGAAGTTATGCTTGAAGCGTCTATGTCATTTAAAGTTACAGAACCATTTGTTATTTGCGCTGAACCAACTGTTAGATCCTGGAATGATGTGCCACCACCAGTAGCTGTTAGAATCTGACCAGCTGTACCAGCTGGAACTAGAATAGGAGCTGCTGCTCCATTGAAAGTTAAAACGTCACCAGCATTACCAGCTAAACCGATAGTACCTGCTGGACCCTGAGGACCTGCTGGACCTTGAGGACCGCTAGGACCCGAAGGACCTGAAGGACCTGCTGGACCGCTTCCACCCGCTGGACCTGTTGGACCTGCTGGACCTGTTGGACCAGATAAAGCAATAGCATTAGACCAACCATCTGGTGATTCATTTGTTCTTATATATAAGTTTCCTGTTTCATTATCAAGATACATGAAACCTTCTTGCTTTTTATCAAAATCATCTCTGCCAGCTAAGTTAGGACCTACTTGATTTATATTGAATAAACCTTGAGAGGCATCTACGTTAGTTGAATTATCACCATCACCACCACTGTTACTATTACTATTATTTCCATTTCTATTACCTAAATCTGTTAATGGTGATGTTGCAACTTTGGTAATTACAGTTGTGCCTGTGCCAGTACTTTTAGGTACTGAAACTTGGAAGACATACTCACCACTTGCTGTTCTTAAAATACCAGATGGTTTTTTGTCGTTAACTGCTTTGATTGAAAATTTACTAGCTATAAACTCTAACTCTTCATCAGTAAGCACAGCAGGCTCTGTAGGCAGAGCATTACCATCATTAGGATCTGGCACAATAGTTCTAGATGAAAAACTAAAAGCATACTTGGATTTAGGGAAACCGTTTGTATCGTTTACCACAAACTCATAAGTTTCTGATTGACTTAAAAAACCTGGAAGAGGGACTTTGACATTTAACTTATTTTTCTTAGTATTTTTCTTTAGCCTATATGTGAAGTGTCCAACTTTTTCTCTAACTCCACTAGTTACTCTAACTACATCAATGCGAACATCTCGCCCAGAGTTTTCCATTCTAAGTGGAGAAACATTTTGTAATTGCATGCGCACTAGAGGAGAGCCATCCTCCACTGTGACTATCTGATTTCCATCACGTACAGCTAATGCTATTGATTCATCACCTTCTAAAAATTGAGTATCTAAAAATAAAGCTTTTTTTGCAGATAAGGTTTGAGGGCACGCAAGAGTGCAGAGCATTAGGGCCACAATGGCCAAACGCAAGATCCCTTTCCATTTGATTTCGTGTAATTGGTTTTTCAACCAGTCCCTCTCGTGACATTGCTTTCTGCTTAAGGCATGAAAGCTACCCGACCTTTATATTTTTCCCGTTTATATATATAGATAACGGCAAAGTCTAAAGTTTCATCTTTCTATATGTTTAGAGGGTTTTCAGCTAATTTGTACAGCGCTTTTACCTAAATCAAATCCTTGAGATCGAAGTTGTATCAACTATAATGAGTAATTCATGAAGGCTATTATTTTTGCAGCGGGACAATCAAAACGACTAGGTCATTTAACCCATGATTTACCTAAATCTTGTTTAAATCTTTTTAATAATTTTACTGTTTTGGATTTTTCACTTAAGGGTATTCATGATTCTGGCTTCACAGAGCTTCTAATTGTTTCTGGTCATAAAAATGAAAAAATAGAAAATTTAGTGAATAAAAACTGGAAAAATAAATTTGAAAAGATAGATTTTGTCTTTAATGAAGATTTTGCAAATAAAAATAATATTTACACTGCGCATTTAATTAGAGACTTGATTGATGATGAAACTTTTATTTTTAACTCTGATATTGTTTATGATCATGATATTTTAAAAAATGCTGTTAAGTTTTTTAAAAAAGAAAGTAAAAGTTTTCTTGTTGTTGATGACTCAAAACCTCTTCTAGACGAGGATATGAAAATTAGACTTAAAGCGGGTAGGATTGTGAAGATTCATAAAGAGCAAGAGAATGAAATTTGTTCTGGAGAGTATATTGGTATTTTACATTTGCGCGGAAAGGATATAAAAGTTTTTAAGAAATCACTTGAGAGGATGATTGAAAATAACGAGACTGATAAATATTACGAGGACGCTTTAGATACTGCACTTGATGATTTGAATTTGTCTATAGTATCAACGAAAGGACTCTCGTGGGCTGAGATAGATACCCCGGAAGATTATGAGAGAGCAAAAGGATTAGAATGCATCAAATCACTATACCAAAGCATTTAAAAATTCTAAATAGTTATAAGCCTTTATTGGATTCTATTTCTGAGATTCTTGATGGGTCTTCTGCCTTTTTAATTTGTGGTGAAAATAGTTTTGATCTTTTGGCTAAGGATTTAGTTGTTGATCTGGAGCTTGGTCATTTTGTGATTAAGCATGATGAGATTGACAAGGAGAAGATGGATATTGTTGGACTTGGTGAGGTTGACTGGGTGATTGGCTTAGGTGGGGGCAAGGTTTTAGACTTTGCTAAGTACTTAGCATTTAAACACGATAAGAAATTTATAAGCATACCCACACTTATCTCACATGATGGAATTTGCTCACCTGTTGCTGTGGTGAAAGGTGAGAGCTTGGCTGCAGCTATGCCGTCAGCTTTGCTTGTACCACTTTTTTTAATTAAAGATTCTCCAATTAAATATACTTATGCTGGAATAGGAGATCTTGTTGCAAATCTTTCAGCAATTGAAGACTGGAAGCTTGCTCATCAAAATAATGCTGAGTCTATTGATGATTTTGCTGTGATGCTTTCTAAAAATGCAGCTATGAATGTTCTGAAAGCCATCTCAATTGAGCTAAATAGAGATGAAACTACTATTATAGAGTTTCTGAATTCAACAGAGTTCCAAACTACTTTAATAGAAAGTGTAGCTCTTTCAGGCATAGCGATGAGTATTTCAGGCAATTCAAGACCCTGTTCTGGAGCTGAACATATGATATCTCATGCAATAGATGCTATTTATGGACCTGGTTCAAAAGCTCTTCATGGTATTCAAGTGCTAGTTGCCACTTTATATCTAGAAAAATTTAGAGGTTTAAAGTTTGCCATTAATGACTATAGCCTAAAGGACTTAATGTCTAAAATTCAAGCACCAGTTGATTTTACTGATATTCAAGTTAATGAAGAAGACTTAGAGCAAGTTATTGAAAGGGCTCCAAATACTAGAAAAGATAGATATACAGTGCTTAGTGAAATTTCTGTCAAAAAAGATTAAAGCTCCTAGACTAAGTAGCCGATAACATTAACAAATAGAGTGGTTCTATTTTTTAAAATTCGGAGGGGAACATGGGCATAACAGTAAACACAAATATTCAAAGTCTTTTTGCACAAAGAGCTTTGAGTGCTAATACTAAAGGAGTTCAGAAGTCTACAGAAAGACTTGCAACTGGATTCAAAATCAACAGAGCAGCTGATGACGCTGCTGGTCTTACAATCAGTCAGAAAATGACTGCAAACATTAGAGGTCTTGAAAAAGCTGAACAAAATGCTGGAGATGGTATTAGTTTACTTCAGACTGCTGAAGGAGCGCTTGGAGTAATTCAGGATAACTTACAGAGAGTTCGTGAACTAAAAGTTCAAGCTGATAACGGTACTAACGGTACTGATGAGCTAAACGCTATTCAAAGTGAGATCAACGAAAGAATTACTACTATTGATCAAATAGCACAAGCTACTAAATTCAATGGCAATAATTTAATCTTCAACGCAGCTAGTGTTACTCTACAAACAGGTGCTGATGCGGGTCAGACTACTACTATCGCTTTAGCTGATGGTGGCACTGTAGCAAATACTGGTGTAGATATTAACATTGATGCTGAAGCTAACTCTGCTGCTGATACAGAGCACGGTCAATTAGCTGAGGGTGCAACTAACACGTTTGCACTTAACAAACTTCATGTTGGTGGTTCTACTCTAGCTCAAGACGGAACGATAGCTGTTAAAACTGGTACTCTAGGTGATCTTGATTCAATGATTGATAACGTTTCAAGAATGAGATCTAGCTTAGGTGCTGTTCAAAATGGACTTGAGTCTAAGCTTGAATCGCTAGGTGTTGCTAAAGAAAACATGTCAGCATCAAGATCTAGAATTAGAGATGTTGATATCGCTTCAGAAAGCAGCAGCTTAGTTAAGAGCCAGATCCTGCAACAGGCTTCTGCAGCAATGCTAAGCCAAGCTAATGCTGGACCTCAGGTTGCATTAAGCTTGCTTCCATAATAAAAAGAATAGTAATCCTCTGGGGCAATTGCCCTGGGGGAACTATTTATAATTTTCTAAAGTTAATAATTCTAGTAAGTGAAGTTGAGTGCTCGGTATCTCCCGCATAGCTATCTCCTACGGAGCACTCTACTTCCTTTACTATTTAAATAATTGAAGTTTATCTTTAACTTAGGACTTAATCTTATCTTTAAGCTCTATTCCAGAAAGCCTTATTCCTTTGAAAAGACGTTTCAGTTTCCATTGGTTTTCATTGCTCTAGCTCTCACTAAGTCTAAGTTCGGTCCAGAGGATATCAGGTCAGTTTAAGCTTAAATGGGTTAGTTTGCAAGGATTGGACCTCTCTTGACTTAGTAGCTTCGCAGCTTATGAAAACCTAATGTCAACTATTTGAGTCCTTTCAAATAAATAAAGCTTTCTGAATAGAGCTAAATATAAATCAATAATTGAATAGTTTCTTCCTAATAAAAAACAATAAATCAAATTTATTGAAGTTCTTCTTTGGTTTTTAGGGAAATGAGATTTGTGCTCAAATGACTTAAATAGATGACATTAGCTTCTGGTAAAGTTGCGAATATGGCAAAGCCTGTGAAAGGCAATTATTTACCAACTAAAGATTTTAGATGAAACTAAGCAATAATCTCCTGCATTGAACAGAGCTTTGCCATGAGCAAATGCAACTAGAAGCAATGGAATCTGAAACAGTTATTTGAGTATAGATCTCATTTCCCTAAGTAGATCAAGATAAACTTCAATTAAGTTAAGGATTTTCAACTCTTAACCAGAGCTTAACCTAATAAGGATTAAATTTAAATGGAGTGCTAGATAAAGCAGAAAATCCAAATGATCCGGGTAATTTTACTGAGCATATGGAGCTCAAGTTAAAGCATACCCATAACTATTTATCGTCAGGTATTCGAGTGAAAAAAGCTCAATCCGCTGAGGGTAGGTCTCAGTCTGTTCTGATGATGAAGCCAGGTACTGCAAGACCAGTTGAAGTTTTTGATACGAAGAAAGATCCGCGAGCAGGTATTTTCCCTCAACATAATTCACCAGGGGCTTTTAGAGATGAGCTCCAGGTGCTTGAATCTATTACCTTTGAAGGCTTTGATAGTTTGATTGATGTTCATGATTTAGAGAAGCAGGGCTGGCAAACAAAATCGTTAGCTTTAACCAAGAAAAGAGTAAGGGAGATTGCAGATAAGTTTGCAAACCTTAGCTCTAATGCTTTTAAACAAATGATGAGCTTAACTTGCAAAGATAAGCGTGATTTTGAATTTCACTATTTAATTGATGACGAAAATCATCTAACTAAAACTGCTTATGTTAATGAGAGAAGTGGTTTGACACTTTTTGTGCAATATATTTACCGTGATAGTAATGGTAGAGTTCTTAAACTTTTACACTGTATGTTTGATAAAGGCGAGCCTTTTGTGGTTAATGAATCTCGAATTGATGATTATGGAAATATCAGGCAAATTTCTCATGTTGGCAAGAAAGGTGGAAGTAATGTTAAAAACTCTTTAGAGCGTTTTGATGATGGGACTGTTGTTTGGACGGTAACTGATGGTGAGAAGAGCGGAACAGCTATCTTAAGACCAAATGGAGAGATAAAGGTGCTTGGAGGCATGCTAAATGCTTTAAATATGATTGCCGCGAGAAATTTGGGGGCAGAAGGGCTTAATAAAGATGGGTCTTGGGATGAAAAGTTTTCTTTGAGTGCTTGTAAACCTGATGATCATCCGATGCAAAAAGAGTATAAAGACTCAGTGAGAAATCAAATCTATAATATAATTGACGGGTCTTCAATTCCTGGATTGAAACCAATTTTCGATATCTAGAAAGGAGCTAGATGAATATTCAAAAACCAAATAGCGAAGAACTTAAAAAGCCACATGCAGATGTAAATCTTGAGCATAGGCATGTTTATGTTGGCGGTGCTTTTGCTTATAAGAATAGTCGTCGTAAAGATTTAGCTGACCCTAAACAAAGAGAAGCTTCTGTTTTAATTACTGGTTATGGCAGGGCAAGACCAGTGGATGTGGTTGTGCCTGTCTTTGATGGCAGAGCCGGAGTGAATCCTGACCATAATAGTCCTGAAGATTTTCAAGAAGAACTAGAAATTATGCAAGCTAGATCTTTTGATGTTTACAAAGATATTGCAAGTGTTGAAGGTCTGCAAAAGAAAAAATATAAGCCTGTAATGGTTTCTTTTACAAAAGATAGAATACATAAAGTCTTTAATCAATTCTCACATTTAAGTATCTATGCTTTTAATCAAATGATGTGTATAACATCACCAGATAAAAGAGATTTTGAAGTTTGGGTGAAAAAAATATCTAAAACTAATCAGCTTATTACTGCTTTTCCTCACACTAAGACTAATTTAACTCAATTTATACAAGTCATTGACAGGGATAAAGAAGATAATGTGATTGGTATTAAACATATACTTTTTGATAAAGGTGAGCCTTTTGTAATTAATGAATCTGCGATAGATAAGTTTGAGAATATTAGACAGATAGCTCATGTGGGAGTTAAGGGTGGGAGTCTTGCAAAAAATGCTGTTGAGAGATTTGATGATGCTACGGTTCTCTGGACTGTAACTAGAGAAAAAGAAAGTGGCACAGCAGCTTTAAAGCCTAATGGCGAAATTATAATTATAGGTAAGGAGCTAAGTGAAGTTAATATGCTAGCTGCTCGTAATTTAGGTGGCGAAGGCTTGAATCCAGATCAATCTTGGTCAGGATCTTTTAGTCTTCAGGCTTGTTTAGCTGAGGATGATCCTTTGCAAGAACAGTATAAAGAATCTGTGCGCAAACAGATAGGACAAATAGTAGATGGCGCTGCGATACCTGGTTTGGAACCAATTTTTAGCGTTTAAAATTTAGTATTTGTGTAATAAGTTAAACAGGCATCATCTCTTCTAGTACCCTCTTCTAATGGGTTTCTTAGTAATTTAGGGTTTGCACTAGTGAAAAAAGGGATTAAATGCTTACTAGATATTGTGCATTTAATTTTAGCATTTTGACAAAGTTTCTTAATATCATTAACAGCTATTTGCGTAGATTTAAATCTGGTATTTCCATCTATAATAGCGCCATCAAGTTTGGCTAAGAGTAGATCAGCATTTTCTAAATTTGCTCCTCGCAAATCAGCCCCTCTAAGATCAGCCCCCCGAAGATTTGCATGAGATAAATTACTTGCACTTAAGTCAGCCCCTCTAAGATCTGCAGCAGTTAGTTTTGCATTTTGCATATTGAGATTATGAAATCTTGATAATAATAGATTTGCATAATCTAAGCGTACTCTTTGCATAGTCTCTACAGAACTGAAGTCTAGCTTGCACATTTTATTGAATCTAAGATCGGCATGGGATAAGTTGGATCCCAATAATATTTCTTTTCTTGTGATTGTCTGAGCTTGGCTGGCAAAGGAACCAGGAGTAAAGCGAAGATAATTCTCTATTTCTTTTTCGCTCATGTATTCTTTAAGTTTTTTAATCCTTTGCTCTGTGTAGAAATTGTTAGAGCTTGGAGAAGAAGTTTGAAGTTTTTCTAATTCAGTGCCTCTTAAATCTGCGTTTTTTAAATTAGCGCCATTAAGAAGAGCTCCTGACAGACCAGCGCAAAAAAGACTTGCATGGTCTAGTGTGCAGCCAAATAGGTTAGCGTTAGTTAAATTTGCGTAAGTAAATTTTGCTCGACTTAATGTAGTGTTCTTGCTATCAGCTCTTTCTAAATTCTCTCCAGTGTAATCATGTGTCTTTTTATTGTAGCCATTTGTTTCAGTTAGTTTTTTAGAGTCTCGACGCATTCTTCTGTATCTTTCACTATCTTGGATTCCATCACTGATCTCTTCTAGTAGCTTTTTTCTTTCATGCGAATTAGTTACTTTTTTACGTTCAATATCTGTTAAAGCATGCGCGAAGTTTAAAAAACGTTGATCCATTCTTCTAGTCAGGTATTTTCTTAATGAATCACTTTGATCAATTAGATCTTTGTCATTTATCCTTATTAGTTCTTTTTCAAGTTCTTTAAGATTTAGCCCTTTTTCATAATCAATTTTAAAATTCTCGCCTTCATTTTCATGAAGAAGTATATGGATTGCAAAAATAAAACTTTCTAGTTCATATAACTCCGCTGATGATAGATCCTTTCCTGCAAGTGCGTTTTGCACAATAAGCATGCTATCAAGGTTAAGATGAGGGTTTTCTTCTGGATTTACGAAGCAAATTTCAGGTCCTTGAGGGTCTAGTCTAAATTTATTGACTAATTCTTCTAAAAATCTATGCCTTTCTTGATTGCGCTTGTCATTTTCTTCTTTTGCACTTTTAGCTAAATAAGCCTTCAGTCTATCGCTAGAATTGCTTTTAGGGATGCTCTTCTCTTTTGGATCGCTTTGTTTAACTATATTTTTAATTATAGTTTGCGCTGCTTTTTGAATTTTAATTGCAGGATCTTGATGGTTCAATATAGCTGCGTAGTAATCAGATTTATCACCTATTAGTTTGCATCTTCTGAGATATTTTTTGATTGAAGCGAAGAGGTTCTCTAGTTTGAACTCATACTTCTTTTTATGCGAGAAAGTAAAATCATGATCAGTAGCAAGTTCTACAAGATAGTTGCCAAATAAATTTCTTGCAAAATCATGTTCATCATTATTTAGTTCAGGAAATTTACTGTTGATTATTTTAATATAATTTTCAGTTAGCTTATATTCAAAGACTTGGTAAATTTGATCTATAACCAGTTTTGCATATTCTTTTCTTGATTCTGGATTTTTCATTCCTGAGACAAGCTCAGCTATGCTAGCCTCACTTGTGAACAATTGCCTTAATGTTGCAGGCAAAAATTCATCAAAAAAGTAATTTTTATATGCTTTTTTAAGCACATCATCTTTTTGAGAGAGTTGTTCAACTACTCCAAAGACCTTGGCAGATTCATCATCTAAACCTTGTCTTTTTAATAGAGCTATTAAATTGGAAGATCCACCTTTCTTCTTCTCTGGCTGCGTATTTCCACTAGAGCGAGATTGCTCTAATCTTGGCCTGCCCCAAGTTGGTTTTCCCGATGGATCTATAGTCATTGGCTCCCCCAAATAAAAACTTAGTTATTTATACTAGCATTCATTGATTTCATAAAGATTTCAGCTGTAGCAAGATCTTCAGGCGTTGTGATCTTTATATTGCTTTTAGGACTCTCTACAAGAATCACATCTTTACCCAGTCTTTCAATCAAGCCAGCTGAGTCAGTGCCCAAGAAGTGATCTTCCTTTGCTTTATCGTAGGCATTGATGATCAGATCCGTTTTGAAAACCTGTGGAGTTTGTGCAACCCACATATTATCTCTGGAAACATTTTTTTTAATTCTATTCTTTTTCTTGCCAAAAGAATTAGCTAGTTTGAGTGTATCTCCAACAGGAACAGCTGCAATAGCTCC
This sequence comes from uncultured Gammaproteobacteria bacterium, assembly GCA_964352085.1. Classification (GTDB taxonomy): domain Bacteria; phylum Cyanobacteriota; class Vampirovibrionia; order LMEP-6097; family CAYGPN01; genus CAYGPN01. Next base: position 17,118 of record CAYGPN010000018.1, on the reverse strand, counting down.
ACCAACTTCCTTGGCTTTTTCAATTACTTCGTTTATTGTTTTTTCTTGAATAAGTGCTCTTACAGAATCATGGACCAGAATAAAGTCAGGCATCTGTCCTGCCATCGTATCCTTAATTTCAGTAAGACCATTTGCGACACTATCTTGTCTTGTCTTACCACCCTGAACTGCTATGACATCTAAATCAGGTACGTATGACTTAAATATCTTTCTTGTATACACAAGGTCCACTGTAGGGATTATAAATTTTTTGATTTGGCTGCATTTAGCAAGCGCTTTGATGGTTTTGACTATTACGGGTTCGCCATCAATGCTAAGAAATTGTTTGGGTTGGTTGCTTTTCATCCGCTTGCCAATACCACCAGCAGGTATAATGGCAACTATAGAGGTGCTATCCATCTCAGTTAAATTGTAGTTCAAAAGCAAATCAGATGCAGCTAATCGCAGAATATATTAATTATTTAGAGACAGAGGGCGGCTTGAGCTTCAATTCTCTCAGACTATATAAAAGAGATCTTTTAGACTTTGATAGTTTCTGGACTTCAGACTATCCTGAAATTGAGTTTAAGGACTTAACAGGTCAGCATCTTGATAAGTTTCGCATTTGGGTTTTAAATCAAGGTAAAACAACAGCTGCTGTAAATCGAAAATTAACAGCATTAAGAGGTATGTGGAAATGGCTACGTGTTAAAGGCGAAGTTGAGCGTGATCCTTTCACTCAGATAATTAGAGAAAGTCAGTTTAGAAATAAAAAATCTAAATTTATGACTAAAGAGCAAATTGAAGTATTGCTTGATTATCCAGAATTTGAAATTAGAACCAAGATGGTACTTGAACTTATGTATGCTACCGGTCTTAGAATCGGAGAGCTTACTCAAGTAACACTCACTGATATTGATATGGAGAATCAACTTCTTACTATTCCTCGTAAAGGTAGAGCTAAAGAAAGAGTAGTGCCTTTTAATAATTTGACAAAAGAATACTTGGAAAAATATATTGAAGAAAACGCTCTTACAGAGAATAATAGGCTCTTGTTTAGCAAGCGTGGAGATTCACTGTCAGAACGTGAAGTTTTTAGACTAATAAGAGAAGCTGCTCAAAAAGCTGGCTTAGAAATGGAGCTGTCACCATCTGTTATTCGTAATAGTTTTATAAAACATATGCTAGAAAATGGGGCGCATGAGGTCCTAATAAAAGATTTAACTGGCCAAAAGTCCTTTACAGTTTAATCACTATATTTAGGATCTAAAACATCCCTTAAGCGATCACCAATCATATTAAAAGAAAAAACAGAGGCGAAGATTAGCATCGCTGGCGCAAACATAAGATATGGGCGAGTAAGAATATTGCTAAGCTCTTTCCCTTCAGCTAAAATATTCCCCCAGCTTGGATCAGGTTGATTAATACCAAGACCTAAAAAACTAAGTGCTGACTCACCAATGATAAAACCTGGCACAGCTAAGGTCGCTGCAACTATAAGATAGCTAAGAGTTTGAGGGACTATATGTTTAACAATGATCGCTATATTATTCTCACCAATTGATTGAGCAGCTTCAACGTACTCTCTTTCTTTGATAGCCAGGACTTGACCGCGCACAACACGGCTCAAACCAGCCCAGGATATAAAAGAGAGGATGACAGTGATTACAGTGAAACGCTGAATGTTAGTGAAGTTTGCTGGCATAATTGCTGAAAGGATAATTAGCAGATAAAAACTAGGAAGGCTCATAATTGCTTCGGCAAGCCGCATCATTAGGTTGTCTACCCAAGATCCAAAGTAACCAGAAATACCTCCATAGAGAATCCCTAAAGGAAATGCAATAAGCAAGCCTATAAAGCCAATAGTCAAACTAGGGCGCCCTCCATAAATAAGTCTAGAGAAAAGATCTCTGCCAATTTGATCAGTGCCCAAAAGATAAATATTTGCGGGCTTGTCTACGGAAAACAATTTTCCATTAAAGAATTTTATATAGTGTTTCTGTGACTTGTCTTCTAAGGCTTCTTTTTTATAAGTTTCAGGATTTAGTTTAAAAGTTCTTTGATATACAAAAGGTCTTATACCTTGGAAGCGAATAATTGATGGAGGAGCGTAGCCAGCCAAGGGGTTTTGATGAAGAGGGTCATATGGCGCAATAAAATCAGCGAAGCTGATCATAAAATATAAAATTCCAAGAATTATTACGCTAATTCTGGCAAGAGGGTCTTTAAGTAGTGATTTGATAATCACTTATTCATTATACTGGGGTCAGACCAGATTAAGAAATCTAATATATAAATTTATAGTATTAATCTGGTCTGACCCCAGTATACAAAAGTATTGCTATTAAGCAAAAGCCCATAATGGTTTCTTTGCATAGCTGAGCGTCTTTGAGTCTCTCTGGTCTCAAAAGATTTCTAAAAGCAAGAATCATACTAAGTAGCTCGATAGATACTTTATATACATTTTGATTAAGTATTAAACCATCCAGGACTAGGCTTTTTAGTGGTTTTTATGATTAAAAATTTGCAATTGAAATTGCTTTAGCGTTAAGCACGGAAACATACGCTAATAAAACAAATATCCATAGAACTATTTTGCTTAAATTCATAGTCTAAATAAATAGACGGTTAGTAGCACTTATAAGTTTCCATTATTTAGTTTTAGATTATGGTGCTACAGCATGACTGCCATTAGCTGAATTGGCTTGTCCACCATAGACACCAGCAAAGTTGCCATTAGCACTATTATTCTCACCACCAAAAGAGGATGAACCGAGACCATTTACTTGGTTGTTTTGCCCACCAACAGCACTAGTGTGACTTCCCGTAACGGCATTGTTACCAAAGCCACCTGCAACAAAACCAAAATTGGCATTAACACCAACTATATTACTTTGTCCGCCAGCTATAGTAGAAAGCTCGCCATCAGTTGCGTTACTTTGTCCACCCACTATAGTAGAGTTGTTAGCTCTAGTAAAGTTAGATTTTCCACCAACTACTGCTGATGAAACACCAACATTAGTTACAAGGTTTCCTGCAGTGCTAGATTCTCCACCGAAGACTGATGAAGATGAGGCATCTGCTTTGTTTAATGTTCCGCCTGCAACAAGAGAGTTAGATCCGCGAGCTTGGTTGTTAAGTCCACCACTAATTGTTGCATTGTTTGCACTTGTAGAATTGCCACCTCCGCCAAAGATAGCTGCAGCGGAACCGCTTGCAGTATTTGCTGAGCCACCTGCAACAACTGAATTAACACCAAAAGTAGAGTTTGAAAATCCTCCAAGTATCGTTGATTGGGATGCAGCTTGGTTTGTATTATTGCTTGAGCCACCAACTATTACTGATTGAATTGAAACAGAATTGTTGCCACTACCACCTAGAGCTACTGATTGAAGGCTAGTTGCTGTGTTGTTCGTGCCACCAGCTACAGTAGCTTCAAAGCCACTTGCTGTGTTGTTTGTACCACCAGTAACTGTTGCGTAGTTGTTGCTAATAGTGTTTAACCTACCAGCTACTAAACCACCAAAGCTAGAATAATTGTTCTCTGTACCAAGAACAAGATTATGTGAACCAGTTTTAGTACTTCCTGAACTTCTTGCTTCGTCATAGCCAACGATTAAATTACCAGTTCCGTTGACAGCTCCATCTGTTGTGCCTGTTCCATTTCTAAGATGAAGATTCACGCCATCGAAAAAAAGATCATTTCCATTTCTAGTTACATTTAGGAGTATTGCTTCAAGTGCAGCAACTCTCATTGTTAAAGCATTGATCAAGCCTTCATTAGTATTGGCTTTTGCTTGAGCATCATCAGCCGTAGCTTTTGCTGTGTCTGCTGTAGTTTTAGCTGTATCAGCTGTAGTTTTAGCAGTATTAGTCAAAGTATTTAGAGTTTGAATATCAATGCCATCAACAGTCCCGCCTACTAATATGTTGCCTGTGGTTTTAATATTACCTACAACATCAAGCCTTTCAACTGGCGTGTTTGATCCTACGCCTAGATTACCATTAGTATCCCAAATCCCATTCCCTGGGAAGGTTAGGTTATTAATTACAGTTCCATTATTTAAAACAGGAAATTCTAAAGTTTTATTTCTGAGTGTTTGAACATCATTTGTGTAAACAGTATCGCTTGGAAGTCTAAGTTTGTTTATAGTTCCACTAGTAATGTTACTTGCATCGATATCAGTAATCCCTGAACCATTACCTGAAACATTTACAAAAACTTTGCAGTCATTAGTATCAACCAAACCATCAGTGTTTAAATCTTCAGTAGCAAGATCACCGATACCATTTTGGTTTAAATCAAAACATGAAAAACCATCTGCTCCAGCAGGTCCTTGCGTGCCAGCTAAGCCTTGAGGACCTTGTGCTCCGTCTGGACCTTGGAGTCCAGTTGCGCCAGTTAAACCAATTGGTCCTTGAGGACCTTGCGCTCCGTCTTGACCGGCTAGACCTTGAGGTCCTGTGGCTCCAACATCACCTTTGGGTCCAGTCGCTCCAGTTAAACCAATAGGTCCTTGCGGTCCCTGAGGACCACCAACACCAAAACAATCTATGACATCAACACTACCATCAGAGTTTCTATCTTCAGTAGCAAGATCACCAATACCATTTTGGTTTAAATCAAAACATGAAAAACCATCTGCTCCAGCAGGTCCTTGCGTGCCAGCTAAGCCTTGAGGACCTTGCGCTCCGTCTGGACCTTGGAGTCCAGTTGCACCAGTTAAACCAATTGGTCCTTGCGGACCTTGCGTTCCGTCTTGACCGGCTGGACCTTGAGGACCTTGCGCTCCGTCTGGACCTTGGGGTCCAGTTGCACCAGTTAAACCAATAGGTCCTTGCGGTCCCTGAGGACCTTGCGGACCACCTAATCCTAAACAATCTAAAACATCTACAACACCATCTGTATTTAAATCTTCTGCTGGAAGATCACCGATATTATTTTGGTTAGTATCCCAGCAAGAAATTCCAATTAAACCTTGAAGGCCTTGTGGTCCAGCTGGTCCCTGCGCGCCAGTAGCTCCAGCTTGTCCCTGAGTACCTTGCGATCCAGTTGCACCAGTTAAACCAATTGGTCCTTGAGGACCTTGCGCTCCGTCTTGACCAGGATCACCTTTATCGCCTTTGGGACCTTGCGCTCCGGTTGCTCCAGAAGGTCCTTGTGGACCAGGCGCGCCAACCCCACCGGGAGGACCTTGTGGTCCTGGAATAGAATTTGTAATTATTGGAGTACTTTGATCATCTACTGCTTCATCATTGTTAGTGATCACTGTATTTGATAGAAGTACTTCTGGTTTTACCTCTTCTAAGAATTTATAAAATCTGATTTCTTTGGTACTTCTTTTCTTCTTATTACCGTTAGCAATGCGAATACCATTTGTTTCATTGCTTAATTCAGAAGCAGAAAGCTTTCTTTTAGTTTTGACAGCCATGATAGGACCATGTACTGGCAGGTCGAGCATCACAAAACCAGTTTTACTTTTTCTAACGGCTTTAATTAGTGACTTTAATTTTGCCGGTGAAACTTCATTTAAAACCTTCACGCCGGTTTTTTTGCCTTTGAGATTTTTTAATTTGAAAACATCCTCATTTGCTAATGAAGGCATCCAAGAAGATGATATTAATGAAACTAAAACTAATAAGCGTAAAAATTTTGACATGAATCCCAGGACCAGGGCTAATTATGCCAAAGATGAGCTTAAGAAATCAAGTAATCATTATCTTTATCCGTCTGTGCCAGTTTTTTTAAGTTTAGGTCTTGGTCCAATTCTTAAAGGTTCTTTTTTATTTTCTTCCGGCTTTTTGTCAGCAGATCTATATTTATCTAGCTGAGCTTTATGCCATTTTTCAAAATTTCCTAAAGTTTCTTGCCCGCTAATTTTAGTAAATTTTTCAACTTTAGCTAATCTTTCTGACACTGTTGGAGCTAAATCTAATGGTTCATTTGCTGCAAATTGCTCGAGCCTATCTAACTTAGATTGATCTAGCCTAGTTAAATGTCCTTTAGCTGCAAGAGCTTCCATCTTGGCTCTTTTATTGTTTAGCCTCTTTTCTTTGTCTTGAAGCGTGGATATTGCATCATAAAGAATTTTGTCGGGTTTAGATAATTTCCCTTTTTGCTTTAATTCATTTTCTAATTGTTTTTTTAATAAAGTTTCTGGTCTAGTTAATAATCTCATTTTATGTAAATACCTCTTTGTATTATTTGAAACTCCCTGATTATAAGGAAAAGATAAGAACTCGTCAACTTTTCTTTATAATTGATAGCGACTAGTCTTGACAGTGGAGCTCGTACTTTGATAGATTCATATATATGGATAACAGATTAGCTAATGCATTTAAAGCAGTTGAAGCAGATCAACAAAAAGCAGCGCAAGCAGCTAATACAAATCCTGCTGCGCAGCCACAAGCAAACTCTACTGCTACTGCAACGGCTGAAAAACCAGCTGAAGATAATAAGAGGATTTCTGATTTTGTAAAAGAGCTTAGTAAAGATATTAAAGCTTATTCTAAATCCAAGAGTGCGAATGTTACTGATATTAATTTTGATTCGAAATCTGCAACTATTCAGGCGAAGTATGCAGATGGTGATAAGCCAGAGTTAGACCTAAAAGTAAAGGTGAAAGATTCTAAGGAAGGGAGTGATATAGATCTAAACCTTGACCTTAATTATAAAAATGAAACAATTAAAACATTGAAACCTTTAATAGACATGCTTCCAGCTGATAAACAAGGTCTAGTGAAAGGTATTTTGGATGCTGTTTTAAGTATGGGACTTGTTCAGATGATTTCTTCTCTTGCTGCTATGTTCTCAAATCCTTTTGGCTCATTAGGCAATTTTAACCCTCTAGCTGCTATGGATACAGCTACTCCACCGGTTGATCTTAAAAAGTTTTTTGAAAGTGATATGGCTAAGAGCTTTATGAATAGTGATATGGGCAAGCAGCTTAAAGGATTAGTTGAAGAAGCTAGTCAAGTTAAAGAAAAAGCTGCTGAATCGATGAAGCAAAGCGCTCCTCAAGGAAACGCTAACCCTAACTTAAGCTAAATCGTCATTGCGAGGAGCGAAGTGACGTGGCAATCTGTGGATTGCTTCGCTTTGCTCGCAATGACGAGCTTGCAATAACGCTATAATCTCCCTATGGCAAACGCAATTGAAGATTTAAAAAAACGCGTTGATGGACTTGATGTTTGGGAGCATATCCTTGAAGCATCTAAAGTCGGATATAAGGCTGTTGATCCAGAGCTAGTACCACTTTTTAAATGGTATGGTGTCTACGCACAAAAACCAAATGCTGAAGGCTACTTTATGATGCGTGTAAAAATTCCAGGTGGTCAGCTTAGCCCAGTTCAGTTAGAAAAACTTTTTGACTTAAAAGAAAAATACGCCCGAGGTGTTATCGATATTACTACTCGTCAAGCTGTGCAGATGCATTGGTTAAAAATAGAAGATATACCGACTATTGTTAATGAGCTTCAATCCGTGGGGATGGATGTTGCTGGTGGTTGCGGTGATATTGCTAGGAACATTACGGGCTGCTCGCTTGCGGGTCTTACTAAAGATGAGTTTTTTGATGCGACTGATGAGCTGATAGCAATTGATGAAGCTCATACTCGTAATCGTGACTTTTCTAATTTACCTAGAAAGTACAAAATGTCGATTACTGGCTGCGCTGATTGGTGTTCTCAGCCTGATATTAACTGCGCTTCTTTAGTAGGAGTTAAGCACCCAGAAACGGGAGAGCCAGGCTATGCACTTAAAGTTGGTGGTGGTCTTAGCACCAAACCCATGATCGCAAAAAACTTTCCTGTTTTTATAAAGCGCGAGGATGCTAAAGCTGTGATGCTTGCTGTGACTACCGTTTATCGTGATAATGGTTTCCGTGATAAACGTCATAAAGCGCGTATTAAATTCCTTATCGAAGATTGGGGCGTCGAGAAATTCCTTGAAGAGTTAGAAAAACTATTAGGCAAAAAACTAGATAGAGTAGAAAAGATTCGCACTATGGAAACTGGCGCTGATGAATACTACCCAAGCCCTAAAACTAGTCATAATGATCATCTTGGCGTGACTGAACTTAAAAATGGCAATTATGCAGTTGGTCTTGCTTTTATTAGTGGAAGATCTAGCGCTGATGAGTTTAAAAATATAGCTAAGCTGATTAGAGATTTTGCTCCAGAAGGTGGAGCTCGCACTACTAATAAGCAAAACATGATTATTGTTAATGTGCTCGCTGATAAACTAAATGCTTTAATCACAGAAGCTAATCTTATGGGTCTTAAAGTAGAGCATTCAGCTTTTACAAGACTTGGCGTGGCTTGCACAGGGACTGAGTTTTGTAATCTTGCGATAGTAGAGACTAAAGTAAGAGCTAAAAAACTTTTTGATTATCTCGATGCTGAATTTCCGGGCATGCAAGAGCAGGTAATGGTATCTGTTACTGGCTGCCCTAATAATTGCGCGCAGTATTCTGTAGCGGATATTGGAATAGTAGGCTGCAAAGTGAAAGTTAAAAATGATTCAGGCATCGAAGAGCCGCAAGATGCCTTTAGAGTTTTTCTGGGTGGAAGATTAGGTGATGAAGCGCAATTTGGGCAAGCTCTTGATGGGCGTTATCTTCATGATGATATCCACCATACTTTAAAAGAGATTTTTGCTTATTATAATGAAGCTAAAAAAGATGCTGAAGCATTTAGGCATTTTGTGGATAGAGTGAGCTTAAGTGCAATTCAAGAGAAGGTTTTAGCTTATAAAAACTAATGGACAAAGAGCTTTTAATTAAATGGGGGAAAGATCTTGAGGATAAAAGTCCTAAAGATATAATTGAATTTGCTATAAAAAACATCACTGGTGATGTGATTTTTCTTTCTGCTTTTGGTCCTGAAGGCTGCGCTATTTTTGAGATGATTCACCAGCTAGTAAAAGAAAAGAAACTGCCTGAAGAAGCCTTATCTAAAAGTACTTTTGCTATAGATCCTGAGTCTCGTTTTTCAATTGCTAATTTGGATACTGGTTATCAATTTAAAGAAACCATAGAGCTTAAAGATAAACTAGAAGCTAAATACAATTTTAAAATCAATATGTTTGAGCCAGAGCTTACAGTTCAAGAGCAAGACGAAAAATATCTAAAAGATCTTTATAAAAAACATCCAGATCAATGCTGCTATATGAGAAAAGTCCTGCCCTTAGAAAAACTCCTTAGTAATAAAACTGCTTGGATGACAGCGATACGTAGAGATCAGACTGAGCAAAGAGCAAATGCCCAAGCGATAGAGTTTGACCCTAAATTTGGCATCGCTAAAATTAACCCGCTTATTAAATGGACAAAATCTGATGTTTGGAAATTTGTGCATGAATATAAGGTTCCGTATAATCCTCTTCTAGATCAAGGTTACGATAGTATTGGCTGTGAGCCATGCACTCAGCCTGGTGAAGGGCGCTCAGGAAGATGGGCTGGTCTGGATAAAATTGAATGTGGTCTTCATGTTCAAGAAGAACAGAAATTTGAGCAGGAGTTAAGAGAAGGAGAGAATATATAACTTAAATTTTCTGTCACACCGGTGCCAGGGTTAATTTTGTGACATTTTATGAACGCAAATCCACTATACCCAATATTTTTAAAACTCACAGGGAGGCGAGTCATAGTAGTAGGTGGCGGTTTGATTGCTTATCAAAAACTCTTAGGGCTTTTAGATACAGATGCTGAGCTAGTTGTAATAGCACCTACTATCTGTCATGAAGTCTGGTCATGTAAAGGTGAGTTTCCTAATATCCGCCGCATTGAGTTTATAGAAAGAGATTATCAGTATGGCGATGAGAAAGAAGCTTTTATGGTCATAGCTGCTACTGATATTCCCGAATTGAATAATCAAATAGCAAACCGTTGTAGAGATCAAATGATACTCGCTAATTCTGTTGATGAGCCTAATCACTGTGATTTCTATGTGCCAAGTATTATTAATGCTGGTGACATTAAAATAGGAATTAGCACAAATGGAAAAGCACCTGCTGTTGCGCAGCGTATGAGACTTGATCTTCAGGACCTTATTGAAGATAAGTATCAATACTGCACTGAGCGTGTTGCTGAATTTAGAAAACTTGTGCATGAGAAATGGCAAGGTCAGGAGAATTTTAATCGTAGAGCAAAGTTAATTAGATGGTTTACAGATAGAGTCTTAAAATATCCAAAAAAAGAAGAGGCTTTAAGATAATGGAAAAGCCAATTTTAATTTTAGTGGGAGCTGGTCCTGGTGATCCTGAACTAATTACAGTTAAAGGACTTAAGGCTATAAGAAATGCTGATGTGATTCTTTATGATAGTTTGGTTAACACAAAAATTTTTGATTTGGCTTTTGATGATTTAACACAAAGACCAGAAATGATTTTTGTGGGTAAAAGACGTGGGCTAAAAGAAAATCCACAAGAAAAAATTAATGATCTAATTTTAGAAAAACTAAATGAAGGGAAGAATGTACTCAGATTAAAGGGCGGCGATCCTTTTATCTTTGCTAGAGGAGTAGAAGAAGTAGAACATGCTAATCAAGCGGGCTTTAAAGCAGAGATTATTCCTGGTCTCAGCTCAGGACTTTCTGTGCCAGTTGCATCAGGCACTACTTTAACTTTAAGAGAAAAGAGTGATGCTGTGACTTTAGTAACAGCACATGATTTTTCATATGAAAAACTACAACACTGGGCTGAAATTTTAAGACACGGCTCAACGCTTGTGGTTTATATGGGACTTTTTAGAGTGGTGGAAATAACTGATGGCTTGATGAAATATTTGCCAGCAAATTTCCCTGCTATCGCTATTCAAGACGGTAGCTTGGAAAGCGAAAAAATCATCAAAAGTGACCTGTCTTCTTTAGCACAAGCTTTAATAGATGAAGCCGCAAAATCCCCGGTAATATTGGTTTTTGGCGCGCATATAGCCAGAGAATTAGAGTTAGTTGACAAAAACGGGCTAATTTGTAGTACTATGTTCTCTAATCATGCAAAGCAATACGCAGACTAGTGAACAGGAGCAAAAATTCTCTATAGGGAGAGGTAAAACAGCTCGGAGGTCATACGGCTTTGATGAGATTTCTTTAGTGCCAAATGGCGATACTTTGGATATTGAGCTTTGCGATACTAGCTGGCAAATTGGAAATCTAAGTTTCTCAACGCCTATACTGGCTAGCGCGATGGACAGTGTAGTAAGTCCCAAGAACGCTGCAAGAATTTCTGAAGAAGGCGCGCTGCCTGTTTTAAATCTTCAAGGCATCTATACTCGCTATGAAGATTCAAATGCAATTTTAAAAAAGATAGAGAATTCTTCTAAAACAGAGTTTTTAACTTTAATGCAAGAAATATATAAAGAGCCTGTTAAAGATGAATTAGTACTTAAAGTCCTTAAATCTATGAAGGAGTCAGGAGCTAGCTTTGCAGTTTCTGTTACTCCTAATACTGCTAATCATTATGCACCAATAGTAGAAGAAGCTGGCGCTGATATTATAGTTGTTCAATCAACAGTTGTTGGTTTAAAACATAGATCACTACCTGATAGATTGTCTGAAGATCCGGATATAGAATTAGATTTAGAAAAGTTTTGTGCAGAAAGAAAAATCCCTGTGATCGTTGGAAATTGTGCTAGTTATGAAGTTGCTAAAAAATTAATGGCTACAGGCATTGATGGTCTTCTTGTGGGTATAGGTCCAGGAGCAGCATGTACTAGTCGTGGTGTTTTAGGAATTGGGGTGCCGATGGCAACTTCTATTGCTGATTGTAGAGCGGCGCGTGATGAAGTTTTTGCAGAGACTGGAAGATATGTGCCAGTAATTGCTGATGGTGGTATGGCCGTTGGCGGCGATATTTGCAAAGCGATAGCCTGCGGAGCTGATGCTGCAATGATAGGTTCACCTTTTGCTAAAACGGCAGGATCTCCAGGAGGTCCTTTCCATTGGGGGATGGCTACACCAAGTGCTGTTTTACCTAGGGGTACAAGAATTGAAGTGGGCACTGTAGGAACTGTTAGTGAGCTTTTGCATGGTCCAGCTCAAACAGATGATGGTAGTCAAAACATTGTTGGCGCACTTAAAACATCTATGTCAACTCTAGGAGCTTCTAACATTAAAGAAATGCAAGATGTTGAAGTGGTGATAGCACCTAGCATTTTAACTGAAGGCAAAGTTTACCAAAAAGCTCAGCAGCTTGGTATGGGTAAATAACTTATGGAAATTAAGTCCTTTAATCACTCAAAGGCTTTTGACTTTAATATTTTTAGAGAAAAATCACATAGCTTTTTTCTAACTATTGCAGGCACAAAAACTATTTATCATGATGGTATTTCTGCTGCTGGCGCAAATCAGGAAAGCTTAGCTTTCACGGCTGCTCTTGATTCTGAATACCTTGAACTTGGTAAAGTGAAAACAGTAGATAAGCTTCCAGTCTCGCCTGCTGGAATAGTAAGCCCAGTTATAGTTTCTAAAGCCTGCCTAAATCTTACAGAAGCAAAAAGCTTTGTGATAGATGCTGGCGCTTTTATAAAACCACAAATCCCTCTTATAGATTTATATTCAAGTCCTGCTGATTCTATAGAAACTGGATTTACGATGACGATAGAAAAAGTGCACACACTTTTTAATTACGGTAGGCAAGTTGCTAAGAAGTACTTAAACTTTTCAGATTATATGATTTTAAGTGAATGTGTGGTTGGTGGAACCACAACAGCACTCGGTCTTCTAACAGCACTTGGTTATGATTGCTTTGATATGGTATCTAGCAGCATCCCAAAAGGTAATCATAGTCTTAAACAGAGATTGGTTTTAGAAGGTTTTGAGAAGGCTACTAAAAGAGATGATTTTAAAAAATTAGAAAGCAATCCTCTTTATGCAATTTCTATCTTGGGTGATCCTATGCAAGCAGTCGTTGCTGGCATGGCAATAGAATCAATTTTTCAAGAAAAACCAGTGGTTTTAGCTGGCGGCTCACAAATGATAGCGCTAGCTAGTTTAGTTAAAGAGCTTGCGCTTGCTGATGATCTAGGTGATCTTTTAAGCATTGCAACTAGTCCTTGGATAGTTAATGATGCTTCAGCTAAAACTAGAGAGCTTGCTGAATATACTTGCAAGAATGTGCCAATAATCTATGCTGATTTAAATCCTGATGATTATGCTAATTCTGTTTTTGATGCCTATTTTCAAGGACATGTGAAAGAGGGCGTGGGGGCTGGAGCTTTGATGGCTCTTAGTAATTTGAGCTATGAGATAGATGGAAAGGCTTTGGATTATGAGATATCTCGGCTTTACCGGAAGGAACTAAGCCTTACTATAGAACAAATCTGAAGGCTCTAAGTTTTCAGCTCTTCTGTCATAACAATATGCTATTATGTATATATAGCTTGTCTTCTTGCAAGAATATATGACTAATGTTGCAACTAGCTCTTCAAATATTACAGCCTTAGCCGAAAGGCCAAAGGCTAGTGCAGCAGCTCTTAAAAAACCTGAAAAAAGACCAGTTAATTTTGAAAATTTAAAACCGCAGAAAAGTTCGTATGAAAAAAAGGACGAAGGGCAAGTAGCTAGATTCTTTGCAGCACTTAGAAAAAGTGATACTCTTAAAATGTTTTTGCAGCTTACACCCATAGCTAGTATTTTCTTTTTTATTGATACTGTCACCAAACAAACTAACAAGCTTAGAAATTTTCTAATTGGTTTAGCTGTTGCAGCAGCAGGACCACTTATAAATAAATTTGTTTTTCCATTTTTAGATAAGTATGTGAATCCACATGTTGAATCTAAAGTAAATCTTGACGAGGATATCATTTGGGATGATGAGTCTAAAGCAGAGTTTAACCGAGCTCTAAGGCAGTTCTTTAATTACAGATCCTCTGTGCAGACTAATGATGTAATTAAGCCAGTTGGTACTCGAAAAGAAGGGATGTTAGTTCTAGCTGGTCCTCCAGGAACGGGTAAGAGCGCTATGGCTGAAGGAATTGCATCTCAAGCTAAAAAGAAGCTAATTAAAATTAAAGTGAGTGATATTGAAGATAAATACCTTGGTGAGTCTGAGAAAAATATGGAGCGAGTATTTAGTAGAGCAGCTAAACAGGACGCTATTCTTTTCTTTGATGAGGCTGATGCACTTTTAAGAACTAGAGCATCAAGTGGCTCAGGTAGTATTTTTGCTGCTAAGTTAACTAACACTTTTTTGCAGACATTTAATGAATACCAAGGAAGAGTGCCAGTGATTCTAGCGACAAACACGCCTGATGTGATTGATCCTGCTATTAAAAGTAGAGGCTTTCTAGCTAATATTAAAGCGCCAAATTTAGAGCAGAGAATGAAAATTCTTATTAAAAAACTTGAAGCTAATAATGTGTCCAAGGAGAGTATAGAGAAGCTTTTAAAAGAGGATCTTAAAGGCATAGAAAAGCTTATGAAAAAACATAAAGGCTTTACGGGTAGAGATATAGATGCCAGTCTGGTAGAGGCTCTTCATATCTCAGACGATAGAATTAAAGATGCTAAATATACAGGCAGCTTGAAGGAAGGCGAAGAAAGACTTTTAATTAAAGATCTAGAGAAAGCCTTTGATAAATTTAAATCTAGTAAAAAAGATGCTGATAAATCTAGCTTAGAGTCTAATGATCCTATGCAAAAATTGATGAATAAAGTTTTTAAAAATAATTAGTACAAAGTATTATTATCAATATCTATAGTAAAGTTAGTGCCGCTATAAGCTTTAAATTCTTTAAAAGTAGTTTTGATTTCTTGAAGAGCGTTATTATGTTTAAGATCTTCATCTAGCTTTAGTTTATTATCTCTTGGAATCTTCACTAATAAATGCTGCCTGTATTTATTACTCAGTTTAGGAATAGCACATGGACAAGGTCCTAGCACCTGGATATTTTCTATAGTATAAATTTTTTCATGGAAACTATTTGCTGTTTCTATAGCTTGAGCCATATCTTCTGATCCGCTTACAAATCTTACTAATGTACTAAATGGTGGATATTCAAACTCCTCACGATCTTTTATTTCCTTTTCATAAAACTTAGGGAAATCTTGCTCTTGAGCAGTTAATAATACTGTACGTTCTGGTTGGTAAGTTTGGAAAAAAGCATGCCCTTCTATATCACCGCGACCCGCTCTACCAGCTACTTGTGTCAAGAGCTGAAAACCTCTTTCTTCAGCTTGATAATCCAGTTGGCTAAAATTACCATCAGCAGAAATAACACCTACAGTGCTTACATTTACTAGATCTAATCCTTTAGCTACCATCTGAGTGCCTATTAGGATATCTATCTTCTTCTCTTTAAAAGCCTGCAGTACTTTTATATAATTATGTTTAATTTTACTGGTGTCACTATCTAGCCTTTCTATTTTGGCTTCAGGAAAAGCATATTTAGTTTCAGCAACTAGCTTTTGGGTACCTAAGCCAAAGAATTTTATAGTTGGCATGCTACACTCTGGGCAATCTTTAGGGTGAGCTTCTTTAAGCCCGCAGTGATGGCAAGTGAGAAGTTTAATGTCTTCGTGATAAACCATCTTGCTCTCGCAGTGCTTGCACTCATAGACATAACCACAAGTCCTGCAAAAAACATGACTAGCAAAACCACGCCTATTTAAAAATAATATAATCTGCTCTTTTCTCTCTAGAGCTTTTTCCATCTGCTCTTTAAGTTGCCGAGCAAAAATAGAGCTATTGCCTTGCAAAAACTCTTCGCGCATATCTACTACATGCACAGTAGGTAATGGATTTTTAAAGATACGGTCTTTAAGCTCTAAAAGGTGAAAGTCTTTATGAGCTTCGCTTTTAGACTGCGCTTTATAGTAAATTTCTATGCTTGGAGTCGCTGAACCAAAGACAATAGGACAGTCATTAAGCTCTGCTCTTTTAATAGCTAGAGGACGCGCGTCGTATCTTGGAGCTGGCGAGTCTTGTTTATAACTATTTTCATGTTCTTCATCTACAACAATTAGGCCTAAATCTTTTATTGGTGACCAAATTGCTGATCTTGCGCCAACTACTACTTTAGGATCACCAGTCATTAGCTCGTCCCAACTATGATTCTTTTCAGATTCACTAAGCGCACTATGCCAAACAAGTACATTCTCTTTGCCAAACCTTTGAGCTAGCCTCTCAACTACTTGAGGAGCGAGTGAAATTTCAGGCACTAGAAATATAGAACTTTTATTTTTCTTAAAAGTATCTTCTATTAACCTCATGTAAATTTCAGTCTTTCCACTACCCGTTACACCATGAATTAAAAACTTAGGGCTTGGCTGTCTAAGAGCCGTGCTTTTAATAAAATTAACTATGATTTCTTGATCCTGAGTAAGCTCTGGGATCTGCTCTGGAGCTAGCTCGCTGAGCCTGTCTATAGGATTTTTGCTTAAGGTCTTTCTTTTCTTGGAGGCCATATAAGCAATAGAAACTTTGCCTTCTTTTTCTAGTTTTCCAATTTGTTTTTGGAGTTCTTGTCTTGTAAGATTTGTAAGAGTTTTTAATCTAGAGAATTTAGCTTTCTGACCTCTAGCCTTTTCAAGCGCGCTTAAAACTATATTTGTTCTTTCAATTAAATCTGATTTTAAAAGTGTGATTTCTTTCTCTGGTTTTTTAAGAGCTTTAGCTGGGAGCGCTGCGTTTAAAACTTCTTCATAGTTTGATGCGTAGTATTCAGCTGCATGTTTTATAAGTTCAACTAATTCTTCTTCGTAAATTGCTTCGTCTGAAATCAGGTCTTCAATTTCTCTAATTTTAAATTCAGGAGCTTTACTGGTTTTAGAACTTTTGATATCAATAACTAGCCCGTTAGCTACTTGCTTGCCAAAAGGTACAAGCACGAATGAGCCAATACATATTTTACTCTGGAGCTCCTCAGGTATCTCATATGTCAATGAATCTAGCTTCCCGCTAAAAGATTGTGAAGAATTTGCAATAATTATTTGCGCGAGATCCATCTTTTGCTATTATTTTAGCCTGTTGGTTGCCTTATCTCGGTGTTTTATTTAGCAGCTTAACAATTTCATTCAAGGACGCTTAGCTCAGTTGGTAGAGCATCTCGTTTACACCGAGGCGGTCGGAAGTTCAAGTCTTTCAGCGTCCACCATCATATGTCAAATTAAAATCTGAAATCAAGCAAGTTTTTGTAATTTGCT
>CAYGPN010000017.1:0-30611 GCA_964352085.1 uncultured Gammaproteobacteria bacterium | reverse complement strand
GGCTGAAGCAAAGGAATCTGAAACAGTCATTTTAATGAAAGCCTGATTGCTAAGCAAAAAACAATCTGCAAATAAACTTCAATTATTTTTAAGAATCAGCTTCAGCTTGAAGTCTTTTAAAGCAGCCAATAGCTACTGGAAACTTGTCTTCAACAAGCTCAAATGCTGCGCGCGCATATTGCTGAATTTCCCACTGAGCACCACAAGCTTCTCTTAAAAAATACCAGTGCATAAAGTTACGAAGATTAACTGTTGCGATAAACTCTGTGTGTGAGCCAACAGGCAAAACGCCTCTTGCTTGCTCGCGGCAAACACCAAGCTCAAGAAGCTTGTCGTAAGCTTCAACTACTGTTTTTACAGCGTGGTCATAGACCTTATTTGCTTCTTCTTGATCAATATTTTCAGCAACTATACTAGCTTGTCTATTGCTAGTAGATTGCTCTCTAAAAGTTTCAGGCTTATAAACAGTGCTATCAAACTGAGTATAGCGAGCACTAATCTCATTAAAAACCCAAGTTCTATGTTTCATCCATTGACGAGTAATAAAGATAGGAAGCTTCACTCTAAATTTAAGTGAATTTTGCTCAAAAGGAGTCCAGTGCTTATGCTTAGCCAAGAAGAAAATAAGTTTTTCATCTCTTTCATTAAGTTCTGCAGACTCTCCACTAAAAGAAACTCTCGCAGCGTTAACGATACTTAAATCATCACCCATTGAATCTAATAATTCTATTGATCCAAGTGCACCTAAGTCTACTTTATTTCCTTCTTTAATAATAGGAAGGTGTTGCATCTCTTTATCTGTTAGTGTTTCTGTAGCCATAGCTGCAATTCTAGCGTATTCAACTAAGCTAAATTGATTTAAAATATTTAAGCTTTATTCTTAAATTTAGGACTTCTTGCCAGCTTCATCCGGCTCTTTATAGACAGGCAAAGAGATAGTAAAGATTGAGCCACTACCCAAATGACTAGTACTACAAATTTTACCATCAAGAGATGTAATAATATCCTTACAGATCGCTAGCCCCAAACCCATACCGCCAATAGCTTCAGTCTCACGAGACTGCACTCTGTAAAACCTTTCAAAAACCTTATCAATATCTTCTTCAGGCATACCAATACCCTGATCTTTGACCGAAAAATTAAGCATTGCTCCATCGTGTTCTAAAACAAGTTCAATCACACCACCACGAGGCGAATATTTAATGGCATTAGCAATCAAATTATCAAACACCTGTCTTAAAAGCTTCCCATCAGCCATTACAAGAGGATACTCATCAGGAAAAATAAATTTGAAACTATGTTTTTTATTTATAGGCGCAAATTCATCCACCACATAAGTTGAAAGCTCAACTATATCTAGTGGCTCATTATTAATAACCCAACCATGACTCTCTGCTCTATTCAGAATAATAAAGTCATCAACCATGCGAGACAACCTTTGACCAGCCTGCAAAATTTGGTCACTTGATTCTTGCACCAGTTCTTTTGTGGGTTCGTGACGTCTGAGCATATTACTAAAGCCCATAATACTCACAAGAGGGGTTCTTAATTCATGTGAAACAGTGTTGATAAGCTGAGTCTTTAGATTATCTAATTCTTTAAGTTTTTTATTTTGCTCACCAAGGACTGCAATCTTTTCGACCAAATCTTCTTGGAAAGACTGGTCATCGAGTATTTGCTTGAGTTGATTTGAAAATATTTCAAAAAGAGATTTTTCTACTTTTGTCCATTCTTTATTTTCAGAAATATTAAAAACACAAAGAATGAAATCTTCATTTATATCCGCTTGAAGTATCGATTTAATAGAGTGTTGAAGAAGCTGTTCTCTTTGCATTCCTTTAAAACGCAGCTGACTAGAGCCCGGGCTTAAGACAAATTCATATTTAACAAATTTATTATGAAGAACCAAACAATATTCGACATTCAAAGTTTTTGCAAGTAGCTGCAAAGTTGATTCGATTATTTCATTAATTTTTGAATACTCCTTAAGAGAGCTGATATCGACTTCAGCGTCAATGATATTAAACTCGTCTTTTGGTTTAACTTCAGCCATTAATGGTATACAATGATATCGTACTTAGCTCTCTTCTACCTATGATTTTCACAAGAACAGCACTAATTCTATCTCTCTCATTGCTTTTTCTAAACGCAGAGGCTAGAATTGGCAATTCAGTTAGCCAAAATCGTAGTGAATATGGTAAAGAAAGCGAGGTCGAAAATTTTGGTGACAACGAAGTTGATTCTAGTTTCACAGGCTATAGAAAATATTCTTTAAAGGACTGGGACCTTACTTCCTTTTTTAATAATGGCAAAGTAAGATCAGAGCACCTGACTCCTAAAAAAGATGCAACTTTAAGCAGATCTGCTGTTAGAGATTGGTCTGGAAAGATGTTTCCACAATCTTTGAGAGGCGCTTATAAACGTCAGCTTAAACGCTATAGAGCTGAGGGGCACTTCTTTGACAAGGGCTTAGTTGCTTATGAGTATAATATTGTTGGCACAGCCGTCAAAGATTTTAGAGGCATAAAAGTTCTGCTTTATGAGAACAATAAAAACTACTGGCAAATAAACCCAAAATCTTATATCTAAAAGCCTTTTAAAAGTTCAGTAACTCTATCATCTTTGCTTACAGATTTCACGGTATAGGTTTTATCCCAAAGTCCCCACTCATAGAGAGTGTTTTTAATAAGCCTTTCAATTTGAGTTTGATACACGTCATTCGCCCACCTAAAACCATCATCAGGTGTTTCAAAAGTCTTTGGTACAAAAATTATTTGGTCATATTTTTCTGCTTGCTCTTTAGATTTCTGATAATAAGCTTCAGCATCTTCAACAGTAGCTTTGATTATTGACCATCTCTGGAAATGAACCCAGCAATCTATAGTTGATCTATCAGAAACAAAAGCCCCATGCTTATCCTCTAGCTCAACTTGTTTATCTAGAACCTCTTTCCTAAATTTATGATGATCTTCTATTTCATAAATAGTCTTATAACCTTGTTGACGGCAAACTTCTTTTGCTACTTCTGGAATCTTAGTCCATTTTTCAGCAAGTCCATTTTTAGAAACTATATGAAAGAATTCATTAAGGAGTGTTGTTTTACCAACTCCACCAGCACCAACAAAGACTATTCGATTTTTATCTTTTAAATTCACCTACGTTTAATTAAACATCTTCATCAAACTCAGACGTATTTTCTGGCAAAGTGTTATTTTTGATTCCCATCATGTCCATATTTGATCCACCTGGTGGAACAATAGGCCAAACATTCATTTCATAAGCCATAGGAACATCAATAACATAGCTAGTAGTTTTATCTTCAATAGCCTCTTTAATCATCTCGCTCATTTCAGCTCTGGTACTAGGTTTCCTGCCTTGAAGCCCATAAGCATCAGCAACTTTCACAAAATCTGGTGAGCCGTGTTTCAAGTCTACATGACTATATTTTTTGTCATAGAAACAATCTTGCCACTGGCGAACCATTCCTAAATTCTTATTATCAAAAATTATATTTACGGTTCTAAGATTATAAGCAGCGCAAGTACCTAGTTCTTGAATACACATCTGGAAACTACCATCACCAGTGATATTTACAACAGTCTCTTTTGTTCTATCTTCTTTAGTAGCAGCCGAATCTAGAACGGCAGCAGCAGCTCCCATTGCTGCAGGCAAACCATAGCCCATAGTTCCAGCACCACCACTAGTTAACCATTGTCTTGGATGACTAATTTTTGCGTGCTGAGCTGACCACATTTGGTGTTGCCCAACATCAGTAGAGTAAATAATTTTATCGCCGCCATGTTTTTCCACAGCGCCCAAAACTGCTTGAGGACTGATTAATTCTTCAGAAAAAGGATCAACATCAAGAGGATACTCTTCCTTCCATTCTTCGATCTTCTTGATCCACTCTTCTGTATGTGGCTTTTGATCTTCAATAGCTTTTAATAAATCTTGGAGTACATGCCTAGCATCACCAACAATTGGAACATCAACATCAGTTCGCATATTACGATTTTTGCCAATCTCAGCTGGATCCACATCTATATGAATAACTTCAGCATCAGGTGCAAAGGTTTCAAGTTTACCAGTAACCCTGTCATCAAACCTAACTCCAACAGCAATCAAAAGATCACTATTATAAATAGAGAAGTTTGCGTATGCAGTGCCATGCATACCAAGCATGCCCAAATCAAGCGGATGACCATAAGGAATGCAGCCTTTACCCATCAAGGTCCAAGCAATCGGAATATTGCAAGACTCCGCAAGTTTTTGAAGATGAGGAGTTGCGCCAGAAGCTATCACACCACCACCAGCATAAAGAACTGGTCTTCTTGCCTTAAGAATTTTTCTTGCGGCAAGAGCAATTTGCTTAGGGTTACCTTTAACTTTAGGCTTGTAGCCTTTTATATTTGGCTTAAAGTCTTTGCCCACTCTATTTTCATTAGTGATTTCATACTCACCATTTAAAATATCTTTTGGCAAATCAATCAGCGTAGGACCCGGTCTACCAGTACTAGAAATGTGAAAAGAGTTTGCAACACAGCGAGCTACATCAGCAGGACTTTTCACTAAATAACTATGTTTAACAATTGGATAAGTGATTCCTGTAATATCTGCTTCCTGAAAAAAATCATTTCCGATACCGTAAGTTGGCACCTGACCAGTTAAACAAACTATCGGAGTTGAGTCCATATAAGCATTAGCAATACCAGTAACTAAATTGGTGCCGCCTGGACCACTTGTAGCAAGAACTACACCAGGTCTTCCTGCAACACGCGCATAACCATCAGCAGCATGACAGCCGCCCTGCTCATGACGAACTAGAATATGCTTAAGTTCTTTTTCATGATAAAGCTCGTCATATAAACCCAGAAGGACTCCACCAGGATAACCAAAGAAACTCTTTACTCCCTGCCTTCTCAGTTCAGCAAGCAAAGCTCTTGCCCCAGTAGTCTTCTTGGGGTCACTTGAATTTTCCATTTCTACTTTGTCAACTTTTGCAAGTTGAATATTCTCTTTCTCGGTTTGAGATAGTTTTTGCTGCATTATTGTTATTCCTATACTTGAAGATCCGCAAACATAGCCGTAGATAAATATCTTTCCCCATTTGAAGGGATAATCACAACTATCGTTTTTCCTTTATTTTCATCTCTTTTTGCTATCTCCAAAGAAGCGTAGAGTGCAGCTCCTGACGAGATTCCACAAAGAACGCCCTCTTCTTTTGCTGCTCTCTTTCCATATTCAATAGCA
The DNA here is from genome assembly GCA_964352085.1 of uncultured Gammaproteobacteria bacterium. GTDB lineage: Bacteria > Cyanobacteriota > Vampirovibrionia > LMEP-6097 > CAYGPN01 > CAYGPN01. Next base: position 25,361 of record CAYGPN010000017.1, on the reverse strand, counting down.
GTTTCACTTTTTACTTTTACAATCTCGTCAATAATTTCTCGATCAAGTATACTAGGTACAAATCCAGCACCAATACCTTGAATTTTATGAGGACCAGCTTCTCCTCCAGATAGAACTGCAGATTCTTCTGGCTCAACTGCAATCATCTTCACTGAAGCTTTTTTTGCTTTTAAAGCTTTACCAACTCCGGTAATAGTCCCGCCAGTTCCAACTCCAGCAACTACAATATCTACTTTTCCATCTGTGTCATTCCAAATCTCTTCAGCGGTAGTCACCATATGGATTTGAGGGTTTGCAGGATTATCAAATTGCTGTGGCATAAAAGCATCTGGCGTAGCTTGAAGCAATTCTTCAGCCTTTGCAATAGCTCCCTTCATTCCAAGCGCGCCTGGAGTTAAAACTAAATCAGCGCCATAAGCTTTAAGTAGCTTTCTTCTTTCCACACTCATCGTATCTGGCATAACCAAAGTAAGCTTATAACCTTTTGCTGCAGCTATGAAGGCAAGAGCAATTCCAGTGTTACCACTAGTAGGTTCAATGATTGTAGTTTTATCAGGGCTGATTAGATTTTGCTTCTCAGCACTATCAATCATGCTAAATCCAATACGGTCTTTGACAGAACCAGCTGGATTGAAAAATTCTAACTTCATTAAAATATCAGCATCCACTCCTTCTTTCATTCTGTTTAATCTAACAAGAGGGGTATTGCCTATCAATTCAGCTAAATTATTAGCAATTTTCAGTTTATTATTTGCAGCTATAGTAGTCATAGTAAAGTCATTATATCAAGACATATCATATATTTACAGCTTTTTTAGGATATTTTGCACAGAGTAAATACACTACTTGGACTATATAGAAGCTAGTCCAATCTCCGAAGCCTTTAAAAGAAGGCATATGTCTTCTCTAAAGGAGTTAGCCATGAAAAAAGATAATTCGAAAGCTAAAAAATATCAGCCAAAAAAAATCAAAAGCGAAGCTGATCTTAAGGCAAGTAAAAAGAATGAAGGATCTGTTCTTTTTCTTGATGGTGCTTATGATCTGAAATACGCACGCAAGCAGCTTGAGTTACTATTAAGTAAGTCATAAATTATCCTCTAGGGAATAAACTATAAGCAGCATGCACATTGAGATCAATTCTTTATTAGAAAAAATTCAAACAGATAAAAATCCTGAGCATAAGTATTTTTTGATCTTTGATATTGATGGTACTTTAAGACCGGATACTATTGATTCACCCGATCACAGGCATCCCAAAATTCCACCAAACACAGCTCTTCAATTAAAAGATATAAACCTTCTTAGCAATTTTGAAATTGTCATTCTAACTGCTCGTTCATACACTGATATGTTCAAGTCCAATTTCCCCAAAGACATTATTAAATACTGTGGTTGCGGGAAGCAAATCCTAGACAATGAAATTTTAAGATATCCTCGCGAAGAATTCCAGAGATCATATGATGAAACCGTTATTTTCATAGACATACTAAAAGACATTTTAGGTAAATCACTAGTTTCAAAAGTAGATTTCTTGGTTGTACCAGGAGATTTTGCACTTTATTTTAATGAGACTAATTACGAGAAAAGTAAAAAAGATATCATGAAGAAAGTGAAGATGATACTTGAAAACTCTTCTAGGTGGAAATACACAGACTTTGGTAAAGAAGTGATCTTTGTTGATAGTAAAGTTGATTATAGTAAAGGTGAAGCTGCTACTGACATCATGGACGGCTTAGATTTGAGCATAACCACTAACGTTTTTATGTTTGGTGATACTCCTACTGACGCTAAAGCCATGACAAGTCTACGCGACTATCAAAAAACTCACCCAAATAAAAGAATAAAGGTATGCAATGTAGCTGTTGGAGAATCATTGAAAGACTTTGATTTTGTTGACTTTAGATTCGAGTCCCACCATATCACCAATGAATTTGTAGAAGAACTACACAAAAAACTTTTTCATAATTAAGGGGGTCAAAAGTCCCCTGGAATTGAGTTTCCTATTTTTAATACTAGAATTCAAATATGACTTTCATAAAGCATAAAGGAGCGTAATGAAGGAAATAGACGAAGTTCTAGAAAATATTGAAAATACAGTTTGTCCCAAGACACTAATGGCATTCAATTCAATTGAACACGGCATCCAGCTTTTAGAAAAAAGCAGGTCCATAAAAGAAGAACTTGAAGGACTTTGTGGCGAGATTAGCAAACATTTATTATTTATGTTTGAAAATAAGAAAATAAAAGAATACGGCTATAAAGATCTGATGGTTAAGCCAGGCTTAGTTACAAAATATGACTGCTCCAAACTAGCTGAACATTTAGCAGAGAATACTAAACTAGATTTAGCACAATTCCAAAAAATTGATTTAAATAAGTCCATAATTGAAAAAGGTATAGAAAATGGCATACTTGAGGCAAACAACATAGACGAATATATAGAAGCTGGTCTTATAAGTAAAAAAACCAGAAAATTTATACGCTTTTCTAAAGCCTCTAAAGAGCCCACTGACCAATAGAGCTAAAAAAGTTCCCTTATTCGAAGATATTTAAGCCATAATCTTAGTCTCCGCAAATGATAAAATACACTAATAGATTATGTCTAAGAGTGATTTTAAAGCAGCCGGATTTTTCATTAGAGTTGCAGCTAGTTATTTAAACTTTTTTATTTTTGCTGCGCTGATTTTTCTTACAGTTTTACCTTTAATTGGTATTGAATTTTTAGATCACCTTTCAGGTAGCTCTGAGCTAAAGCTTACAAACCCACTTATCTTACTAGCACTAATCTTTACTCTACAATTCATTGCAGATGTCGCGCTTCAAGGCAAATTAGGGTGGAATATTGGTAAATTCATACTAGGTTTAAAAGTTCTAGACTCTAGAAACAATCAATGTCTTGGTATAAGAAGAATGATTATGCGAAACATTTTTAGTTTCGTGTCAGTTCTTCCTCTTGGTTTAGGCATTCTTTCAATAGCTTTCAATCCAAACAAAAAAGCTGTGCATGACTTAATATCTAATTCTTATGTTATTCATGATCCAAATACTAAAGTTCCAGGTTTTGCTAGAGCTTTAATCACGTTTTCAATGACAATAGTTTTTTTAGTATCCATGCTTATAGCCCCATCAGCGATCTTTTCAACTGGCTACATAGCATTTAACAACTTTGTCTTTGCTTCAAAAATACCTTTAATACAATCAAAAATCTTTAATGCAAACCCAAACGCCACAATTACCGTAAAGCTGAAAGACAAACAAACAGTGGCTTTAACAGGCTTCAAGCAAAGTAACGCAGAATACATCCCCTTTAGAATCGACGATAATTTAAATAAAAGCAGAATCTCATCACAAACTTTGAAAAAACTTGGAGCAAGCTTCCTTCAAAGCAAACTTGCTTTCATAAAGTCAAATGAAGATTGGAGCTTTAGCAAAGTAGTAAATATTCCTGAACTCATACTGAAAGATACTGCAAATAAAGATTTCACTTTAAAAAATGTCCCTATGCACATTAGTGATGATTATGAATCTGAAGATGATGAGAATGTAATTGGCAAAGATATACTAGAGTGCTTTGATTATGCAATCTCATCAAACGACGATAGTCTTCTCATCAAATTAACCAAAGAAGAGAAGAATATTTATAATGAAAAAGATTCTAATAAAGAAAATAGGGACTATAAAGTTTATGCTGTAAATAAAATCAAGAAAGACTGGCAAGAGGCTTATGAGTTGTTACCTAGTAAGCTTTTAGAAGAGTTGACTATCGCGAAAAAGTCTTTTACTAACGAGATTGAACTTGAAATTGAAAGCAAAAGTGGCTATGTTACAAAAGTTAAATTCTTAAAACCAAGCAAAAGCACCGAGTTCAATGATTACTGTCAAAACTTTTTATCAAACTTAAATAGATTCAGAAATATCCCAAAATCACTAGCTGACAAATCAAGCTTCAAGCTTAAGCTTGATCTAATTTATGACAAAAATCTTTAAAGCTGAATAGACCTTATTACTCCTCTTAATCTCAAAAGCTCTGTTTGCAAATCTTGAATGCTTTCTTCTTGGCTTTTTGTTTGAAGTCTATTAGCATTGATCACAAATTTTTTCGGAGCCTCTCTAAGTGATGCCATATCCTCTGGAATCATAGCTTTCAAATAGCCAATAGCTCTTTTAAGCTCTTTACTGGGATCAGCTTTTATTTCAGGCTTTGCTTCAACTGGCTTTTGTACTACTACTGGCTTAGCAATCACTGGAGCTGCTTTCACTTCAGGCTTTGACTCAACTGTTTTTTGTGCGACTACTGGCGCAGCAAGTACAGGCGCTACTTTCAATTTAGGTTTTGCTTCTTTAAGCACAGGCTTAACAACTTGCTCAGGCGCAAAGAGTTTACTAATAAGCGCTTTATTATAATTTATTTTTGCTGCGAGTCTTGCTTCTTTTAACCATCTCAAATAAGCCTGCTGCTTTCTAGATTCAATAACCTTCTCTCTAATGTCAGCTTCAAGAAGTGCAAAAGGTTTAGTTAGAGCAGGAATGATCTCTTCTACTGTTAATAAATGAAAAGCATCTTCTGTTTCAATCACAGCACTAGTCTCCCCTGGCTTCAAAGTATCTAGCGCCTCTACTATCTTCTCCTTATAAAGCTTAGAGCCCTTTGTGTGAGGGAGATACATTTTTTCATATTTAAGTCCTTCTTCAGAAAACTCACTAGTTAAAAGAAGCGGTTTATTACCTCGTAAAAACTTTGTGCGAACCTCGCTGATGATCTCTTTAGCTTTTTCTAAATTCTCCGGGCTTTTTTTCAAGTAAAACTGACTATAGAAAATCTTTGATGCTTCAGTATAATTAAGCTCCTTTCTATTTTGATAGTAAAGTTTAGACTGGCTAAGAATTTCAGCCTCATTCTCTGATGCTAATAACACTTTAAACTTATTGATTAAAAGACTCTTAGATAAATCCTCAAGAAAATCCTCTTTACTAAGCCTATTTATTTTTAAAAATGAATTTAAAGCAGCTTGACTACCAAAATCTTCATTAGACTGTAAAAGCCCGAGATCTAGCTCAGCCTGACTAATAGATAGTCCTCTTTGTTTCGCCTCTCTAAGTACAATTTCATCATTCAATTGTGATTCAAGGACATTTACAGCAAGGAATTTATCAAAATACTTAACCATAATATAGTTATCAAAGAATTTTGCTTTGACATAGTCTTTGCTTAAATTATGGCTTTCAAGTTGCTTCTGAAATTCTTCTGGAGACTTATATACATTAGCAATAAAGCTTTGCCAACCTGGCTCCAAGCTTTCATTAAAAGTCTTTATTTCTTCTGGACTAAATTTTGAGCGGAGGGCTTTTCTTTTTTCTGCAACAGAAGCATTATCTGCATCACTTGCAAACAAGTTGAATTTAAGCTCTCTTTCAAAAATATGACGGAGTACTTCATATTGCTTATAAAAATCAGCAAATTTAATATCATCATCAAAGAAAGTGAGCATTTTCTCTTGAAACAAAGCCTCACGGTCTGCTCCACTCGGAATTAAGGCTCCCACCGGCTGAGCAAAAATGCTTAGTGCTAAAAGGGAACTTAGTAATACTCTTCTTAAGTATTTGAACATCATTTTCTATTGTACTAAGAACCAGCACACTCATTAATAAGTAAAGAGTAACTTTACTTATTAATTATTCCTTTCGCCATCCCATTAAAAATAAATATGTGGAAAGGGTGCATTGCATACCAATAAAGACGCCCAAAAAGCCCTTGAGGTCTAAAGGTTGCAATCTGTTTCAAGTAACTTACTCCATCAACATCAAAAATTCTGAATTCTAGCCAAGCTTCGCCTGGGATCTTCATTTCAGCATGCAAAATAAGTCTCTTCCCTTCTTCATCAGCTAAAATAACTCGCCAAAAATCTAAAGCATCACCAGCTTTTAGGTTTTCAGGGTCTCTTCTATGTCTTCTTATACCAACGCCACTAACTAATTTATCTATGAAACCACGCATTTGCCAAGCCCAGTCCATTCCATACCAACCGTTATCACCACCAAGTTTCCAAATATTCTTTCTAACTTCCTCACAATCTCTATCAAATCTAAAAATTTTTTCATCAAAAAGACAACCTTGCCTTGGGACTTCTATATTGTCCAGGAAATCATGATCACTCTTACCTTTAATAAGCGCATCTGTCCAACTGGAAACGACTTCATTTTGTTCGATTTTAGTAAAGGCAAGCTCAACAGACTCTTTATAACCCTTACAGTTAATCTTCACTATTTCTTCTATCCCTTTATTTTTTAAAATCACCTCATTCTTCATACTCTCAACCAAACTTCTAGCAAGAGGGTAAGTCGTAGTAGTAACAAAATAAAGCCAATAAGAAGAAAGTTTAGGTGTCAACAAAGGCACTGAAATTATAAAACGTTTCAAGCCTCTTACTTCTGCAAAAATTTCTAACATTTCCTTGTAGTTTAAAATATCTGGACCAGCAACATCAAAGACTCTGTTATATGCTTTTTCTTTGAGTAAAACTCCTTTCAAATAACCTAGAACATCTCTAATTGCTATAGGTTGACACTTAGTCTTAAGCCATTTAGGTGCTATCATAACAGGCAGTTTTTCCACAAGATCTCTAATGATTTCAAAAGACGCACTACCTGAGCCAATAATAATTGCAGCTCTTAAAACTGTGGCATTTATACCACTGTCCATTAAAGTACCTTCGACATTTAATCTAGAAGATAAGTGCTGAGACAGACTTTCATCATTCACTATCCCACTAAGGTAAATGATTTGCTTAGCTTGAGTTTTTTTAAGCGCCTCAACAAAATTGGAAGCAGATTTTTCTTCAAGCTCATAGAAATCTTGCGCGTCAGTAGACATAGAATGCACTAAATAATAAGCGGCATCAAGATCAAGAGGTATCTCACCCAAAGAGTCTTCATCAAGTAAATTACCTTTAATCACTCTTGCTTTCCCTTTAAATGATTGTGGTATGTGTAAGTCTTCAATCGAGAATCTTCTAGGATCTCGAACTAAACAAAAAACCTCATGCCCTTCCTCAAGCAATATTGGAAGCAATCGTTTGCCAATATATCCATTTGCACCTGTCAGTAGAATTTTCATTCTTTAAATAAATCCATCCTAATATCTATTATATTAAGCCCTAATTGCCTTCAAGCATCTTCGTAACTATTTCTTTAATGGATTCAAGTTGCTGGTCTGGGTTCATTGATGTAGTTTTTATAACTATATAAGGTTGTGCGTTTGGAGAGCCCACAGCTCCAGACTTAAATACAGTTTGTGACTGCAAATATTCTGGTAAAGATTTTTGTATTTGCAACCAAGCCTGAAGGCGCATATTAGCAAGCAACTTAATGCCTTGAGCATCTTGAGAAATACTAGTTACCCCAGCCTTCTTAGCTAACAACTTAATACGAACGATCTCAGTCAAATTCTTAGTTTCATTCGGCATGCGACCAAATCTATCTTCCCACTCACTAATCAATGCCTCAAGCTCATTCTCACTTCGAATAATTGAAAGTCGTTTATACTCCATCATTCTTTGCTCGGCATCATTCAACCAATACTCTGGGAAGAAAGCTGTAACATTTAAATCCACTGAAATTGTCGATTCAAGCTCACTTTCAAAGCCAGTACCTTGAAGCTCTTGAACAGTGTCACCTAGCAGCTTACAATAAAGATCAAAACCTACAGAAAGCATATGTCCATGCTGCTCTGCCCCTAGAATATTACCAACACCCCTGATTTCCATATCTCTAAGTGCAATTTGATAGCCAGAACCTAAATTAGTGAGCTCTCTAATTGCTCTAAGTCTTTTTCTAGCAGTTTCGGAAATTTCGGATCCAGGGTTATAAAGCAAGTACGCGTAGGCTTGAGCATCTGATCTACCAACACGACCGCGCAGCTGGTAAAGCTGAGAAAGCCCCATCGTATCAGCTCTATCTATAATAATTGTATTTGCATTTGAGATATCTAAGCCTGTTTCAATAATAGTTGTGCAAACTAATACTTGGAACTCTTGATTTATAAAAGAGAACATCACATCTTCCAGATCACGGTCACTCATTTGCCCATGCGCTATTCCAATAGAAGCTTCTGGTATAAGCTCTTGCAAATCATAAGCAACTTTCTCAATTGTCTCCACTCTATTATGCAAAAAGAAGACCTGCCCACCACGCTCTAGCTCATGAAGAATAGAGTTTCTAATTAAAGATTTTTTATATTCTCCTACAAAAGTTTTTACTGGCTTTCTATTTACTGGAGCAGTTTTTATCAAACTAATATCCTTAGCACCAGAAAGTGCCATATGCAAAGTTCTCGGTATCGGTGTTGCAGACATGGTTATAACATCCAAATCAGCTCTTAAAGATTTCAGCTTCTCTTTATGAGAAACCCCAAACCTTTGCTCCTCATCAATAATCAACATGCCTAGATTCTTGAATTGGATATCTCTTTGTAAAAGCCTGTGCGTGCCGATAACAACATCACACTCACCTATTTTTAATTTATCAACAACTTCTCTTTGCTCTTTTGCAGTTTTAAACCTACATAAAAGACCAGTGCGAATAGGGTACGGCGCGTACCTATCACTGAAAACATTAAAGTGCTGCTGAGCAAGCACAGTAGTAGGCACCAGAATCGCCACCTGCTTACCATCCATAACAGCCTTAAAAACAGATCTTAAAATTACTTCTGTTTTACCAAAACCAGCATCACCACAAATCAATCTATCCAAAAGCTTGGTGTCCTGCATATCTGATTTAACATCTTCAATTGCTCTAAGTTGATCTGGTGTTTCAGTGTAAGGAAAAGCATCTTCCATTTCTATTTGCCATGGAGTGTCATGAGGATAAACATAACCGGTTTGCTTTGCTCTAAGAGCATATAAATTAATCAGGTCTTCAGCAATCTTCTTAACTGATTTCTTGACTTTCTTTTTAGTTCTATCCCATTCATTACCACCAAGTTTAGAGAGCTTAGGTTTAGAATCGCCTGTTGCATTAAATCTTGAGAGCAAGTTCACTTGATCAACTGGAATAAGCAACCTAGATTCATCAGCATATTCAACTATCAAATACTCCCTAACTTGCTTAGCAGTATTATTAAAAAGTTCAACTTGCTCAGTCCCTTTATATCTTCCAACACCATGCTTATAATGAACAACATAATCATTCACTCTGAGCTGGGAAATATCTGAGATGGATTCATCATCTCTTCTTGCACCAATAACTTTCTTTTGCCTAGCAACAGCTTGGCGACTCCTGCCAAAAAGCTCTCTATCAGTTAAAATTTCAAGGTTTAATTCAGGAAGCTTAAAGCCCTCATGAGTTCCATCTCTTTGAATCCAGACTGTATTTTCATACTTTGGTGAGCTTAGCTCATCAAAACTAAGACCTTTTTCAAAGTAAATAGCTGCAACATCCCACTCTTTTAATATCCCCAGAACTCTTTGTGGCTGTTCACTAAAAATCAAAACTTGCTTTTTCTCTCTTAAAGCAGTTCTCACATAATCAATAAACATGTCGATCTTACTAGCAAACTTTTCTGCAGGATATGATATAACTTCATAGCTTAAAGAACCATTGCCAGTTAGGTCCAAAGCTTCAGTCATAGTCTGCAAATAAAGTTTCTTTGGATAATTCTCCAGGCTTTCTCTTATTTTCCCTAAAGGGAAATGGAGTATATCTTTCAGTGCCATCACTTTTCCAGACTTGATCCCTTCTTTATGCTGATCCTTTAAAAGTTTTTCCCATTCTTCAGACTTATAAGAAAGGTCTTCCCATTCATCAAAAACAAGGAAAGGTGATTTAGGTAAGTAGTCAAAAAGATTTGCAGAACTTTGATCTAGAAACTCTCTGTAATATTCAACACCCTCCCAGTAATTATTTTCAGAAGCGAGCGTGAGTTCAGAATCCCTCAAAGACTCAAGGGTATCTTTAGCCTCACCTTTTAAAGCCTTTAGCTGATTATCATATTCAGCTTTCACTTTTTCCTCTAAACCGTCATCATCCGTCCTTAGAACCAAATACCTAGGGTGAACTATAAATGAATCTATAGCCTTTATTGATCTTTGAGAGTTTGTATTAAAGGCTCTCAGGCTTTCAACGTCATCACCAAAAAATTCCAAACGTACAGGCTCGCCTATGATCGGATAAATATCAAAGATATCGCCCCTTTGACTAAATTGACCTCGATTTTCTACATTAAACTCTCTTTTATAACCAAGAGTTACTAGTTTTTTTGCAAGCTCTTCTGGCGATAATTTAAAATTCTTATCAATAACTAGACTTGAATTAGTCAGAAGCTCTTTACCCATATAAAGCTGAGATAAAGATTTAAAAGGCATTATAGTAAGTGAGCCACCTGGCTTTTTCCAGCTTTCAATAATCTCTAACTGTTTGTTTAATACACCAATATCAGAATTGATTTGATCGTAAGGTGAGATTTCCTGACATAGGAAGTTATAAACAGGCTTACTTGAGAGATTTTGAATCTCTTGAAAATAAATCTGGGCATCATGAAAATTCTGAACTAAGAAAATAAAAGCTGTTTCGGATTTTTCTAAAAGGTTTGCTAGAAGGAAGCTTTTTGCTGAATTTGTGAGTCCATGTACTATACGCCCTGGTTTTAGTAACTCAGATTCTATTTCACTGTATTTCTCTGGCTTCAGAGATTTTTGGACAAGGTCTAGTAACATCCGAAATATCTATTCTAGCATTTCTAGATGCGATTAACAATTACAGATATAGACGGTTTTTTACCAATTTGAGTTCTAATTAAAGCTGCCATGTGCTCATGGACAATTTTTTGATAGTCCTCATTGCCAGCAGCAGGCTTATCTAAAGAAATCTGGTGAACATTATCAACTATATCTTGAGTATGAATCATACAAAAAGCACGCCATTCTTTATTTTTAGAAAAAGTACATGCTTTAGCTGAAAAAACAGGACCAGATATTATCTTCCCTTTTTTATCTAAAGAAAAAGCTATCGTCACAACACCTTCCATCGAAAGAGTCTCTCTTTCTTTAACAATCTTGTCATCAATATCAATATCTTGAAGGTGGTTAAACATAACCTCACCAACTGGTGCTTTACCAACAATTTGAAATCCTTTACCTTTAGACAAATCAAAAACATCACCATTATCCAGCATAAAAATTGAAGCTGGATCAAAGCCAGTATCAACAGCCAGCTTAGCGTGACGCACAAGCTGCCTAGTATCACCAACAGCAGGCACAAAGGCTTTAGGTCTCAAAAGATTAAACATAAATTTCATTTCTTCAGTTAAAGCATTGCTTTCAGCGTGAACACCAGCATTTCTACCACCAATAATTTTTACTTTCTTTAAAAAAAACTGATCACAAGCCTGTGCCATTACTCTAATTGTTCCAGGAGGCGGGTCTCCACTATTAACGACAGCATCACCTTCTTTAAGTTGAAACTCAAGATCTTCATCAGTTGCAAGAAGTACCAATTCTTTTAGAGCATCACCTTCAGGTGCTGAAGACATTACCAGAATTTCTTTATCCTTTAAATCATCAATCTCACGAAGTGAAATCACCGTACCTTCTTTATGCTTAAAGATACCTGCCTCTCTAGCAGCGTAATAGACTTGCTTAACGTCCTTATTTAGAAGCGCAACTTTACGTCCAGTTTTTTCAGCAAGATCTAAGACCATTTGCATTCTTATAGTGTTTGCATTATAAGTGTTAAAAATTATGCGACCTTCTTCATTTTCAAAAATTGCTTTCAGCTTGCTATAGAGAGTTTTTTCTGATTTAGAATAACCTTCAATCTCAACATTCGCCGAATCACCAATATAAAGATCTATAATCTTCCCGTCTTCAGTATCCCCCATAGAGTATTCAGTGATCCCAGCAAGGTCTGTTTTTAAACCATCATAAGCAGTTTGATCAATCTTGTATGTGCCTGTATAAAAGACTTTGTTATCAAAAGCTTCAATAGCTACAGCGTAAGATTCCGATGATGAGCTTGTAAGCCTGAAAGGAATAATTTTAAATTCGCCTTCATTAATTTCTTTACGAGGCTCAAAAGGATGCCACTCAATTTTAGCTACAGCCTCTTCTCCAAGTCTTAATTTAGTTAGTTCTAAAGCTAACGAAGAACCATAAACTTTTTTAATCGAGCATTTTTGAATCACTTGAGCAGCGCAACCAGCATGCGCTTCGTGAGCACTAGTTAAAAATAAAGCTCTAATCCTATCTGTTTTATCAAGAATATATTTAAAGTCAGGCATTATGTAATCAACACTTGGTTGCTCATAACCAGGATATAAAGTACCAGCATCGACGACGATATACTCACTCTCGCCTTCCTGCCTGCCTGAAATAGCTTCAAAAACCCACATGTTTTTACCAAGTTCATTCATGCCACCAAGAGCAACTGCGCCCAGCGATGGTTCGAATTTTGAATTGTCTTCCTCTGTCATAAAAGTCTGGGCTTGGTCTCTTGGCTCTAAATAGCTGCCCTTTACTCGAGTATTATACTATGGCTTTTAATGATAATGCCCACATAAAGCAAAATCTCAGCACCTAAAAAAGAAAAAGATTATAAACTAATAGAGTGTCTTTATTAAGTATCAAAGATCTAGAATTATCATTCCCAGCTAGCCAAAATCATAATGGCAGCTCAGAGAGCATTAAGGCGCTCAAGGGCGTGAATATAGAAATTAAAGAGGGCGAGATTCTAGCTCTTGTCGGGGAGAGCGGCAGTGGTAAAACGCTTAGTGCCCACTGCGTGCTGCAACTTCAGCCAGTAACAGCTGAAATCGGATCTGGGGAAATCAGGTTTAAAGATAAAGTACTTCTAAAATCTCAACGAGGCGTTACTAGAATCAACAAAGTGAGTGAAGAAGAAATTAGAAAAATAAGAGGCAAAGAAATAGCCCTTATTCCTCAAGACCCTCTTAGTTCTCTTAACCCTGTCTACAAAATTGGTGATCAATTAATTGAAGCTATAGAGATTCACAATCCTAGAATGTCAAAAGACGAAATGAAAACAAGAGCTATAAGTTATCTTGGCAAAGTTGGTATTCCAAGTCCTGAATCTCGCTTTGATTCTTATCCACACGAAATGTCTGGTGGCATGCGTCAAAGAGTGATGATTGCTATGGCAATTATAAATGACCCAGAGCTTCTTATCGCAGACGAGCCCACTACAGCTCTCGATGTTACTGTTCAAGCTAACATTTTAAAACTTCTAAAAGATCTAAATAAAACTATTTTATTTATCACTCATGATTTAGCTGTTGTTGCAGAAATAGCTGATAGAGTAATTGTCATGAAAGAAGGCAGGATTATTGAAGAAGCAAATGTTAGTGATTTATTTGCTAGTCCAAAAGAGGATTACACTAAAGATCTTTTAGCTGCTATTCCTGGGATATAGTTTTATTAAAGTAAGCTTCGATCCCTTTTAGTAAATAAACATCAAATCCAGCATCAAAAGTTAAGTTTTGACCCAAAGCTCTAGGTCCACCCAAAATCTCTCGACCATTTGGCACATCAATCACTATTTCTTTTCCTGTTTCAATCTGATGGATATAAAGCTTATTACTAAAGGACCAAGAGATAAAACCTTCAGCAATAGTAATTCCACTCATTCGAGAAAAACCTTTCTCACTTTCAGATTTATTGAAACTAAACAAGGTTTGCTTTTGCCTAGTTTCTCTATTGAAATAAATTACTTCGTCTATGCTTTCTCTCAAATCAAGCCATGCAATATCTTTTCCATCTTTATCTATATAATCCCTATCAAGAAGCCTTGATAAGGGGAACTCACTTTCAAGCCCTTCTGGCTCAACTATTGTTTCTAATACACTTGTATTCGTGTTAAATATCTGAATTTTATCATTCCGAAAAGATGCATCTAAACCAGAATTTGTTTGAGCTAAAATGACCTCGTTCTTGTCTACGTTAAATGCTGCAGAACTAAAGCTTAACCCTTGCTCAGAGGCTAACGAAGATCCATTCTGTGACTGCAAGTTATAGAAAAATATATTTGAAGTATCAATTGCAGTACTGTTTGTTGAAACATGTTTATCATAAGCAATCAAACTACCATTAGCTCGAGATACTCCTCCTTGATCCAGTTCTTTAATAATTGAAGAGTCTTCTAAATCATAAATTTTAATCTTGCTATTTATAAGTGCCCCAGACTCATTATCAATTTTTGATTTCACCCATGAGAAATGATTATCAGACATAGCTAATGAAAAAATTGCATCATTTTTTGTTGAATCCAGAATTCTATCTTCCTCCTCAGATAGCTCATACAAATGAACAGAAATAGTTCTATCTTCACTAAAACCAAGCCAAGCCACATAATTTTCATTCAGGACTGGGTAAAGTCCATTACCAACCAGTTGCAGAACTCCGTTAGCCAGTCTCGTTGGTCTTGCTTTAGTATTTAAATAAGCAGATGAAATTGCTGCAGGGAAATTATCATTGAGCTCATCCCGGCTCTTAGACTCTTGCGTAGCAATAACAGTGTCTCTTAGATTATTACCATCTTTAGCTATCACTTTAAAATATATAAAAGGACTGGCTTTCATTTCATCAGTTAAAGTCAAGTTAAAAGTAGATGAACAAGCTGAGCTTGGAGGCAGATCCACCTTTTCAGACCAAGTAGAGATTTCTGCATCATCTGCTGGATTAGCATCATTAGAAAAAATAGCTCTCACTTTATAAAGATTTGGCACACATTCTTCAGGTACCTTATCCTCATCAATGATCAATGGATCAGCAGCATCACTTAAAGTTACAGTGATAGAATCCACATCATCAAAATTAAGCTTAGAGCCCATATGCTTGGCATTCGCTACAGATTTTGTAGATTTAGTTAACGTAGTTAATTGAAGATTTCTTTTATAGCTAGCATAAAGCCTCCTGTCTTTAACAGCCTTATAAAAAGACCCACTAGTGATTTTAGAGTTTATATCACTATTAATTAAAATAGTGTTTGTAAAGCCCATCAAAGCTGGTCTAAAGTTTTTGCCAGAATAAAGATTTATAGTAGGATCTGAAGAATCACCCAATGTGTTTAATTCTGTTTTATCCTTAATAGCTTTTTCTGGACCAAGTATAGTTAGATTCACATTCGTATCAAATCTTCTCTTATTTCCTTTACCCTGGACGCCAGCATTATGCCTATCACCACCTACCATAGGAGCGACGTTATAACCTAAAGCCAAAAGGGATTTGTATAATTTTTCATTTGCATTAAATTCTTCACCAAATTTTGCCCTAAGCTCTAAATTATCATTAACAAGCTCTTTGCCCGCAAGCCTTGGGAACTCCACTCCAACAAAACGATCTTTAACGTTTTGTGAAATATTATCTCTTATTCCATAAGAGTTACTTAGTACAAACTCTTTAAAATGTTCTATAGTTTTAGCGTTATTTAGATCACTATTTATTGGGGCTAAAGGCCAAATCTGTTTTGGTCTAGTAGGATGAGCGAAAGCTAAGAGTGCATCCTGATTACTTCTCTCAATCTGTGAAGCTACTAAGCTGGAATCTAACGAATCATACAATTGCTTTAAACTAGTTTTATTAGTTCTTGGCTGATCAGCAAAGAGCATCAACACATGACCAGCATCAAAGTTTTCTCTATTTAATTTACTAGTCATAGCTGATGGAACTTTATTCAAAGGTTTAGGTCTTGCTCCAGGAGTAAACTCTAAGCCAACTGAAAAATAAGAACATTCATCATCTATCAAATGTGTGCGTTCAAACTCAGCTCTAACAAGCTCTTTAAAGTCATCAGTAATCTCAACATTTTCTGGCGCAAGTCCCGCTAATAATATATTTAATGCAGCAAGATCATTAGATTTAAACTTTTTAAAACCATTTCCAGCATCATCCCAAATCAAATCAGCAATCTCATTTATCTTACGGTTCTTCGCTTTTTTCTTTCCAGGTATACTTAAAGCTTTAACTGTATTATTTGCAAAAACATTTAAAGTCAAACCTTCATTACTAGCTTTTATAGAATCGTTCAGCTTATCTATTTTTTTAAACATATTTGCTTTATTAACACTAGAAAAACCAATATGCTCACTAAAACTATGAAAGCTACAATCAAAACCACCTTCTCTAGTTCTGCGGGTCATATGAGAAAGAATATTTCTAAACTTCCCGTCACCAAAGTCATCTTGAACTTTAGTTCTACCGGCAACAATAGCTTTATCACCTTCATTATGATTAAAAGCATGAATGTGATAATCACTAGCTACATGCTTGCCAAGAGTCGCCTCGCTGCCAGAAAGCATTGCTTTTGGAGCTATCCTTTCAGCCTTGTACTGCAAGCCACCATTTTTGAAACGCACTAAACTTTGCCCAGGCAAAGCAATCAATAAAAGTGATAGCGCTATTAGTAAATTCCCAAACTTCCTCATAATCATGATTTCGAGAATAACATATATACGTATAAGAATGCTTCAACATTAGGGAAAACCCTATGGATTGCCACGTCGCCTAAGGCTCCTCGCAATGACAAGGCGTCATCACGAGCGAAACAATGACAAAGCGTCATCGCGAGCGAAGCGCGGCGATCCATAAATAAAAGACTAGATCTCGTAGCCATCAGGATTAAAGCCTAATGCTTTAAGCTCATCCTTTGCAGTCTTTTGAACACCTTTAAGGCTAGTCGTGAGTGTTTCAATAATTATCTCACCATTTCTTTTTCTAGTTATTACTGTATAGGCGCATGGATAAACACTAAGAGCCGGGTTACTTAGGTAAGTATAATTCTGTGAAAAGTTAGTGAGCGAGCTTGAGTTAGCAATATTAAAAGGCTGAATTAATTTATATTTTAGATCATAAGAATTAGCCAAGAGTTTTAGATTAGGGAGCTTAGTGATTATTGATTTGATTTCATCACCCAACGGTCTATAACTAAAAACTAAAAGATCATCTTGATCAGCCTCTAGTTCTTTTATTTTAGTTGAGAGCCAGCGTTTTTCCTTTTCATAGACAAGCTTACGAGCATTATCAATCGCAAGAATGTTTACCCCCTTAATTTTTCTAAGCCAAAATCTTTCATCTAAAGTATCTTCTACTTTATTTGGACCAAGGTACTCACCATCACCAGGCAGGTAATAGTATTTAATAAAATTCTTTGCAAGCTCATCAACAATATCAAGATACAAATCCCAGTGATAATTATTAGCGACTTGGCTACCACCAAAAAGAATAAAATCCAGCTGATTTCCATTTTGTGCTTTAATGCTGTCTCTGACAAGCTCCTGAAAAAGGACTTGACTTTCTTGATACATTATCCCAACTTTACTTTTAGGTGCTTTATTAAAAGTCTCTTGGCTAGTTGGCACAGGATACATATGCATATCTGAAACAAAAGCAAAGCGCAAATCACCAGCGTCTTTTCTAGTCTCAACTTTAGTTTTAGAAATTACAGAAGATTTGGCTTTAAAGAAACCAAAAAAGGCATTAGCGGCACTTAAAAAAGTTGCCAAGAAGATTATTGAAATAACAGATAGTATAGAGAATCTTTGCATAGCTCTTGTACTCAAATATTATACTGATTGTAATCAATTGTCATTGTGAGAAGCAAAGCGACGTGGCAATCTTTATCTTTCTGGATCGCCACGCTTTGCTCGCGATGACACCAGATCGCCACGCTTTGCTCGCGATGACAGAAGCAGCTTTAAAGCTTAAATAAAAGATCTAAAAGCTCTTGAGTGCTTACAGTAGCTGTGCCGTATTTACTCACCACTATACTAGCTGCAAGGTTTCCTAGAATCGCTGCCTCTAAAGGCTCTGCGCCAATTGAAAGAGCTGCAGACAAAGTACCAGTAACAGTATCACCAGCACCAGTTACATCAAAAACTTCGCTTTTATTAAATGCAGGAATCAGCTTAAGATCCACAGCCTTTTCAGTCTTAGTAAAAAGAGCCATACCCTTAGCTCCTCTCGTTAAAAGAATATGCTTAGCATCTGTTATTTTAAGTAAATCTTGCCCAGCTTTCACTAAATCATCATCACTTTTAATTTGATAGCCCACCATTGCTTCAGCATCTGGCTGGTTTGGAGTAAGGATTGCAGCACCAAAGAACTTCTCAAAACTATCATTAGCATCAACTACTATAGTCTTGTCATTTTCTTTAGCATAAGCAATCGCTCTTTTTGCAAGACTTTCAGTGAAAACTCCATTAGAGTAGTCAGAAAGCAAAATCATATCAGTATCTTTTGTTTGTTCTTTAAGTTTTTGAAAAAGCTTATCTTCTATTTCTTGACTAACTGGCTCGCGGCTTTGCCTATCTACTCTTAGAACTTGCTGTTTAAGTAAAGTGCCGTTATCAGCATTACTGTTTGATGTAGAAATAATGCGTGTTTTGATAGTCGTTGTACGAGCAGCGTCTTGGATAGTATCAAGATCTATATTTTGCTCACTAGATATTTTTTCTAAATTAAGCAAACCATCATCGGTGCCAGTAATGCCAATAAGTTTAGTCTTTGCGCCATAACTAGCAATGTTATTTGCTGCATTAGCTCCGCCACCTAAAGCAAATTTAGAATCTTTGTAATTTAAAACAATAACAGGCGCTTCTCTAGAAATTCTTTCAGGGCTACCTAATAGATATTCATCAAGAATCAAATCACCAAGCACAAGAACATTAGCAGTCTTCAGTTTATTAACAAGCGCCTCTAAAGCTGACTTATTTAAATCTTCTTTCTCTATCTTTTGGATATTAACTTGTGAAAGCTCAGTCATAATTAATGCTCTAAAACGTCCTTATAGCCAAGTATATCTAATTCAGCCATAGTTGAAACGTAATTTGAAGTTTCAACAGCTAGCTCTTCACGGTCTTCTCTTTTTAGCATCTCAAGAAGCTCATTATAAATAGGGATTAAGTAATAAACATCAGTTGCAGCATATTTCAGCTGGTCTTTAGTTAAATCACTCGCGCCCCAATCACTAGATTGCTGAGTTTTATTCAGATCTTTTTCCATTACTTCTTTAGTAAGCTCACGAAGACTATGCTTGTCAGTGTAAGTTCTAGCAATCTTGCTTCCAATTTTTGTGCAGAAAAAATTCTTCATTTTAATATCAAGCCAAAAACGAACTGCAGCCACATCTGTTCTAGCGTAATGGAAAAGCTTCTTAACTTTATCTGATTCAAAAAGTTTTTTTAAATTGGGCGCCTCTCTTTGACCTTTTTCAATTTGAACTAAAACGATATTTCTATCCTCATCACCAATCTGAATAAGGCATAATCTGTCTCTATGAGTTTTAAGACCCATAAGCTCAGTATCCACAGCAATTATCTCCTTAGAAAGGTAGAAATCTAGCTGCTCTTGAGTCAGGTCCTTTTTAACTAAAGTAACTTCAGGTGCGTTCATCCGGATCTATTCTAGCAGAAATATACATATTGTAAGCTTTTAGCTCTTAATTAACGCTCTGGAGCCTTGGCTAGTAGAATATATAAGGAATATGGCTATTTGCTTGAGCAAAATCTTTGATACTGAGATTGGAGATGTGAATATCACCACCGATACTCGTGCTATCAAAGCAGGTGATTTTTTTCTTCCACTTAAAGGTGCTAATTTTGATGGTCACGAATACATAAATGAGGCTTTAGAAAAAGGCGCGATTGGTGCATTTTGTGAAAAAAATAAACTAGACAAAGTAAAAGCAAAAGATAGAGTGATTCAGATCAAAGATAGCCTAGAGACTTATCACCAAATCGCAAACTATTATCGAAAAGAAATTAATCCAAAACTTATAGCTATTACAGGAAGCTCCGGCAAAACTACCACCAAAGAAATGCTTCGTCACATAACAGCAGAAAAATTTAAAACACATTATAGTCACGCTAATTTTAATAATGAAGTCGGTGTCCCAAAAACTATTTTAGAAATGCCTGCTGACACTGAAGTTTTAATTTTAGAGATGGGGATGCGCGGACTTGGTGAGATAGCACTTTTGTCTAAAACAGCAGAGCCAGACATAGCTTTAATCACGAATGTAGGATCCGCTCACCTAGAGAGGCTAGGGAGTTTAGAAAATATTAAAAAAGCAAAATTAGAAATCACTTCTGGCTTAAAAGATAAAGGCTTACTTGCTGTTAGCAAAGATCTTTACGAAAAGATTGAAAAAGAACACGGCGAAATCAAAGAAAGATATACAGT
Source organism: uncultured Gammaproteobacteria bacterium (assembly GCA_964352085.1). Taxonomy (GTDB): domain Bacteria; phylum Cyanobacteriota; class Vampirovibrionia; order LMEP-6097; family CAYGPN01; genus CAYGPN01. The sequence goes on along the minus strand of CAYGPN010000017.1, from coordinate 5,178 downwards.
CAAATTCTTTGACGATCAGGCTAATTATCAAATCAAAGGTTTAGCTGGTCCAGCCATTCATTCTGATGCCAACGCTGCAGCCTTAGTAGCCAAAGAACTGGGAATTGGGATGCAAGAAATCATCACCGGACTAAACAAATACGAGCCTGGTGATGGGCGCGGTAAATTTCACGAAGACAAAAAAGGTAATATTTTTATTGACGACAGCTACAACGCAAATCCAGACTCAGTAAAGGCTTCAGTCGATGCACTTATGGCTCAGTTTCCTAAAGATCAGAAAGTATTTGTAATTGGCAAGATACTAGAAAGTGATCCTAAACTAGTTAAAGAGATCTTTGATTATATAGAAAGTTTAGTAGCTAAAGAGTCATCAAGATTTTTAAAACTTATAAGAGCTGAAGATAGAGATATAGATGAAGTCTCTGAAGAGCTGCGCAAGCTAACAGGAAGAGGAGAAAGGTCTGTAGTTTTGATTAAAGGCTCGCGTGAAGCCAGGCTTGAAAAAGTCCTTCAAGAATTTCTTTAGACCAAGGCTGCTTTCAGAGTTTTCCATAACAAAGCTAAACATTTTTAGGTATGTCAGCCATTATCAGGAATTTATCATCATAAAACCAAAAACGGTTTTTAACAAAAAAGCCTTTTCTTAAAAGCATATCTCTAACATAATCAGTTGGCACAGAGCGTATTGGGCGCGTGCTAGCTTCAGGGAGCTTATTCATGAATAAAGCTATCTTATTTTTTAAAGTAGACATGTTAGTGCCAACTATCATAAGCAAACCAGGTCTAATAATAGTTGGAGCTATTATATCTAAGAATCCTTCAAAATCATCTAGCTCAGGTGAGTCAAGATCAGCAATCACATACGAATGTGATTTTTTCTTAAGCTCTAAATCACTAAGCTCTAAGACTGTTTTAAGCAGGTTTGCTGGAGCTAACATTTCAGCTATTTGTTTATGTTTTTCACTGACTTGAAGTATAACTTTTCCTTGACCAATCTCAATGCGGATTTTTTTAAGCATCAGCCTATGAAGCTTCTCTTCTTTAGCTTTCTTAGTAACTAAAGTGCTCATTATTTAGAAGCTTCCTCTTTTTCTTGCTTAACTGCAGCTACTAAAACTGGCTCCTTTATATCAGGTCCTGCTTTTCTAACTTCCATAGCCCTAGCGTGAGCTTCAAGCCCTTCAGCTCTAGCGATTAAAGCCACATCATCCACTAATGCTTTAAAAGAACCTATAGAACTATCTGACTTAGAGAAATCTATAATCGAACTCTTTTTAACGAAATCTGAGCATTGAAGACCAGAACTAAATCTAGAAGTGCCTCCTGTAGGCAGGCAGTGACTTGGTCCTGCGACATAATCGCCTAAGCTCTCACATGAAATACTACCTATAAAGATTGCTCCAGCATGTTTGATTAAAGACAAAACTTTATCGACTCTAGAATCTTTCACCTGAAGCTCAAAGTGCTCTGGCGCGTATAAATTTATTAATTCAGCACCTTCTTCTAAAGATTCAACTAATAATATTGCACTCCATTTTTCAAAAGACTCTTTAATAGTTTCTATTAAGTCAGTGGATGCAGTTTTAGCAAGCTCCGTAAGTTTAGCTTTCACTTCTTCTCTTGTTTTATCAGCAAGCTCTTTAGAGTTAGTTACTAAAAGCACAGACTCAAGCCCAGAACCGTGTTCAAGCTGACTTAAAAGATCCCAAGCAATGAATTTAGGGTTAGCAGTCTCATCAGCAAGTATCGCAAGTTCTGAAGGACCATAAATACCATCTATGCCAACTTTGCCAAAGACTTGTTTTTTAGCTGTACTTACATAGATATTACCTGGACCAACTATCTTATCAACAGGATTTATAGTTTCTGTGCCGTAAGCTAAAGCAGCTATAGCTTGAGCTCCACCTACTTGATAAACCTCATCCACTCCAGCAAGCTCAGCTGCAGCCAAGACAGCATCATTAATAGGCGGCGGGCTTACCATCACAATTCTTTTTACACCAGCAACTTTAGCTGGAATTGCTGTCATCAAAACGGTAGATAGAAGTGGTGCTTGCCCGCCTGGGATATAAAGCCCAACAGACTCTATTGGATTATACTTCGCGCCAAGTTTTTCACCAAGCATGCCTTCATAAGACCAATCACTTGGAAGATCTTTCTGGTGATATTGTCTAATTCTGTATCTAGCTCTAGCTAAAGCTTGTTTAAGCTTCGGATCAATTTTAGCTAGGTAAGATTCATTACCATTATTATTTTGAGAGTTTATTTCAACTTTAAATTCTTGGATATTTTGCTTATCAAATTTATTAGTGTAGCCACTAAGTGCAGCGTCACCTTTTTCTTTTACATTATGGATAATATCTTTTACGGTCTCTTCAATAGAGCCAAGACTCTCTTCTGAGTGTCTTTCTGCAAGTTCTAAAATTCTCGCTTTGTTATCCATCTAGACAATTTTATCACGTTTTAAACTGGATCCAGAACTGGCATATTGCTTAAGTTCAAGAGTTTTTTAGAATAAGCGCGCTCAAGCATAGTTCTAATAGACTCTAAATCTTCTTTACTTAACTCTAAAGTATGCTCATTAACATACATAGAAATATACTCTTTAGCTTTTGCATCATCAAGTCCATTTTTAGAATAGTCACGCGCATATTTAAGTGCATCTTCAAAATGCTCCATTCCATATTTAATAGACTCTTGCAAAATTTCAGAAATATCATTTATAGCTTCTTCACCTAGTGATCTGCGTATAACATTACAGCCAAGAGGCATAGCAAAACCAGGAGTAGAATCATGCCACCACTTACCTAAATCAATAAGCAAATTTAGTTTTTCTTCTTCAAACTTCAACTGGCTTTCATGAATTAAAAGTCCAGCATCTACTTGACCGTCTTTCACAAGATCGAAGACTTCATCAAAAGCACAAAATACCGGAGTGAAATCTTTTGCAGACTTATGAGTTTCCATTAGTGATCTTTGGTATAAGCAAAGGCAAAGAAAAGCGCTGGTGAACTCTCCAGGGATCGCAACTCTAAGGTCACTCAGGTCAATAAAAGATCCAAGAGTCTCTTGCAAACCTTCTCTAGCAACTAAACGAGGACCATAATTTTTATCACCCATAGATGAGCCCGCTTTTAAAACTTGGTATTGATTTGCAACATAAGCATAAGCATGAAAAGAAACTGCACAGATATCATAATCTTCGGTCTCGATAGCATTTTCATTTAGCTTTTCTATCTCATCACTAGTAATTTCAAATTCATATCCTTTAAGATCTATCTTTTGATTTGCAATCGCATAGAACATGAATGCGTCATCGGAGTCTGGGCTGTGTGCGACTTTGATTATTTTTGACATAAGTTAATTTTACTACTTTATAAACTGCGGCAAGTACTGATTCGTGTAGCTAGTTAAAGAGCTTAATTGCGGCTCGTAGATCTTATTAATAAATTTAGGATAAAAACCAATTATTAAAGAACCACCTAAGAGTACAGAAAGAACAAGCACTTCAGAAGCTCTAATATCTGTTAAAGTCATCCATTTCTCATTAATCTTTCCGTAAAATACTCTTTGGTTAAGCCATAACATGTAAGCTGCTGTAAGGATTACACCAAGTGCTGCAACGGCTGTGCAGATTTTAAATACTGGCGCATCAAGCACAGCTGTGTATGACCCGTAAAATACTAATGACTCACCAACGAAACCTGAAAGTCCAGGAAGACCTAGGTTTGCCATAGCAGCCATGATAAAGATGTAGTAAGTCTTAGGCATTACTTTAGCTAGACCACCAAGCTCAGAAATTTCTCTTGTGTGAGCTCTTTCGTAGATCATACCGATCAGCATGAATAGAGCAGCTGAGATAAGACCGTGAGAGAACATTTGGAAAGCTGCGCCGTTATAACCAGCAGAGTTAAGAGCACCAAGTCCAAGAAGCACAAAACCCATGTGAGAGACAGAAGAATAAGCAATTAGCTTTTTCATATCCTTTTGAATAAGTGCGGCGTAAGCTGCATAGATAATATTTATGGCACCAAAGATTGCAATCCATGGAGCAAATTTAACAACCACAATTGGGAAGAATTCTAAGCCAAAACGAAGCAAACCATAACATCCCATTTTAAGAAGGATGCCAGCAAGTAGCATAGAAACTGGAGTTGGCGCTTCAACGTGAGCATCAGGCAACCAAGTGTGGAATGGAATTGATGGTAATTTCACCAAGAAGCAAAGAGCGAACATTGCAAACAAGAAAGTTTGAGTACTGAGTGCAAGCCCCTTAGAAAGGTGTGATAAATCAACCATGTCATATGTTGCAAAGCCTGTTGCAGAAAGTAAACCAAAGATCGCAACTAAAAGAGCAACACCAGCAGCGAAAGTATATATAAGGAATTTCATAGAGGCGTAGTTTCTATTTTTACTACCCCAGATTGCAATCAGGAAGTACATAGGTACTAGCTCTAATTCCCAAGCTAAGAAAAATAAGAAAATGTCTTGAGCCATAAATACTGCATAAACCGCAACTGACAAAAACATAATAAGAGAGTAATAAAGCCTTGCTTGTTTCTTTTCGGCAATTGGCTTACTTGCTATTAAGCAAACAGGCATTAGGATTGCCATCAAAAGGACCATTGAGAAACCAAGTCCATCAACTCCTAAAGAGAGTTGGATTTTACCAATCCAGTCATATTTTTCAACAAGCTGAATTCCAGTATTTGAACTATCAAAATATATAAAGTACTGTCTAATTGCAATAAAGAGCGTCGCCAAACTAGAGTACAAACAAATTGTTCTTGCTTTTGACTCCTCCATATTTGGAAGAATTGCAACTGCAAGACCAGCGATGCTGCTTATTAATAAGATTAAACTTAACGAATGACTAGCTAAATACTCCATAATCCAACTTTAAAAATATCACGAATCAGGACAATTAGCTGGAGTCCGCAATACGAATTTACGGATAGTTTTTCATATCTATAAATCATTAATGAAGAATTTTGGTCGCGAGTTTAAAAAACTAATATCCTATGCTAGCATTAGCACTTGCAAGTTTCGTCTTGGTCAGATAGCTCAGTTGGTAGAGCAGAGGACTGAAAATCCTCGTGTCGGCAGTTCAATTCTGCCTCTGACCACCATCATATGTCAAATTAAAATCTGAAATCAAGCAAGTTTTTGTAATTTGCT
>CAYGPN010000016.1:0-35954 GCA_964352085.1 uncultured Gammaproteobacteria bacterium | reverse complement strand
TAGATATCCACTTCATAGTCTTTTCTTTTTAAAAGCTCAGCAAGCACAGGACCTGGACCAGAGCCATAATCCAAAACTGTTTTTACTTCCTTATTAGGACTAACTGCAAAGTCTATAAATTTTTCAAACATAGAAACATAGCCTTCATTTTCTATACTATTTTCATGAAAATCATATCGGGACTTTTCTTCTTCTTTACTAAGCAAGAACTTGGGGTCTATAAAGGAAAAGCCACAATCAGAGCAGTGGTGAAAGATACGCGCGTCTTTGGTCTCAGTGCTTGTCAGAGTCTTGGATTCGCAAATTAAGCATTCTGGATTAGCCACAAGAATCCAATATAGCATTAGACAAGATCTTAAATTTGCATTATAAATATTATTATGCCTAATTTTGAGCTTGCACCAGATATTACACTTGCTGCGATCGTCGCATTAATTTTAATAAATCACTTTACTAGCAAAAAGAAATATCTAAGTGAAGATGACCTTAAAAAAGCTTCTAACAAAATACAAAGAACTAGCAAACTTGACCCCAATCATTCAGTAATCGAATCACATAAAATTATGATTACAACGATTCAGCAAATGCAAAAAGCTAAAAAGAAAAACGCATCTGAATTACTTACAAAAGTACGCAAAAGAATTCCAAATCAAGATGATGTCTGGAAGTATCACAGACTAAGAAATAAAGCAGCGCATAAACTAGACTTTGCTATCAGCCCTGAAGAAGCAAAACATGCACGTAGCTCATTTAAAAAAGCTCTTAAAGCACTAGCTAAATAGCTCTAGTGTCTATAAAACAGTCTATTCAAAATAAGAACACTAGATATGCTGAGGTCACTTTTTAGATAAAGTTTTTCTTATAATAAGCTAGCTGTATTACTTTTATAATCATATAGAGATGATGGGAAATTTAAAACGAATAGTTACAGTGGCTTTTTTAAGCCTTTTTATTATAAGCAGCGCTGAAGCGCAGAGTTCATCGATGCACATCAGATCGCTCCCGCTGAGTGTAAATGATTTAGCTGCAGACGCGGCGATGATTTTTAAAGGCAAAGTTCTTAGTACTAAAGAGTATAAGGATGAGACCATTAATCTAAATGTTAGAGAAATCAATTTTAAAGTTCAGGATGGAATCCGCGGAGTTGACGGAAACACAGTCACTCTTAAAGAGTGGGCTTCATTCCTTACTCCATTTAGCAATGGTGATATTAAAAATGGAAAATCTTATGTTTTCTTCTTTAATAAAATAAGTAAGCTTGGTTTAACAACATTATTAGGTGTTGAGCAAGGCTACGTTGAACTTGATGGCAATAAAGCTATTTTCCATACACATAAAGAATCACTTTCAGACCTAAAACTAATTAAACTAGCTACTCTTGATAGTCCTCAAACTTATAGCTCGTTAAAAAGCCTATGTTTAAAGGAGGGTAACTAAGATGTCAAAATTTAGAAATTTATTACTAGCAATCGCTTTCCTTTTCACAGCTAATGGTGCTAATGCTATTGGTCTTATTTGTAATTCTGATACTGTAGGTCCAGCTTGTTTTATCACTTATGCTAGTGGCACAAACCTTGTATATAGATTAGACCAAGGTCCTCTGGGCTTTTTCTCAAATACTCAATTAGATAGCTTTACGACTACTGAACTTGCTAAATGGAATAATTTAGCTGAGGCATCTATAGATTTTCAAAGAGATAGTACAGCAAACTTAGATTTTGATGTTGATTCTAGTAACTTTCAGCCAGTTCTTGATGCTGATAACGCTCTAGGTTTTTCTCCTATCGTTTGGGATGATGATGGAAGTCTAACTGAAGCTTTAGGCGCAAGCAAAGACAGCACTCTAGGTTTTGCTGGAATCACTTTCACGTCGAATGGTGGCACGAATATTGCTGAATCACAAGCTGTATTTAACGGAGCTTTATTTACCGAAGCATCAAGTGAAAATGAACTGAGATCAACTATCCTTCATGAGCTTGCTCACGCTGTTGGTATTGATCACACTCAAACTCACCTTGATATTTTTAACGAAGTAACTACTGCAAACTCAGTGCCAAGCAGACCAAACAATGCAATAAATCTTGTACCTGTAATGTTCCCAATTGCTGCTACTACTGGAACGGATCTATTACTTGATGATGAAGCTTCTTTTGCTCAAGCTTACCCATCAGCTGCTTTTAACAACAGATTTGGTCAAATCATTGGTGAACTCAGAGATTCAAGTAATAATCCTATAAGAGGAGTAACTGTAACGGCTTACGACGTTAACAATCCTTTTGTTAATGCTGTTTCAAGTCCTTCAGATATTCTTGCTGAAAATAATGGTAAGTTCATACTTCCTGTTCCTCCAGGCACTTATGTTTTAAGAGTCCAAAGAATTGATGCTGAATTTGTTGATGGTTCTAGTATTGGAGCTTTTGCCCCTAATACTACAGCTGAAGAAGGTTACTTTAATGGTACTGGTTTAGCTTCTACCTTTGAATCAGCTGTAGTTGATTCTCCAAAAGCACTTACTACTGGTTTTAATAATGTTGCTAGCGGTGGGATGGTAACAGTGAGTGCTGGTCAAACCACTGTTGTTAATATCACTACTGGCACTGGAAATGGTGGTGGCAATGATGATATTGATGAGCCAGATGGTGATAGATTTAGGTTTAGTGGAAAAGCTGTTAACAATATAGCTAGACTAAGAGATGCTAAATCTAAGAAAGTAAAACTAACACTTAAAAGAAACCCTGGATTCTTCAGTGATTTCATCACATTAACTAGTGATCAGCCAAATCTAGTCTCTTTCAAACCGTCTACTTTCAAACTCAAAAAGAAAAAGAAGGTCAAGGTCATTCTTGAATCATTCTTTGATTTCTTAGAAGCATTCCCTGAGATTGAGGAAGCTCCTGTTGATATCAATATCACTGGGACAGATTCAAACGGTAATACCGTCACTGCTATAATAACCGTAAATTAATCACATATAGGGCGTTTTTAGGATCTTTGGAACATTTTAAGCCCATAAAACATCTAAGTTAATTAAGGCCTCAGGTCTTGATTAGGAATAGGTGAAAAAAATGATGAACTTTGATCTCAACTCATGGAATACAATGCTTCAGTCAGCACTTGGTGAAATGCTTAATTTAGTTAGCACTTACGTACCAAACTTACTTGCTGGACTCGCGATACTTGTTATCGGTTGGTTGCTAGCACTTTTAATTGCTTCAATCGTTGGGGGTATACTTGGAAGATCTAAACTTGAAGAAGCTTTGATTGACTCTTTTGGTGAACAAGAATCCTCTATAGCTCTACCTAAGAGAGTAAAAAGCCTAACTTTCTACATTATTATGCTTTTTGTTTTAGTTGCATTCTTCCAGTCACTCGGTTTAACACTTATCACTGAGCCCTTAAATGAGCTATTAAACGAAATTTTTGCTTATTTACCTAGAATTCTTGCTGCAACTGGTCTTTTACTAGTAGCTTGGTTAATCGCTACATTAGTAAAAAAACTTCTAAACACAGTTTTTGAAAAATCAAACCTAGATAAAAAACTATGTGATAAAACTGGCAATAAAGATGGCATAAGACTTTCTGCTTCAATCTCTGAAACTGTTTACTGGTTAATTTTCTTATTGATCTTACCAGTAGTATTAAACACTCTTAGCCTAAATAGCGTTTTAGGTCCTGTTAACGACATGTTCAGCAAATTCTTAGGTCACATACCTAATATATTTAGTGCTGGTGTGATTCTTATCGTTGGATGGTTCGTTGCAAGAATCGTTCAAAGACTTACTACTAACTTGCTTGGTAGCATTGGCGCTGACGGTTTCTGCGACAATATGGGATTCGGCAAAGCAATTGGCGAAAACAAAATCTCAGACATTATTGGTTTAATTGTTTACGTTCTTATTCTTTTCCCTGTGCTGATCTCTGCATTAGATGCTTTATCACTTGATGCTATTGCTCAGCCAGCTACTAACATGCTGAATACTATCTTTAGTGCGTTCCCGATGATCTTCGCTGCACTTATCATGCTTGCTATCGCTGTTTTCGTTGGACGCTTAACAGCATCTTTAGTTGAGAACTTACTATCTTCAGTAGGTTTCGATAAACTAATCTCACTAATCGGAATTAAAGAAAACAAACTTACTAAAGGTCAAGCTGCTCCATCACATGTGATTGGTAACTTAACTTTAATCGGTGTTCTTTTATTTGCAACGATGGAAGCATTTAACATGATTGGTTTAAGTGCTATCAGCGGATTACTAAATCAGTTCATTCTATTTGCTGGTCAAATACTAATGGGCTTAATCATCTTGATCGCTGGTTTGATTCTTTCAAACATTGCAGCACAAGCTATAAGATCTACTGTTGCAACTAATTCTGATTTACTTGCAATGGTTGCTAGAGTAGCAATTCTGATTCTTACAGGTGCTATGGGTCTTAGAGAAATGGGTTTTGCAAGCGAGATTGTAAACCTAACTATCGGAATCTTCTTCGGTGCAATTGGTGTTTCTGCAGCACTTGCATTCGGTTTAGGTTGCCAAGACATTGCTTCTAAATCAGTAAGCAAATGGCTTGATTCACTTAAGTAATCTTCAAAAAGATTATTTCCTAATCCAAAAAGCAGCCCTTATCGGGCTGCTTTTTTTATAAAAAATCAGAAACCCTATAGTCAATATACATAGGTCTTTTCAGTCATTTTTGAAAGTTTTTCAATAAAAAGTGTTGCCTTATAGTTAACTATAGTGTGTATAGTAATAGTAGATTAGTTTTCAGAGGAGCAAGGAGAAAATATGAAAAAGATAAGCACTAAAATTTATCTAGGATTGGCGCTTCTAGCAGGATCTTTACTAGCGGCCCAGGCTTTAGGATGCGGATGTGGTATATGCACTTGCAGTCCATGCGGATGCTAATTTTAAACTTATAAATTATCTAAGCTCTCATAGCTATATGAGCTATGAGAGCTTTTTTCTAAGAGTCTATAGTACAATTCATCACTGATGGATAAAGAACTCCACAAAGATGTGATTGTAATAGGAGCTGGTGCTGCTGGTTTTATGGCAGCTATTGAAGCTGCTAAGCGTGGTCGCAAAGCCTTGCTTTTAGATAAAGCTTTTAAAATTGGCGAAAAAATCAGAATCTCAGGTGGCGGGCGATGTAATTTCACTAATATAAACGCTAACCATGAAAACTACATTTCTGCTAACCCTCATTTCTGCAAATCCGCTTTATCAATGTACACAGCTCATGATTTTATATCCTTAGTAGAGAGTCATGAAATCAAATATCACGAAAAAAAACTAGGGCAGCTTTTTTGTGATGAAGGCTCTGAAGAAATCATAGATATGCTTTTTAATGAAGCGAGAACTAATGGAGTTGAGATTAAAAACAACTGCGAGGTGCAAAAAGTAGAAAAACTCAATACGGAAAAAGCTTTTGAAGAGAGGTTCTCTGTCAAAACAAAGGACGCAAATTATAATTGTAATTCATTAGTTATAGCGACTGGCGGTCTATCAATCCCTCAGATAGGTGCTAGTGACTTTGCTCACCGAATCGCTAAACAATTTGAGCTTAAAGTTACAAACACCGAGCCTGCTTTAGTCCCTCTGACCTTTAAAGATCCAAGCTTTTTTGAGAAATTAAGTGGATCTTCAATTGATTCTATAGTCAGCACAAATGGTACTAGCTTTAGAGAAAATATACTCTTCACCCATAAAGGCTTAAGTGGACCCGCTATATTGCAAATTTCCTCTTACTGGAAAGCTGGTGATAAAATCACTATAAATTTATTAGCAGATTTAAATTTATTTGAATTCCTTAAAAAATTATCCAAACAAGCCGGAAGAAAAACTATTAAAAGTCTTCTAAAAGGTCGTCTACCAGAAAAATTTATAGATCAATGGTCTAAAAAACACGACTACTGGAAACCAATTGCTGAGTACTCACATAATGACTTTAAGAAAATTGCTAAATCGCTACAAGAGTGGACTCTAATTCCAGATGGAACTGAAGGATATAAAAAAGCTGAAGTAACTAGAGGCGGGGTAGACACTAGTGAATTATCATCAAAAACTATGGAAAGTAAAAAACATCCAGGCTTATATTTTATAGGTGAGGCTATAGATGTAACCGGCTGGCTTGGTGGTTACAACTTCCAGTGGGCTTGGTCTTCAGGATTTGCTGCAGGGCAGCATTGCTAGATCACCACGCTTCGCTCGTGATGACAAGCTTCGCTCGTGATGCTTCGCTCGTGATGCTTCGCTCGTGATGCTTCGCTCGTGGTGACACGTGTCATTGCGAGCGAAGCGAAGCAATCCATTATTTCTTAGGAATTTTAATTAAAAAAATGCCATCTACATTATCAGTACTTAACTGACTACTGTCAGCGTCTGCTGGTAAAGTAAAGGTTCTGGTGAAAGCTCCAAAACTACGCCTAGAGCTTGAAAAATTCTCAGTACTATTCTCTGATGAACTCTTTTGCTGAGCTGATATTGTAAAAAATCTATCTTTAACTTCTATTTCAACTTTATCTTTTTCAAAATGAGAAAGATCTATTCTATAGCTATAAGAATCTGAATTTTCTTTTACTTCAATTCTAGGCTCAATAAAATCAGCCTTCAGGTCTTGCTTAAAATGCTTATCCATAGAATTGAACATAGTGTTCATTGTTTTTCGCATTTGAGTCATCTCAGTAAAGGGATCCCACTCTAATCTTGTAAGTGGATCTACAAGGCTGCTTGGATTCACAGGGGTTCTACTCGTGTTAAGAGCCCTATTCATTAAATTAGGCTTATTAATATTAAATTGATTTGGGCTCACTTGCACGCCAGTTTGATTAATTGCTTTAGCTGAAAGCAAAGCTCCTAAAAGCAGAGCTAATAAAAGGCATTGAATTTTAACTACGAGATCTTTCATACAAGTACTTCCTTAATTAATATTTATTATAGTCCTGCATAACAAATTTCTTTCTTTAAAAAAAATCTTATGGAACAAAAAACTTAAGATAAAAAGCTTTCAGTTGGCTGACCATTATTTTTTCTTAAATACTTATTAGTAAAAATGTGATTTGCCTTATAATGATCAAGCTCATCAAGCCTAATAAAACAACCTTTTTTAGCTTTGCCTTTTTTCTTAAGTGTTTGGTAGACTTTATAACCTTGCTCATAAGGTGTGATCTGATCCTTGGTACCGTGAATCACCATTACATTTTCAGCGTCTAGATATTTAATAGCATCTAAATTATTCCAAATATCCGGCAAAAGTTTAAGTCTATGAATAATGAAATTTGCAAGAGACTTAGGAAGCCTCATTCTCTCAAGAGCTTTTATATCTTTAGGAAGCCAGCCAAATAAACGTGGGGAGTTATTCACAAAATACTCTCTATACTTTCCATACAAGCCCTGAAAAACTTTAGGAAGTTCATCACCACTAGTGGTGTAATGAACAGCCATCTCACGAATACTAGCGAATGGCACATGAAGTCTTACATCACCATACTTAACTTTCATGCGAAGATCTTTTACTAAATGTTTATTTGCACCAAGAAAAACTGCTGAGCCTAGTGAGTGAGCTGAAATATGAAAATCTTTAAAACTAAGATCCTCCTTCTTTCTTAAAAAATCAAAGACTGCTTTAGCATCCTTTACCAAAGATTCTTGGCTTTGCTTTTCAGGCTCACCATCAGAACCTCTGTAACCAAAAACTAGAACATTAAAGCCTTTCTTTTTATAATCTTCAATCGCTTCATTTCTCAAAGACTGAATATTTCCAGACCTACCATGAAAATAGATCTTAGTTTTGTTAGTAGATTTATCACCGACTTGCTTAGCAAAAATTGCACTAACTGGCTCACCATCTTCAGCCCTAAGTTTTATGTGTTTAGCACTCTTAACTCCTTTACGATGAAAGGTCTCAACTACGTCAGATATTTTCAGTTCACTATTTATTTTTTTAGTTTCCGGGCAGCTTATTGCATAGGCGTTGTCTCTAGCTGCATCAATAAAAATTTTCTCCACCACTTTAGGTGCATTATTAAGTGCATCAATCGCTTGAGCTACAGAAACTAAAGCGAAACGACCGCTCTCTGTAAAAGCACCTTGACCATTAATTAATCTTTTTCTTGCAGCAAGAAGTTTAGCTTGAGCATCCTTTGAGTGCTCGTCTGCAGAAAGTGATTGATTGGAAGAACTATCTTTAACTTCCATATCTTGAATTCCTCTTTGAATTAAAATCTGGATTGACTTTATATATATTAAATCAGAAATCTAGCTTTTGTTTATTAATTAGTTTTCAGAAAGAGGCATGCCTAAAGGCATTGATATGAAATAATGTGTTTGTCTTTAAAAATTTTGCAACAAAAAAGCGAGTTTTTAGCTCGCTTTCCTGCTTATTTCGTAGCTCAGTTTAGTCGCCAAGTGGCTTGAACATGTCCTTGCCCGCACCGCAGTCCGGACAAAGCCAGTCGCTAGGTAGACTCTCAAATCTAGTACCAGGTTCAATTTCTGTACTAGCGTCTCCCTCGGCTTCATCATATATATGCCCACATATTGTACATATATATCTCTTGTATCCCTCTTCAGTAGTCATTTCAAAGTCCTCAAATAGGCTATTTCAGTAGATTTATTCCACAATTGAAACCTTTTAGGGCTGAATTACGTCTTAATGATCTAGCCAATTTTCCTCAAATGACTATAGAATGGAGATCTGGGAGCTATTATGACAAGAATATTTAAAAATCTTATTCCAGTACTTCTAATAATTGCATTGTCAGTGAACTCACTCACTGCAAGCTTCTTTGCTCCTAAATTCACGCTAACCGATAAAATTGAAGCGCTTGTTGATACTCCATATGAAATCGCTTCTAGATATATGCCAGTTTTAGAAAAGGCAATCGGTCATTGCAAAGTCCCCTTTAAAGCGAAGAAACTAAAAATCGAAAGATATGTTTATGAATCAAATAACACTGACCCTCTTGAAAAATTATTTCTAGATGTAAACATCGAAAGAAAGGGTTTACTAGGTCAATTAATAACTGCTGAAGGCAAATTAAATGACTGGGATCTAAGTTACACAAACAACTTTAAATTTAGCATTCTAGGTAAAGGGACTATGGAAGTAGAATCTCTTCTTGATGGGAAGCCATTTTCAACAGTTAATGTTTTTGCCAATAAGAGAACTGCAACAGCTGATGTCTTTGGTGAGCTTCTTGGTAAAGATTTTAACTACATAACAAAAGATAATTTTGCTGAAGGTATTCTTGATGGTCACAATTATAAAATTGACTTAGAAACTATTAAAGATAAAAAAGGTAATGTAGTAGCAATTAGATCTAAAGGAAAGATTGGTGACTATATAATCGAAGGTCATGGATATAGACAAGACGATAATAGCTTTGTAATTGAAGAAAATTACGGACCACTAACTATCAAGACTTTTGTAAAAGTTATAGCTTAATTTATTTATCAGAATTCTATCTCTACGCAGGTACTGCTAGTGCTGCAATAGGGAGCTTAACTATAAAAGCACTACCATAACCAGGCTGACTTTCAGCTCTAATATCACCATCATGCTGCAAAGCTATTTTTTTACAAATTGCTAAACCCATTCCAGTTCCTTCATACTCATTCATCCCATGAAGGCGTTGATATTGCTGAAATATTCTTTCACTATATTTATCATCAAAACCTATACCATTATCCTTAAAAGAGATTTCGCAATATTCAGTACCCTCTTCTTTAATATGATTAACTTCAATTTCAACGTAAGGGCGCACATCTTCCTTTGCAAATTTAATTGCATTTAAAATCAAATTCTGAAAAAGCTCTCTTATTCTATTTTCATCTGCATAAATCACAGGAAATTCTGAAGAAATCCCAATCACAGTACTGGTTTCAACTATTCGATGCTCAATATCAGAAAGCAAATCAGTGAAGGTCTCATTTAAATCTAAGTATTTAAAATCAGCAGGCTGTGAATTAAGCTTAGAATAGTTCAATAAGTCCTTTAGAAGTTTTTGCATTCTAATCGTAGATTTCTGCATTCTTTCAATATAATCTCTGCCTTGATCATTAAGCTCAGAGTGGTATTTTTCTACTAATCTATCTCCAAAGGCTATGACTTTGCGTAGCGGTTCTTGAAGGTCGTGAGATGCTATATATGCAAAATTCTCTAGATCCCTATTAGATCTTTTGAGCTCTTTTGCTTTTTTAGCAAGTTCTTTCGTCGTTTCTTTTAACTTAGCCTCAACTTCTTTCTTATCTGTTATATCCCAGCAAACACCAGTCATCTTGATAGGACTACCATTAGCATCACCATAGACTTTACCTCTAGATGATATATAGCGAACCGTCCCATCCTTACAAATTATTCTATATTCCTCATTAACAGGAAGTAAATTAGCTATAGATTCTTCAATTACTTTCGATATACGCTCCAGGTCTTCTGGATGAAGGTAATTCATAAAATCTTCAAGAGTCTCTTTAAACTCACCAGGCTTTAATTTAAAAAGTTTTAGCTTGTATTCATCAAAATACATATGCCCTGTAAGTAAATCCCAATCCCAGGTTCCGGTCTTTGAAGATTTCAAGGCTAAAGAAACTCTCTCTTCACTATCAAAAAGTGACTGAGATAATTTTTTACGCTCTTCTACTTCTTTTAAAAGCTTAACTTTTGCTTCTTCTAGTTCTCTTTTCTCAAGAAGATAAACCAGCGAAACTATACAGAGAAATGTGAAAAAGAAAATCATTTCAAAATTATCATCCATTTGTAAGCTCCACTAATGATTATCCATCTAAAAGACGATTCTGAACAATCGCGTAAAATTACGTATTTGTAAATAATTTATTCTCTTGCATTCAACCTGTACCGCCCGATTGCTCGATATCTATAATGTACTTATAATTTAAGCACATATATGCCTAAAACCATAGAAAAACAAATTATCGGCAGGAGTGAGAAGATTGACCTTCCAGAGCTCAAGCTAAAAGACATTTCTGCAAAAATTGATACTGGCGCTTACGGCTGCGCTATACACTGCCATAAAATCCGTGAAGTTATTAAAGACAGAAAAAAATATTTACATTTTGATCTTTTAGACCCTTCTCATCCTAAATATGAAAAGCAAGTTTTTAAAGTTAAAAGCTTTAGCAAAAAAAGAGTCAAGAACTCTTTTGGTGAAAGTGAGGAAAGATACACTATAAAGTCCAAAATAGAGATTTTCAATAAGCTATACGCTGTTGAATTATCACTAACAGACAGATCAGAAATGAAATATCCAGTATTAATTGGCAGGCTGTTCTTAGAGGATAGATTTATTGTTGATGTTTCAAAAACTAATCTATCAAAAAAATTAGACTCCAAGAAAAAAACTACAAAAGTAATTACAAAAGCCACATCAAAGATTAAAAAGAAAAAAAAAGGTAACAAAAGGAAACTTAAAGACTAAAATCAAAAAGAAACTTACAAAAAAGAAGACTAAAAAATGAGTGAAACAAAAAATAAAATGAAGATAGCGATTTTATCAAGAGGACAGAATCTATATTCAACTAAAAGCCTTTTAGAAGCTGGTCTAAAACGTGGTCACAAAGTAATTATCGTAGATCACACAAAATGCTCACTCTTAATGGAGAAAGGTAAACCAGAAGTTCATTATATGGGCGAACCTTTAAATGATCTAGATGCAATTATCCCAAGAATCGGAACATCAGTAACAGACTTTGGGACATCAGTTGTTAGAAACTTTGAATTAATAGGAGTTTTAACTACTGCTTCAGCACAATCAATAGAAATTTCAAGAAATAAATTAAAAACCTTACAAATATTTTCTAAATTTAAAGTGGGAATCCCTAAAACTGCTTTTGCAAAATACCCGAAGAAAGAAGACATACCTGGCTTAATTAAAAATGTTGGTGGCGCACCACTAATTATCAAATTGCTAGAAGGTACTCAAGGTTTAGGTGTAGTTTTAGTAGAGTCCACAAAGGGCGCTAAATCTGTAATAGAGGCATTTTCTAGCCTTAAAGCTAATATTCTTTTACAAGAGTTTATAGCTGAAGCTGGTGGGGCTGATATTAGAGCATTTATAGTTAACGGTAAAGTAGTTGCTGCAATGAAAAGACAGGGCGCTGAAGGTGAGTTCAGGTCTAATATTCACCAAGGTGGCTCAGCAACAATAATTGAGCTAAGTAAAAAAGAAAAGACTGCAGCTACAAGAGCAGCAAAAGCTCTAGGTTTACCTGTTTGTGGTGTTGATTTAATTCAATCAAAACGCGGTGCTTTAGTGATGGAGGTAAATTCTTCACCAGGACTTGAAGGTATTGAAACCACTACTGGCATAGATGTTGCTGGTAAGATTTATGACTTTCTTGAATCAAGATATGAGAAAAAACTTTCACGAAAAAAATCTAAAAAAGTTGAAATTGCAGAAGATACTGTTCTTGAGGGTGTATTACCAGAATTTCCGGTTAGCTTAGAAAATATTTCAGATGAAATAGCTAAAGAAAATAAAGGCCAATAAGCATGGGAAGACTCGGCAATTCAAAAGTGAAAAATAAAAAATCATCCTGTGATTTAGAAGACCTCTATATTGGCGGGGAATGTATCCGCCGTGGAGAGCGCAAAAAGATAGAAGTCCCAGTATCAAGACTTTATGACTTCACGGAGCTAACTATCCCAATAGAAGTAATAAGGGGTAAAAAAGAGGGTCCTGTTCTTCTAGTTTGCGCAGCTGTGCATGGTGATGAAATTAATGGTGTTGAGATTATTAGAAGACTTTTACTTCATAAAGCTATTAAAAAAATCAACGGGACTTTGATTGTCATTCCGATAGTTAATGTTTTTGGTTTTAACAATAAATCTAGATACCTTCCAGATAGAAGAGACTTAAACAGATCATTCCCTGGTGCAAGCAAGGGGTCATTAACTGCACAACTTGCAAATTTTCTGGTAAAAGAAGTGCTCTATAAATGTACTCACTGTATTGATTTACATACTGGAGCAGTGCAAAGGTCTAACCTGCCTCAAATTAGAGGAACATTAGACTCTCCTGAAATTGAAAAATTAGCAAAAGCTTTTCACGTTCCTGTAATTTTAAATACTTCACCTATGCCAGGCTCACTAAGAGCAGTTTCAAAGAAACGAGGTATTCAATACTTAGTTTTTGAGGGCGGTGAAGCTTTAAGGTTTGATGAAAAAGTAATTCACTCTGGGTTAAATGGAATTCTTTCAATAATGACAGAATTGAAGATGGTTGAGAAAGCTAAAGTCTCGCTCTTGCAAAGAAAACAAAAAGATTCATTTATCGCTAGATCTTGCAAATGGGCAAGAAGCCCGAGTAGCGGGATTTTCAAAGCAAAGAAAGGCTTGGGTGATAAAATCATAGAAGGTGATTTGCTTGGGATAATCTCAGATCCCTTTGGTGCAACTAGAATTGAGCTCAGGTCTGAAACTGCAGGAATAATTATTGGCGCATCTAACCTTCCTCTAGTTAGTGAAGGCGATGCTATTTTTAACATCGCTTCATTCAAAAATGTTCATGCTGTTAAAAAGAGTGTTATTGGCTTTGAAGGCTTGCTAGATAATGAACTATAGAAGCAATTATGGACGCAGATCATTCTCATTATCTTTTAAATGGACTAGGTTTGATTGTTGGAGTAGCGATCTTTTCAAGATGGCTTGCTTGGAAACTTAAAATACCTGCAATCATTCTTCTTATACTTGTTGGTCTAGCTGTTGGACCGATCTTTGGCTTAGTTAATCCTAAAGAATTACTTGGTGATTTATTTTACCCGTTAATTGAGCTTGCCGTAGTAATAATTCTTTTTGAAGGCGGTCTAAATCTTAGATTCCATGAATTTAAATCAATTGCATCAGGCATAAAGAGATTAATTAGCATTGGTTTAGTCTTAAATTGGGCGCTTGGCGCCTGCGCTGCTCATTACATAGCTCATCTATCTTGGCCCATTAGTGCAGTTTTAGGAGCCATTCTAGTAGTTACAGGACCAACTGTTATCCTTCCAGCTATTAGGCATGCAAAACTTAATCAAAGAGTTGGTCAATATTTAAAATGGGAAGGCATAATCAACGACCCATTAGGTGTACTAATAGCAACACTAGTTTTTGAATTTATTATTTTTCATGGTAATAGCTCTTTTGAATTTATTATCGCCTCATTAGTTAAGGTCCTTTTTATTTCTTCTATCCTTACAGTTATTTTTGGTTTCGGCTTGGAATATTTGATTAGAAAATCTCTTATCCCTGATTTTTTAAAAATCCCTACTGTTCTTTCAGCTTTAATAGTTCTCTTTGTTCTTTCAACAAATATTCAAGAAGGCTCAGGGCTACTGGCAGCAACCTTACTTGGAATTTTACTTGGAAATCAAGACATGAAATTCAGCACAGAACTTAGTAAGTTTAAAGAATCCATAAGTGTCTTTGCTATCGCTATAGTTTTTATACTTCTATCTGCTAGTCTAGATTTCAGCATACTCAAAAATCTCAACTTGAATATAATCTTGTTTATAGTTATCATCAGTTTCATAATAAGACCACTATCATTGATGCTTTCAACAATTGGCAGCAATATGACCATTAAAGAAAGAATCTTAGTTGCTAATTTCGGACCCCGAGGAATTGTAGCTGCCTCAATGGCAGGGGTTCTAAGCGCTCAGCTTGCCTCCAAAGGTTTTGAGGAAGCTGAATTGATTCTTCCAATTGTCTTTTCTATAGTATTTTTAACTGTATTTGTTTCAGGTTTCTCTTTACACTTTCTAGCAAAATGGCTAAAACTATCAGTCAAAAATAGTCAAGGTTTAGTTCTTGTAGGAGCATCACCTTGGTCTATTGAATTTGCAAGCATGCTTAAAGAGCTAAAAATACCTGTGATGATCAGTGATGCCTCAAATAAGAAATTAATTGAAGCAAGAAAACGCGGTATTGATGTGCATTACGGGCAAATCCTTACAGATCTAGATGAAGGAAAATTTGACTTTGCTAAATTCAACTATGTTTTTGCATTAACCCACAATGATTCTTATAATGCTTTAGTATGTGAGAAATTATCTGAAGATTTTGAACGCACAAATTTATTTCAACTGCCAATTCATGATGATACCAATGCGCCTCTTGAAGAACTTCCAGAGAGTATTGGTGGAACGCCATTAAATAGATCAAAAGCACTCTATGAAAACCTAATACGGGGTCACTATGAAGGCTGGCACTTTTGGTCTGAGACTATAAGTGAAGATTTTTCATATAAAGATCTAAATAAAAAAATCAATTCTCATCAAGCTATCCACTTGCTTGTCTTACATAAAGACAAGAGCTTAAGCTTCTTATGTACGAAAAATCAAGTTGAACTTAAGCATGGAGACCTGGTAATTAGTTATGGACCTAGCCAAATCTAATAAACTTTTCACTTGGCTTAGGAACTAAAGACATCTCCAGAATCAGGAAGATTTAACTTATATGCAGTTTCAGAAAAGAGTGCAAATGCTCATAAGGGCTATTTATGATGATGGTCTTGATGAATAATTAATTCTTTTTCAATCTCATAGCCATCAAAGCAGGTCCTATAAGGGTAGTGAGTATTATCATAATCACACTGATTACATAGAGCTTGTCACCAATTATCTCTAAATCTTTTGCAAGTGCAGCAAAAATCAAACCAACTTCACCTCTTGGAATCATTCCAGAACCAATTAAAAATCTATCAAGTTTATTTTTTGAAGTAAAAGCCCAGCCACTAATCAACTTACCGATAATTGCAAGAACTGTAATGATTAAAGCGGTGCTAAGTATATTTAGATCTTGGAAAACACTTAATTTTACATGCATTCCTGTTATCACAAAGAAAACTGGCACAAAGAATACAGCAAGTGGGTGAATATATTCTCTTATTTTGTGCTTAACTTCAAATAAGCCTAAAGGGTTCTCTTCACTCTCAAATTTAAACACTAAACCTTCAAGTATCAAACCAGCAGCAAAAGCACCTATAATCGTTGCCAAGCCCGCTTTATCAGCTAAAAAGGCACAGAAAAAACATATTGATATCGCAAAAACTAAAATCGTACCAGGAATTTCTAATATCTTTGGGTAAGTAAATTGTTTTTTAGCAATCACAATACTAAGAAATATTGCAATAAAAACAAAAATATTAGCTATTGAAAAAATCTTTAAAGCTTCACCGAAGACTATGGTCCCGCTAATTGCAACCCCACTTAAAATAGCTAAAATAATTAAACCAAAGATATCATCTATAACAGCAGCACCAAGTATAATCTTAGATTCTTCGCTTTCTGAACTATTCAAATCTCTAAGGACTCTTACTGTTATGCCAACTGAAGTCGCTGTCAAAATACCACCCATAAAGAGTTTTGCGATAAGAGGAGTTTCTGGCATAAGAAACCCTATTGCAAAGAATCCCAGAACAAATGGTGCAAGAACACCAACATTAGCAACCATTAGAGATCTAATGCCAACTTTAATCATTTCATGTATTTTAGTTTCAAGACCAACTTGAAACAATAGAACTATCACACCAATACTAGCTAGAATACCTATGACCTGACTTTGAGCCAAGTCATCAAATAAAGTAATTCCAAGAAAACCTAAATTACCAAGAATAATTCCTATGATCAGTTCACCAAGTACCCCTGGTTGCTTAAGCTTAATAGCAATAATCTCTCCAAATTTTGCAGCAAGAAGAATTACTGCTAAGCCGAATAAAATTGGGACCGAAGGATCAGCGTGCTTAAGTGCTTGAGTAATAATTTGCTCATGTTCCATTACTTTTATTATATTGCTTATCATGACGCTGAGTGCATTTACTATCTAAGAGATATAGCTTAAGATATGAAGATGAACTTTGCGCATAGCATCGAACTTTTACAAGAAAAGTTATATACTTGGCTTGATAAAGCTATACTCCTCTTCCCCAATTTTCTAATTGCTTTACTAATACTTGTAATTTTCTACTGGGTTTCTAGAGGTGTAGCTAAACTTGTTGATAAAACCAGTTCTAGATTCTTTAATAACCATTCTCTAGCTTCATTTCTAGCAACATTATCTAAGATTTGTGTCTTTATTCTAGGATTTCTTCTTGCTTTAAATATTCTCGAGATGAGCAAAGCCTTTTTCTCTGTTCTAGCTGGTGTTGGGATAGTTGGTATTGCCTTAGGTTTTGCATTTCAAGATATCGCAGCAAATCTAATATCAGGAATTGCAATTGTTCTTAAGCGAGATAGACCTTTTAAAGTTGGAGATTTAATAGAAACCAATAGTTACACTGGAACTGTCACTGAAATAAATCTTAGAGCAACTTTACTAAAGACTTTCGATGGAAAACTAGTAATCCTTCCTAATAAGCTCATTTATGAAGCTGCTTTAACAAACTTCACCTTAACAGGACAAAGAAGAGTTGATATAGCTCTAGGAATTTCTTATGGAGATGACCTAAATAAAGTTAAAAACCTAGTTCTTGAAGGCCTTAAAAATATTGAAGGTAAAGCCAAGCATAAAGAAATCGAATTTTACTTTATTGAGTATGGTGATAGTTCTATAAATTTTGAAGTGAGAATTTGGATACCATTTAATGACCAAGTTGACTACATGAAAGTACGTAGCACGGGAATTATGATGATTAAAGAGATCTTTGATGCTAATGATATTACTATTCCATTCCCAATCAGAACACTTGATTTTGGAATAAAAGGCGGCGAGAAGCTTTCTCCCGGACTTATTAATAATTGACTTTCTTAACTAGCAAAAACTAGTGATATCCTAGATATATGAAGCTCAAAAATCTATATTTATTGGCTATTACATCTCTCTTTTGCTCTAATGCTGCCTTGGCTCAAGTTGATCCAAATACAATTAGCGAAGCGGTTCGCGAATTTGAAGGTAATTTTCATCCGCTGAAGATATTTTATGCAATCGCCCTAACTTTTCTCTTTTTTCTAATCTTATTTACCTACAATAAAATCAACCCAAGCCTGAGTCGCTTTATTAATAATCTTTGTGATAAATATGTTTCAAGTATTAAGTACAAAGACCTAGAAATTTTGAAAGGATCAGTTATTTCTGAAATTTTAAAAATTCTTTTTAAAGTAATTAATATTGCTATTTTCTTTGGCTTATTCTATTTCTATCTATTAGTCGTTTTCAGCATTTTCCCTGCAACACAAGGTATTGCCAGCGCGCTTTTAAGCTACGTTCTAGGTTTCTTACATTTCATCTATAAATCTGTAATCTCTTTTATACCAAATGTCTTTGCGATTTTAGTTATTATAGCTTTAACTTTTTCCATACTAAACTTTTTAAGATTTTTTGTTTGGGCAATGTGGACTCAAAAATTAAGCTTCTACGGTTTTCATAGAGAGTGGATATACCCTACTTATAATATAGTTAGATTTTTCGTAGTTGTCTTTGCGCTAGTGATGATAGCTCCATATTTACCAGGCTTTGAATCTCCTTCTTTTAAAGCAGTATCAGTACTTCTAGGTATTATGGTGACGATGGGGTCCACTTCTGCTATAGCAAATGTAATTGCTGGAATAGTACTAATCTATATGAGACCTTTTAATGTCGGTGATAGAGTAAAAATTGATGATGTAGTTGGTGATGTGGTTGAAATGTCTCTTCTAGTTACCAGAGTAAAAACTACTAAAAACGAATTTGTGACTTTGCCAAACTCAAAAGTCCTTGGCGGCTCCATGGTAGATTACAGTTCACCAGCTGAAAAGAAAGAGCTTATCTTATACACATCGATAACAATTGGATATGATACTCCTATCAAAAAAGTTAGAGAACTTTTACTTGAAGCTGCAGGCATAGAAGGAGCTCTAAAAGAACCAAAACCTTTTGTACTCATTAAAGGCTTAGAAAACTCATATATAAATTATGAGATAAATATTTATGTTGATAATGCAAAAAATATGCCGAAGCTATATTCTGCATTAAATGAAAACATCTACAACTGCTTTGATGCTGCTGGCGTAGAAATATTATCTGCTGAGTACTACGCTCTTAGAGATGGTAATGAAAGAACTTTGAGTGATAAAACAACTCATGAAATTGCAGGATTTAAAATCGCCCAATAGTTAATACAACTACACAAGCGCTCTTAGGAATGCTTTGATTATATTAGGCTTTCTGAAGAGTTTAACTAAATGCTAAACACTAAAAAGATATTTCGAAAAAAAGTAAAAGACCTTGGATTAGCGCCAGGTAGCTTACCTGATCTACCAGAACCTAAGCTAAAACCTAAGATAACAGCCATTATATATAATGAAGCATCTTATGAAACTAAAGATCTTAAAAGTATCGCAGATTCAAAAAAACTTATCAACAATTCAGTTGTTAGCTGGATAAATATAGATAGCATCTCAGATATGAAATTAATAGAGGGGACTGGCGCAGCTTTTTCACTTCATCCACTTATTCTAGAAAATATTATTAACTTAGATCAAAGACCTAGATTTGAGGATTGGGGTGATCAAATTTATGTTTGCATTAAAATGATTGACTATGATAAAGCAAAGAAAGATTTAAAACAAGAACAAGTTAGTTTAATTTTAGGAAAGGACTATATCATCTCTTTTCAAGAAAAAGAAGGTGATGTTTTTGATGCTGTCAGAGAGAGGATCAAAAAGAATTTAGGAAGAATTAGAAAGAAAAAAGCTGACTATCTTATGCATTGCCTAATAGATATTATTGTTGATCATTACTTTATTGTTCTTGAAAATTTAAGTATAGAAGTTGAAGCAGTTGAAGATGAAATTGAAAAAAATCCAAACCAAGAAAATCTTAGTAAAATCCATAACTTAAAACAAAAAATAACATTTATACGCAGGCAGACCTGGCCTATTAAAGAATTAGTTAATAACTTAACTAAAGAAGAATCTCATTTAATAGATGATTCAAATCAGATTTATTTCAAAAGTGTTTATGAACATAGTTTGCACATAGTAGAGTCTGTAGAAGTACTCAGAGAACTCATTACAAACAGTTTAGACATCTACCTGTCTAGTGTTAGTAACCGAATGAATGAAGTAATGAAGGTCCTGACAATCATCGCTACTATTTTTATGCCAATAACTTTTATTGCAGGGATTTACGGTATGAACTTTAAACTTATGCCTGAATTAGAGCATCCACTTGGCTATCCAATAACCATCGGAGTTATGGTAGTTATAGCCATTGCAATGCTTTTCTACTTTAGAAATAAAAAATGGATATGAAAATAGATATGAAATCACCGTTAATAATAGCTTTAGGAATTTTTGGACTAGTAACTTTAGTACTAGTTTTTGATATTCGCCAGCACACAGTTTCAATTGATAAGAAACTTGATACCATGACTGATAATGTTTCTACACTCAATAAAAGAGCCAATAAATCTCTTTTGCTAAAAATGTAAAAACTCTATTTGTGATTTTCTATAGCTAGATTGGACCAAAAGAGATTACAATAAATAAGTACTTCGAATTATGGCAACCAAGTTAAAGTTAATGCTCTTCTAATATCAATACTTTCAATGTATGCTGGGTATATAGAGATGACAGCACCATGCAAATAGTAGAAACTTGGCAAGAAGTATTAGAGCAAACTTACAATGAGTTTTTGCTAAGTCTATCGGTCTATCTACCAAAACTTATTGTAGTTTTACTATTATTAATTGTTGGTTGGTTGATAGCAGTGATTTTAGCTTCTATTACAAACAAAATAGTTTACAGCTTTGATGGCTTATTCCAATTTCTTATTCGTAATGATCCAGATAAAAAAGACAAGATACGCAAACATTATTCACATGCCTTCTCCTCACTTATCTTTTGGCTTGTATTAATTTTCTTTGCAGTTGCTTCCACAAACCTACTAGGTTGGAATCTTTTTACAAAATGGGTTGATCAAATTGTTACTCACTTTCCTAGTTTAATTACTGGAATTTTGATTATTATCACTGGAATTTTTGTGGCTAATATTGCAAAGTCTGCAATTATAACAACAACAAAAATCGAAGGAGCTAAGCTTCTCGCCAGTATTACACAGCTTATTATTTTATTTACAGTAATTGCTATTGGTATAGAACAAATCGGTATAAATATTGATTTTTTAACTAGCATTCTGACAGTTTTACTCAGTATTTTCTTAGCTGGTGGAGTTCTAGCTTTTGGCTTAGGTGCTAAATCTCTAGTAAGCAATCTAATTGCCTCTCAGTACTTAGGCAAATACTACAATATTGGCGAGCATATAAAACTTGGTGATCTTGAAGGTAAGATTATTGAAATTACACAAACCTCTCTTATAGTAGATACTGAACAAGGAAGAGCCCGAATACCAGCTAACCATTTGAATGAGCAGGTGAGCATTGTCAAATAAAAATCTTTTTATTAACGAATTATTCTCAAAGCATCCTGACCTAGCCGCTAGTATTTTAGAAACTCAATCTTCAAAGGTTTTAGCAGATTTATTTAGCAGCTTTTCAGATGAAGAAATCCCTCTTATTTTAAATAAACTTCTTCCTAGAAATGCAGCACTTATTGTGCAAGAGCTTGGTTCAAATCTTGCCATTAAATATTTAGAGAAGTTAAATGCTGATGAGATCTCACTTATTTTAAGATATTTAGATTCAGACAATATAGAAGAAATATTAGAAGCTTTAAGTACTAAGAAAACTAAGGCATGCAAACTCTTACTTAATTATCCTCTCCAAACTGTTGGTGCTTGGATGCAAACAAATGTCATCACAATACGTGAGGATTCTACAATTGAAGATGAAATTGAGTTGATAAAAAATTCAGAGGAAGATCCCATCTCAGACATAGTTTGCGTACTTGATGAAAATAATTATTTTGTTGGACTAACTTTTATAGCCTCTATCTTAAAAGCAGAAAAATCTAAACCAGTTAAAGATATAATCACGTCTATTTCCACAACTATCCCAGGTAACACACCACTATCAGTAGTAGAGATGAATAAACTCTGGGAATCAAATGACTTTTTACCAGTAGTTGATAAAAAAAGAAAGTTTATGGGAATTTTAAGACACCAAGACTTGATAAAAGCTTCATCAACATTTAAAAGAGAAGATGATACAGAAATTATTCACGGTGAGCCTGCGCAAGACTTCATGGAAGCTTATGCAACAAGCATGGTTGAGCTCTTTAATCTTGGTTCAAAAATGATCTTCAAATCTAAAATATGACAAAAACATCTGAAATCTTAACAAATGAATTAAATGGATATTTTTTAAAGAACTATCCTACAGAAGCTGCTCTAGTCATTGAAACAAATCCTATTGAAGACAGTCTTGAAATAGTATCTAAGTTACCTGCAAATATTGTTTCTTCAGTTTTAATTAGCCTGGTGCCCTCTGTAGCAAAAGAGTTATTGGGTTTGTTTGATGAAGATTTTGCATTAGAAATTTTATCTGATCTTGACCCTAAGGAGTCTGCAATTATATTGAGTGGACTTAAAAAAGAAAAACAAGAAATCTTCCTTTCAAAGCTAAAAAAAGACCTATCTAAAGAAGTAAAAGAACATATGAGTTACCCCTATGACTCGGCTGGCAAGCTTATGGATACCAAAATTATTTTATTTAGAGAAAATGAAACAGTCACAGATGCCACAAGAAAACTCCGCAAACAAAAATTCTCCTCCTTAAATAGTCTATTTGTAGTTGATGAAAGCATGAGGCTTGCTGGAACAGTTGATATAGCAAAGGTACTTTATGCAGATGAAAATGCAACTATCGCTTCATTAATGAGACCGGCTTCAACAAATGTTAGAGCACTAGATCCACGAAGTGATATTGTCTCTTTGGTAGAAAAATACAACGTAAAAGAAGTGCCTGTAGTTGATGTGAATGATAGGCTCTTAGGAATTATTCGAGCCGGAGATTTATTGGAAACGCTTAAAGAAGATTTGATGGCAAACATGCAAGCAATGGTTGGTGTTAGCAAAGATGAAAAAGCATTATCTTCTGCTTTATTTTCTGTAAAAAAACGTCTGCCTTGGTTAAACATCAATCTTCTTACTGCATTTTTAGCCGCATCTGTCGTAGGTTTATTTGAAGATACAATCGCCAAATTTACAGCCCTGGCAATTTTACTACCTGTTGTCGCTGGTCAATCTGGAAATGCAGGTGCTCAAGCTTTGGCTGTGACTATGAGAGGACTAGCCTTAAGAGAAATTAGCACTAAAGAATGGTTTAAATTATTTTTAAAAGAGTTTCAAGTAGGGCTTATCAATGGTCTTTCTATAGCTATCGTCACTTCAATAGGTGTCTTCTTCTGGAGTAAAAGTTCTGGATTATCATTAGTGATCTTTATATCAATGATACTTGCAATGGTCATTGCTGGAATTGCTGGAGCACTTATTCCTGTGCTCTTGAAGAAACTAGATCAAGACCCTGCAACTTCTTCTTCAATACTTTTGACAACTGTGACAGATGTTTGTGGTTTCTTTGCCTTCTTAGGAATCGCAACAATGCTTTCATCAATGCTTGAATAAGTATAAACAGAGAACTTGGCTATGCTTAAAGAGTTTTAGCTTATACTTTTATACACAATTGATGTTGATCCGGTTTTTAAATTGACATATAGTGGTGGGCCTTCGGTGACTTGAACACCGGACCTCACGCTTATCAAGCGTGCGCTCTAACCAACTGAGCTAAAGGCCCCTAAGATCTTGATCTTAGCAGAGCGCAAAGCGTCTTTTGGACATCGCCCCTGCTATACGCAGGTGCTCGCCAACTGAGCTAAAGGCCCCTAAGATCTCTGTGCTTTATGGACTATAAACGCACAGGGGAAAATTATAGCAGAGGACTTTAAAAGCAAATTCTTCAAGTCCTTAATTAAAAATGAACTTATATTAGTGGGTTTTCGGGCTTATTTTGACTCACGAAGAGACTAGCAAACGCTATAATTAAATGGTCTTACGAGATAACGAATGAAAAGAGCAATCATATTAATTGTAGATGCCTGCGGAATCGGATCCATGCCAGACTGGAAGGATTTTGATGAGATTGCAGAATCTAATACTCTTAAAAGTGTATGTCAACATTCCTATGAAAAAATGGGCGGCATCAAGCTTCCTAACTTTCAAAAAATGGGAATTGCAAACATTATTGAGCTTCCAGGTTTAGCTGCTGAAAAAAATCCAAGTGCAAGCTACGGGAAAATGTCTGAGCTATCAAAAGCGAAAGATACTATCACTGGTCATTGGGAGATGGTTGGTATTAAGGTAAATCAACTCTTCCCTTATTACCCAAATGGTTTTCCTGATGAGATTATAGAGAAACTAAAAAAAGAATTTGGCGTTGATGGAATTTTATCTAATAAGCCAGCTAGTGGGACTACAGTCATAAATGATCTTGGTGAAGAGCACTTGCAGACTGGATATCCTATTATTTATACAAGCGCTGATTCTGTTTTACAAATAGCTTGTCACGTAGATAAAGTGCCATTAGAAACTCAGTATAAATGGTGTGAAATCGCTAGAGAAATTATGAGAGGCGAGCATGAAGTCGCTAGGATTATTGCGCGCCCGTTTACTACTAACCCTGATTTTAAAGAAGGTGATCCTAATACAGAAGACGTGCTTGCTGCAAAGCGTAAATTTATAAGGCTTAATGACAAGCGTCATGATTATGCTATCTTGCCTCATTCAAGATCAATCCTAGAAACAGTTTTAGATAATAAAGGCGAAGTGCTTGGTCTAGGAAAAATCCAAGATATTTTTGCCAATCTAGGTGTGCCTAAAAACATTCACACAAAATCTAATGCTGATGGGATAGATAAGTTTATTGAAGTTCTTCAAAATAAACACCCTGATTTCAAAGACATCAAAGCAGAAAATCAAATCATATTTATAAACTTAGTAGAGACTGATGCTAACTTTGGTCACAGACGTGATCCTGCAGGTTACGCTAAAGCGCTTGAATACATAGATGAGAAAATGCCAGCCGTGCTTGGTAGCATGACTGATGATGACTTACTTTTAATTACTGCAGATCATGGCTGCGATCCTACAGCCGCTGGCAGTGATCATACAAGAGAGTATGTGCCCCTTCTTGTTTACAATCATAAATTAGCTGGAAAGGATCTAGGTACTAGAGAGAGTTTCGCTGATTTGGGAGCTACTATACTTGATTGGTTTAAACTTAAAGATGATAAAATCGAATTGCCCGGGAAGAGCTGTCTTGATGGAGCACTTCAAAACGCATAAATGACAAATTCTCAAACACTAGAAAAACCAGAGACTAAAACTAAGCTTTGCCTTATTGCAGGCAATGGCGAGCTGCCAGAGATGCTTGTAAAAGGCGCTCAAAAAGAGGGCTTGGAGATGACTGTTTTCGCTGTAACTAAAGAAGCTTACTCTAATTTGAAAAATATATGCCCCACTTATAAATTTGCAGTAACTGAAGTTTTCCCTATTTTAGAAAAATTGAAAGAGCTTGATATCAGTGATGTGACTTTTATTGGCAAAGTGCCTAAGCTAGAGTTTTTTAAAAGCATTCATAAGTTAGAGCCAAGATTTATGAATATCATAAAGAAATTTGGTGACATGAAAGATGATAGCCTTCATGCTGCTATTTCAAAACTGGCTGAAGAAGAGGGTTTAAACATTGTAAATCAGACTAAATACCTTAAAGAGCTTTTTCCAGACAAACAAATCTTTACTAATAGAGAGCCTAATGCTGAAGAAATGGAAGATATAAAAGCTGGTTTTAAATTAGCTAAAGAAATAGCTGCAGCGGATGTTGGTCAAAGCATAGTGATAGAAAATCTAAGCCCACTTGCTATTGAAGCTATAGAAGGAACTAACGAGTGCATAAAGCGCGCGCGCAAACTATCAACAAAGGGAAATATAGTCGTTTGTAAAGTAAGTAAACCAGATCAAGACCAGCGTTTTGATGTACCAACTCTAGGCTTAAAAACTGTAAAAGCAGCAGGTAAAAATAGTCTAATAGCTTTTGAAGCCAATGAAACCTTCTTTGTTAATCAAAAAGAAGCTATAGACTTTGCTAACAAGAATAATATAGCTATAATTTCTTACTGAGCAGGCTTAACGAAACCACGATCAGATGGGATACCAATATCAACTTGCTCGAGTACATCATTATAATACTTACCATCAAGAATTAAATTTAAAGCTCTCTCTAGCTTTCTAATTTCATTTATACCTTCATCTCTCTTAGTCGCTTCAGCATTTCCTTGATAAACAAACTCTTCAGTTTCAACACTTAGATCATACCTAAGCTCTAAAATACGATCATAAAGCTCAATTTCCTTATCACCTATGTCCTTAGCTATTGATGAACGGTTATGAAGGTGAACATCCATATTCGTTCTTTCTTGCCAGAAAGCAGTTAGATGATTAGTTTGATCTATCTGAACCGCGTTTTCATGAAGCTGATTGCCTTGTCTAGTTTCACCTAGAGACTTGCGTTCAACATGAAGATCATCATTATAGTCACGATAGAAATTTAATTTCTCTCTATTTTCAACTAAAGAAGCATCCATCTTAGCTTCTAAAATATTCTCTGAAGTCTTAGGAGCTTCAGCACCTGCAATCAAATTAAAGGAATCATAATCACCTCTAAGTTCATTTTGAACTTTTGATATATCAACATCATTTCCATTAGCCATATGGACAAGTAAGTTATATAAATGGTAGTTATCATGCAAAGCTCTGCCTAAATCATCTCTTCTTTCATGACCTTCTGAATATAATTTTGATGCTGTATCTTGAATCCTATCTTTCATGATGACTAGTTCACCAAATTTAGCTTGATCTTTAACTAGACCTTTTTCAAGCAAGTTATATACATAATCATTTCTATTGTTCTCTTCTCTCCAAAAACCAAGAGCCTCAGAATTTTGATTACGAGCTACTGCAAAGTCGTGTGCTGCATTATGCCTTTTATTCTCCCCAGCAACTAATCTTTGAGTTTCCAAAGTATCAGCTTCAGCTGCATGAAATGCTATCTTATCTTTGGTTTTAACTCTATTAGAATTTAAAAATGATTTTGGTCCACTGTCTTCTTTTTCAGAAATTGAAAACATCTCTCTTAAAGTCTGATTTTTTTTAGGTTCTGGTGCATCTTTAGTTGACTCACCTCTTGCAAGTGCAGTCAATCTTTCTTTAAAACCATCACCAGAACGTTTCGATAAAGCTATAAGTCTTTCTTTTACACCATCAACTTTTTCGCGAGCTAAGCTTGCTCTGTGACGACTTGAGCTTTTCTCTTCACTAGTATTCTCTCTTTCATTTCTTCTTGAAAATTGCCTAGAATTAAGTCTGCTACGTATAGCAGGACTATTTTGCGAACTATTATCTAAGTTGTTGTTCATCTGAACTAGCTCCCATTTAACTCCGACTTAAAGATACGAAACTCAGGTTAAATCCTGGTTAAGACACACGGGGTCAGACCCGGAAAACCGGAAATCTCAGTGTTTACCCCTATCTTCAATTTAATAATTTAGAAAATACAAAATTTTTCCGGTTTTCCGGGTCTGACCCCGTGTGGTAAATTTAGCTATATGACAGCAAAAACAGCAAAAATAAAAGTCGATAAAGCAAAACTACCTAGTAGATTCATCACTTCTGTGCATGGTTGCGAAGGTAGATTAACCATGCTTAAAAATCTTAAAACTGACGCGCATCCTGAGGGAATTGGCGAAGGAATTGAAGACAAAGCTTTTGTATGTGTAGTTGACTGCGGTAACGAATCTGCCCCATGTAATATTGACCTTCCAAAACAAGCTATCGCTGTTAAAGAAGGCGTGAAGAAGGCTGGTGCTATGCCTTTTGGTATTCACACTATTACAGTTACTGACGGAATAGCTATGGGTCACCAAGGAATGAAGGCATCACTAGCATCACGTGATCTAATCACAGACTCTGTTGAGCTTAGTGTTAGAGGACATTGCTACGATGCAATTATAGGAATAGCTGGCTGTGATAAATCTTTACCAGGAATGATGATGTCTATGGTGCGCATGAACGTTCCTAGTATTTTTATGTACGGTGGTAGTATCCTCCCTGGAACTCACAAAGGAAAAGATATAACTATCGTTGATGTTTTTGAAGCGATTGGTCAGGTAGACGCTGGGAAGATGTCTGAAGAAGAATTAAAAGAACTAACTGATGAAGCTTGCCCATCAGCTGGAGCATGTGGCGGGCAATTTACAGCAAATACCATGGCTTGCGTTTCTGAAGCTCTAGGACTTGCTCTTCCAGGGTCATCAAGTCCGCCAGCGCCATACGAAGATAGATATGCTTACGCTAGAAAATCTGGTGAAGCTATAGCTCTTTTATTAGAAAAAAATATTCGTCCAAGAGATATTGTTACTAAAAAATCTTTAGAAAATGCAGCAACTATAGTAGCTGCAACAGGCGGCTCCACCAACGCTGCTCTTCACTTACCAGCAATAGCTCATGAGGCTGGAATTGATTTTGACATAGAAGATGTGGGTGAGATTTTTAAACGCACTCCTTATATAGCTGACCTTAAGCCAGGCGGGAAGTATGTGGCTAAAGATGTTTATGAAGTTGGTGGCATTCAAGTAGCGCTTAAAGAACTTTTAGATAATGGTTTTATTCATGGTGATTGCATGACAGTTACTGGAAAAACTATGGCTGAAAATTTAAAAGATGTGGTTTTTCCTAAAGACCAAGATGTTTTCTATCCAGTTAAAAAACCTATAAGTCCAAATGGTGGCGTGGTAACTCTTAAAGGAAACCTAGCGCCAGAAGCTTGCATAGTTAAAATTGCTGGTTTAAAAAATCTAAAACATAAAGGACCTGCTCGCTGTTTTGATAGTGAGGAAGAAGCTTACAAATCTATAGAAAAGAAAGATTACTTTCCAGGTGAAGTTATAGTAATAAGATATGAAGGACCTAAAGGCGGTCCTGGGATGCGTGAAATGCTCTCAACCACAGCAGCTATTTATGGTCAAGGAATTAGTGACCAGGTAGCGCTTATTACTGATGGAAGATTTTCTGGCGGCACGCGCGGATTGTGCGTGGGACACATTGGACCAGAAGCAGCAAGTGGCGGGCCTATAGCTCTTCTTAAAGATGGAGATATTATCGAAATAGATGCTGAAGCTGGCACAATAAACGTAGAACTTAGTGATGATGAGCTTGCAAAACGTAAAAAAGCATGGAAAGCTAGAAAGAATGATTACCAATCAGGCGCATTATGGAAATACGCGCAGCTAGTAGGACCAGCTGCTAAAGGTGCTGTGACTCACCCTGGCGCGCAGGCTGAGACTCACGTCTATTGTGATATATAGTTAAGAAAATTAGTTTGAATGGCTTCGATAGCAAGGCTTGCTAAGTCCTAGTTAACTAATTTGCCGCCGTTAGATTTCCAGCCTTTAAGACCATCAGAATAGTGGTAAACATTTGTGTAACCAGCTTCATGCAATAAATCAGCAGCTTGTTTCCATGCCATACACTGAGGTCCACCGCAGTAAGCAATTATTTTAACTGCCAAGTCTTTAGGTAAAAGTTTTAATATCTGAGTATTGTACTTAAAGAAGCTAATAGCTGTTGGGATATGACCACTGCTAAATGATTCAAGAGAATTCACATCAATGATAATTGCATCCTCATGTTTTACATGCTCATACATTTCTTCAAAGCTTATATCAGGAAAATGCTCATAGACTTCTTCCATTCGATAAGTAGACTCATGACTTGGTGCTATGCAAGAAGTGCTTAGAAATGCAGTAGTTGAAATTGCTAATGCGAATAATATTTTCGAGATCTTGTTCATAAAGAAAATTATATAGTAAAATGAGCCTATGAAAAAGTTTTTCCCGCTTATGGCTCTTTGTAGCTTTTTAATAACAGGCTGCCAAGGCACCGGTGATATTTTAGCTTTAACAAATGGTGGTCTTATTCAAAACACCATAGTTAAATTTGTTCAACAAGAAGCTGTAGAAATTCCAGGTGAATTTCCATTTAGTATAAGCGCTAATCCTGAAGATGACGCAAACGCAGCGGCTCAAATCCTTGCTGATGATGTGACTGCAAATGCACAAATCACTAAAATCAAGCTAACTAAAAAACTTAAAAAGAATGTCAGCCTCGTAAACACAAATACAGGCGCTAAAGTTAAGAAGTCTGAAAGCTTTGGTGT
Organism: uncultured Gammaproteobacteria bacterium; assembly: GCA_964352085.1. GTDB lineage: Bacteria > Cyanobacteriota > Vampirovibrionia > LMEP-6097 > CAYGPN01 > CAYGPN01. The sequence goes on along the minus strand of CAYGPN010000016.1, from coordinate 5,815 downwards.
GACTGCTACTGTAAAATCTGCAACGAATATTGATGGAACTATCAGTGGCTTTATAGGCGTTACTGTAAACAACATGACTGCTCAAGCTAAAAGCAGACTTATAAAAGCTTCAGAGAAGCCTAACAATAAAGGTTTCACAAAACTGAGCAAAGCGTCATTTGTGGTAATTACTGATGATCTGGCTCAAAGCACTGTTGATGCAATTATTGCTGGTGATCCTGCTAGCCAAGTAATCAGCAAACTTAAAGGCAATAAAGTAATCACTAAGACATTCTTTGTTCCGTTTATTTAATTAAAGAGTCAGCTAAAAATGTTAAAATTTCAAATTATGAAAAGTAGTTTTGGGGTATTTTCTCTTATATTTTTTTTATCCTTTAGCTTAGAGGGCTGTTATCTTAGCAAGCTGTCGACAAACAGCTTTGAAAACCAATCGAGCAATTCTAATTCAGATAGAATTTTAAGCAGGAAGGTACCATTAGCTAGCTCCGTGCCTTTCGAGGTGACTTCTAAATCAATCAAATATCCAAATGGAGTCTCTGGAGCCTATGCTAGAGACATAACTAAACATGCGAGCGTAACAAAGATTAAGCTTGGTAGTCTTGGCAAGTATATTAGGCTTATAAACTCTAAAACAGGAAAAGAAGTAAAAAAAGACGATATCTCAAGCATTACTGCAAATTCAGGTATAGCAAGGCACTATGGAGAAGGTCTTATTAAAGGTACGCTAAGTATAACTCTTGATAATTTCTTTGCTGAAGCGAAAGATAAATTAGAAAATACAGAAAAAAAGAGTAAAACAGCCAGCAAAAAAACGGGTGATGTGGAGTTTACTATAAATACTGAAGGTGTTCAGCAAAGCACTATTAATGCAATTTTAAATGCTGACTTGGTAGCTAATAATTTGGTAAAGGAAATAAAAATACTAAAAAATGGCAATATAAGAGTGACTCTAGGTCCACTTAAGCTTCTCTTTAATAGCTCCATCACAAAGAATAGAGAAACTAGTAAGAAAGAGTAATACTAAGGATTTCATGAATTCTAAAGAATTTGTAATAGCTATTGACTTATAACCCCTCGGGCGTTATTCTTGTGTATTACAAGTGCGAGAAGGGGGCACAAAAAGGCTTGCTAGATAAAACTAAGAATTTTGATACAGTACAGAACAGACTAGGTCTTGATCCAACTAAGATTCAAGCCGAGATCAAGCGTTTACAGGCAGTTCTCTACCATATAGATTCTATAACTAAACTTGAAAAAAGTGAAAAAGCTCCTGTAGAAGAAAGCTCAAGCCCAGCTATCACAATAGAGAGCATATTTCCGCCAAACTCAGACCAAGGTCAGTCAATAGCAGTTTTTGGTAGCAGAGAAGCTTTAGACAAGCCCCTAGACGAAAGTCTTAGTAATGAAATTAAAGAAGTTGCAGAAAAAATAGCTCATAGTGATATCTACACAAGCATTTTATCTGGTCTAAAAAACAAAGAAATAAATCGCATAAACTCACATTTAAAATATTTTGTAGAGCCAAATCTAAATCCTCCATTACTAAAAAGTCTTTTTAATTCTCTTCAACGCTGCAAAGCTAATAGATTAGATCTTACTGAAACTATTCAAACTTATATACTAATAAAAGCTAACAACCCTAGCACTGCTGGAATACAATGCTTAGAAGCTTTAACGAAAGTTTATTCTGAAAATGGTGGCTCTTTGCTTAACAATGCCTTAAAGAGCTTTTATAAAATTACAGAAGAAGATCCTGGTGATATTTTTTATAGCTTAGTTTTTCAAAAACTAAATGATCTTATAGCTCACTCCTATGAAAGCTTTAATTTTTTGGATAAATTCAGTCTACTTGCAAAAGCCAAACCTTCATTAGAGATCTTCAAACTTATTTTAGACAGTTTAACTCACTCAGTTAAACCCGCTCCAAGCACTGGAATGATTAGAATCGCTGAGTTCTTAAAGGGTGATGGGCACAAAGCACTAATAGAGTCCCTCACTCAGGCGGTCCATAGTTCAGCAGACTATACAGATGAACTTCTAAATAGAGCATCAGCTTTTGCTGCTACAGAACCTTCAAGAAACTTAAGTAATTTACTAGCATCTGTTTTAAACAATACTAAAGGTCCTTTTGGAGAGGTCCCTATTGATGATGTACTTGCTGTATTAGATGCTGCTTTTGAGCTTGCAAAAGTTAAGCCTTCAGATGATCTAATAGTAATGTTAGCTTCGTCAGATAGTTTAAATGCAAGAAGTCTTCATCAAGCTGCCAAAATTGCAAAATCTAATGTCGCTCCAGAGCTAATAGATTACTCAAGTTCTCTATCAAGTAAGTATCTATTGTATGAGAGTCCTCTTAGCACGCTTGGAAGGCTTATAGAATCAAAACCTAGCAAAAGACTTATATCTGCATTAAAGTCAGTAAACCAGTTTGACACAGACAATAGACTAGAACCATCAATAATATTTAGACTTCTTGGTGCAAAAATCTCTCCTGCTTTCCAAAACACAATTATAGAAACATGCAAACAATGCCTGATGGACAAGGATGATCTTATTTTTGATATCTTAAAAAATCTTTCTGTACTAGCTGTATTAAGACCTGCTGACGATGAACTAAGAATGCTTAAAACTATATTAGAGCAAGAAGATAATGACAAATATGAACTTATAAATGAAATCCAGAATATTGCTAGGCATACTCTTATGCTAATTCTTTTAGCTAACCCTAATCAAGGCCGAATTAATCAAATATCAGAACTTCTCAGGCTCCCTTTTGATCCTTCTGACCTTGATCATAATGATCAAAAATTAATAGGAAAAGTACTTGATATTCACCATGGTTTTGGTGCAGCGACTTACGATGCCAGAAAATCTAGTGACGCTCCTTTAATGCTTAAATTTGCAGCTCAAAATTCAAAAAATCTTAAATTGCTGCGTTGCAATGATAGACATGCTTTTCCAGGTAAAGGTGGTATGCAATTTGAAGGTCTAGATTTAAAAGATTATTTTGATTTTGAAAACCTTAGTAGAAGTCAAAAGAGTCAAATTTTAGAAAGCTTTCACTGGGCTAATACAGAAGATTTTGAAGCTCTTAAAAATACCAAGTTTACATTTAGTCGTGGGATGATTATAGTTTCAAACCCAGGCTATGCCTTTAAATTAAATGAAGAATCCAGGGGAGAAAATATTAGTTATAGTTATGTGCTCTTCAATGATCACTATCACAACAAAAGTAAGCGAAGAGCTTTATTAGTACCTACAAAGATATTAGAACGTAAACTAAGGAAAACTAGCTTAAATTTCTCCGATGACTTTAAAGGTTTTCCAGCAGAAATAAAAGATCTGAGCACTGTTAACTTTACTAGACAATCACTAGAAAAAGCTGCAAATGCTGTTGGTGGAGAGATTATAGATTTAGCTTCAATTAATAACTTTTCTAGTGGTGAATTAAACTTTAATTCAAGTCTATATAGTAACTATGAGATAAAAGATCTTCTAACTAATTACCAAAAACAACTAGATTTATACAGATCCCTTTATGCAGATTATAAAATCAACATGGCTTACGAAGGCAATGATAATCCTATGATGCTTCAAGAAGCAATATGCTGGCATGAACAAGGAATGGGGCAAAAACGCAGTAGAGATAACTACCCAATCTTGGCAAACGCTAAGCCTCTAGAATGGCAAGAAAACGCTAGTGAAGAAAAATTGTTTATGTTAGATACTCACGACTTTAGTCTTAAAGTTGGAAACAGGAATTTTGGACCTATAGATCGCAGTAATTTACTCACTGCATGGCAAGAATATATAGATCCAATTATCAATAATAATAACCTCGCTCTAGATTTGAGGTTCTACCATAGACAAGCATTAGGTGAAAAATAATTTCAAAGGAGAAATAAAATGAAAATAGGAATAATGAAAATAGCAGCAACGCCTGTAAAACCAGATACAGCACCAGTAAAACCTAGTAAGCCAGATACCACGCCTACTAAACCTTTGCCAAAGCCACCTGGTAAACCTAAAAGAAGACCAAACATACCGAAGCCTGCTGAGCCAAAACCAAAGCCAAAGCCTACGCCAAAACCTACACCGAAGCCTGAACCTAAACCAAAGCCTACGCCAAAGCCTACACCAAAGCCTGAACCTAAACCAGAGCCTACAAGAAGATCTTACCCTTGTGGTGGTTAAGAGCTAAGAGAACTTAAATTAAATCCTCTCATTACTTAATAGCAATTTCCCCTTTAAATTAAGGGTTTCCAGCTATCAAAATGAATTTTTCACAAATATGTGAATTTATGGTCCCATTTTTTCATAAATATGTGAATTTTCGTGGCATAATAATATTGCATGAAGAGGGAAATTACCCATAAATTAATAGATTGGTCCAGAAGAAAGGATAAAAAACCTCTGATACTGATGGGGGCTAGGCAGATTGGAAAAACTTATTCTCTACTTAAATTAGCAGAACAACAATATAAAAATCACACTTACATAAACTTTGAAAAAAGACCTGAGTTAAAAGAAATTTTTGAAATAAATCTAGACCCAGAGAGAATCATTAAAGATCTTGAAATTGCTCTAAAAACATCAATAGATATTGAAAAAGATTTATTGATTTTAGATGAGATTCAAGTTTGCCCTAAAGCAATAACGAGCTTGAAATACTTTTGTGAAGAAATGAGTCAATTATCAATATGCTGTGCTGGTTCTCTTTTAGGAGTTATGCATGGTGAAGAGTCTTTTCCTGTTGGTAAAGTTGAATTCCTAAATATGTTTCCTTTATCATTTTTTGAATTTTTAAATGCAATTGAAGAAAAGCAAAACCTTGAATATATTAAAAGCTGGGATGGAGAAACTAAGATACCTGAAGTAATTCATAAAAATCTCTGGGACTTATGGAGAATTTATCTGATAATAGGAGGATTGCCTGAAGTGATTCTGGCTTACAAAGAAAAACAGGAAAATTTGATTGCAGCGTTATACTTCGCAAGAGAAAAACAAGACAACTTAATAAAAACATATCAAGCAGACATTGCAAAATATTCCGGAAAACAAAATTCCATGCATATCGAAAGAATATGGTCTAATATACCCAATCAATTAGCAAAAGAACTGGATGGAACAGCTCCAAAATATAAATTTGGAGGAGTAATACCAAAAGTAAAAGGGTATTCAAGAATTTCAGGTCCAATAGATTGGTTAGAAAATGCAGGTTTAGTATTAAAAATTCCAATAGTGAACTGTGGTGAAGCACCACTTAAAGCATACTCCTCTGAAAATACCTTTAAGCTCTTTCTTTTTGATGTCGGTATCCTAGGAGCGCTTAGTGGCATTAGTCCTGAAACGATATTAGATTACAAATACGGCACCTATAAAGGCTTTTATGCTGAAAACTTTGTGGCACAAGAATTTGCTTTCTCCATGGGTAGAACTGACAAGCTTTTTGCATGGAAAGAAGGAAGCTCAGAACTAGAGTTTCTAAGAGAGATCGGGAATGAAAGAATACCAATAGAAGTAAAATCGGGTTCAAACACTAGAGCAAAGAGTATACAAATATTTGCAAATAAGTATAAGCCCTCATATAGAGTGATTTTTAGTGGTAATAATTTTGGTATAGATAAAGAAAAGCAGGTTCACAGATATCCAATTTATAGCGCAGCATTGTTTCCAATTATTTCAGACTAGAAACTACAAAAAAAAGACCCTGCCATTGGTAGGGTCTTTTTTAATAATGGTGCTGGGGAAAGGATTTGAACCCTCGACCGCCTGATTACAAGTCAGATGCTCTACCAACTGAGCTACCCCAGCA
>CAYGPN010000015.1:0-51025 GCA_964352085.1 uncultured Gammaproteobacteria bacterium | reverse complement strand
TAGCTTATAAAAGCCATAGGGAGATCTTTCTTCTCTTCATATAAAGTAGCTAAAACATAGTTGCGTCTATCTTCTAAAAGTTTAGGTAATAAAGGAAGCGCTTCTAAAGCTACTATACCTTTATCAATATCTTTACGCGAAACAGTTATTGCATCATCCACATCATGCTCAAGACTATCGAATTTTTCTGAGCTGACTTTTGGGTATTTAGAGCTTTGGCAAGAGCTTAAAGATAAAGCGACGATAAAGGATAAAGCAATCATTATCGCTATTCGCACTTTGGCGCCGTTATTAAAAGCTCGTTTTATCATTGAACGCATATACTAAAGAAGCCAAAAGAGCTTTGACTTCTTTATTCATTATCGCGACTAAAGCTGAGATTGTCCATTATATAAGGATTGACAAGGTATAGACATTTTAACACTCTAAATGCTATCTTTTAAAGCTATGGAGAGTATTAACGCAATCCAAAACAGAGCAGATGATGGAAGCCACAGACAGGCTTCTAGCCAAATTCCTGCTGACCCAAATGGTCAAGTCCCGCATGTAAAAGCAGGGCTTCCTAAAATTATCGATTTCAATTCTGGCAAAAAACTCTTGAAGAGACTAGCGCTTAAAGATTCAAGTAAAGTAATTATCCAGCTTAAAGGAGGCACGAACTCTCTTTTCAGTATGTTTGAAGCTTTAACTTTAGCTAAAGAAATTAAGAAAAAAACTCAAGTATCTATTGTTTATAGATTAGATGACTATCTTTTAAAAGATTTCAATCAAGAGCACGGATGCACTTTGAATATCAAAGAGCTAAATGATCTAATGCAAAATGGTAATAGGGCTATCAAAGAAAAAGTCTTAAAACTAATGCAAGCTAAAGATCCTTCTGATCCTAATTTTAAGGGCGTAACTAAGTTTTTATCTGAAGCTAAAGAAAGTAGCATCGAAATTTTGCCTCTATTACAAAATGCAGCTAATTCTGAAATCGAGTCTATAAGAGCTATTAAGCCTCCAGGGGAATCACCAATGCCAGACTATTCACACTTGATCGAGATGGCACACAGTCAAAGCATAGCTAATAGATCCATTAATGGTATGTGGAAAGGACTTGAAAAGAGAGGCATAATTAGCCCTAAAATTTTAGTGGTTATGAAGCATGACTCGCCTTTTGCTAAATCTAAAGCGAGTAAAGTAGAAAAAATACTAGAAGGAATCTCCAGTGTTAAACCAAGACTTTTAGCGACGCGCCCAGATTTAAGAAGACTAAGCTCAAGAAAAAAACTAAAGCCAAAAACTAAATCAAAATTTGATCAGTACACTGACATAGATGCATTAACAAAAAATGCAGCTAAAAAAGCTGTAAATGGTCTAGTACCTTTTTTAAGAAGACTTAAATATAAACTAAGCAGCTAAGACTTTATTAGCTAACTGACCGCAAGCAGCATCTATATCAGTGCCTTTCTCTTTACGCAGAGTCACTTTCTTACCGCGATTATTTCTTTCTAGAACTTCTTTAAACTCATTAATCGCTGCTCTAGTAGGTCTCTGGTATGGATCATTAACATCTGTTGGGTTATAAGGTATGAGGTTAATGTTGCAGTGAAGGTCTTTTAAAAGTTTGCCTAAAAGCTTCGCTTTATGAGGGCTATCGTTTACATCTTTTAGCATCACGTACTCAATAGTTACGCGGCGATTAGTCTTGTTTACATAGTTTTCTAAAGAAGCTATCTGCTCTTCAATATTCCATTTTTTATTAATCGGCACCAAGTAATCTCTATCACTATCCTCAGGATCATGAAGTGAAAGAGCTAAAGTGACTTGAATGCCTTCAGCAGCTAGTTGATTTATCTTAGGCACAACTCCACTAGTAGATACTGTGATGTGACGCGCGCCAACACCAACGTCTTCGCGGAGTTTTTCGATAGAGCTAATCACTTCATCATAGTTATTAAGCGGCTCTCCCTGTCCCATGTAAACGATATTATTTATTCGCTCACTAGTCTCTGCTTGCATGTATAAAGCTTGCTCAATAATCTCATCATCTCTTAAATTCTTTTTGAAACCTAATGTACCCGTCGCACAAAAAGTACAACCAACAGCGCAGCCTACCTGCGAGCTAATACAGGCTGTATGTCTTGGCTCAGGTTCAGTCGAGTCACCTTTATCAGGGAAATGCTCGAAGCGCATTAAAACTGACTCGACTACATTCCCGTCATCAAGCTCAAATAAAAATTTCACAGTACCATCTTTACTTAGTTGTTTATCTTTTAATTTCAATGAACCTATCTGTGTATTTTCTTTTAAAGTTTCGCGCGCCTTTACAGAAAGATCAGTCATTTGATCAAAGTCACGAACTGATTTCGTGTAAATCCATTTATAAATTTGCTTAGCTCTAAATTTTTCTAAACCAAGAGAAACAACTAGCTTCTCTAGTTCATATAGAGTTTTGCCAATTAGAATATTAGAATTAGCTTTTTTTGAAGCCATCTCATTTATATTAACATATTGGGTCATTGCGAGCCTACTGGCGCGGCAATCCAATCTTTAAGGTGCCAAAATGGCACCTTAAATCCTATATTCTTGAACAGCAGCCTACTCAAATAACAAGCTTGAAAGCTATTTATCCAAGGCTTTTAAATTTTATTCTCATTTGAACTAGTAAAGAATTTTATTAATTTCTTGAACTCTGTACCTATTTCTTTAGAAGAATGCCCTATTACTTTTCTCATATCTTCCACAAAGTTATCTTTAAAATGATCCTTATAGCCAAAAATAACCTGTGCAATATTTTTTTGTACATCGTCATGATTATATTTTCTTAGCTCGCCCAAAAGAGGGTTAAGAAGACTAAATGCTCTCTTGATAACTGTTGGAAAGTTCTTCTTACCTGCTTTTGCTTTAGAAAGCTCTTCCTTTAATTTTTTTGTTATAGGATTTGCTTTAGAAAGTTCTCGTTCTAATTTTTTTTCTAGACAATTTGCTGTTTCTAAAAAGCTTGAATATTGATAAGTGATCATATCGAAAAAAGCTCGCACAGCTTTCCGAAAATCTTCAGATGCATCTTCACTATTAGCATAAAGGTCTTCTGTAAAATCTGGGGGAGTAGTACCCAAAGCCATATACTTAACTATTGCTTCTTTTTCCTTATCTACAAATGCCTTTGCCTGCTGATACTCTTCCTTACTCCTAGCAGCCCAAGTACCTCTAAGGTCTTCCTCAGGAGAGGCGATGCGAGAAAAAATACCTTTTAAATTGTTAAAACCCAAAGCGGTTCTTTCTATTGTCATAACAATAAAGACTAACAAAGACAAAGGTCGCTTGTCAAGATAATACCATGCAGGGTCTAACCTATCTCATTGCGAGCATAGCGAAGCAATCCATAGATCACCACAGCCCTTCGGGCTTCGTGATGACAGGCTAGGCGTTTCTTAAGAACATCTCTTTAGCTATGATTAGACGCTGAATCTGAGAAGTACCCTCATATATCTGATAAATCTTAGCGTCTCTCATTAATTTTTCTACTGGATACTCACGCGAGTAGCCATAACCACCAAAAATCTGCACAGCGTTAGTAGCGTGCTTCATAGCAGCGTCAGCAGCAAAAGCTTTTGCGTAAGCTGCGTACTTAGTATTTCTAGTACCAGCATCAATCATCGCAGCTGATCTCCAAGTAAGAAGTCTAGCCGCTTCATGTTCCATCGCCATATCAGCAATCATAAAACTAATTGCTTGGTGCATAGCTAGTGGCATACCAAAACTTGTACGTTCCATTGCATATCTTTTTGAGTGCTCAAGTGATGCTCTAATAATTGCAACAGCACCAGCTGCTACTGGTGGACGTGTTTTATCAAAAGCTTTCATCGAAATTTTAAAACCTTCGCCTTCAGCTCCTAAAAGATATTCAGATGGAACCTTCACATCTTCAAAAACAACAGCATGAGTTGATGATGCGCGCTGACCCATCATATCTTCTTTTTTCTGAACTTGAACACCTGCGGTATCTGCTGGCACAACAAAAGCTGACATACCTTTATGTCCTGCACTCGGGTCTGTGACTGCAAGAACAAAGAACCATTTAGCGTACTTAGCGCCAGTGATCCACTGCTTGGTACCGTTAAGTACATAATCATTTCCAACTTTTTTTGCTGTAGTTTTTGCTGCAGCAACATCTGATCCACCGCCAGGCTCTGTTACGCAGTAAGAAGCGAATTGCAGTTCTTCCATCATTGGAGCTAAAAACTTTTTATTAATCTCTGCATTTTCTGTTACAAGCAAAGGTGCTGCAGCCAGCATATTTGCTCCAAGTGCTGTAGCAATCCCTGTACATCCTACGCCAAGTTCTTCAGACAAAATACATTCTTCTAAAACACCAAGTCCTAAACCACCAACACTTTCTGGAAAGCCTGCATTCAAGAGTCCAAGCTCAAAAGCTTTTTGTGCAATTTCCATAGGAAATTTAGATTCATGATCATGTGCTTCAGCATGCGGGGTGATTTCTTTTTCCGCAAAGTCTTTCGCTAGTCTTTGTAAATCTTGTTGTATATCTGATAACTCAAAGTTGATCATATTTTCCTTTTTCTCCTGTGTACTTGCTTCCATATATATAAATGTCTTAATTAAGCTGAACTAAGTTCCGTCTTTAAGATATTCCCTGAAAATTTCGACATACATATATTCAAAGCTCAATTATTTCAACTAATCTGCAATTTACACAAGTACTTATATAAATAACTGTACAAGTACATGGATAAATGCTAATATTTAAATATAAGGAGTTCAGAAATGATTCACACATCAATCGCAAACTTACTTTCTATAGATCCAAAAGCTAGAACTAAAAGTTCTACAAGTCCGTCTAGAAAAGGATCTTCAGGAACTTCTAATAAGGCCCAAGAAGCTATTAAAGCTAGCGAGCCTAAAACATTCTCAAGACAATTTTTAGAGCATTTCTCTCATCCTAAATTTTAAGATCTCTTATTCAATTTCTGAATCCCAAAAGCCTCACAATAGTGGGGCTTTTATTTTGTCAGGAATCTAATATATAAGTGCTTAAGCATTTTTGCTAGAATGTGCACTTAATGAGTTTGAAAACTATTAGTAACGAAAATGATAAATACCTTGAGTCAATTTCTGAAACAGGAGTATTAACACTTGGTTCAAGATTTAAAAGAATCACAGACATGCTCTTTTCTCAAGTGCAAGATCTTTATAACGAAAGAGGCATTAAATTTAAATCTACCTGGTTTGCTTTTTTACTAACTTTAAAACACAGCAAAAGTTTAGATATTAAGAGTCTTGCTCAAAGACGCAAAATCAGTCATTCAGCGGCATCGCAAATTGTTAAAGAGATGACTAAGCAAGGTCTAGTAACTTCAGAGGTAGAGAGCTCAGATCAAAGACAAAAGAAAATTACCATCACAGAAAAAGGTAGTAAAATTCTTGATCAACTTATACCACTTTTAAAAATCATCGAGAACTCTTTATTAGACGTGCTCGGAGAGCAGTTTGAAAATTTCTTTCATACTTTAGATACCATCGAGTACGATTTAAGCCAAACTCCTTTTAAAGCAAGGCGCTTACCCAGACTAGAAAATATAGAAATCGTAAATTACACTAATAGCCATAAAGCTGACTTTGAAAAGCTTACTAAGAATTGGCTGGAAAAATATTTTACACTTGAGCCAAGAGATGAAGAGCTTTTTGAAGATCCTAAAGCTCACACAAATGGTGGTGAAATATTTATGGCTTTAGTAGACGGTCAAGCTCGCGGAACACTAAGCTTAATACCTCACTCAGAGCGTACAATTGAGCTAGCTAAGATGGGTGTTGATGATGTTTATCAAGGAAGAGGACTTGGCGGAGCGCTAGTGGAAAAAGCAATTGAATTTTCAAAAGCTCAGGGCTATAAAGAAATGATTATCGAGACTGATACAGTGCTTAAAGTTTCTATAGAACTATATAAAAAATATGGCTTTAGAGATGATCCACGTAAAGATCATTCGTATGCTAATCGCGGTAACATTTGGCTTAAACGTACATTAATTTAAGAGGAGAAAAGCTTAGGATTCAAGCTAGAAAAGGACTTGAATGCTAGGATAAAAAAAGAGATATGCCTTTTCCATACAAAGATCTAAGAGAATACATAGCAGATTTAGAGTCTGAAGGCGAGCTTCTACGCATCACTAAAGAAGTGGATGCTGAACTTGAAATTACAGAGATAGCTGACCGCGTTTCAAAAAGCATTGGCATGCCAAATAAGGCTCTGCTTTTTGAAAATGTAAAAGGCTACGATGTCCCAGTTCTTATAAATTCAATGGGCTCACATAAGCGCATGCAGATGGGGCTTGGAGTAGAAGATCACGCTCGAGGCTACGATGCTGTTGGGGATCGTATTAGAGAGTTTATAAAACCTGAGGTACCTACTGGAGCTATTGATAAAATCCAAAAGTTAATGCAGCTTTCTGAAGTCAAAAACTTTTTACCTAAACTAGTAAAAAACGCTCCATGCCAAGAAGTGCTTTGCCTAGCTCCAGAATGTGGTGGAGATAAAAACGAAAAACTACTAGACAAATTTCCTATCCTTAAGTGCTGGCCTGATGATGGAGGACCTTTTGTTACGCTCACTTGTGTTTTTACTAAAGATCCAGATAAATTAGGGTCTGCTAGAAATGTTGGAATGTATCGTTTGCAAAAATTCAACAACATCACAACTGGCATGCACTGGCATAAGCACCATGATGGCGCGCATAATTTTTCTAAATCACTTAAAAATGTAAATGGTCAAAAGCGCATGGAAATTGCTATAGCCGTAGGCTGCGACCCTGCTGTGATGTACTCAGCAACTGCTCCTCTGCCTCCTGGAATTGATGAGATGATTATGGCTGGTTTTATAAGACGCAAGCCCGTTGAATTAGTGCAGTGCAAAACTATAGACCAGCAAGTACCAGCGACAGCGGAGATGGTGATAGAAGGTTATATAGATCTTGAAGAAGAGCTAATTACTGAAGGTCCTTTTGGTGATCACACAGGATTTTATTCGCTTGCTGATAAATACCCTAAGCTTCATGTTACAGCTGTGACTCACCGTAAAGATCCAATTTACGCAACTACGATAGTTGGGATTCCTCCACAAGAAGACTGCTACTTAGGCAAAGCAACTGAGCGCATCTTCTTACCTTTACTTCAATTAGTCTGCCCAGAGATAATTGATATGGACCTTCCTTGGGATGGGGTTTTTCATAACTCTGCTCTTATAAAAATAGATAAGAAATATGCTGGTCACGCTCAAAAGGTCATGAATATTATTTGGGGAATTGGTCAAATGGCATGGACTAAATCGATAATAGTTTTTGATAAAGAAGTAGATATCCACAACTACAGCGAAGCAGCGATGCATGCCTTTGGAAATGTCGATCCTCAAAGAGACATGACTTTTACTAAAGGACCATTAGATATTCTTGATCATGCAGCGCCTATTATGGGCTTTGGCTCTAAAGTCGGTATAGATGCAACACGCAAATGGGCTGATGAAGGCTTTAGTCGTGAATGGCCTGATCTAATCACCATGTCTGATGATGTCAAAAAGAAAGTAGATGCTAATTGGGATGAATATTTTAATAACTCAGAAGCTTCAGTTAAAATAAAAGCTAAAAATAAAACAGTTCAAGCATAAAATAATACTTTACTCATATGGATTCACTAACAGTGAGCGTTTTGATAGAAGGAAACTAGGATTAGAATAACTGTGCTTTAATAAATACCATGGGACTTGGAGATTTACTTAAGCCAGTTGGGGAAGCCGGCAAAGTTGTAGGTAATGGAGTTGGGAAAGTAGCAGGTGCTGTTAACCCTATAAGTGGGATGAAGGGTGAGTTTCAGACTGCCGCCGCGCAAGCTAGCGAGCAAATAACTTTATTTGCAAATTTAGTTTTAATTCTTTTAGTGATAATTGCAATAGCCTCAGTAACTACTGCTGTTTTTAGTTATAAAAATTACCGGTCTTCTAAGAACTAATTTTTGTAGCTTTGTTATTGAGCGAGGCTTGCAAAGATGCAAAAAATTAACCGAAGATCCAGTGCTTAATGTCGTTGACCGTGGTTAAGGCTATAACTGTAAGCAAGAACAAAAACCCAAACTGAACTGCATTTTCTTGCATTTTTTCATTTGGCTTTTTACCTGCAATTGCTTCATAGAGCATGAACATTAAGTGTCCACCATCAAGTGCTGGTATCGGCAGAACATTTATCACAGCAAGGTTCAAGCTAAGTAAAATTGCAAACTGATAAACCATAGCCCAGTTAGATTGAATATCTTCACTAATAAGCTGAACTATCCCAACTATACCTTTAACCTGATCAAGCGCTACTCCAGTCTCTAAAGGTGCTGGAAGAAAAATAGAAAATATCTTAGTGAATAAAGTAACTAAGATTCCAATGACAGAAATAAACATCCCAAGAAGAGTCATGCCGGTAAATTTAGCCGAATCCCAAAGCCACACTAAAGGATTATTGCCATTTTTCACATACTCTTGCTCGTAGCCAAGCACCACACCGATAGCGCCTTTTTCATTTGGGCTAATGTATATTTTTTTCGTTTCAAATACTTTATCTTCTTCAGCTATCTCAGTTTTATCATCTGCTGATTTAAGTTCTCTTTGAACCGTTAATAAGACTCGCGCCGATTTATAGCTTTCAAGCGCTTCTTTAAGATCAATTCCAGTTTCAACTTTAGATTCACCAACAAATATAATCCTGTCACCAGCTATAATACCTGCTTTTTGAGCAATAGGGTTTCCTTTAACAAAATCACCAATAGAATTATTAGCGGCAGCTTTAGGTAAACCAATAGTTGCGCTCATAACCACACAAAGCAAAAAAGCAAAAAGTATATTAAAGACTATCCCACCTGATGCAACAATAGCTCTTTGCCAAACAGGAAAATGTCTAAGTGGTTCTTTAATATTTAATTCTTTAAGAAGCTCAGGATTAGTTTCATCACCAAGCTCTGGAATACTTACAAAACCACCAATTAAAAACCAATGGAAGCGAAATTGAGTGTTCCATTTTTTAAAAAGATCTATGTGCGGTCCAAAAGGAAGACCGATTCCAAAAATTGGCGTTTGAAAGCCAAAATACCTGGCTGCAAGAAAGTGCCCAAATTCATGAACAACAATCAAAATAGTGATGATCAAAATACTGACCAATACAAATAAAAAATCTAAACTAACCCCGTTAAAGTCCAAAATGGCTCCTTGCCTATATATCCATTCTATAACTAATTACGAATAAAGCCAAAAACATAGTAAAAACTATATATTTAATAGTCCTCTTGAAATCTCAAAGATCTCCATTGGTTTGATTAGCGCCATACTATGTCTATCATCTTTAATATTTCGCTTGTGAGAAACTTTATGACCTATCATTTCAGAATAATTAACGGAATTAAAGGCATAAGGTCCAGTTCTAAATGACGAAGTTGGACCATAAAGTCCTAAGATTTTTGTATTCTCTGGATTCACGCTAGCTACTGCTATATGGAGAGGACCTGTATCCACCCCTAAAATAAAATCCATCTGGTTAAAGAATTCAGGTAATTCTCTCAGAGATTTTTGATTTAAAAGATTAATTAGCTTAGGGTCAGATTTAGTTTTAGCATCGAGCTTTTCATAAATCTTCTGGATATTTGAAGCATCATAATCAGTACCTAAAATATGAACACGCGCGTCAAGTTTAAAAATAAAATTCTCTATAATTTCAGCCCAAGCTTCTGCTAGCCAAAGTTTAGATTCCCAAGTAGTGCTTGGCACTAAGCAAACATTCAACTCGCCATCACGCGGCTTTCTACCTTGAGCTCTAAGCTCGCCATAATCAAGAATTAAATTTTGGGAATCATTCTTTTGCAAATTAGCTCCTAGATACTCAGCAAAAAGCATAGTCTTTTCTATAACATGACTTGAGTTATCTAGATTTTCACCAGCATCAACTTTTTCTGAGTAAAAGTAAGTGGCTATTTTTTCACGAGGCTCTTTATAGCCAATGATCTTTGTTTTTTTGGTCTTTGCAAAGAAAGCAATAGATGCTGTCTTTATCAATCCTTGAAGGTCTATGATGATGTCATAGTCTTCAGCTTTCAAAATTTTTGCCATTTCTATATAAGTAGCAAGTTTTTTATTTTTCAACGCAAAGATCTTGTTAATAGAGCTTTGATTTTCAATAATTGTTTTAAAAGAATCATTAATAAGCCAATCAATTTTAGTGTTAGGGCGCGCAGCCTTAATAGCGTTTACAGCTGGAACAGCATGCACCACATCGCCTAAAGCACTTAATTTAATGACTAGAATCTTCAATGCACAAGATTTTATCACGTAACGTAGCTCTTAGTCTCAGAAAGGATTTCTTCAACTAGCTTCCAGCTTTTGATAGGCTTATGCATCCTATACTCAAAATGCTTCTCTAAAAGTTTAATTGTAGAATTCAGATGCTGTGATTCTTGCTCTTGTAAATTTTGTTCGTCTAAGCTCTGTAAAATTTTATAAAGCCCAGTGTCTATTTTTACTATTTCTTCTTGGTAAGGGTTTCTTTCTGAAAACTCATTAAAGGCAGAAGTGCTAACTATACTGCCATTTTTCAGATCAAAATACTGAGCAGGCTGGCTACTATCTTTAGAGCGGTGGCTAATCGCGCACCTAGATAATTCAGGTTTATAACCTAGCTGTTCAATTAACTCCCATAAAAACTGCAAGCATATTAATTTTCTACTAGCTCCTTCTCTGTTTAATTCATTTAATCCAGCGAGCAATAAATTAAAATGGTTTTCATAACTATCATCTTCAATTGCTATTGTTTCGATCAGCTCAACAAAATAACATGCAAAAGTCAAAGCTTCATAGTCACTTCTTATAATTCTGAAATCTTCTACTAATTTGCTTTGAGAAACAATCTCTAAATTGCGCCCCTTTGCAAGCTGAAATTCTACATAAGACAGGACCTGCGCCTTAACCCCAAAAGAGCTCATTGGCTTATATGCGCCTTTAGCAACAGCCTTAATCAGACCATATTCAGGGCTATAAACCGAAAGGATCTTGTCTGACTCGCCAAGCTTTATAGTTTTTAAAATAATTGCTTTGCAGTTATATTGCATTTAGGCTCTTTTATAGACTAAAATATCATATACAAGGAAAAATCAAATGAAAAAACTCAATCTTATCTTATTATCCCTCTCAATTTTATTAATCAGCTACAAAACAGCAGAAGCTAATGATTTGGTGCCAGGTGAAATTCGCCAAGCTATAAAATTTTCAGTTTTAAGTATCGTTAAAGGAAGTATAAGTTTAGAAAAAGATGCTTCATCAAGCACTGTAACAACTAGCTCAACAGGATCAGTGGGTTCAGTTGGAGGACCTGGCGGAAGCCCAGGAAGCGTCGCTGCTCCAGCTCTTTCTAATAGTATTTTTGGCACCAAAGCAAAGAAAGGTAAGATTAAAAC
Source organism: uncultured Gammaproteobacteria bacterium (assembly GCA_964352085.1). Taxonomy (GTDB): domain Bacteria; phylum Cyanobacteriota; class Vampirovibrionia; order LMEP-6097; family CAYGPN01; genus CAYGPN01. The sequence goes on along the minus strand of CAYGPN010000015.1, from coordinate 39,550 downwards.
TAAATTTAAAATTGCTGGTCAATTTGGACCCAACTCTATAGCCTTTGTAGAGAGAGGCATAGCTAGCACGGAAAGAAGAGGTGGCAAAGTTTCTCTTAATGATAGTCGCCTAACTCAAACCAAAAATCAAAAATTCACTCTTAATTCAGTTTCAACTTTTAATATCTCATTTGGCGCTCCTTGCATTGGTGTAATTACTGACAACACCGCAGATATAAATAACAGCACTATTTCAGCAACTACAAGCTGCACTATTCCATTTACAACTTCAAAAGTTAAAGCTCAAAGAAAGGGGAATAAGATAAAAATCAAAGGTAAGTTAAAGAATGATGCTGAAAAAGCTAGTGGTAGATTCAGTTTCACATTAAAAGGTAAGTAAATGAGGTCTGCATTAATTTGCTTAGGCTTCTTTCTAATTTCCTATATCTTCAGCTCATCAATTGGGATAAGTACAATTGGCGGTCACCTTGGACTTATTGCTTTAAGCCTATTTAGTCTTAAGCATCTTTATAAATATTATTTATTCTGGTTTCTACTTTTAACAACCCTAGTTCTCTCTTCAGAAGCAAGGTTTAGTGTTGAATATTTCCTCTACGCATCCTCACTTTTTGCTTTTGCCAAATCTAAATTTTGGTTAGAGAATAAAAATAAAAAGCATATACTTTTAGCCTTATTTATTCTTTTAATAGTGGCAAACCATCTGAAAATTACGCTCTACGAGAGAGGAAGCTTACTTTTATGGTTGCCAGTCTATATTTCTCTATATTATAGTTCTATTAGAAAAGATAACTTTATGGTTTATGTTTTCTCCACTCTAGCTTTAGCTCTATCAAACAAACTAACAAGCCTAATAGCTCTTTTTACTACCGTAAGATCCAAATTACTTTATTTCACAGGACTAATCACTCTGGGATTAGTATTTCTCTTCAGACAAAACATCTTTCACTTTATTGAAGTCTCAATTCTACCCAGGCTCTATATCTGGGACTCAAGCTTTGTTGGTTTTCTAAACAAACCTTTATGGGGGCATGGTTTTGGCACTTTTGCTCTGGACTTTTCTGTTTATAGAGCTCACGCGCCTGTGCTGGGTGCCCGAATTGATGAGCAGATAATACATGGGCACAGCACTCTTTTCAATTCGATTTTTGAACTAGGCATTTTGGGATTATTTTTAATTCTTGCCCTCCTCTATCTCGTAGCTAAAAACTCACCACGCGCACTGGCGCCATTAATAGTAATTCTCTTATTAGATTCTTCACTCGCTAAATTCAACCAATTTTTCTTAGCAGGATTAATCATAATTCCTTTTATAAAAGACTTTGGTCAATTAGATTATTTAAAAGCCCGGCTTCCAAGTAAATCTCACTTAAGTTCAAAAATAACAGCCTATGCTTTATCTTTAGTTGTATTTATTCCAAGCCTCTTGGGTCATTACTACTATGACATGAGAAATTACGACAAAGCAATAAAATGGGATCCTTTAAACTCTCTCTATCACTTCACTAGAGGGGCAACAGGAATATCAACAGACTTAAAAGCTGCAGAGAAAGATATAGAAAATGCAATTAGCTTAAGCCCTTCGGTATCATATTTTTATGGATTTTTAGCATCTACTCAGCTTGGTTTGAATAAAATAAACGAGGCGAATGAAACTATCAACAAAGCAATTAAATTTGATGGTGATGATGGTTACTGGCAGTTGATTAAGGCACTTGCAAACCACAAAGATAAAGAGCTCTTTAAAAAACACTATCAAAAAGCGGTTAAGAGAAACCCTGAAATCGAAACATTAATTAACCAAGAAGGGTATAGTTCTGCTCAATATATTGGTAGTACTAAAAGTTCAGATGTAAGGTTATCTTCTTTTTACAGACAAGGACCAAATCTTTACTTCCCTCTTCCAATTATTGATAAAAAAGAAATACAAAAACTACTAAACTAAATGCTCATTAATTTAGTGCCAGGGTAATAGTGTTTAAGTATATCTTTATAAGCTAAACCTCTTTCAGCAAGAGCCTTACTCCCATATTGAGACATTCCTAAACCATGGCCAAAACCGCGACCAGCAAAAACCATCTTGCCGTTTTGAATTCCAAAATTAAATTTAGAACTTTTTAAACCAAGCTGATGCCTAAGTTCTTCGCCAGTAATATAAGTATTTTTTTTAGTCCCAACTAAGGCTATATCTTTCACTCTCTCTGCCTTAGTTCGGCTTAAAACCTTTAAACCAACTAGCATGCCAATTTTAAAATCCTCAAGCATTCTTGAGATTTCTTCTTGGTCAAACTCTTTTCTCCATCTGTAATGAGGGGAGTTATCATCATAAGATTTACGAGGCACTATATAACTAAGAGGAGATACATCCCAAACATCTTCTATAGCATCTGTGTAACCGCCAGCACTACTTGTGTAATAAGCTTCTACAATGCGTCCATTATTATCTACTAGAATTTGATCTTTAGTCAATTCAATAGCTCTATTAGTTGATGGTTTTTCATGCTGGTATCCTAAATATGCTTGGTCTTCAACTGTGCTTTTCAGGTCATAGCCTAACTCTCTGCGTCGATTTAATTTAGAAAGTGTGTAAGTACGCGCGCAGACTGCCTGGACTTTAAGAGCTTCTCCATGCCAAGATGCCGGCATCTCACTAGGCACTACGCCCTTTAAATAATCATTCATATCAATTTTATTTACAATAGAAAAACCATTTTCTTTAGCCCAAAAACTCTTCTTTACTTTTGTTGGGAAAAATCTAAAAGTACCTCGATACCATTTATCATTTACAGAAACTAAAGCTTCTTTGCCTTTAGGTGGCATGGTTACCATTTCAATGGGACCCTTAAAAGCACCGACTGGCTCATAGCCATTTATAAGTTTTATGCTCCCTTTAGTAGAAACCAATCTTACTTCACTCAGTGCATAGAAATCACCAATGACAGCGCCTGTTTTTCTATTTACCAAACGATAATCAGTAGTAGACGAAATAGTAGCTTCGTCTTGGTAATCGCCTAAGCCAATTTCTACATTAACTGCTGATGCTGGGAGTAAAGATAAGCAAAGAACTAAAAGTAGTGGATATATGAAGCCCATAGATCTAATTGTAACTCTTTTTTTATGGATTGCTTCGAGCACCTTTGGTGCGGTCGGGGATCTAAGGTGTCTCACATATGTTAGTTTGTGTAAGCCCCTCCTGCTCGCAATGACGCTTAAGTTAACAAAGCTGTAAAATCATCTTCACTTAGGATTTTCACTTCTAAACTTTCAGCCTTATCTAGCTTTGATCCAGCACTTTCACCGGCAAGTAAAAATGAGGTTTTTTTAGAAATGGATGATGAAGCTTTTCCGCCATTTTCTTTAATAAGAGACTCATAGTGAGAGCGCGGCTTCGACAAGGTCCCTGTAATTACAAAAGTCATACCAGAGAATTTATCGCTAACTTTCTTTTTCTTCTCACTTTTTATATCCAAAAAGCTCTTGCCTTCTTTAATTAGCTTATCTACTATTGGCTTAGAAGATTTATCATTAAAATATTTAGAAATAGACTCAACAATCTTAGGACCTAAACCATCTACCTTAGTAAGCTCAGCGCCTTCATTTTCTAGGCATTCCTTTCTAAGAGACTCAAGGTCAGAGAAATAATTAGAAATAAGCTCAGCCACATTCGCGCCGACATGCCTTATACCTAGAGCATAAAGAAGCCTAGAGAAAGGTCTAGATTTACTAGCCTCTATAGAATCAACAGCATTTTTAGCAGACTTTTCTGCCATTCTTTCAAGATCTAGAAAATTATCATAAGTCAATGAGTATAAATCTAGAGGATTTTCTATAAGTTTATTTTCTAAAAGCTGCTCCACAAGGGACGGACCCACACCATCAATATTCATTGCAGCTTTTGAGCACCAATGCTCTATGCGGCGCTGCACCTGTGCTGGGCAAGTAGAAAGATTAGTGCATCTAAGAGCCACGTCCTCTCTTTCTGTCTCTGAGCTGCACTTAGGGCACTTGGAAGGTGCTTTGATTTCTTTATGGTAATCCTTGAGATCAGAATTGATTTTTTCTTTGCGTTTAGCCTCATTTACAGAAATAACCTCGGGGATTATTTCTCCAGCCTTGCGAACCTTCACAAAATCACCAACGCGCGCGCCTAATCTTTCTACTTGATCGAAGTTATGTAAGCTAGCTCGCTTCACTGTAGTGCCAGCTATTTGGACTGGCGTGAGATTAGCAACAGGGGTAATAGCTCCGGTGCGCCCCACATCTAAACTTATAGATTCTATCTGCGTTTCTACTTCTTCAGCAGCAAATTTAAGAGCAAGCGCCCAGCGGGGAGATTTACTAGTGCTACCAAGCTCTTTTTGCAAGCTAATTTGATTCACTTTAACAACTGCGCCATCAACAGCATAGCCGAGTGTATCTTTTTTACGGCTACCATTAACATCTTCCACTTGCCAATTCTGATAAAGCTCAATAACTTCATCAATAGTCTTGCAGAGCTTATTTTCCTTTTTATTTGTTTTAAAACCTAGCTTTTCTAAAAACTCTAAAGACTCATGGTGAGTTTTAAAGTTTTTATGCATGTCAAAAGCATCTTCAGTGAGATCTTTAAAATCACCATCTGCAGGAACTAGAGTATTAAAATCAAAAGCACTATAAATAAAAGCATCAAGGTGACGCTCTGCTGTGATGTTGGGATCAAGCTGCCTCAAAGAGCCAGAGGCTGTGTTACGCGGGTTAGCATAGAGCATTCCACCCTTAGCTTCCTGCGCCTTATTAATTCTCTGAAAATCTTTTTTAGATATAAAAACTTCACCACGAACTGAAAAAGGCTCTTTAAGTTCTATCTCTTTAGGTAAAGTTTTGATCGTCATCACGTTATTAGTAACTTCTTCACCAACACGCCCGTTGCCGCGCGTAGCAGACCTTACTAGCTTTCCATTTTCGTAATCTACACTAAAACTAAGACCGTCAATTTTAAGCTCAAAAATATACTCGCGGTAAGTCTCCTCACCAATAATGCGATTAATACGCTCTTCCCAAGCTCTAATCTCGTCTTCGCCAAAGGCATTAGCCAAGCTAATCATTGGCACCTGGTGATGCAATTTTTTAAGCTCATCAGCTTTTTCTAGTTTTATACCAAGCTGCGCCGCCTCATCTTGCAGCTCCTTATCAGCAGAAGCAAAAAGACCGCCACCCACTTGCTGAGAAGGGCTATCAGATGTGAGAAGATCAGGGTAAGCCTCTTCTAATTCAATAAGCTCACGAAGACAAGCGTCATAGACTTCATCTTCTACTTCAGATTTATTTTCAGCGTAATAAAGATGGTTCCAGCGAAGAAGCTTCTTTTTGAGCTCGTTTACTTTATTTTTTGCATCTCTTAGTGCAGGCATTAATTAAAATATAGCAGGTTTATCTAAAGAACTTTAAGCTTGAGGACTAGCATTAGCATCATGTAGGTCAAGCATCCTTTTCATCTCAGCATTTCTTTCAGCAAGTAATTCTTTAACTGAAATACCTCTGCTAAGAGCAGTTTTTTCTGCATCCGTTCTTTCAAAATGCTCTTCTATTAAAGACTGATTCTCTTTGATATAAGATTTTCTTAGGGCTTTGATAAATTGACTATAAAGGTCTCTAAGTAGATCATCGTTAGAAGTTATGAGTTCCTCAGACCTAATAGACAACTTATCTGGGGAGTATTTATTGATAATCCTTTCTTCTTCAGCTTTAAGCAAAGTCTCAAGTTCTTCTTGACTAAGACTACTATCTTGCTCAACTAGACTAGCTTTAGCTTCTTCCTTTGCGTATCTAGCAAGTTTTATTTTAACGCCCTCTAGACTGTAGCGGATTTGCTTAAGACGCTCAGCCTTAGCATAATCTACCGTTATCAAATCACCTTTCTCATCAAATCGTTTACCAAGGTATAAAATCTCATAAACTCTTTCATCTAAATATTTTGGGAGCTCAGCAACTTGAAAATGAAAAAATACAGGCTTTTTAAAACTCTTTTTGTCAAACTCAGAAGAATTATAGTCTAGTAAGTCTTTAAAACCATCATTAGAGAATAATCTTTCTTTAGACTTACCATCAAACCTACCAAAGAGTGATTGATCTACGGGGGTTCTCATCATTCTGAGCATTTCTATCATGCTCTCTAAATCCTTCTTTGGAAGAATTTTTGTATTAATTTCATTTGCTTCAAGTTCAGCAATAAGAGAATCACGGTCAAGAGGATTGTCAGATACTTGTTTAGGTTTAGGAGTTTCTAATAACTCTTTAAAACCATGAACTTGAAGAGAGTTAATCATCTTCTTAATAAGATCAGCCCATTCAAAACCATCATCAAACTGCGCAAGCTTAGTCATTAATATTTCTGCAGAACCTCTTAATTTTGCTAAACCTTCAAGGTTCTCATCATGTGGTCTTTCTCTCTGAATTTCATTTTCTGCTGTATTGGGTCTTAGTGTCTGAGCTAATCTAAAAGCATTTGTAGACCTGGGCTCTTCTTTATTATAAAGTTTTGCTACTTCAGTTAAATACTCTACAAAAACTAAAAGCTCCTGCTCATAAATTTCTCTTTGCTTATCACTTGGGTTACGACCTTCAGAAGTAAGCTTTTCTCTTCTTGTTATAAAATCATCAACTGTAAATAATTTAACTGCTTCTTCACGCTTTGGGGCTTCATGCAAAATCTTTTTTTCTGTTCGTGAAAGATGTGCAGCAGGACAAGGTCTCGCTCTAGCCTTACATACACCAGGCATATCATCAAGTGCAAGGGGTAATAGTTTTCTTGTTTCAACTAGACCAGTTTTATTCACTCCACCAGTACCTTCTGTCATATCATTTCCCCTTTTAAATAAAAATAAAATACTAGAAAATTTTACACCATATTCGGCGTGTATTACAGGTTTTTCACTTTTCTTTAAAGAATTCTAATATTAGCGCTTATACAAGGGATTTCAGCTAATTTAAAGGCTTTAGAAAAAGAGATTTATGGCTATACCAATAGCACTAGCCATCAATATGGAAGAGATTACAAAAGCTGCTGCCTTATAAACACCTATACATTGCTTATATATAAGAAGGCTTGTCAGGTTTACTCCAGGGGCTGCTGTCATAAAAGCCATGACAGTGCCTGTTGGTATCGCATTACTAACAAACTCTTTACTAAGAGGCACATCAGCACCCGCACAAAGATAAAAAGGAAAACCTATCATCGATCCTATTAAAGGACCTAAAAATAAATCAGTGCTAAATGTTTTAAAAAGTGCCATCTCACTAATATCAGAATGGTAGAAGTGAAAAATGCTAGCCACTGTAATAGCTATAGCAATCCACGGCAGAAATTCTTTTGCCATCATTTTAAAGTCTTTAAAAATTCGTTTAAGCCTATCTTTAAAAGCTTTTTTAGCTTTTTCTGAAGCGCAGCAGCTATGTCCTGGAATACGTTTTAGCTCAAGCACAAAATCCTTACCAGCAAAAATTGATAAAAAGTAAGTGGTAATAACTCCAAAAATTACCGAAGCTAAAAATCTCATTATCGTGATATCCCAGCTAATTAGAGTCGTAAGGTAAAGGGCTGGAAGACTACAAGCAGCGCCAGAAATTAAAAATGCTGTCATGATTCTCCAGTTAAGTCCTTTTTTAAGAAGTTTGAAAGCAAGAGGAATCATCCCGCAAGTGCAGATAGGAATTAAAGAACCTAAAAAACTTGCCTGGAAAATAGTAAGAAAGTGTGATTTCTTAAAATAATTTTCTATAAAACTATCAGGCAAATATTCATCAACAAAAGCTGCAAAGACTACAGCAATTAAAAAAGCTGGTATCACCTCAGAGGCGATATGCAAAAAGTAAGCTAGAAATTCACTAGTGATCATCATGGATTAAGTGCTCAGCGTGCTGAACAGCAGTACCGATGTAAACAGTTGTAAGAATTGTAAATAAGAAAGCTTGCAAAGCACCTACAAAAACTTCAAAAGCTAAGATTCCAGCAGGAAGAGCGATAGCAAGCATAGTAATAAATACTGCAAGCAAAGTCTCACCAGCAAGAGTGTTAGCAAAAAGTCGAAGAGTTAGTGTTAAAGGTCTAACAGCTAAATCCATAATCTCAATCAAACACATAAGGTTTAGTTTTATACCTTTGTTTGTAAAGTTGATTGGAAGGAAAGATTGGACATATTTAAAACCACCAACAGCTACGCCAGATAAGATGTAAGCGATTAAAGAAACTACAGCCATCGCAGCTGGAATATTAATATCAGCAAGAGGGCTAGCTCCATGCCATGGATGACCAACTGCATGATGTCCGTGCTCAGCAACATGCTCAGCTGGAAGCATAGGCCACCACTCAAAAAGTGAGCCAATTTTCCAAGGGAAAAGACCTGCGTAATAAGCAGAGATAATAAAAATAAATAATGATCCTATATAAAAAACATAATTCTTTCCACGTGGACCAATTTGGTCGACACATAGCTTATTGAAAAATTTATATATGCCTTCAGCAAAATGCTGGCGTGTTCCATAGTTAGCAGTTTCTGCTTTTAATCCAACTGAAAGTATAAATCCAGCCACAACTAAAAAACCCATTACAGCCCACGCAAAATAAAGCGTGTCTGCGTTGACTTGTTGTCCTAATAACTCTGTAGTGATGTGTGCCATTTAATTATTGTTTCTGGTGGAGCGCCTTGTGCTCTTGAGCATTTAGCAAACCAGATACTAATAATACAATTTTATAAGTGAAAAAAGCTATTGCCATACCTATTAAAGAAAGCTTTAATTTAACTATGAAGAAGGCTGCCAGCAAGGCTATTATCAGGACTCTCATTGAAGACATCAATACAAGTAAGGGTTGGAGTGGATTTGTATTATCACCTTTTTTTATACTAAAGCCAGCTGGCATAAAGCCATATGTAAGCATGATGAGGTAAAGATTGAAGACCAAACTTGTAGCAAAGAAAGCCTTGAAAACATCTTTATCTAGAAAAAAAGAAATTAGAGCTATGACTATTGAAGCAATACGATGAGTCCATATGAGCTTTTTATTAAAAGTTTTTATCTTATGCTGCTGAATATCATCGCTTGATGATGCAACTACTTTTTGTTCTTTGCCCAAACCAATCTTGCCTCTTTAGGAGTTTCATTTATAGAAAATATCTCCCAATTAGTTTCCTTCATCATATCTTGAAGCTCTTCTGTACTGTAGTTTCTAAGCAGCATACCCTTGCGCACTGTATCTGTGTAAACACGAGTACCATCATCTAAAGTAGTGAATTCTCCCTTATCACCTACACAAACATGGTCAAAACAACCAAATAAAATTCCATCAGGCTTAACTACTCTTTTAGCTTTTATAAAAAACTCAGCGGCTCTTTCTTTGTTTAAATGCTCAAGGCTTGAGCTAATCACTATCGCATCAAAGTGATCATCAGGAAAATCCATATCCATCATGTCTTGCATGAAAAACTCTATGTCTTTTAAATTTTCCTCTTCAATCCATCTATGAGCGAGTTTTATAGCAGCCTCTGAAATATCTATGCCAGTACTTTTAAAGCCAAAGCTATTAAGGTACACAGCAAGCCAACCAGAACCACAAGCGATATCAAGCACAGTCTTAACACCATATTCCTTAAGACCTTTAGGCAACTCTTCTAAATATTCTGTTTCAGTTGGTTTTTTATAAAGATTTTTTACTCTAGTCCAAGCTGTCTCCCAAAAATCTCTATTTTCAATATAGTAATCTGCCATAGCTAAATGAATAATAGCATCGGTATTATAATTAAAGCTGTGCAGAAGGCTCTGTCTAATTTCAGATTCAATATCCCAGACAAATGGTTATTTATAGCTATTGGCGGAATTTTGGCTATGAGTTTTCTAGCTCTTTCAAGCGCAGCTAGTGGTGCTTTTTTACTTAAGCAATTCATATTCTTCCTAATCTCACTAGCTATCATCTCTTTCCTATTCTTATTTGATATTCAAATCTACAGGCACTTAGCTCAAATTATTTATTGGCTTAATATTGGCTTGCTTATTTTTGTAAAATTTGCAGGCACTTCCGTGATGGGCTCGCAGCGTTGGATTAATCTAGGTCCTGTTAATGTCCAACCTAGTGAAATCGCAAAGATTTGCATAATTATCGCTCTTGCTGCTTGGCTATCTAAAAGACCAATTAGCAATTATTGGGATATTTTTGTGGCTTTATCGCTTGTAGGTTTGCCAGCAATTTTGGTTTTCATACAACCAGATCTAGGAACCACATTGGTTTTCATGGCAATCACCTTTGGCATGCTGCTTTGGGCTGGCGCAAACATGACCCAAATATTAATTTTAATTTCACCAGGAGTCACAGCCATCTGCTCCTCTGTTGGTCATAAACTCTTCACTTATACTATTGGTAGTTTTACTTTTTCGGTCACAGTACCTGTTGTAGCTTTTCTTATTTTCTTGCTAGTCGTTACCGTTATTCATTATAAGATTTGGCAAAGTCCTTGGAAAACATCAGCCTTATTTCTTTTTATGTTTTTCAATACAATGATCATCATTATTAGGCCTTTGCTTTGGGGCTTTCTAAAAGATTACCAACAACAGCGGCTCACTATCTTTCTAGACCCTAGTCAAGATCCACTTGGTGCTGGTTATCACATTATCCAAAGCTTATACGCTATTGGCAGTGGTGGACCTTTTGGTCGCGGGCTCAAAGCTGGGGAGCTCACGCAAGGAAACTATGTGCCCGAGCAACACACTGATTTTATTTTTTCAGTAATTGGTGAAGAGTTTGGTTTTATTGGCAGCTTACTGCTTGTAATTCTCTTTGCAATTCTTTGCTTAAGAATAATTAGGCTGGCTTATACTTCTGAAGATTCTTTTAGTTCTTTGGTTTTAATAGGCATCTTTTCAATGTTTATTTTCCATATCTTCATTAACATAGGCATGAACTTAAGCCTTATGCCAATTACAGGCGTGCCGCTTCCCTTTATGAGTTATGGGGGCACCTCCTTACTCGTGGATTTATTTTTAGTTTCTCTTGTCGCCAAGGTAGCTGCCCAGCGTGATCAAGAAAACTATATGTTCAGGTAAAGCTTTCTACTTCTAATATTTCTTTAAAAATTTCTTTTGTGCGATAAGAGCAATCTATAAAAGTTGACATTATCCATGTATAAATAACAAAGCAAAGAAAGCTTGAGACAATAATTAACAAAACTACAGCCTCAAAACTTAGACTGTGATTAAGCTCAAAAAATAATTCTGAAAATATACCAAGAAAAACTACTATTATAAGGACGTAGCCAAGGCAAAATTTAAAAATTTCAGTCCATCTAGTTCTAAGTTTTATGGATACTGTAGAGTCATGCTCACTACCGCTGATCTCACCACTTATAGCAATAGTATCTAAAGTGCCTTCTTGATATTTTGGATTTAGATTTAAATCAAATTTTGTTTTAGACATCGTGCCCCAGAAAGCTCTATCAAAATCTATAATCGTTTGGAAGAAAACCGGGTGCGGGTAAATGTTTACATAGTCACGAATACGATAAGCTACGTCAATTGGTGAGAGCTTAGTTTTTATTATTATTTCTTCGTAAGGTAGTATAGGCATCAAGAAGCAGCTATTAGTTAAACAGCTGCATCTTGTTTATTCCACAGATTTAGCCATGAAGTGCTCAGGATCAACGCTAGTGCCGTAAAGATAGACACCCCAATGTAAGTGAGGACCAGTAGAAATGCCTGTGTGACCTACTTCACCTATCTTCTCGCCCTGCTTAACAGAATCACCTTTCTTAACATCTATCTTACTTAGGTGCATGTAGATTGAAGTTACTCCATGACCATGATCGAGAATTAAAGTATTACCGTGAACGTTATAACCATCTTTTTCATAACCTTCAACCACAACAATTCCATCAGCGGGTGCAATAACGGGCGCGCCCATATTAGCAGCGAAGTCTAGACCTTTATGGTAACTAGAAACTGGTGCTTTGTTATAAGAACGTTTCACGCCAAAGGGGCTTGATTTGCGAGCATTGCTAGGAAGTATAAACTTTCCTTGCCAAAATTTGTTATCGGTTCTTTTACTAAAACCCCTACCGATTTCATTTAATTCTTTGTCTGTTGCGTAGATAGCATCTTTATCTGGTGTTAAAGTAATTTGCTGCACACCTTTACCATTATCTTTAACTATTACTGGAAGCTTTTCACTCCAGCCTTTCGCTTTTGCAAGTATAGAATAAGATCCTGGCTCAGTAAGGTTCTCAACTGGAATTAAAGCGCGGTACGCAGTATCAGAAACTTGAAATGTTTTATATGCTTCAGTATTAAACCAAACTGTTGGTCTATTTTTAGGATTCTCTACAAGTACCTCGAAAAAATCACCCTGCACTTTGCTGCTCGTATCTAGTACTAATTTTGGCTCTGATTTTTTTACAGCTTCAACTTTCTCAGGTGAAGCCTTTAAATTTGCCATTGCGTTAACAGCTAAGCTCAAACTCATAACAGTTAGAAAGCCAATCAATAGTTTTTTAGGGATTTTCATAAAGACTATTATACTTCCTGAAGAAGTTTAGAGTAAGAGCCGCCTTTTTGAACAAGCTCATCATGAGTACCAGACTCAACTACCTTACCTTCTTGGATATATAAAATGCGATCACAGTTTTTAATTGTATTTAATCTGTGGGCAATTATAAATACAGTACGGTTTTCCATCAGTTTAGTAATGGCATCATAGACTAAAGATTCTGATTCATTATCAAGAGCACTTGTGGGCTCATCAAGCAGCATAATTGGCGCATCACTAATAAAAGCTCTAGCTAAAGATAGTCTTTGTCTTTGACCAACTGATAAAAGCTGCCCGCGCTCACCAATATCAGAATCATAGCCAAGCTCAAGTTCTTCAGCAAACTCTGCCACGTGAGCCTTGCGCGTAGCTTCCAGAAACTCTTCTTCAGTTGCTTCTGGCTTACTGAGCATAATATTTTCACGAATAGTACCAGTAAATAAAAGTGAGTCTTGAGTCACTAAAGCAATTTGTGATCTCAAATCATTTAAAGACATGTCTCTAATATCAATTCTATCTATAAGAACTTCACCAGACTCTATTTCAAAGAATCTTGGAATCAAGCTAACTAAAGTAGTTTTACCACTACCACTAGGACCCACTAAAGCGATGCTTGTTTTAGCTTTAACTTCTAAATTCAAATGATCAAAAAGCTGCACTCTTTGAGTGAGCTGATCAGGATTAGGGTTGTTGTACGAATAGCAAACATCTTTAAAGATAATCTCACCACTCATTTTCTCTTTTAAATTGCTAAGACCAGAATCCACTTGCTCATCTTCATCAAGCACATCATAAATTCTTTCAGCAACTCCAAGTGCTGATTGAAGCGTAGTTGCTACCCTACCTATTCTTTTTACTGGATCATAAAGAAGTATGCTGGTAACAAAGAAAGAAGAAAACTCACCAATAGTTATAAAACCACTAGTAACTGAGCTTAGCCCTAAAAATAAAATCACCGCGATACCAATAGAAGCAATCACATTAGTAGTCGGTGATACCATAGCCATAAATAAGACCCACTTACGATGTGCTTCATAGAGCTCATCAGACTCTGTTATAAAATCATCTTGGCGCTTTTTCTCAAGGTTATAAGCTTTAGTAACTCTCTGGTTTTGCAAAGATTCAGCAATAAAAGTAGTAAGCCCACCTATAAAATCCTGACCTTGTCTACTATATCTTCTAATTCTTTTTCCAAGCTTAAGAACAGGAAGCGCAAAAAGAGGAATAACTATCATAGAGATTAAAGTAAGCTTCCAATCAAGAATCAAAAGCCAAGAAAATAAAAATAACGCTTTAAAGTTTTCATTAAAAAGATTAGTTAGGCATTCAGAAACCCACTGTTGAAGCTGATTCATATCACTAGTGATTCTAGAAACTAAAGAGCCCGAATCATATTTCATTTGAGTAGAAAGTGAAAGCTTACTTAAATGCCAGTGAAATTTCTCACGCATGCTTCTTACAACAAGAAGCCCAACTTTACGAACGTTATATTCATAAAGAAATCTTAGAACTGCACTAAGAGCAAAAACAGAAACTATTAGAACAGGTAGAACTATATGAATATTGCTTGTATCCATAGTTAAATTTGGCACCCAAGAAAAATCTTTTATCTGAGTTGGTACAACACTAAAATTAGTTTCGCCTTCATTAAGAGCGCCAACACCATCGATAGAAACTTTAATAAACCACGAAGGTAGTATATTAGCGAAACCACTCAAAAACATACAGCCAAGCGCAAAAAGAAAGTTCGCCTTGAATTGTTTGACTTCGTTTATTAATTTAGCTAGAACTGGTTTCATCGACTTATGAATTATAGCGCTACAGGTCTTTTTAAGAAATTACTGACAAAAACAGTAAATTTATCAGTAATTTAGTAGAATATAGACAGGTGCAATGAGTAATACAGTTATTGAAGCAAATATCACAGAACCAAAAACGCCAAAAGCGAAGCGCACCCAAACGCGTATTCTTGAAGCAGCCAAGCAAGTATTTTCTATTAAAGGTTTTCATAAAGCAACAACTCAAGACATCTCTAATACTGCAGATGTTGGTTACGGTACTTTCTACCTTTATTTCAAAGATAAAATTTCAGTTTTCTACGCGCTTGTTGACCAAGTAGCTGATGATCTTTACACAGCTGCCCATGGCGGAACCGATCTTAGTCGCGACTACGCGCCTGGTGTTAGTTCTTACCGTGCACTAAGAAAAGATCTAAAAGCGATATTTGAAAGTTTTAGAGATAATCGTGAAGTTTTAAATATTTGCAAGGAGCTTGCTGTAACTGACTTAGAGTTCAAAAAAAAATACGAAGATATGCGTCAGAGATTGATTCACAGAACTGAGCAAGTTTTAGAAAAAAGTGAGATCAGCAAAGTAAATAATAAAATTGCTGCAATCGCAATCTCTGGAATGATTGAAGCTGTTGGCATGGAGTGGGCAAACAACGAAGAGAAATATGACTTCGATGACATCATCCCAACTATTACTAAACTTTATTTCAAAGCAGTAGTTTAAAGAACTTAAACTTTAACTAAACCAAGAGCCGCAGCTATATGATTAGTGTCCGCCTTATAAGTTTGCTCACTTAAACTAACTGTGCTAATAGCAGTATTAGGATCCTTAAGACCATTACCAGTTAGCACACAGACTATGGTACTTTCTGGTGCGATCTTTCCTGCTCTCGCTGATTGGATTAGACCAGCAACGCTCGCTGCAGATGCCGGCTCACAGTTAGCGCCTTCAGATGCGTGAATAATTTTATAAGCCTCAATAATTTGATCATCAGTAACAGAATCTATAAAACCATGAGACTCATCACGAGCTGCTTCTGCTTGCTTCCAGCTAGCTGGATTACCAATGCGAATTGCTGTGCCTATAGTTTCTGGATTTTCAAAAACTCTACCTTGAACAATTGGAGACGCTCCTTCAGCCTGGAAACCACACATACGTGGTCTATCACCATTCTTAGAAGCTTCCATAAAACCTTTCCAGTAAGCAGTAATATTTCCAGCATTACCAACTGGTATACAAAGCACATCAGGAGCGCGTCCTAGCTGCTCGCACACTTCAAAAGCTGCAGTTTTTTGCCCTTCAATTCTATAAGGGTTTACTGAATTAACTAAAGCAATTGGATAATTTTCTGAAAGCTCTTTTACTATATTTAAGCCAGCATCAAAATTACCTTCAATTTGAATAACTTCAGCACCATAGATAAGAGCTTGTGAAATTTTGCCAAGTGCCACATAACCAGCTGGCACAATCACGTAAGCATCACACTTGTGTCCAAGTGATCTTGCGCGCGCTGCATAAGCCGCTGCTGAAGCGCTGGTGTTACCGGTGCTAGCACAAATAATTTTCTCAGAACCTTCTTCTATAGCTTTAGATACAGCCATAGTCATACCACGATCTTTAAAAGAGCCCGTGGGGTTTAATCCTTCAAGTTTCAAATAAACATTCAAGCTTAAATGCTCGCCGCAAAGTTTAGCTATATGCGGTGCTGGTAAAAGCGGCGTGTTACCCTCATTCAAACTAATAACAGGAGTTCTGTTATCGACTGGAAGATAGTCTGAGTATTTGTAAATAAGTCCTGGGTGATTCACGGTTTTAATTGTAGCTTACACGTAGTTATATTGGGTATCGCGCTGCTGTGATTCTTTGCCAGTCTTCTTAATTAGATATTTCATTTGCTCGACTGATGCGCTGTAAGTCGTGTATGCAGCAGAAACAACATTTTCTTCCATCATATTACCGCCAAGATCATTACAACCAAAGCTTAATGACATTTGCCCAACCTCAGTTCCTTGTGTTACCCAACTAGACTGGAAGTTTTTAACGTTATCGAGATAAATTCTAGAGATTGCAAGTGTGCGTAAATATTCTTCGCCAGATGAGTTTTTATTATATTCAGGCAGCTCGCCTTTATCATCTAGAGTGTTCATGATTTTACTAAGCGGAGTATCACCAGCTTGAAAACTCCAACAAACAAAAGCAGTGAAACCATGACTGCGATCCTGAAGCTCACGAATCTCTCTAAGATGCTCCACTCTATCCTCGTAAGTTTCAACATGACCGTACATCATAGTTGCTGAAGATTTCATGCCAAGTTTATGTGAGACTTCCATGATATTTAACCAACGCTGCGTTGAGATTTTAAGCGGAGCAATAACTTTGCGAACCCTTTCAGTGAGTATCTCAGCGCCTGCTCCAGGCAAAGAATCCATGCCAGCTTCTTTAAGCGCCTTAAGCACTGTTTCTATTTGCTCAAGACTTGGCTCTGGCAGCTTAGCTACATTTTTACCATCACCATAAATCTCTGGGCTTATAAACTCTTTTTCTGCAATGTGATTAATCTCAGCTGGGCTTAGTGCATGAAGAGTGATTTTTTTGCCATTTTTTTCGGGAAAATCATTTTTAATTTTTTTAAATAAATCCACATAGTAGCTTAAGCCAAGATCAGGATTATGACCACCTTGCAACAAAACCTCTGTACCATTTATTTCTACTAACTCTTGAATTTTCTGCTTGATAGTTTCATAAGGCAAAACATAGGCTGGGTTATCTGGATTTTCATTATCAGGGAAACTATAGAAAGCACAAAAAGTACAGCTTGCTGTGCAAAGATTACTGTAGTTAACATTACGCTGGATTACATAAGTAGCAGGCTCAGTATCTGGGTGCTGCCTCTTTCTAATCTCATTAGCCACATAACCAAGCTCAAGTAAGTCAGCTGATTTAAAAAGCTCGAGCGCCTCGCTTTCATTAATGCGCTCGCCTGACTGGGCTTTATTTAAGATAGGGTTGGATGTTTTCATTGCTTGAAAATGCTCTATATGATGCATTATACTTAGATTTCTAAAGAGATTCAGAGAATTTAGCGCAATTTAATAATACATTTTGATAAAATCTAATACGCAAAGGAGCCCGGGGGAATGAGCACTTTAAACCAATACAGAAATATAGCAACCTCAGTTCCATGGGGACCAGAAAGCATTCGAGCGAAATATGCTCAAAGATCTTATCCCTTTCAAAAATCTGAAAGAAAAGCTTCCCGAGAATATCTTTTACAAACAATCACTAAATTAGAAATTTCCTCATTTCTAAAAGCAAACAATATAGATTTCACAAATCAATCAAAAGATTTGTATAAAGCTTTATTGACATTCCTAAGAGCTAAAGAAGAGCATAACCTCAAAGCTACTGCAGGTCATCACGATGCTAAATATCCAAACACTGAAATCAACTATAGATACCTTGGTCCTTTGAGCAAAAAGAGCTTTAATGCTCCAAAAAATAATGCAAGCTTAGTTGAATACACGAATGACCGCGAAGTAGAAGCAAGCTACTTTGGTGGTTTCAAGAATGGTGTCCCAAATGGATTTGGGATCAAAATGGCTAAGAGTGGGATCATTACAATTGCTAAATTTCTGAAAGGCATAGAAAAAACTAGCATCATAAGTCTATACCCTGATGGAACAATAGTTTTTAGATCAAAAGCATCCTTTCTTAAAGCTGATAGAGAGGCTTTTGAAAAAGAGAGTAAACACACAGGAAGAATAGTTTTCCCGGAATCAGAATATTTCAAAGGTGAATCTTTTCTTGTTGCACCTGATGGAAAAGCCTACTCAGGGTCTTTTGATAAAGCTAAGTCCTCTAGAGAATCTGGCAAATTCATTAGTCCTGTTAGAGAATATACTGGAAGTTTTTATGCCTCTAATAGAATAAGAGAGGGTCAGCTTGATAATAGTTTTGAGATCAAAGAAACAGGAAACTTTGATGAAGAAACAGGTCTTCTTCACGGCAAAGGCTCTAAAGAATTTCCTAATGGTGTAAAAATTAACTCTGGCTATTGGCTTAAGGGACTGGCTTTTGGTAATTTTAAACTGACTTACAAAAAGAGCTTAAACTTAGAAAGCAGAATTCCAGAAGGCTGGTCTGCCAAAGATCCACTTACAGTATCTATCAACTTTAAAAACAATTATCAATTCGCCGGGAAGGTCAAAGTATCTAATACCGAGAGCGTACAAACTTTTTACCAAGATGACTATCTAGCAATTTCAACTCTTCATCCGCTTGGAAGCAGCATTATAAGTAGGAAAGACAATGATAATAAATTTAAAATTTACTGGGGAGAGGAAGGGAAAATACTTTCAATCAAAGAACTAACAGGAAACAACGAAATCCTTATACCGCTTCCAGAACATATAGCAAAGCATTCCTTTGACCTAAAATCTCCAGAAGATTTTAATTTATTAGTAAATGCCCTCAAAACAAAAAAAGCGAAGCCCTCATCTGATATTGAAATTCTTAAGGATCAATTTCCATGGTTAAGTGAGCTAAGACCTCCAAATGAAAATATACTTACTTACAATAAAAAACTTGCTAATCTCGCCAGGAGAGAGGAAGAAGTCAGAAGTGCTGCCTTAAGGATATATAAAGAAGCATGTTCAGCAAATTTAGTAAGTTCAAGAACTTTTGCAAATTTAGAAGCATCAAAGTTTCAAGTAACTCATAGCGGTGGGGTTGATCTAGTCAATTTTACTAGCTCACATGCTCCCTCTATATATGAAGCTAGAACACTAACTATTGAAATAGATCATGCTGAAGATAAAAAAGGTATTTTATTAGTTCAGAAGAAATATAAAAAGCTTGATGATGCTCCTTTTGTTTACATAATTATCACTAACCCAAAGAAAAAGGGCGAGATTAGAGAAATCTATAAAACTAGAGTCGATAAAAATGGCAAAATGTTTGGTAAGAGCACCTGCATCTCTTATAAACACGAAGGAAGCGAATTAAAAGTTCAAAGCATACTAGAAGGCAGTCTAGTTAAGAGTAATTTTAAAGGTGATGATTGCATTTCTTATCGAGCTGATCTAAGCAACAAACCCATTTATATTGGAAAGCATGAAGATAGCGTGCCAATCGAAGTTGAAGAATATGGCGATAATGGAAGTTATTTTAAAGGTAAGATTTCAAAGTTTTTAAAAAGTGATGAAAAATTTGAAGGTCTTTTTGTTAATCCTGATAGCTCAAGTTTTGATAGAAAAACTCTAGTAAATGGTCACCTCAACGGAAGCATACTAAGATATATGCCTTTTGCTGGAGGGAAATCATATATAATCGGCAAAGGGCAGTGCAGCAAAGATGAAGATGAATGTTGCCACATCTCTGGTACTCAAATAAGACTACAAGGAGATGAAAACATAAAAAGTAATTTTAGAAATGGGCAAATTGACACTAATCTAAAAATCACTCACGAAAGTACTTTGCTTAAGTATCAAGGTTTAGTTTCAAGACCTGATAAAAAAATTAGCCAGAAAATTAGGGCATATTTAAGTGCAGCTTCTAGCAAACTCACAGAATTAGAAATAGCTTTATTAATCAATGCAATAGATACAAATAATCTCTTTTGGGGGACTGGGAAAGCAAGCTTAGAACTTAAAAATGGCAGCAAATTTGAAGGTCTATTTAAAGATGGTTATTTAAATGGTGATAAGATCAAATTTGGCTTTAAAGATAGAAATGGCGAGCTCCAGACAGCCTCAGCCAAGTTCAGAAAAGGTAATCTTATAAAACTCTACAGTAGTAGTTCTAATAATTCTATTGAAGAAATAAAAGAAGCTATTGGAGATCCAATTGGCTATGATCCTTTCAGTATTAGACTTATACTTGAAGAAGCTGAAAAAGAAGCTAAAGCACAGACAAGCTTCTTCAAGCCTGCTAGCAGCATTTTTAATCGTATCCCATTCTTACGAGACTTTTTAAATAGAGAACGATCAGACTAAGAATACTTTTTAGTAATCTCATCAGTAATCTTCTGAATCTCTGAAACCACTTTATCTAGCTCTGCTTTATTATTTCCTTCAAAGTAAACACGGCACATAGCCTCAGTCCCGCTTGGTCTTGCTAAAAACCATGAGCCATTTTCTAGATATATCTTTGCGCCTTCAGTAGTATCTACATTAGTAACTTTAAATCCAGCAACTGACTCTGGTGGATTTTCTCTAAAGGTTTTAACAAATTCGTTTTTTGCTGCGCCATCCATATGAAGATCGAGGCGATCGTAGAAAAATTCTTTACCCACAAAATCTTGTGCTTCTTTCCAGAGTTGAGAAAAACTCTTTTCAGTAACAGCTAGAACTTCAGCCATAAGAAGTATCACCATGCAGCCATCTTTTTCTGGAATATGCCCTTGGATGCTCATGCCTCCAGACTCTTCGCCGCCAAGCACAGCATTTTCTTTGCGCATCACTTCGCCAATCCATTTAAAACCTACTGGCGTTTCTATTACTTTTTCTCCAAACTTCTCAGCAATATCACCAAGCAGATGAGTGGTTGCTAGAGTACGCGCCACTGGACCTCTTAGTTTTTTATTCTCATAAAGGTATTTAAGAATAATAGCCATAGCTTTATTCGCTGGATAAAAATCACCCTTCTCATCGATAAAGGCAAATCTATCAGCGTCACCATCATTAGCCGCGCCAAAAGCAGCTCCTGCAGATTTGATCTTTTCTTTTAACTCACCTAAAAACTCTTCTTTAGGTTCAGGCATGCCACCACCAAAAAGCGGGTCACGATAATCATGAAGTTTTTCTACTTTAAAGCCTGCCATCTCTAAAAGCTCATCAGCATAACCACGACCAGCACCATAAATAGGATCATAGACAATGGTTATTTGCTTTTGTTTTTTTAATAGATCAAAATCAATAAGCTTTTCTATATCTCTATAGTAAGCCGGCTTTGGATCAAAAAACTGTGTACTACTATCAGCCCTTCCAGCTGCATGAGTCGCTGTCTTGCCTTCTAAAAGATCTTTGGCATCAGTACCGGCAGCAATCTTGTCAGCAAGATCATCTATGTAATTTAAAATTTTGTCTGTAATTTCAGCAGTTGCAGGACCGGCATACTCTGGAAAATATTTAAGCCCCATGTAAGTTGGCGGGTTATGACTAGCAGTAAAAATCAAAGCACCACAAGAGTTTTGTTCTTTAGCAGCATGAGCGACTACAGGAGTTGGGCAGTGACCTTTCACCATTTTCACTGGGATATCAAAACTATTTAAAATTTTAGCAGCGAAATGAGCAAAATCATCAGCCAGAAATCTAGCATCATAACCAATCACACAAGGAGTGCCAGCAGGATATTTTTCTTTAAAATAAATTGCCAAAGCAGCAATAACTAAATTTAAATTATCATAAGTAAACTCTTTAGCAATCAAGGCTCTCCAGCCATCTGTGCCAAATTTAATTACATGATTTTTCCTTGTCTCACTAACTACTGACATTAGTGATTATTGTAACAACTAAACGTCATTGCGAGGAGCAATCTGGATTGCCGCGCCCTTCGGGCTCGCAATGACTACTCAAATACAGACTTTTCAAACTCTAGGGTTTTAACAAATAAAATGCTTATTTCATCTGCCCAAAGTTCTAGATCCATCTCTATACCTAACGTTTCACAATAATCCTGAGCTTTATTCCATATAGAGCTAGGGGTCTCTGTTTTATTCTCAAAAGACTTAGCTATATAATCAGCAAAGTTAATAATCTGAGCTAGTTCTTTAAACTCATCACTAACTTTTTCAGTTTTGTAATCATTTTTAGCAAGCTCAATCATAGCTGCAGGCATCTTCCAAGTTTCAAAAAGCTTAGCATTTACTCTAGAACTATCAAAACCAAGTACTGAAATCTCAGCTTCATTTTGCTTTACTCCATGAGCAATTGAATCTAAAATTTGCTCGTAAGCAAAAGGTTCTTTAAGCTCAATTAGAATTTTACCCAGAGGCTTTGCCATAGCAGCAAAGAAAGCTAGCTCTGGCTCACCATAATCAAGCCATTTAGCAATTACTTTAGCAATTACAGCAATTTTCATATTGCTGCGCCATTTTGCTTTAAGGCTTTCATGATTTAAGGAATCGATTGTTGAAGTAAATTTAGAAGCCACATCTTTTTCTAGCTCACACTGAACAATTTCAGGACCAAGATTTAAAATAGACTCCATTAAGTCATTTGCTTCAAGAGAACCATAGTCTTTTGCTAAAGCAACTATTTTATCTATAAGCTTTTGGTTTTGAGAAAGCGCATCTAGAAGCTCGGTCTCAGAAAGCTTAGCTGAATTCAGCATTTTAAGTGACTGAATTAGAAGCCTAGGCTTTTTAGGAAAAGCCTCTAAATTTTCCATCCATTCATTTAATTTTTTTTCTGTTGTAAGAAAAGATATCCCGCTAATCTTTTCAAATATTTCAAGCACTGTCATAAACTATCTCCTTACTAATAGGGGACGGACAAGATCAGATACTCTAAATCAAATAATCTAAATTTAGTCTTTAAGCTTTAGGTGAAAACCCAGAGAAAAACTCCATATTCTGCTTCACAAATAAGTTAAAAAGATTACAGTTAAGGCCATTAATGGACGTTACCTTAAATCAGAGGCGGGAATTAAAGAGCAATAGGTATAGACGCTGCCATTGATTGATATTAAGCGTGAGGAGAACTACTAATGGTATTCACTAATAAATTCATAATGAAGAAACCTCTTAAGCAAGTAGAACTTGCAGATTTAATCAATGGCGTTAAAGAAAAATTACAAAAAAATCTGTCAAATAAAACAGAGAAGAGAATCGTCAAAGTCCCTATAGTTTTAGCTACATAAAGATAAAGAGAATTTTTATAGCATCTCAGTCTGCGAGAATCTAACTTTGTGTCACAATTTTCTTTGTGAAGCGTAAAATACACAAAAAAATTCACATTGAAGAGGGAGAGAATATATCACTTACTGGACTTATGGGTTCTGGTAAGTCCTCAGTTGGCCGTACTTTAGCTAGATTACTTAAAAGACAGTTTATTGATACTGATTACGTCATCGAAAAGGAAGAAGGCAAAAGCATTACTGAGATCTTTGCCAAAGATGGCGAAGATTATTTTCGTGAAGTAGAAAAAAGAGTAATTAAAGAAGCGCTTAATAATAAGGGGGCTATTGTCTCACTTGGTGGTGGGGCTATTGTCAATGATGAAAGTAGAGAGTATATAAAGAGCCACAGCAAACTAATAACTCTAGTTGCTTCTCCTGAAGATCTAATAGATAGAGTAAAACGTAGAAACACAAGACCCCTTTTACAAGATGTTGATCAAGCAGCAAAGCTCAAGCAACTTTGGAAAGAACGTAAAAAAGCTTATCTTGATAGTCATCTCCAAATCGATACAGCTCAAAAAGAAATTGATGAGATTGCCGAAGAAATCATAGAGACGCTAGGGATTAAAAAGGTAACAAATCATTGCATCACAGTTAAGCTTGATCGAGAGCCAAACAAATATAATATTAGATTCAAGAAACTTTCACAATTAAACCTCTCTGCTTTAAATTTAGGCAAGAAAATTTTAATTGTTAGCCAAGAGCCAATTGCTGAACACTATTTAAATAAAGTCAAAGATATTTTAAAAGCTCAATTCAATGTTTCAACTTTAAAAATTGAAAATGGCGAAGAAGCAAAAAACTTTTTCACCTATCAAGTAATCATACAGAAATGCCTTGATAATAAGCTTGAGAGAAATGACACCATCCTTGCTTTAGGTGGAGGCGTGGTGGGTGATATAAGTGGCTTTGCTGCATCCACTTATATGCGCGGGATTAATCTCATTCAAATTCCCACAACGCTTCTTGCAATGATTGATTCTTCAGTTGGCGGTAAGACAGCCATAAATGTTAGTGAAGGTAAAAATTTAATTGGAACATTTTACCAACCTACAAAAGTAGTAATTGATGTAGGTCTTTTAAAAACACTTCCTGATAAAGAATTTAAAAGTGGTATTGGTGAACTAATTAAATATGCTCTTCTTGGCTCGAAGTGGGATATTTTACTTGGGGAGAGTTTCATGTCCTTTATCGCTAGAAACTCTGAGAAATTTTTAAAGAAAGATCGTCAAATCCTTCAAGATACTATCGAGCATTGTGTAAAAATCAAAGCAAATATAGTTGCACAAGACGAGACAGAGAAAGGGCTTAGAGCTCACTTAAATCTAGGACATACTTTTGGTCATGCTCTTGAAGAGCTTACAGAGTATAAAAGATATAGTCATGGCGAAGCTGTTGCTATTGGTACGATGTGTGCGTGTCTACTCGCAGAAAAGCTAAAGCAAATTAAAAAATCAGATCTAGAAAGAGTAAAAAGACTTATGAACGACTATAAGCTAGATTACGCTCTGCCTAAAGATATAGACATAGGTAAAATGATCGAAGCATTTTCCAGAGATAAAAAAGTGCAAGATGGTAAAGTTAGATTCGTTCTTCCATGCCGTAAACTAGGTCGTGTTGATATTTTCACTGACATTGATAACAAATTACTAATAGAAACATTAGAACAAGCAAAGAAACTATAAATGAAAAAAGCCAAATTATTACTTGAAGATGGCAGAGAGTTCATTGGCAAAAGTGTCGGTGAGCTAGGTACTAGCTTTGGTGAGATTGTTTTTAATACTGGCATGACCGGCTACCAAGAAACTCTCACAGACCCTAGTTATGCTGGTCAAATCATTACTTTCACTTACCCTGAAATAGGAAATGTAGGCTGCAACAAAGAAGATTACGAAAGCGCAAATAGGCATGCCTCTTATGCCAAAGGCATGGTTATAAAAAACTACAGCCCAGTAGTTAGCAATTTTCGCGCCGAAGAAAGTCTAGATAGCTTCCTAAGAAATCATGACATCGTGGGTATCTATGACATAGACACGCGCGCGCTCACTAAACACATTAGAGAGAAAGGAGCCATGCGAGCAGCAATAACTACCCATGATATTTCTAGTGACAAACTTAAAGGTGAGCTTATAAAAACAGCTAGTATGGAAGGTTTAGATCTAGCTTCTAAAGTTAGTACTAAAGAAAAATATACAGTGCAGCCTGTAACTTTTAAAGACAAAAAAATTATTGCTTATGATTTTGGAATTAAACAGAACATTCTAAACAGGCTTACTGTTTATGGTTGCGAGGTAGAAGTAGTGCCAGCCAATACACCTGCAGCCTATGTGATTTCTCAAAATCCTGATGGAGTTTTTCTAAGCAATGGACCTGGTGACCCTGCTGCAGTTAGTTATGCTATTGAAGAAATTAAAAAATTAATCGATCATTTAAAGCCTAAAGCTAAAAGTGATTCTACAAAAGACACCAAAACAGAGCCTCACATAAAAGCTATATTTGGTATTTGTCTTGGGCACCAGCTTCTAGCGCTTGCTGCTGGAGCGAGTACTTATAAACTTAAATTTGGTCACAGAGGCGCAAACCAACCTATCAAAAACTTAGAAACAGAAAAAATCGAGATAGCAAGTCATAATCATGGCTTTGCTGTTAGCAAAGAAGAGCTTCCTAAAAATCTAGAAATCACTCACTTAAATATTAATGATGATACAATTGCTGGACTAAAGTTTAAAGATAAGCCTATCTTTTCTGTTCAATATCACCCTGAAGCTAGTCCTGGACCTCATGATAGTGATTATCTATTCAAAAACTTTATAGAAATTCTTTAAGGAATCATTTCCAAGATTCCAAGTATCGTAGATTACTTTTTTAGGGAAAGCCATAGTCCTGCCCTCAGCCCATCGATGAAGTTTTTGCAAGAATTCATTATATTTATTATCGTGACGAAGCCATGAAAGAAAATTATTGGATTCAAAGAAATTGCTTATTTTTTTGGGATCAAATCCTTTCAAGAATTTTTTGCATTCTGACAAAGCTCTAGTTTCATCTAAAGAAGATAATTTTCTGGAAACTCTGTCAATTTCTTTATGATGCTGAGTCCATGAATTAACAATTTCTTTTGGGTCTGCATTTTCTGTCTCTGCAAAGCTCGGCTTTAATGTCTTGGAGACAGCTTCTTCAAATTTCCCCATCAACACAATAAATTCTTGCTCTTCTCTTTTCTTTCGTCTCTGGACATCCTTAGCATCAGGTATAACACTCTTCCATTCAGAAGATTTATAATCAGATCTTCTGTCTAAAAAGTCAAAGCTACTTGGTCTAACTTGCATTTTGCCCCCTTTTTAAAGAATAACAAGAAAACCTTAAAGCATCAAGACTTGTTTAATCCAGTTTTGAAATAGTTTTTGAGATGTCCATAGCAGAAAGAGCTATCTCATAACCCTTATTGCCCTTCTCTCTATAAGCTCTTTCTTGAGCATGCTCAATTTTATCAACACCCAAAAGACCATTCATAACAGGCACGCCATGATCTAAAGAAACCTGCATCAAGCCTCTATTAGCTTCATTAAGCACTAGGTCATAATGAGAAGTCTGACCTCTAATAACTGTAGCAAAAGCCAAGATCGCATTATAGTTATCAGTATCAGCTAACTCTTGAGCAAGCACTGGTAATTCAAAAGCACCAGGCGCATAAAAAACATCAAGATTATCTAAAGGGATGCCATAGTCAGCAAAAGCTTGCTTCGCGCCAGCTAACATCTCATCATTAATTTCTTTATTCCATCTAGTTAGAATAATTGCGAAACGATACTCTGATCCGTTCTCAAACTTCGCTAATTCAAATTCGGGATGACCTTTACTCATATATGAAATTAAAGGTTATCACACAAGAACCAAAATTGGTGCCTGGCACCTATATTCGTTGTATGGTCTTATTTGCCGATGCAAAATGAAGCAAAGATATTATCTAAAAGCTCTTCAGTGACCACTGCTCCTGTAATCTCACCTAATGCATGAATAGATGATTTAAGGTCTATAGTCCAGAAGTCTTGAGGCATATTATCAGCAGATGCCTGCAGTGCTTTCTCTAAAGCAGTTTTAGCTTGCCTTAAAAGATCTGCCTGCCTTTCATTAATCTTGATTTGGCTCTCGCTATGATTTTCTAAAGCCTTTTTATAAATCAGCTCTTCTAGCTTATTTATATTTTGATTTTCTAAAGAAGATATTTCCAAGTCATATTGATCGCTTCGCCCTTGGCTCGCGATGACATCATTGCTTGAGCTTAATGCGTCATTGCGAGCGGAGCGAAGCAATCTATCACAAAGATCTTTCTTAGTACCAACTAATACATAAGACTTAGCATTTAAATTAATATCAAAACGTGCACTCAAGTGCTTAGCTAAAGCTTCTTTATTCTCTCCAGCACCATTAAGACTTTCCATTTGACTAAGATCTTGCAAGAAAATCACTAAATCAGCATCTTTAATTGCTGCTTTACTGCGCTCTACTCCTATCTTCTCTACTTTATCTTCAGTCTCTCTCATGCCAGCAGTATCAACCAAAACTACAGGCAAACCTTTAAGATTATAAGATTCTTCAATAGTGTCACGAGTCGTGCCCGCTATCTCAGTCACTATAGC
Source organism: uncultured Gammaproteobacteria bacterium (assembly GCA_964352085.1). Classification (GTDB taxonomy): domain Bacteria; phylum Cyanobacteriota; class Vampirovibrionia; order LMEP-6097; family CAYGPN01; genus CAYGPN01. The sequence continues at coordinate 11,683 of CAYGPN010000015.1, read as the reverse complement.
TCTTTCATTTTTAAGCAAGGTATTCATCAAACTAGACTTACCAGCATTAGGGTCACCCACTAAAGCTACTTTAAAACCATGCCTTAAAATATGACCTTCTTTTTCTGAAGCTAAAAGCTCATCTATCTTTCTTAAAGAGTTTTTAATAGTTTCATCAAACTTCGTTTTATCAAAATCTCCAACTTCATCAGGGAAATCTAAACCAGCAGTCACTTCACCAAGAAGATGCATTAGATTAGATCTAATCTCTAAAATTTCTTTACCCAAAAATCCTTGATAAAGATTCACTGCATTTTCTGTTGATAAATTTGTTTTAGCAGAAACCATATCCATAATCGCTTCTGCTTGACTTAAATCTAGTTTTTGATTTAAAAATGCACGCTGCGAGAACTCACCTGCCTTAGCAAGGCGCGCACCTGCATCTAAAACAAGATCCAAAACCCTTTGAGTCACCCAAAGACCACCATGACAGTGAAACTCTATAACATCCTCGCCTGTAAAGCTATTAGGCGCTTTGAAAGGAAGCACAAGGACTTGGTCCACTTTAATATCCTTATCACCAAGCCAAGCTAATTTAAATTTATTAGCTTCAAAATTTTTATTAGTCAGTTTTTCTGCAATAGCCCAGCTCTCTTCACCACTTAAGCGAATAATTGATACGGCACCTGCGCCTACTGGACTTACTATTGCTGCGATCGCTTCCATTCTAGTTTTTCGTCATCACGAGGAGCCAGAGGCAACGAAGTGATTCATGGATTGCTTCACTTCGCTTGCAATGACTATTTATCCTTTTTAAGATCAGCAGAGTTGCTTACTTGAGCTCTGCCATTTTCCTTAGATAAGTATAGCGCTTCATCCGCCTCTCTTTTCAAAGTATCGTAATCACAGTCAGTATAAGGGGTCCCAGCCACACCAATACTAGCTGTAAGTGGATTAGGCCAAGTACTATGGTCAGCTTTTTTAATATTATTTAAAATACGATTAGCTACGCTAGTGGCTGCGTCAATATCTGTATCAGGCAAAAGAACCATAAATTCATCACCACCAAACCTGCCTACAATATCAGAGCGGCGAGTTCTAACTTCATCAGAAGGTGCTGTTCTCACGGTATTTTCTATAGTCTTAGCCACAAGTAAAATCGCTTCATCACCAGCTTCATGACCTCCAAGTCCTGGTGTATCGTTTATATCCTTAAGGTGATCCAAGTCAAGAATTATATAGGAAACATTTTTTCCTTTTTCTTTAGCATATTTAATTGCATCAATAGCAAGCTCAGTAAAAAACCTTTTATTAAATAAGCCAGTATCAGGATCTGTTTTGCTCATACGATCAATCATCGCAAAAAGCTGAGCATGCTGAATTGCTACAGAAGCCTCTGATGCCACCCTGCATACAAACTCAATTTCTTCTGGTAAAAAATTTCTTTCTCGATCACATTGATGAACATTAATGGTTCCAAGTATCTTATCGCGAGCAACTAATGGCACACAAAGATAACTTTTAAGATCAATAGCATCAGCCACATGCATAAGTGGTGATTGGTCAGCCATCATCTTAGCTTTCACATAAGGGATATTTAAAAAGTTATAATCTTCTTTTCCAACATTACCTTCAGAAAGCACTTTTATCCAAGCTTCTTCAAAATCAAAAATAATATCAGCACTTGGGAAATAGCCTTCTGCCACGTACTCTCTTTCTGTTTTTAAAATACGATGCTCTTCAGTAAACCTTCTAACAAAACATCTACTTAAACCTAGAACCTCTCCCAGCCCTTTAGCAATCTCTTCTAAAACAGTCGAGATTTCTAAGCTCTCTCTAATATTACTGCTAAGTTTTTGCAAAAGTGCCATTTGCAGCTTAGTCTGCTGTGATTCTTGGAAAATAGCAGCTTGAGTTAAAGCCATTTCTAATTGCTTACCAATAGATTCTAAAAGCTGCTGCTCATCATCAGTCCAACTGCGCTTAGTATTAAAAAAAGCAATTGAAAGAATACCTAATATCTCTCCAGTATCCTGCCTGCGCAGGGCACAAGCCAAATATGATTTAACACCAAGTAAATCAGAAAAGAAATTAGCCAGTGAATCTTGCTTGCCTTCAAAATCAGAAATCTCAATAATAGGGTTATCTAAAGTAGGCGCGTACTCGCTATTAATACTTCGCTTCATTAAAGCCGTCATCTTTTTATTAGTCTCTTCAGCAGGAGACCAAACAGCATGGTTTAAAGTTGTTCTAATTTTTCTATCAAGTATCGTAATTCCACAAGCTTCTACAGCAAGCACTTGAGCTATCTCTTGAGAAGCAGTGGTAATAATTTTCTCTACTTCTAAAGACTCACGAATAGTAGTTGTTATTTGATTTAAAAGAAACTCACGTTGAGCCATTGTTAAACTTTCAGCATGCAGTTCATACTGACTAAAGACTGTTGCCATCTGCTCTGCAAAGGGCTCAATCACATCCACATCTTTATGTATCCATTCCTTGCGCCTTGCAACAACTATATAACCCCAAAGCCTTTCACGCAGTTTGCACTCAAATTTAAGCGTTTTAAATTCTGCGCCTATGAAACTTAGTGTTTCTATTTCTTCAAGACTAATGGTCTTATTTAACTTAGCTTTCTCACCATCTTTTCTTTGAAAGAAAACGTCAAACTTATCATCATCCTTTTCTCGCTTCTTAAAGAAATAAAATTCCCTAAGTTCTAGAAAAGGACTAAGTTCTTTATATACTTTTTCAATTGCAACTTCAGGCTTTAGATTATTTCGAATTTCAGAAGTTAAAGCAACGATTAGCTTCGTTCTGTTTTTAACATCTTCATTCCTTATAAGTAAATTTAATAACTCTACGCAATATTGCCAAAAAGCTTCATCCTCTTTATTCTTAGGATTTTTTATTATCAGCTCGCCCCAAGTACCAATCTCGAGATTCAAGAATTCATGCCCCTTTTCAGCTCCTGCTAATAAATTCTGGAATTCCGGGCCCTGAAGATCTAATTGAGAGCTCGAATACATCTCCGTTCTTGCGTGATTTGCAATGTAGGCAAAGTCACCCTGAGCTTCTTCCACTAAGGTATTTAAAAAACTAGGTAATAAATCTAGTAGCTCAGAATCCTCTGCTGATGCGAGATTCATAAGCTTGTTAAAGATATTTACTGAATATTCCAAGTTCTTAACCATTTAATAACATAGATTTGCTTTTTTAATACTGATGGTCAGGTATAACAACAGATTCGAAATAATGAATAACGCAATGAATTCTAGCATTCGCAGAATTGGCGTTATAAATACGAACTTGGAGAATACCAACACCGTAGCCTATAAACAGATTAATCCCGATTCTGTTATGTTTGGTGACATGTTGAAGGATATGTTTAGAGATTCTGAACGTGGTCCACTTGTAAGTACAGGTAAAAAGCTTGATATGGCGCTAAATAAGGAAGATGCGTATTTCTTGGTTGAAGGTGAAAATGGTCCTGAAAGAACTAGAGATGGAAACTTCAGATTAGACCAAAGTGGCAAGATTGTAAATTTTGAAAACAAAGAATTAGTGGTTATTGATAGAGCAGATGGCGGTCCTATGAATTTAAATATGACTGAAGAAATTAATATCGATAGAAATGGAAAGATTTTTGCAGCAGGTAAATTAGTTGGAAGAGTTGCGGTTGACTACGACAACAAAAATCCTGGTGATGTAGCTTATGTTCTTCAAGGGAAACTTGAGGGTTCAAATGTGAGCATGTTAGATAACGTTATGCAAGCAATGCAAGCTAAACGTCATTTAGATACTATGCAAAATATGCTTGCTATGGACATGAGTGGTGAGAAAGATTTAATCGAAAGGTACGGTAGAAATGTTTAATCAATATACTTACAATAGTCTAAATTCACTTGGTAATAGCGTAGAGCTATTAAATAGTTCTGTTGATAATATCAACAATATGGCAACAACTGCCTACAAAACTAAATCACCAAGTTTCCATGAAACGCTTAATGGGATTAAGTCAAAGGAGCACAGAGATTTCAGTTCTGGCTTAGCTAAAAAAACTAGAAGAGAACTAGATTTTGCGATTCAAGGTGTGGGTTTCTTTGAAGTTCAAATGCCAGATGGTACTTTAGCTTACACTAGAGACGGTTCTTTTAAATTAAATAACGCAGGTGAGTTAGTTTCATCTCAAGGTTTCCCAATTTCAAACAAACAATCAGTTAGCGCTCAAAATGTAAACCAAGCTTTTGATTCTTTAGATTCTGAAAATAAGACTTTTAGTCTTTCTGTTTTATCTAAAAAAATTACTGTACCAGCTGGTCAATCTCCAGAACTTACAATGGACGGTACTTTAAAAGATCTGAGAGGAAACGATATCGGTCAGCTTAGGGTTGTTACATTTAATAATCTTGATGGGCTGAAAGATGCTGGTGGTGGTTTATACACTCCAACTGAGCAGTCAGGAGATATCGAAGAAGTAGCACTTGGAGATAGAAACGGTGAGAGTCAAATCAAACAAGGTTACCTTGAGTCATCAAATATGAGTGTAATTGATAACATGGCAAAAATCGTTCAGACAAATACAACAATCAAAGCAAAGATGAAAATTATCAAAATGCTTGATTCAATGCAGGAAACAATAAATTCAACAATCGCAAGAAGCGTGTAGGGAGAAAGAAAATGGCAAGTAACTTTAATACAAACTTTAATAACGCAGGTCTTTTACAGCCGACTCTTGACCCTGGAATCACTGGCGCTACAGGCGGTGGTATTGGCGGGAGTTTTGGTAGTGTGCTACTTGGCGTTTCACAAAACGCTGAAAGAGGTGTTAGTCCATTTTCAAAAACCAGCTCTGCAAATTTGACTCCAGGTCAGGTTGCAGCTCAAATGAAAGTTGGTGGCTTATCAAGCGTCCTCCCTATGTTAGGAAGCAGCTTTATGCCTAAATTAATTTTTCCTCTAGCAAGTCTCTGGTCTTTATTCCAGGGCGTTAAATCTTTTGCTTCTTTAAAAACAGAAGGTGCTTCTAGAATTCAAAACTTTGAGACAAGCAACCTTGCTTATAACCAAATGAGAGCGAAAGTAGATGGTCTCTTAAATGAGCCAGCTTATGGGTCTCAAGAGCCGCTAAATTTTAACGTTCAGTACTAATTCGAAAGAGGTCGTCATCATGAGGAGCGCGGCGGCGTCATCACGAGCATAGCGAAGTGATCCATAGATTGCCACGCCAGTAGGCTCGCAATGACGGCGCTGCGCTCGCAATGACACTCAAAATCAGCGATCTTTTTACCTAAATTTACCTATTTTAGGTCAAAGCTAATGTATAATTACACTTATGTCTTCAAGATTAAAAATTGGAATAGTTGGCTTAGGCTTAATTGGAGCTTCAATTGAAAAGAATCTTCAAGCTAAAGGCTATGAAATCTTAGCTGTTAGCAAAAGTCAAAATCGCTCAAATGAGATTAAAGATCTTGTATCTTGCGATATTGTTTTTCTTTGTGGACCACAATTTGAAATTTTAAAGAACTTAGATGAGATCGCTTTAATTACCGCTAAATCAAGTGGAGCTGGCACAGTCCCTGAAAATGATAGAGCCTTTGCAAATACAATCATCACTGATGCTGGCAGCACTAAAACGATGATCTGCAATAAAGCAAATGATCTTGGCATTAAAAACTTTATCGGTGGTCACCCAATGGCTGGCACTGAGAAAGTTGGCTATGATGCTAGCTTCCCTGAATTGTTTGAAGGCGCTACTTGGATGCTAACTGAAAAAAATGAAAAGCTAGAATCAGTTATTAAAGATTTAGGCGCTGGCAATATATTAATAAGTGATGCTGAAGCTCATGATAAAGCAGTTTCAGTTATTAGCCACTTGCCTTTAATTTTAAGTGTGGGTTTAGGTGATTCACTAAAACTTCACAATAAAGCTAAAGAGCTTATGGGCCCAGCTTTTAAAGATATGACAAGAGTTGCTAAAGGTAATGAAAATCTTGGTAGAGATATTATTGCAGCAAATAGAGAGAATATAAAAGAGACTTGGAGCGCGTTTAAAGTTTACGTTGATAGTTTACTTGAAGTTCCAGCTAGTCACCTAGCTGAAGAACTGCTTACAGTGAAAGATTCTTTAGAGGGGAGAGAGTCAAGAAAAGAGGAAGATTTAGTAACAAGTTAAAGAGCCGTTATTGCGATGCAGAGCTTCGCCCAAGCAATCCATGGATCACTTCCCTGCACTCGTGATGACATAAAGAAAAAATGTTTTTAGATAAAGCCAAAATTAAAGTAGTAAGTGGGAGCGGCGGAAATGGCGCAGCTACTTTTAGGCGCGAAAAATTCGTGGCTTATGGTGGTCCTGATGGCGCTGATGGCGGAAAAGGCGGTAGTGTTTTTATAGAGGCTACTACTGATATGAACACGCTCTTAGATTTCCAATATCAATCAGCTTATAAAGCTGAATCTGGAGAGAAAGGTGCTAAGCGAAATTGTTTTGGTAAGTGTGGGGAAGATCTAACTATTAGAGTGCCTTGCGGAACTGTAATTAAAGATGAGAAAGAAGGCATCACAATTGCAGATCTAATCAATGAAGGTGATAAAGTGATGGTCGCTAGTGGTGGAAGAGGCGGCAAGGGAAATGCAAAATTCAAAACTAATGCTAACCGTATCCCAACTTTCTGCGAACCCGGAGAGCCAGGAATTGAAAGAGAACTAACGCTTGAACTTAAGATGATTGCTGATGTAGGTATCATCGGTTATCCAAACGCCGGGAAATCTACTTTAATTAGTAAAATTAGTGCAGCGAAACCTAAAATTGCTGATTATGCTTTTACTACTATTGAACCTAATCTTGGTGTAGTCAAAAAACCACAAGGTGATGCTTTTGTGGTGGCTGACATTCCTGGACTAATTGAGGGTGCCAGTGATGGTGTGGGTCTTGGTCATGAGTTTTTAAGACACGTGGAGCGTACTCGTCTTTTAGTTCATGTAATAGATATTTGGGGCTTTGATAAACCAAAAGCTAAAGATAACCGAACAGAAAGTTTATTTATGAAAGTCATGAGCTCAACTGATCCTATTTGCGCTTACTATAATATAAACACTGAACTTAAAAACTACAGCGCAAAACTTGCTGACAAGCCGCAAATCATTGTTTTAAATAAAATAGAAGCTTATCCTGAAGAGGAGCTTCAAGAGATGATTAAAAAACTTGAAGAAGTAATTAGTCTAGAAAAAGATATTAATATTCTAGGCTTTCACCAAATTTCAGCAGCAACTGGTGAAGGCACCGAAGGACTCAAAAACTTTATAGCAGCCAAAGTAGATGAATTACCAGAAGACTTTGCTGAAGTTGTTGTTGACCATGACCCAATAGCTGAAGATCATGATGATAGTAGATATTCTATCGAGCAAGCAGCACCTGATTACTGGAATATTTACTGCGGTAAATTAGAGCGTATTATAAAAATTACAAATATAAGAGATAGAGAGTCTCTGGCTCACTTGTTTAGAGTGGCTAAATCTATGGGTGTTTTCTCTAAGCTAGTGCATTTGGGTGCTGATATTGGACACACACTTAATATTGATGGTATCGAATTTGAGATAGACGAGACGACTTTAGTCTAAAAAACACTGCATCGTCATTGCGAACGAGTGAAACAAGTGCTGCAATCCATGGATCACCACTAGGGAGGATAGCTCCATAAATAAGTTTTAAAGCACACATTAGTTACCGAACCACTGCCGGAGGCAGTATCGGCTCCTCGTGATGACGCTTCTACTCAAGCAAATACTTAAGGCTAGTTTGCCTTTTAGCCATATCTTTATTTTCAGTAGCGCGGCTTAAAGCCCATCTACTTCCAACGAAAACAGCCATTTTCTTAGCTCTGGTAAGCCCTGTGTAAATTAGGTTACGATAAAGCATCCTGAAGTGTTGATTAGCAATAGGGATAATCACAAACTCAAACTCACTTCCCTGAGATTTATGTATGCTAATAGCATAAGCAAGCTCAAGATCGTTTATAGCTTCTGTTTCATAATTAAGCTCTTTAAGCCCCTCAGCAAGTGGATAGAGTACTGTGCAGCTCATCTGCGCGCTATTAATAGATTTAATGCGTCCTATATCACCATTAAAAACTCCAAGGTCATAATTATTTCTAGTTTGAATAACTCTATCCCCTTCACGAAAGACTTTATCACCAAATTTAATTTGCTTCACCGATGCTCTTTCTGGATTAATAGCTTTTTGAATCACTTGGTTTAAATTTACTGTCCCCAAGCTACCTTTAGACATCGGGCTAAGTATTTGAATTTCAGTATTTTTGCCCATATATTTAGGAATGGTTTTTAGATAAAGATGCTTAATCATTTCTGTTGCTGTCAAACCATAATTTAAAGATGAAAATGGGTGAATAAATTTAAGTGTTTCTTTTAGCTCTTCAGCTTCTGTCTTTGCTTTAGCAAGCCTAGCTAAATTTACATGCTCAAACTTAGCAGGTGGCATCATACTATTAAAAGCCTCTTCATTAGTGGAGTCCATGTTTTTAATTCTATGTATAAATTTCTTTTGCTCTAAAGTAGCTTCCTCAGAATCTATAAACATACAGTCTTCTTTGCCTTGCCAAAGCTCTGGTTCTTTAAAAGGAGATTCAAGTTCTATTTCCTCGCCTTTATTAATATTATGTGCAGCTTTAATAATTAAAGATTTCTGTGCTTGCCTAAATATTTTAGTCAAATTAGAGACTGTGACCTGATTTGAATTGATCAAATCTCTTAAAACATCACCTGCCCCTACAGAAGCTAACTGATCAGCATCACCAACAAGCAAGACTTGCGTATCACTGGCTATTGCTTTCATCAAAGAAGCCATAAGCTTAATATCGATCATAGAAGATTCATCGATGATTAAAAAATTTGCGCTTAAAGGGTTCTCCTCGTTCTTAGTAAAACGATGTTCAAAAGCATTCCACTCTAATAGCCTGTGTATAGTTTTGGCTTCTATACCTATAACCTCAGTCATACGCTGAGCTGCCCTGCCTGTTGGGGCTGCTAGCATAACTTCTTTTTCCATGGACTCCAAAAGTTCCACCAGTGTTTTTAAAGCTGTAGTCTTCCCGCAACCTGGGCCACCAGTAAGAATTGAGAAGTGCTCTTGTAAAATATCTATAATTGCTTCTTCCTGTTCTTTACTTAAAACCACTCCTTTAGCAGTTGAGCACTTAGCTATCCAAGCCTTAGCTTTTTTAAGATTAATTTTTATAGTAGGTCTACGTAAAAGAGTTTTAAGCTTAGTAGCTACAAACTCCTCATCATAAAAAATAGATCTTGAATAATAACAAGCTTGAGTTTCAGAATCACTATTAATAGCTAAGTGCCTTACTTTTAATTCATTAGAGTTTTCTAAAGCCTCTAAATTTGCTTCTATCTGCTCCTCTAAATCAGGCAAGTCACTAATGCTATGTTCAACTTTTAAAATTTCTTTATCAGCATCTAGCCTATCACTTTCGTTCTCATAGCCAGCTCCTAAAAGTGAAGCTAATTCAGAATAAATCTGCTCTTTAAATAAAAAACAATGCCCATCATTTTTAGTTCTAGCCAGTATATGTAAAATAGCTGCTCTAATACGCTTAGAGGAAAGCTCCTCTACCCCAAGACTTAAAGCTACCTTATCAGCAGAGATAAAACCAATTCCTGGAATGTCTTGAGCAAGCCTATAAGGGTTTTCTGAAACGATTTTTATAGCTTCATTATCATAAGTCTTATAAATTTTCACTGCATACAAAGTACTAATATTATGAGATTGCAAAAACATCATGATCTCTTTAATCTCTTTATGTTCTACCCAAGACTCTTTAATTACTTTTAATTTAGCTTTTGAAATTCCAGGCACCGTAAGTAAACGTTCAATATCATTTTCAAAAACTTCTAAAGCCTCTTTATCAAAGTGTTTTATAATATCTCCAGCTATCTTAGGTCCAATCCCTTTAATCAAACCAGAGCCTATATATTTTTCTAAAGCAGCAATATTAGCAGGCTTTAACTCCAAGCTTCTTTCAGCCTTAAACTGCAAACCATATTTAGGGTGAGTTACCCAATGACCTTGAAATTCCATAGTTGCTCCAGCATAGACTTGTGACTGGTGCACTACAACAGCAATAGCACCATCTTTTGCTTGAGCAAGATGAATATTTCTATCGTAAGATTCCTTCTCTATAAAAGGATCGATTTTAAGAACTGACCAGCCCGTCTCATCACTATGAAAAGTGATCCTTCTGACAACACCTGAAAGACTAAGACTAGGGACAATCCCGCTATCTTTTATTTGATTCTTGCTGGCTATTGTAGGGTTTGGCAATCCCCCAATTGTAACAAAAAATTTCTAAATACCCTGTGATCAAGGCAATTCTTAGGGAATAAACTAATAAATAGTCTTTTTTATGAGAAAACCAAATTCACTAGTCTTAGTGACTCTCTTTCTCGTGCTGGTTTCAAGCACAGATGTTTCTTCCATGCTCGGCAGCATGAACAATCTCTTTAAAGCTGGCACTAGAAATATTAGGTCTTTTCATCCAATTAGTTTATCTATAAGAAGTGAAGTAGAGCTTTCTACACTAAATCACCCACTGAGCAGTATCCCTAGAGCTGAGCTAGTAGATAGTTACAAGCTAGTTGGAAATGGTTTAGATAGTTATAAATTAAATTTTGAAGCTATAGAAGACACTGAAAACATTATCAATATAGACTTTCTAAAGATAGATCCTGCCTACGAACATCTAGATCATTACATCATCGCCTGTATTTATTATGATAATGATGAAACCCCTATACTCACACAAGTTAAAAAGTTTAAGCATGACGAGGTGACCATGCCTTTTAACTTTGAAGGAGAAGCAATTTGTGCATTTGAAGAAATATCTCTTAACGAAAAAGGCAAAGAAATAATAGCTGAAAATATATCAGGCGAAATGATATTAGAGCTCTACTTCCCTAATATGCAGTCAATAACTATTAATGTGGTCAGAGAGCTAAGTAGCGAAATTTAATTTAAAAAATTTTAATTTTTTTGATGTTAAAAAATCAAAAGTTTTTGTGTATAATTTTTACAGATAGATTCGAAAAGTTGATTTGCAAATAATTCATATGTTTTATTTCTAGGTTTCCTGTTTGAGTCTATTTTTTTGTCTGATTTCAGACAGTTTTGAAGTAATGAAAAAAGTGAACTTAAATTCAATAAGACAAAAGGAGGATCAAAATGAATTTGACTTTGCCAATCTTCGGTATTTCAGGGCTATCTCTAATTGATGAGAAATTTACTAAGCTCTGTGGGCTTCTAAATAAGCCACTTAAAAAACTAAAGGTTAAGCCAAAACCAGTAAATAAAAGGGGATTCGATGCCAGCTTAGCATTATTGGATAAAAAATCAGGCTTAACAAAAATTGTGGGGCGTTACAGATCAGAATTGCACTGCGAGGGTAAATTAAAACTACCTATAGCCCCCAAACTCAAAGAAGAGTTTGACTTGGAGGAAACAGAAATTTTAAAACCACCTTGGAGAATCCCAAGCCTCGTTAGTTGATTAAAGGAGGAAAAATAAACTATGTCAGCCTGTTTCTGCAGGTTGGCATAGTTTATTTATATAGAATAAAAGACATATGATGGTGGGGCCTGTTGCGCCGGGCTCGAACCCACTTTAAGTCAAGGGCATACTCCT
>CAYGPN010000014.1:0-62500 GCA_964352085.1 uncultured Gammaproteobacteria bacterium | reverse complement strand
CCTCACCAACAAGCTAATCAACCGCAGGCTCCTCCTAAAGCGCAAAAGCTTTAATCCTAAGACCTATGGGGTATTAGCCAGAATTTCTTCCGGTTGTCCCCCACTTTAGGGCAGATTCCTACGTGTTACTCACCCGTCCGCTACTCGAGTGTCTCCGAAGAGACCTTTCCGTTCAACTTGCATGTATAAGGCATACCGTCAGCGTTAGTCCTGAGCCAGGATCAAACTCTCCATGACAAAATAGAACTTTGAAATTAATCTTAGTACTACCGAGATCATGTTTAAAATTACCCTAAGCTAGTAAACTAGCTGCGACCGTGAGGTCTATCAGGCAATTTCAAGTGATTCTGGCCTACTCATATTTTTATTGACGAGTTATATTATCGTACTATTCAGTTTTCAGATTACAGTTCAGCGCTTTCTTCTGAAATTGCTGAGGATTAAGATCATAGCAGGGCCGTCCAGGATTGTCTCTTAGTTTATATAGAATTTAGATTTGGGCTTTTTAGGGCTGAAAAGCCTTGATTCTAGGCAGATTTTGGGAAGTGTATTTACCTTTTGTCATGGCTTAAAGACCCAATTGTCATCGCGAGCGAAGCGATTGATCCATAGATTGCTTCGCTTCGCTCGCAATGACCTAAATATCGTAATCAGTCTTTTTAACACTCGTTTTTTTCTTTTCAGTGTAGCCATAAAGTTTTGCGACAGGCCAGTAGAAAAGATAGAAAGTGCCTAAGCCCGCAAAGAAGATCAGCAAGGGCATTACAGCATTGAAAAAACAAAAAAGTGTAATTAAAAGTGCTTGCTCACCAATGTTAAATCTAAGAATAGGAATATATTTATATACCATCAAACCTAATTGAAGAAAGCCTTTAAAGGCATTTTTAATTAAAGAGCTTAAAGTTATTTTTGCTTTTTTTGCAGCGTCTTGCTTTCCTATTCTGTGACTGCGATCTTGCAAACGCTCTTCAAGCGGCTCTAGTTTTACGTTTTGGTTTACGTAGTAGTCGATTAAAAAAACAGCGAAGAAAGCAGTCATAGCAATAGGCCAAACAAGCCACGCATAGTAGTCGCCTTCTCTATGTAAATGAAAATAACCGAAAGCTAAACCTATAAAATACAAAAAATCTTTTACGCGATCAGAGATGCGATCTAGCCACGCGCCAATGGGTGAGAACTCTTGTCTGTAACGAGCTAGCTGACCGTCCATGCAATCTACGATGAAAGAGACTTGAACTAAAATTCCACCAATGAAAAGAAAAATTACATTACCAATAGCAAAACTCATTGCTGCTAGAAAACCTACAAGTAAAGAAAAAATAGTTAGGCTGTTTGGGCTTACATTAGGATCGTCAGCGATCCTTTCAAGCCATCGATTTGCCATTGGTCCAGCAAAAATACTTGCCCACCAACCATCGTTAGTTTTTATCGCTGCTCTTAGTCTTTCTTTTTTTAGCGAAGAATCAGGCATCTAGATATATATTAACCGACTAAAGCTAGTGTTAGTATAGAAAAGATGGCGAATGGTGGTATAAAGACTGAAGATAGAACGTCCGCTCAGGATGAAGTGGCTCAGATGCAATTCACGGTAAAAGTACCAGCTAGCACATCAAATTTAGGTCCCGGTTTTGATACTTTGGGTCTCGCTTTAAATATATATAATGAATATTCTTTTGACACTAATACTGATAAATTTGAATACACAACAAATACAGAAGAAGAAGTAATTCCTAAATCCAAGGAAAACTTAGTTTATAGAGCTTTTGATTATCTTTTTAGGAAACATAGAGATGAAACACCACCTGTAAAAATTCATTTTGAAAGAAATATTCCGCTGACTGGTGGTTTTGGAAGTAGTAGCACGGCGATTGTTGCTGGACTTATGGCAGCAAATAAAATTTTAAACAGTCCTTATAATAAAGAGCAGATTTTAAAAATCGGCACGCAACTTGATGGGCATCCTGACAACATCACGCCAGCTATCTTAGGTGGTTTTATGATTTGTGTTTATGCCGATCAAAAACTTGAGTATATAAATCTTCCTTGGGACGAAAAACTTTCTTTTGTGGCGATCACTCCAGACTTTAAACTGCCTACAGCAAAGGCTCGTGCAGCTTTGCCAGCAAAACTTAATTATGCTGATGCTGTTTATAATATCGGGCATAGTTCGCTTCTGGTTGCTGCTGTTGCCGCTAAAGACACTGAAAAATTAAAAGTAGCTTTTAAAGATCGTATACACCAGGCTTATAGAGCAAGTCTTGTGCCTGGAATGCAATATGTTTTAGATGCTGGGCTTGAGGCTGGTGCTGTGGGTACCATGCTTTCTGGTGCTGGATCAACTTTAATAGCTGTAGTTGAGTCTGAGCAAATAGCTAAAACAGTAGCGAGTGCGATGCAATCAGCTTGGCTGCAAAGCGATATAGAATCTGAGGCTTTATTCTTAAAAGCTGAGCCTGATGGCGCAAAGATTATTTAAAAAACTACGCTGCTTTTTTATCGCTTTTGAACCAGCTCATTGGGTTCCAGCTGCCGCTTCCAGTCTTGGGCTCTGAGCTTTCTTCGCCTTCAACTTTTGTCTCACTAGGTCCTGATCTGTTTAAAGGCTCACCTTTAACTCCAGCCATTCCGGGAAGAGATTCTGCTGTGCGTTTTAAAAGTTCTAAATATTCTTTCTTTTCTTCTTCAGTGATTTGTTCGCTTTCATCTTCTTTAAGCTTCATATCTGAAGGCAGGTGGATTGCACGGAATTTTTTGCCAACAGTTTTAATTGTTTTACCTTCATTGCAGACAGGTACTATGAGCAAAGCTTGCTCACGCAAGACTGTTATAGACTTGCCTACATTGCCAAAACCAACTTTGCCCTCGTCTTCTGCTATCAGGTCTCTTATTAAAATAGTTTTTGTTGGAGTGAAATTGTTATCAACACTAAAGTTCCCTTCTTTAGAGTTCACTTTAATTTCTTTACCGTCAGCTTTAGCTAGAATATCTACTAGTTTTTTAGGAAGCACGTCCTCGCCTGGCATAATTGTGTAATGAGAGCCATTAATATCTACAGTAAATTCTTTTTTAACAGCGTAAGTAGGGTACATCTCAGCTAGCTGATTGTCTTTGACACCAATTAGTCCATAGCCTTTATCTTTAATAAATTTAATCGTTGAATCTGTCCACTCTCCATTCTTCTCAATTCTATCCAAGAAAGCTTTTTCTTGCTTTTTGTCTTCAGACTTACTACGGTCGATCTTATGAAGAAAAACAGGGCTAACTTTTTTAAGCTCTGGGTTAGTCTGGTCGTTAAGAAGTACAGGGTTAATATCTTTTTCTAGTTTTTTCTTGGTTTCAGTTTCAGCAACAATAATTTCTTCGCGGACTTTCTCTGAGTCAAACTTGCCGTTTTCATTTACTCTATTTGCTAACGCGTTGCTTACTTCTTTGCCGTTAGCTTTAGCTTCAGCCATCGCTGCTCTAAAGATAGCTTCAGCAGTAGGTCCTTTTTTACCAATTAAACTAAAGTGATATCTGTTTAGAAGTTTTTTAGGTAATGGAAGAATATGTTTTTTAAATTCAGTTGGAGCCGCTGGATTAGCTTTAGGTTTAGGAACTGAAATTTCAAACTGGATAATTTCTTCACTCTCAATATCTTTAAGAACACCAGTCTTTTCTAAACCAGGAATTTTGCCTTTAATATCTGCTTCTTGAATTCCAATCTGTGAGCCGGCTGGAAATTGGATTTGGAAGTCTTGCTCATCAGGAAGAGGCATATAAGCTATTTGCTTAGTTTTAGATTCGCCATTTTTCTCGTCATCATCAGCGTTAACTACTAAAGTGTTTTCTTCAAATTTAGTTTGAATAGTTTCAGCTTTAATAATATTTGGGTTAGCCTCGAAAGACTCTATGAATTCTAATTTCGAATCTGTACCAAATTGCTGAGTTAATTTAGTGAAAGGGGTTTTAGGCTGTTGAGCTGCAAGCTGCTGCATGTATGCTGCTTGTTGCATTGCCATTTGTTGCTGCTGCTCTGGGCTTAATTGTGGAGCGTGAATTTTATTTACAGCAGGATCTTCTCTTTTGGGAGTTGGAGCAGATGCTTTATCTTTTCCGCCCGTTAAACCTTGAAGCATTTTTTCTAATTCTGCAGCGCTTGGCTCATTAGCTGGCTTTGCATCTACATCTTTTTTATCGTCTGCTTTTTTCCCGCCAAAAAGATTGTTGAATAATCCTGGTTTTTTAGCTTCTGTTGTAGTTAGTGGTGCTGTAGTTCCCAAATTCATTTACCTCTTTGTAAATTCAATTACAGTTTAAAAGGAGCTTTTTTGCCCCCGCTCACTAAAACAAAAACAAGTTTTTCTTTTAGCTCGCTTACAGTTTAAAATAATACCTTATAAAACGTAAATACCGCAAGACCTGATGGAAAAAATTAGATTAAATTTTATTCTGTAATACAATTTAATATTCTCATTTATTGCTCTTACATGTGCATTAGCCTGTCAGATTAAAAAACTAAGGCAAAAAAGCTTAAAATCTCGGCTTTTTCTATGTTTTATCCTAATGAGGAGCATATTATTCTAGTAGAATATATAAGAATAATATGAACTCAAGAAAGGAAAGAGTAAATACAAAAAGCCTGATCTTTGGATTGGTTTTTTTAGCAATGGTAGCAACCACTGTTAATAGTGTTTTTGCCTTCAGTATTTTTGGCTCAGAAAAGGCCGTTGAAGAAAAGAAAAAAGAATACAAGCACGTGCCTCCTAAAAAGCTTTATGACAAAGTTTGGAAGCTTTTAAAAAATGATTTTAATGACACAAGCTATAACGGACAGAACTGGGATATTTGGAGACACCGTTATGATGAACATCTTCAAACAGAAGAGGATGGTTATAAAGCGATTCAAACTATGGTTACCAGTCTTGGTGATCGCTACACGCGTTTTCTAGATCGTGAGGCTTTTGAAGAAGAGGAAGAGTCTATTGAAGCTGAGCTTACTGGTGTTGGTATTCAAATTGGACTTGATAAAGAAGGTCACGTGGTTATTATCGCACCTATCGAAGGCACTCCAGGAGCTAAAGCTGGACTTAGACCTAACGATAAAATTATTGAAGTTGATGGAAGCAATACATCAGGAATGTCTATAGAAGAAGCTGCTAAAAATATTCGTGGTGAAGTGGATACAGAAGTTGTGCTCACTATCAAACGTGATCGCAAGAAAATGAAGTTTCCAATAACTAGAGCTATCATCCCTATACTTGCAATCCCTGATGGACAAGCAAAAGTTATTTTTGATGATATTGGATATATAAGACTTAGTACTTTTATCTCTAAAGATACAATTCAAGAAATCATCACGGCTCTTGATGAGCAAGATGAAGCAGCTAAAGGATTTATCATAGATTTAAGAAGTAACCCAGGTGGTCTTCTTAATAACGCTATGTCAATCTCTGATATGTTCCTAGAGGATGGGACTATTGTTAGTACAGTAGATAGAAACGATTATGTGACATCATATCGCGCGCGCGGAATTATTAAATCTGAAAAACCTATGATTCTTCTTATAAATGGTAATAGTGCTAGTGCTAGTGAAATTTTTAGTGGAGCTATGAGAGATAATGGTAGAGCGGAGCTTGTTGGTGAAACAACTTATGGTAAAGGCTTAGTTCAAGCGATTAATAAATTAGGTGATGGTACTGGCGTTAACATTACTATCTCTAAATACTTAACCCCAAACAAAACTGATATTAATAAAAAGGGCATCGATCCTGATCATGAAGTTGAGCTTGATGAAGTAGATTATAAAGAAAGCCGCGGTCCATGGTTCTATGACCCTAATGTAGACTTTGGGGTTCGTGAGCCTTCTGATGGTCAGGATAAACAGCTTATGAAAGCTGTTGAGGTGCTTAAAGAGAAGTTTGAAGATACTAGTCCTATTCCTGAAGAGATAGTTACTAAGATTAAAGAGCTTGATGAGAAGCTAGAAGTGGCTCGCGCTGAAAGTGAAGCAGAGAAAGAAAAAGAAGAAAAGAAAAGATCTTAATTCTTAGCTAGTTTATAGTAAGTCCCACAACTTGCAAATTCATAATCACTGAAATTAAAGGCGTTTAGCTCGATTTAAGGTACTTGCGGACTAAGCTCTAGTCCAGTTTCTTCAGGAAGTTCTAAAAGAAGATTCATGTTTTGAATAGCTTGACCAGCTGCGCCTTTAATTAGGTTGTCCATAGCTGCAGTTATAATTGCACGGTTTAATCTCTGGTCATAATCTACGTGAATTAAAACGTTATTAGTGCCAATGGTCCATTTGGTTTGTGGGTAAACGCCTTTATCTAAAACTTCTACAAATTTTTCGCCCTTTGTTCCTTTACCGTAAAAGTCTGTGTAGAGGCTTTTGAGTTTGGCATCTGTCATCTTAGTACCTGGGTCTATATTTATGTAACAAGTAGCCAAGATGCCTCGTGTCATAGGCACAAGGTGAGGAGAGAAGCTAAGTTTGATATCTTCATCAACGTTCCCATTAGATTCTTTATACAAGTATTCAGAAAAGAAAGCTTCTAATTCTGGAGTGTGCCTGTGGGCGCCAGCTAAGTTATAGGGCTTGATCGAGTCGTTGACCTCGTTATAGCTAAGTGCCACGTCACCTTTACGCCCAGCACCGCTTACTCCTGATTTAGCATCGATGATTATAGATTTTAAATCGCAGAAAGCTTCTTTGCGAACATAACTAGCGTGCTGGTTTAGAATTGGCGCTAAAGCAAGAATTGATGCTGTGGTGTAGCAACCAGGATTTCCAATTAACTTTAAACCTTTATCTACTTTAGCTTTAATCTCATCGCGCTTTAGCTCTACTAATCCATAGATCGCCTCATCGTTTAGTTTTCTATCTTTCCTCTCGCCTTTTTTGAAGCCATACCATTCTTCATAAGTATTTAAATTTCTAAAACGATAATCAGCACTAAGGTCAACTACCTTCACGCCTTCTTTAATAAGTTTAGGAGCTGTTTTGTGTGCAATTCCATTTGGTGTCGCGTAAAAAATCACATCGCATCTGCTTAAGTTCTTTGCTGTGCTCGCTTCACATTTTTTAGAGCCAATAGGGCTGCAACGAAACGCGGAATAGACTTCAGCAAAAGCTTTGCCTTTATATTGCTCGCTAGTTAAAAGATCTATTTGAACTTCTGGGTGCTTTAGTAATAGCTCAATCAGCGCTACACCGGTATAACCTGTTGCTCCTACTATGCCTACTTTAGTTTTACTTTTTGACATGCCTTACCTGACTAGTTTTAAGAATAGCATTCTTGGATGGGGTGCTATTCTTATGAGATTAAGATGAAGCATGAGTCCACAATAGTAAACGCTAGAAGAGCACTTAGAGTAGCCCATTTCTCTAATGATCTTTACGCAGCGTTTATGCCAACTATAATGCCAATTTTTATAAGGCAGTTTGGGCTTAGCCTTGCGCAAGCAGGTTTTTACTCTTCTTTTCTAGCTTTAATGAGTTCTTTTTTGCAACCACTTTTTGGAGTGCTTACTGACAAAACAAAAACACGAGCTTATGTAATTTGGGGTCCTATTCTGACTGGTATTTTTGTTTCAGCAACTGGTCTTATTACTGAAATTTGGCAGCTTTTGCCGCTCTTGTTTTTAGCCAGTATAGGGACTGCTAGCTTTCATCCTCAGGGAGCAGCCTTAGCTGGCATGCTGGCAAAAAAAGATTCTGAGCACAGCTCGTCGATAGCTAAATTTATAATGGCGGGCACGCTAGGCGCGTCTTGCAGTTCTTATCTAGCTTTTGTGCTTTTAGGATCTACTAATAATTTGCAAAATTTAATTTATGCAGCACCTTTTGGAGTTTTAGGTGGGCTTGCAGTTTTCATGACTGTTCCTAAACTTGAGCTTCCTAAAAGTTATAAAAAGTTTAGACTAAGGCTCTGGAAGCTAAAAGCTAATTCACTTTTTCTTTTAACTACTACAGTTATTTTTAGATCTGTTGTAGTTAGTTCACTAATAGTTTTTCTTCCTGAGTTTTATTATCAAGGGGCTGAACAAACGGGAGCACTTCATAATCTTATAGTTGCTAGCGGTAATCCAAAATTATTTTTAGGGGCGCTTAGTATTTTGATTTTTCATCTTGCTTTAGCAATTGGAAGTATGATCGGTGGTTATTTCGATAAGAAAATTGGTCATGTGAACCTTTTTATATATAGTTTTATTGCAGCCTTTCCTCTTATCTGGTTTTTTGTGGAAACTAAATCTTTCTTATTACTGATATTAGTAGGACTTATTTTAAATCTCACACAAGCTGTTAATATAAGTCTTGCTCAAAAATTAATCCCTGAGAATGCAGCAACGGTCAGCAGTCTCACCATGGGCTTTGGTTGGGGGCTAGCGACCTTAGTTATGCCTTTTCTTGGACATTTTGCTGATCTGTATGGACTAGCAAACGCGCTTAAGTTTAATGCTTTAATATTTCTAGTATGCGCTTCTTTGGCGATTCTTATTCTTTCAAAAGATAAGAACTTCCAAAGAATACTTTGACGTGAATGATAAATAAAGCAAGCAAAATCCAAACATTTTTATTAGCAGGAATTCTTCTGTTTAGTTCTTTAATTGTTAATGCTGCAAGCTTAGTAAAAATTACTGACGTTAATATGACAAGAAGCTCTTTGATTCTTAAGCATGATTCAGAAGCTGATATAACTTTTAAAAAACGAATATATGACGGTCCGCCTCGTTTAGTTTTTGATGTACTTGGTGCTGATCTAAGTGGTAGAAAACGTGGCTTTGCAATTCAAGATTCTGATGTTACTGAAATTCGTGTTGGGCAATTTGAACCGACTGTAGTGCGAGTTGTAATGCAAGCGAACTCTGTCACTGACTTAGAGAAAGTTCAGATTGATAATGTAGGTCAAAGCATTTACTTTAAGTATGGGCAAGATGATGTTCTTATTAACGAAGTTGAATTTGATAAAGGCGATATTATTGTAAAAGCTGATGGGGCACTTAATTTTCGCAAGATTGTTCTAAAAGATCCTGAACGTTTAGTGGTTGATATCATGGGCGCTAAACTAAAGAGTAAAGATCTAAAGCAAACCATAAAAAACGGTGATGAAGAAATTAGATGCGCGCAGTTTGATAAATCAACAGTTCGTATAGTATTTTCCGGACCTCATGCTCACAATCGTGAAGTGAATCTTAGTAAAGATGAGCAAGCAATTCAAATAAAGGGCAAAGACAGGCGAGATCGTCTCAGAGATAAGTTTAGATACAAAGATAAAGTTGAGGCTCTTAAACTAATTGAAAGAAATAAAGAAGAATCTGTGTTTATCATTGAAGCATCTAAAGCTATAGATTTTAAGCACCTTACTTTGCGCCGCCCTGATAGATTGGTTGTTGATCTTTTTAATATGGGTTTTGATGAAGAGTTAATTGCTACTCAATTCAAGCCAACTGAGCATGTTAAAGATGTGCGTTTTGGTATAGCAGCACTTGGCACGCCAGTTACTAGAGTGGTTTTTGATTTAAATACTCAAGAGCTTGATTTTGATTTTATTCCAGCTAACGAAGGGAAAGATTTAAAAGTAAGAATTAAAGGTAAAGTTCCTGATGATCCAGATCTTCCTAAGGCATATAAAAGTGTAGGCAGAAAAGTAGTCCTTGACCCGGGTCATGGTGGTTATGATCCTGGCGCTATGTATGGCGGTCATAATGAAAAAGATGTAACGCTTGATATTACTAAGAAAGTACAAGAGTATCTATCTAAAGCTGGTATTAAAGCTTATATGACTAGATCTGATGATAGGTTTTTATCACTTTCTGAGCGTGTAGAAATTTCGAACAGCATTAATCCAGCGATCTTTGTATCTATCCATGCAAATGCTTTAGCGACTAACCCTAAGATGGAAGGTCTGCAGACTTACTATTACTCAACAGCTGGCTTGAATATAGCTAGAGTTACTCATGATCAGCTTCTTAAAGATGTTAAGATGACGAATAGAAATATTCGCCGTGCAAGGTTTTGGGTAACCAAGTACACCAAAGCACCTTCAATTCTAGTTGAAACTGGTTTTATGACTAATTCTGATGAACGCAAGAAGTTAGTGTCTAGGTCTTACCAAGACAAGCTAGCTAAGTCCTTAGCGGCTGGAATAGTGAAGTATTTAGAGCAAAATACTCGCTAAAAGAACCCTTAAACACTGAAACTATAGCTTTTGCTATCATACATAGTTGTGAAGATCGGACTTTACGATTCTGGACTTGGTGGCATATCGGTCCTAAATAAATTTCTAGAGAACTACCCTGGCTTTGACTATGTTTACTTTGGTGATTCTTTAAGAGCGCCTTATGGTGATAAAAGTCCTGAGGAGCTTAAAGGTTTTGTATATGAAATCTTTGATTTTATGCAAGAAAAGAAAGTGGATCTTGTAGTCTCTGCTTGCAACACTAGCTCTATGTTTTTGCATGAAATAGATATGACTGACTATGATTTTAAAGTTATAAGTCTTTTTGATGTAATGAAAGATTATTTTGAAATTAATGTTGCATTAGAAGAAAATAAATGCGGGCGTAAAGGTCAAGCTCGTTATTCTAAATCCACCATTGGGTTTCTTGCAACACCGACTAATATAGAATCAGCAAAATATAAAGAATGGGATATGGATATTTATCCAGTTAAATGTCCTAAGCTTGTGCCTCTTGTTGAAGCTGGTGATCTTGAAGCTGCAAAAGCTGAATTTAAAAATTATCTAGCTGAGCTTCCTGAAGAAATTTCTAATGTTATTGTGGGTTGCACTCACTATTCTTTTTTAAAGCCAGAGAACTCACGATTTAATTTTATAGATCCTGCTGATATTGTGGTCAGATCTGCTCAATTGACGGATTCTTTAAAAGAGAGTCAATCTTCTCATAAAGCAGTACCTGAGATTCATGTTACAGGTGATCTTGTGAAGTTTATGGAAACTTGCGAGAAGCTTATTAAACACGAGGAAGTTAGCTACGAACATAAGATGCTTAGTTTATTGCTTGCCTAGTGATAAAATCTAATTATGGTTTTGATGGAATCTGATGAAAGGAAACTCGGTGAGCCTCTTAAGGCTTTTGATTTGCCTAATGTAAGTGGTCAGCACTACTCTTCTAAATTAATAGAAAAAGAGATAGCTTTAGTAGCTTTTATTTGTAACCATTGCCCTTATGTGGTGAAAATAATAGATGACTTTTCTGCTCTTGCTAAAAAACATGCTGATACAGTTCAGTTTGTAACGATTTCTTCTAATGATCCTGACTACCGCAAGGAAGATAGTTTTGAAAATATGAAACTATTTGCTAAAAAACATGATTTTAGTTTCCCCTATCTTTTTGATGAGAGCCAGGGAGTTGCTAAAGACTATGGAGCTATTTGCACTCCTGATATTTTTGTTTATAAGCGTGATGCTTCTGAGTACAAGCTTGCTTACCATGGGCGCTTTGAAGATTTAGATAAAGCCATTCATGATATTGAGACAAAGTCTCAGGTTTGTTTTGATCAGTATCCTAGTATTGGCTGTTCTATTAAGTGGAAGGAATAATAGTGAAGAGCTTTTTCCTATCATTGGCTCTGGCTTTTAGTCTTTCGGGTTGCTCATTTATTGGCGGGCGCCTAGCTGAGTTTCGCAATTCTATGCCAAATGTTATGCAAGCCTATGATGCTAGCCATCCAGTTGCTGTTGCTACTGGCAACAAAGACACTAGTAAAACCGCTCTTGAGATTTTAGAACTTGGCGGGACTGCAGCAGATGCTTTTGCTGCTGCGATGATGACCTTAACACTTGTAGAGCCTGGTGCTGCTGGAATTGGTGGTGGTTTCTTCGCGCTTTATTATGATGCAAAGAAAAAGAAAGTTTATAGTATAGATGCGCGTGAAGAATCTCCTCGTAAAATTGATCCAAAAAGTTTTTTAAATGAAAAGGGTGAGCCTCTAAGATTTTTTCCTGAAAGGCAGTCTAGTGCTCTGGCTGTTGGAGTTCCAGGGACTGCTGATGGGTTAGCACTTTTGCTTAAGAATTTTGGCAAATTGAGTTTAGAAGAAAATTTTGCACCAGCAATGAAAATAGCAAATGAAGGTTTTATAGTTAGCGAACATTTAGCTCATTTACTTTTATATGATGCTGAGCTTTCTTGTGAGCGCACAGGCACGCCACGTATTGCAGCATATCCATCATCACGTGCATTATTTATGAAGCCACTTGATGATACTAAAAAGCCAACTTTAAAATGTGATGGCAAAAACTTGTATCCATGGCAGCCACTTCAAGCTGGAGATATCCTTATTAATAGTGACTTTGCTAAGACACTTGAAATTTTGCGTACAGATGGTCTTTCTAGTTTTTATAATGGGCAGATAGCTAGAACTATAGTGGATCTTCTTAATAGAGAAAATCCAGGGAAGACAGATTCTATAGTGCCGCCAGCTTATAAGATAAAGCCAAGCACCATCGACATGGATGACATGCGTAATTACCGTGCTGTTTTTAGAAAGCCTATTAAATTTAAATTTAGAGATAAAGAGAAAAAGATGCTTGAAGCATATAGTATGGGTCCACCAAGTTCAGGAGGAATCGCTCTTGCTGAGATCTTTGCAGCCTTAGATAATCCTGAGACAGATAAAGCTGAGTTTGATTTAAATTATTTTGGTAAATATAGAGTTGGTGATAAAAAGTCTTATCGTGGAGTTTTCTTAAAGTCTGAGCTTAGTAAAATTGCTTTTCTTGATCGTAATCTTTATTTAGCTGATGAAGATTTTATAAGTGATCTTAAAAAAATTAAGCGTGAACTTGTTAGTCCTTCTTATGGTACTAAGCTTAGAAGCTCATATCTTAGTTATGGCCAGCGAGATTTAGCTGATATGACAATAGAACCTGAGACTTTTAGTGATAGTGCTCTAAAGCCTTCTCCAATTGATTTTGAGCCTCAAAGTAAATGCCTTGCGAGCACGGAAAATATAGAACATGGGACGACTCATATTTCTATTTCAGATAAATATGGAAATGTGATTAGTGCAACAGCTAGTGTAGAATGGTTTTTTGGTAATGGTATGGTTTTGCCAGGCTACGGTTTTGTTTTAAATAATCAGCTTACTGATTTTGAGTCTGAGCCTAGTAAATGTAATGGCATTGAAGCTGGACGTAGAAAACGCAGCTCGGCGCGCGGCACTATGAGTGATTCTAAAAAAGCAAAAGATAGTTTTGGTACTAAAAGACCAAGAAGTTCTATGTCACCAACTATTGTTTTAAAAGATAAAAAGCCTGTACTTGCAATTGGCGCAGCTGGGGGCTCAACTATTATTGGTTCAGTTGCTCAAGTACTATTTAATGTTTTCCATCATGGTTTAAGTCTTAAAAATGCTATTGATGCACCAAGGTTTTACAATCGAAACCAGGGAGAGCTCCTTCTTGAAAGAGAAATGTTTAGTGATAGGGAGCTTCTTGAATTCCTTTTGGAGACTGGGACAGCGAAGGCATTAAAGCTTAGAAAATTAGAGGATGACGATAATATTTCTTCAACTAATGAGAAGCTGAAAACTAAAAATGAGATGAAATTACTTCAAAAAATCTTTACTAGTGTTCAAGGAATAATGCTGGATAAGGAAACAGCATATGCTTATGCTGATAAAAGGCGTGAAGGAAGCGCTGAAGTGATTAATTAGTTTCTTTTTTATGACGGATTATCATTGCTGATGCTAGAAAACCGGTTGCTGTCATCATGCCAAGAATTACTGTTGGAGCTAAGTATTCTAAAGATCCTGTTGCTGTAATTTTTGCATATACGATATAAAATCTCCAAGCAAAAGCCATTGTTAAAAGATAAGTGAGCGTGTTACCCATCTTGTCAGCAATCGCAACTTTCTTTTCTGAAAGCATGTAACAAAGAAAAAGCAAGATACCACCCACGCCGCCGCTAATTAAAGCTGATTTCGAATGAGTAACTAATAAGCCGATCATCCCGCAGCTAAAAATCACCATGCCGTACATTAAAAAAATTTCTCTAAATGACATATCATTACTAATTCTATATCAGCTTCTATGTCTTGAAAATAAGGAGACAGGTTAAGATATCTACATAATTGGGGAAAATATATATAGCTTCGGCTATACTAAATCTTATGAAAATTCATGATTACGCGTATTATGATGGAAAAATCGTTAAGGCATCGGATGCCAAGATAAGCGTCATGACGCATGCATTTATGTATGGCACTTCAGTATTTGAAGGAATAAGAGCTTATTGGAATCCTGAAAAAGAGAAACTTTACATGCTTAAAGCACGTGAGCATTATGAGCGTCTTTTGAAAAGTTGCAAAATTTTACGTATTGAAACAAATCTTAGTGTTGATCAAATGATTGAAAAAACAGTTGAGCTTCTTAAGAAGAATAAACCAAAATCAAATACTTATATAAGACCGGTTTGGTATAAATGTGCAGAGCGCATTGGTCCAACTTTGCTTGCTTGCAGTGATGATAAAGAAGATGATTTTCTGATAAATACTGTTGATATGGGAGACTATATTGATACAAGTAAAGGTCTTTCTGTTTGTGTTTCTAATTGGAGAAGATTATCAGATAATGCTATTCCGGCAAGAGCGAAAGTAGGTGGTAGCTACGTAAACACTTCTATGGCTAAGTCTAGTGCTACGCTTGCTGGTTTTGATGAAGCTATTTTTCTGACTGAAAGCGGGAAGGTTGCTGAGGGTTCTGCGATGAATCTTTTTATTGTTAGAGATGGTCATTTGGTAACTCCAGCTGTTACGGAAAATATACTAGAAGGGATTACTCGCAAATTTATTATTGAAATAGCTGAAAAAGAATTTGGTATTAAGACTATGAATCGTGTGGTTGATCGTACTGAACTTTATGTTTCTGATGAAGCATTTTTTGTGGGTACTGGCGCGCAGGTTTCAGCTATCACTAAGATTGATCACTATGATGTGGGTGATGGTGCTATCGGTTCTATTACTAAAAAATTACAGGACAAATACTTCGATATTTGTCATGGCAAAGATGATAAGTATAAAGATGCTTTAATCGAGATCGATTATAGCTCTGTTACGGCTTAGTTTTCAAAGATATTATATATTTTTAAATTCTATGTAATTATAGAGTTTGTAGCAGTGCAAAAGCAGTTTATTAGTCAACTCAAAAAAATTCTTAAGGACGAGCAGATCCTTTTAGATTCTGTTGATCTGAAACTTTATGAAACAGACGCCACTTCACTTTTTAACAAAAAACCTGAAGTTGTAGTTTTGCCTAATAACACTGAAGAAGTTTCTGAAATTATTAAAGCAATAAATAAATATAATTCTGAAGTGATTGAAGGTGAGCGTTTTAGCCGTGATAAAGATTCAATAAAAGAATCTAAAGACGTGCCTCAGCCTTTAAATTTTGTGGCGCGCGGGGCTGGCACGGGACTTTCTGGTGGGGCTATAGCTGCTGATAACTCAGTAGTGATTTCATTGGCGCGTTTAGATAATGTTTTAGAAATTGATGAAGAAAATAAAATGGCACTTGTGGGTGCTGGCGTTGTGAATGCATCTTTAGCTCACAAGCTTTGCGGCACTAATCTTCATTTCGCTCCTGATCCTTCAAGTGAGAAATCCTGTACTATAGGCGGGAATGTAGCAGAAAATGCTGGCGGGATTCACTGCTATAAATATGGCGTAACTACTGATCATGTTTTAAAACTTGAAGTGGTGATGCCTGATGGGGAGGTGCTTTGGCTAGGCTCTGATCGTTTGAAAGCAGATGGTCCTGATTTAGTGAAACTTTTTATTGGTTCAGAAGGAACTTTTGGAATAGCCACTAAAGCTTTAGTGAAACTTACACCATTGCCTGAATCTTTTTTAACAATGCAAGTATCTTTTGCTAAAGTACGAAATGCTTCTGAGCTAGTTGCACAAATTATTCGCGAAGGTTTTAAACCAGCAGCTATGGAGATGATGGATAGCTTGACTATTAGAGCTGTTGATGAGGCTTTTAATCTTGGTTTTGCTAATGAGGAAGGTGATTATGATATTAACGCTGTCTTGCTGATAGAAGTGGATGGTGATAAAGATGAAGTCGCGCTAATTTCTAAGAAAATTAAGAAGATAGTTGATAGTTATAAACCACTTCGCTATGAAGAGACTCAGGATATAGATGAACGAACTCGTTTATGGAAAGTTCGCAAGGGTGCTGTGGCTGCTTTTGGTAAAATAGCACCTCGTTGGTATCTTTATGACTCAACAGTACCCCGTTCTACTATGCCAGATGTGATGGATAAAATTGCTGCTATTGCAGCTAAGTATGAGCTGCAATTAGCGAGTGTTGCACATGCAGCTGATGGTAATCTTCATCCTAATTTTCTATATGATCCTGAAGAGGATACAGGTGTTATAGATAGAATTCATAAAGCCAGTAAGGAGCTAATGCAAGTATCTATTGATGCTGGTGGTGTGCTTTCTGGTGAGCATGGTATAGGAGTAGAGAAACAAGAGTATATGGACTTTATGTTTTCCCCTGAAGATTTAGAGACTATGATGAAAGTTCGTAAGGTCTTTGATCCTCAGTTGATTTCTAATCCAAATAAAATTTTTCCAACCAAGATTTGTTATGAAGCGTCCATAAATAGGCGAATGAATAAGGAGATTTTAGGAATTGGCTAATAACAATATCGAGCATTATATAGATGATTTTGTTGTTAGGGTTTCTGGTGATACGACACTTAGTGAATTGGATAAAGCTTTAGCTAAATCAAAACAAGAGTCAGCTTTGATTGCGCCTGCTGATATTAGCATCTCTAAATTGCTTGCTAATAATTATGGAAATCAAGCTGTAAAAGCTACTTTGGGATTGAGCTTAGAACATGCAGATGGCACTATTACTAAGACTGGCAGTAAAGTAATAAAAAATGTTTCTGGCTTTGATTTAGCTAAAATTTATATAGGCAGTTTTAACACACTTGTCAGTATACAAGAAGCCTATTTGAGAACTGAAAAACTTCCAGAATATGAGATCAGTTTTATTTATAATTTTGAGAAGTACCCGGATGAGTTTTTTAGAAAACTAAGAAACGCTCATTTGAATTGGGATAATTTCTTTGTAGAAGCTAGAGCTAATCCTTACCAGGTTACTGTTAAGCTGAAGGGTGATAAAGATCTTTTGGAGCTTAGAAAAAGTAAACTCGAGCATATTTTTAGTGATCCTGATGAGATAAAAGAAGGGGCTTACTTAGGAAAGCTTTATGATAGTTCTGAAGAGAGGTTGGAAATTTATACTAAGCTTTCTGATTTAAATAAATTTGCAAGGTTGTTAATCACTAATTATCCTGAATCTAAAATAAAACTTCATCCACTTTTAGGAAGAATAGATGTTTATTTCGCTGAAATGAGTCATCAACTGATGTTTAGAACTTACAAGAAAATTGAAGAAAGGCTTTCCGTGCTTTCTTACCATGCCCATATCTATCCCGTGACTATAGAAGGAAGAAGACTTGTGCGTCAAATTAATCAGCATGATAATGATAGTGAAATAGAGCTTTATAAAAAAATCACAAGATCATATGACCCTGATCAAAAATTTAACCCAGGTTTACTTTTTGAGGAGGGCTTAATTGCAAACTAAAATCGAAAAACAAATTGATCTTATGAAAGCTTGCATTCACTGCGGTATGTGTTTGCCTGCTTGCCCAACATACCTTGAAACTGGAAATGAAGGTAACTCACCTCGTGGGCGCCTTTATTTGATAAAAGATTTTTTGGATTCTGAAAAATTAATTGAATCTGGTGATCTAGTCATCGATGAAAAAAGTATTGCTGAGCATGATTGTTTATCAAGTGTTGAAATTAAAGATGGTCATTTAAGGCTTAATGAAAAAGCTATTGAATATTTAGATAGTTGCCTTTATTGCAAAGCTTGTGAAACAGCGTGTCCATCAGGAGTTGAATATGGTGATATTTTAGAATATGCTCGCTCTGAGAAAATTCAGACTAAATATGCTCTTGGTTTTAAAGCTTGGCTAAGGAGATACGCCTTTGAAAATATTCTTCCAGATAGAGCTTGTCTGAATTTTCTACGTTTTTGCTATGTGCCCATAAACGCTATTTATAAACTAATACCATCTTTACCAAAGTTATCTAAAGTCCAACCAAGCTTTGAGCATAAATATTTACCTTTTGAAGAAGGGAAGATTTATTATTCATCAGTTAGTACTGAAGATCTTAGAGCTTACTGGGATACTGAAGATATCCCGGGTGATCATGAGCGTACTATTAGTATGCCGCTTGGTTGTGTAATGGATACTCTTTATAATCATGTACATTGGGATACCCTAAAAGTGCTAAATGCTTATGGCTATCATGTTTATATCCCTGAAAGCCAGTGCTGCGGAGCTTTAGCACATCATAGTGGTGAAAGTAAAATAGGACATAAGCAGCTTCTTGACATCAAAGAAGTTTTTATTAAAGACAAGTACCCTATTGTTTATAATTCTGCTGGTTGTGGATCTTTTGTGAAAGATCATAGCGAAGGCATAGTGATTAAGGATTTAATTGAGGCTTTAATAGATGCACCTTTTAAGCCAAAGCTTAATCCAATTAGTAATAAATTAGTTAAAGGAATTTCTGAGGATGAAATATTAGATCAAAACCAAAAGTTAAAGGCTGCAAATAAGATCACAGCCACTTACCATCCTGCTTGCCATCTTAATCACGCTCAGGGAATTAAAACTGAATATCAAGAGTTTTTAAATGAGATTCCTGATCTGGAACTAGTGCCACTTGAAGAAGCTGATATTTGCTGCGGCTCTGCTGGTTTTTATAATATTATAAAAGATAATATGGCAGCTAAAATTGGTGAACGCAAAGCCAAATTTATAGAAAACACTGAAGCTAAAGTATTAATCACTGCTAATCCTGGATGCATGTCACAGATTAAGGGACACTTGCCTAGTGACTATGAGGTTTTGCATCCTGTTACTTTGTTAGCTATGGCTATTTAAGATTTGATATGTTTGGGAAAAATTCTATTCTGCACCCAAGAACTTCTTTGATTTCAGTAAGACTCTTAACTTCTTTTTTATTTAAATGGATGATCAGATCTTGAAGCATGTAGAGCCTTTCCTTTAGTTTTGCAGTGAGTTCCATCTCTTCTTTTTCTATTGGTGATTGCTTTATAGCAGCATTAAAGGCATTTCCAACTCTAGCTTCGATCCTCTCAACTTTATTTATCTCATATTCTTTGTTTAACTCAGAATAGAAATGAAAAAGAAAGTCCTTATTATTACAGCTGCTTGCAAGATCTTTTTTAAGAGCAAGTTTTATTTCAGGCTTTAAATTGTTTGCGATAATGAGCAAGTTATCTAAAATTGCTGCTGTAAGTTGTGGATTTATAAAGGTCTGTTTTTTGCGAGAAGCTTTTCTTGTTAATAAAGGCTCAGATATTTCTTTTAATGCAGTTCTGAGCTTATCTTTGGGCAGGGGACACTCTTTTCTAAGTTTCAACTCTTGATCAAGGCTAAAGGGTTCTGTACTTAAAATAATCTCACTACCTTTATGATCTCTTAAAGTGAAACCAAGCTCCCTCCAGTTAAATGGAAGTTTTAATGAAGCATTATTTATATTAGGTAATTTTCTAATTCCCATATCTTTCTTTAATCCAATCTGAAAAGATTTTTGATAAATTGATTATCGTTTGTGCAAGCTTTTAGATCTTCTATGCTTTTAACTTCTCGCTTATTTAGCTCAACTACAAAATTGTGAATATCTATGATTTCATCTACCACTTCATCGCTTAATCCTGGGTAAGCATATTTAAATTCAACTATTTGTTTTCTTAGATCTTTAACTACATCATTGCCAAAGCTGGCTAGAGTCTGTAATTCAGCAAAGTACTCTTGTGCTGCATGGTTTTTAATTTGCATAAAACCAAAGATAGGACCGTGCAGAAACTTTCTCACTTCATTGCTCGTGTTTTCTGCATATAGTTCTAAATACTCACTTGCAATAAATCTTTGCGCTTCTAAGCGAAACATTGGATTATCATAATGGTTGTTATTAGTTTCAAGAAAAGGATCTTCTTCAGAAGTATTTTGCTTGCAGATTATTAAGTCCCCAGTTCTTAAGTTAGGGTCAATTCCTGTAAGCTCACTAATTGCTTCATAAACCATTTTATTTTTGGCTTGCTGAGAATATCTTTGAGCTTCTAGTCCTTCCGGGATAGCATGAAGAGTATGGGTCACGTCGCCTTCGTTTCTGGCAGTATGATCTATTTCAAAATTATTTTGATCAGAGCCAGCTTCTGTAAAGGTGAGCCCTTCTTTCCAGTTGAAGCTAGGATCGTCATTTCTCCAATCAAAAGCTCTATAAAAATTTCCCCCAAGTATGGACATAATGCTAATCAGTATAGCCGAGCTGGTGGTTCATCTCTTGGATTATTGGCAAAATCTTTATAATCGCGTTCTTATTTCGCTGCTCTTTCTTTAGATCAGGCTTGGAGTCAGTGTTTACAAGTGGCATATCATGGACTATTTGCCTCATTTTAGGGCTGTATTCTATTTGAGCAAAATCACAGATAGCCTTCATATAATCATCAGGCTTAGCCATAAGATCTTCATATTTAAGCTGCAGGTATTTGGATTTGTTCATTTTAGAGAAGGCTTTAGTGGCTTCTTCATGTGCTGTTAGCCATTGCATTGCGCAGATTTCTTCTAGTGATTTATCAAGGAATTTTTCCCAGCCAGGAAAATTAGAAAATTTCCAAACATCACCTTCGTAGCCTTTTATACTCATAGCTTTATCTTTTGTTAGATATTTGCGGTGAGCAAATTTAAATCTTTTATGATTGCGCCACGCGTTCATAAGTGAGCTGCTGTTAGTTTTAGCATCACGAGTTAGGTAAACAAACTTAGCATCAGGAAAGACTTTTTCTATGTATGAAACTCTATAACAATTAGGAGGAGTTTTATCAACTATGCGATATTCTCTAGCGAAGAGTTTTTTAAAAAGATAAACAAAGCAGTTCATCAAGTCAAAAAGAGGAGTGAGCACTTCTCTAAGCTTTCTAACTCGTCCTAAATAACCAAAAAAGTAGCTGTTATACGCGCTGAAGTGATAGTGATTTTCAAAGTAGCCTCTTTCTTTAGGGGCGTCTCCATTAGTGAGGTGGCTTTCATCAAGAAGCAATGTCTGAGCGACTTCATCGGGATGATCATGAAATTTTTTCCACATGTGATTAGACTCACGGTAAAGAGACCAAAGCTCGTCACTCTCACTTAAAAGTCTAAAAAGAATGCTCGTGCCACCACGAAAATTTCCGATTATGAAAACTGGATTTTTAATCTTCATTAGATTTTGTGTGAGCTAAGTTCTATTGGTTGATAAAGAGTGTCTCTTTCTTTTTGAATTAGGCGCGCGCCTTCAATCATATTAATAAGTGTGTCTTCAGCAAGCATACGTTTTTTAGCTCCTGCTGCTCTTGTGATTCTTTCTGCTTTAACTGTTCCATCAAGATCGTTAGCACCAAAGTTAAGTGCTACTTGTGCCATCTTCTCACCAAGCTGAATCCAGTAAGCTTTTATGTTATCGAAATTATCTAACATGAGTCTAGAAACTGCTATATTTTTTAGCTCATCCATGCCAGTCAATGGCTGAACGCCACGCTCTAGAAGATCATTACCTTCGTAGTGGCAGCTAAGTGGGATAAAAGTTTGAAAGCTTCCACTCTCATCTTGCGCTTTGCGTAAAATATCAAGATGCTCAACTCTTTCTTCAGGCTCCTCACCAATTCCAGCAAGCATGGTAGCGTTTGTTTTTAATCCTTTAGAATGAGCTACTTTATGAATCTTTATCCATTCATCAGCTGGAATTTTGTCTGGGCACATCTCGTCTCTGACTTGCCTAGAGAAAACCTCAGCACCACCACCAGGCATGCTGTCTAAGCCTGCAGCCATAAGCTCATCAAAAATCCATCCATATTTTTCTTCATTAGAAAGCTTGTCGTAAGTTTCTTTACCGTGAGTTTTTTCATACTCAACTTTAGCGAATTTAGCAAAAAATTCTATCTCTACAGCTGTAAAAGCCTTTACGTGAATGCCAGGCACGTCTTTTTTAATTGCACGAATTAAATCAGAGTAGTAATTAATAAGTGTTTTAGGGTTAAGACCACCTACGATATGAACTTCAGTAGCACCCTCAGATCTTGCTATATGAGCTTTATCTACAGCTTCAGGGATGCTCATGGTATATGCGCCATCTTCATTAGGCTGCTTAGCAAAAGCACAAAAATCACAAGTTCCGATACAGACATTAGTAGGATTTAGGTGTAAGTTGGTGTTCCACCAAACAGTAGTGATTCTTTCTTGTGCTGTTTTTTCATCGTAGCCTTGGCAAAGTGCTACTTCATAGGCTTTTCTTTGTCTAAAGAAATTTGCCATTTGACCAAGGGCTAGAACATCATTAGATTTAATCAAGATGCAGCCATCTTCATAAGAAATGCGCTCTCCTGCTAAAACTTTTTTAGCAATGAGTGCAAATTCATGGTTTGAATTTGCTAATTCCTCTGTGAAAGTTTTAGCGCTTGTATTAATTGCTGCGTTGTACTTTTCAGTTTTCTCGAGAACCGCTGGAGCCATTATAAATACTAATTATAAAGTATTTGAAACTATGTGTGATAATGCAGATATCAAGCTTTCTAGGCTATTTGTATCGTGACAGATTAATTCTGGCATGGTACGCTTACAGATGTAAGTGTTATGGCAATAATGTCCTCCTTTAATAAAGAAGAGCCAAATAATCAGACTGAAAAGTCTAAGCCTGTTTTTATATCTAAAAATACTGCTTTAAGTGCAGAGCAAACTAAAAGTGATGCTAGTCACGAAACTAATAGTGATAATAAATTAAGACCACAGAGCTTTAATGATTATATTGGTCAAGAAAAACTCAAAGAGATATTAAACATTTCAATAAGTGCAGCAAAAAAACGAGAGGACATTGCTAGCGTTGGACATATACTTCTTTATGGACCGCCTGGTCTTGGTAAGACTAGTTGCGCGTATTTGTTAGCTAAAGAGCTTGGTACAAACGCTAAGATTTTTTCAGCTCCGGCATTGGAGCGCCCCAAAGATATTATTGGGATTTTAATGTCGCTTCAAGAAGGTGATGTTTTATTTATTGATGAAATTCATAGATTAAATAAGGTTACTGAAGAACTTCTTTACCCAGCACTTGAAGATTTTCAGATAGATTTATCTACCGGGAAAGGTGCTTCAGCACGAGTTATGCGTTTTGATATTAGTAAGTTTATTTTGGTAGGGGCAACTACTAAATTAGGTTATTTAAGCGCGCCACTTAGAGATAGATTTATTCATTTACAACGAATGGAATATTATAAAGAAGAAGAACTTGCACAAATCGCAGCTAGAAGCGCAAAAGTTTTAGATCTGAATCTTCAAAAAGAGGCGGCTCTTACTTTGGCTAAACGTGGTCGCGGAACTCCTAGAATTGTTAATCGTTTTGTTAGACTTGTGCGTGATTTTGCAGATCACCGTGATACTCAACTTATAGATTCAGCTATCGCTGAAGAAGCCTTGGATTTATATAGAATTGATAAGTCAGGTTTAGATACTATGGACCGTAAGATTTTAGAAGTGATTATTAGTAAGCATGATGGTGGTCCTGTTGGGCTAGATACAATCGCGACTTCTGTTGGTGAAGATAGAACAACACTAGAAGATTATTATGAGCCTTTTTTAATTCAGTCAGGATTTTTGAACCGGACACCACGAGGAAGAACAGTTACTGATGCAGCTTATAAGTATTTAGATTTATAGTCATCGCGAGCGAAGCGTGGTGATCTATGGATTGCTTCGCTCCGCTCGCAATGACAAGCTATATAAGCTAAACTTAGTTCTGTAAGTGTTTCAAAGACGTATTATTATTGGCGCCATTATAGGCATTTTTGTTACTGCTCTAGTTAGTGCGGTAGATAGAACAACTTGGCGCTTTTTTGATGTTCAATTTATAGAAGGTAGGTCTTTCTTTAATATATTTAGCCCTTTTTCTAAACTTAAAAAAGATATTTTAGTTCTTAAACTTGATAAAAAAACAGGGCTTTATCTTAGAAAAAATAATTTAGTAGAAGACCTTGATGAAGCAGCAGTCCTTAATACAAACTTGGGGCAAGCCTTAGTTGTTGAGATGCTTAAAAATCTAGATGGCGCAAAAGCTAGAGCTGTTGGTGTACTTTTAAATCTTGATAATTTTCGAATTCAAGAACTTGAGATAGAAACAAATATAGAGGGAATACTTACGCCAGTCGTTTTTGGGCATGAGGAAAACCTGAGGCACCATAAAATTAATGGCAAAACTTATAAAATTAAAGCGAAGCAGGGCTTTGCCTATGAGCTCTTTGGGCGAATTTCAACTGATGAAGTCCCAGAAACTAAGCAAAAAAGATTATGGATGAATACTAGCAGAGTTAAGTATGAAACTAGATCTTTAGTAGAGCTTGTTAGTGGTAATATCTCAAACCAAGATATAGAGGGGAAAATTGTAATTTTTGCTGATGAGAATAATCAAAAAGTTTTGAAGACAGAATTAACAGCTTTATCTAACTACTTAACAGGTAAATGGCTTGAGTTTTTTAAATTCCCGGGTTTTCTTTTTTTACTTTTGATGATGGGCTTTGGTGTTTTTATGGTGCTTGTTAAAACTCAAATTAGACTTATAGCTTCTCTTGCCTTTGTAGCTGCTTATTGTTTGCTAGCTCAGCTTCTCTATATGGCTGCAGGTCTTAATCTTGAAACTTCACCACTGCTTTTTGGGATTGCACTAATAGTGCTAGTTTCTCATCTTATTGATTTTAATTTAGAAACTTTTTCTTTAAAGGAGAAAATAAAGTTTATATCTAATCCTAATCAAGAAGAAACTAGGCTCGAGCAGCCTAAAGAGCTTCAGGCTAAAAATCTAATTAAGAGTTTATACACAAATGTAACTAAAGCTAAGATAGACGAGGCAAAATTAAAAGATCTTTCTTATTACACTGAGCTTGAAGAGAATTTAGAAGCTTATGCTTTAGAGCTTCAGGAAAAAACAGTAAAGTCTGTAATGGATTTGCAGACTCGCATAGATAGGATGCTTTTAAGTGGGCTTATTGATCAAGACACCACTAATGAATTGCATCTTGTTAATTATGACTTTAATAAGACTATGGATGATTTGGATAATATCCTTTTTGATATGGTTCCTTTTCAGTTAGAGAAGGGTAATGGGATTATGGATCCGATTCGTCATTTGGCTGATAAAGTTTTATACAAGTCAAAAGGTGCTATGAGAGCAACATTGAGCGCAGATATAGAGCAGCTTGATTTAAGTAGAAATACTAAAGTGAATACTTATAGAATTTTACAGAAGTTAATTGATATTGTGATTGAAAAAAGTCGAGGCACAAATATAGCTATTGAAATGGGACTTCGCGGCAATAAACTAAAGTTTGCAATTACTTATGATGGAATAAATATAAATCCTGGATCAGCAAATAGCCCCGCTGGTTATAGAGATTATAGATTTAGAGATATTTATAGAAGGCTAGAGCTTTTAGATGCTGAAATAAACTTTGTTAATGAATTAACTACTATCTCAGATTTGACTAATAAAATTAGGCTTGATATTACTGTAGAGGATACTCCTGCTGTTAAGGCAGCAGAAAATATTTTGAGTGAGTCAAAAACTTAAAATAAAATTTATTTGTCCTTAGGACTTTCTTTTTTATGCTCTTTATCAAGTTGAGCTTTCATGCGCTCAATCTCGTCTTTCAAAGAAGGATCATCAATCTTATCTATATCTATAGAATCAATAGTTTTAAAATCTACTTTAAATTTAAAAATACCAGAGCCTGCCAAAATAGCGAGGAAAGAACCCCAAAGTAAAGAAGCTTGCCATAATTCAATACTATAATCTCTATCAATTGAGCCTGTAAGAGATGATGCATTCCAGATTGATTCGATAATCAAACTAGGCACCATAACACCAAGGCCTATTATTGCAAATAGTATAAAAACGCTTAATAGATTGAGTTGAAAGATTTTCATTGCGTATACACTGTATTATACCCTTATTTCAAAGACATATAAACATATGGTTAATTATATCTTAGTGAATCTACCTAGGTGTTAATCGTGTCTTAGTCTGTAATAGAGAATGATGTTGAAGTCAGCTATTGTTTGTCCACAGTTGTTATCAAGTCCCCATTTTATATATTGGTTGCCATCAAGGTCTAAATTAAGTGTCTTTGAATTATGAGCTTTATTATTAAGACCACTAGCAACAGTTACTTTGTGAGAGATACTTTCATTTTCTGAATTAGATCCAGTACCCCAAACTTCAACATCAAAAGAGCCACTTGTGCAGTAATCAGATTGAGAGGAGTAGCCAAAGCCAGTGATGGTAATTGGATGAGCTAGATAAAGCCCCACATTATAAGGAACAGCATCTCCAAAATCAACGTTACAAGTCCCATCGCTAACAGTATCTCCACTGTAGCAACTTGAAGTTTCTTCACCAGTGAAGGTGTTGTCTTGTAAACTTAACCATTTATTTCGGCTGTTACTTTTATCACAAATATAAGTTAATCCAGTATCTGTATCCATGTAAAGATCACCAGCATTAGCGCTAGCACATGAGCTTGAAGGACTTGAGCCTGTTGTTAGACCACCGCCCCCTGAAGCGGCGTCTTGCCAGCTAGCATTACCGCTAGCATCTGATGTTAGAACTTTTCCAGCGCCAGGGCTGCCACCTGTAAGTTTAATGGTTGCAGCAGTTATTAAGCCTGTCATAGTTGGAGCAGTAATATTTGGACTAGTTAGAGTTTTGTTAGTTAAAGTTTGAGTTGCTGTTTCTAAAACCACATTTGAGCTTAGTCTTGCATCGTTTACAGTACCTTTGGTAAGAGAGTCAGCATCGTCTGAAGATCCACCTGATCCTCCAGAGGGAATGACCAATTCAAAAGCACCATTTGCAATGTATTGTAGTTCAGGTTCTGTGACTTCATCATCATCTTTGACCGTAAAAAATTTAGTGAAAAAGTTGGCTGCTTGCTTTGCTTGAATTGCATCTTCTTCGCTCATTGTTGTTTCAAAATTTTCAGGTGCTTCTATGCTTACCCCATTCCCTGCTGTAAAGGTTTGATGGAATGTTGCAACATGCTCATTTTCTATATTAAAAACACAAAATTCATATTTTTCATTCTTGCTACTAAAATCAGAAAGCGGGAAATGATATGTAAGGCTAGGAAGAAGTTTAAAAACCGTGAAAACTTTAGAACCTGAAGGTATATCGATACCATTAGGGCTACTTGCTTTTTTAGTTGCAACTATTCTCATAGTTTTAAGTTCACCAATAGCAAGGTTATTAATTTCTGGAAAAGCGGCAAGATTAAGTCTTACTTTGGCTCTAAGAGCACCTTGTGAGTTTGGTTCAACTGTAATATCTGACGATCTAACTTCTAGATCTATTGCTGGATTAATGCCTGTGATATAAGTCATATCTTGCCAGCTACCTATTGCTACAGCTGGTGATTGGAAGCTGACTACACAGAAGATAGTAAAAACTTTTATCAGGTCTAATAATTTATTTTTTAATATGTTTTTTTTATTCATGGCTAATTCCCAATCAGTTACTCACCTTTTTTATATAAATTTGTGTGAAGATATTATCTGCTCCATTGAAGAAACTACCAAAATTATTATCGATCCCAAAATCTCTAGATCCAGTAGATCTGTCACAAATATGTTGTATCTCGAAATTTTTAGTAGATGCTACAGTCAAGTATCCTTTGATATTTGATCTACTCTGAACTTGATAGTTTTCATGAGCGTACTCCGCTGATCCTATTAGTGCATCTGTGCTATCACTTGTATTTCTGAATTTAACAGCATGACTTCTTACTCTATAGGCTGGTGCTGAAGCATCTATGTAGTAAGTTCCTGCTTCTAGGGTAATCACATTTCCAGATCTTGAGATACTTGAACCAGCAGAAGCTTGTGTTGTGTTAATTGTACGAGTTAGCCAAGTATTTGCAGTACAAGCGCCACCACCACTTCCAGCAGATTTAGAGTCTACGTAAACAGCATATTCAGTTGATTCTAATGGATCTTGCCAGCTCGCATCACCATCAGCATCAGAACTTAGTACTTTACCAGAGCCTGGTGTGCCACCAGTGATTTTTACAGTAGGTATAGTTACTAGACCAGTGAAACTTGGTGAAGCTTTATCAGCTTTATCATCAATCATTTTTGTGACAACGCTTTCAACTTCAGTATCTCTTGCTATTGAAGAATGAATTCTTGCTTCTGCAAGTGTGCCGCTTGTTATATTGGATGCATTAATGTTCGTTAGGTTTGATCCATCATTGCTTAAGTCTTGCCAAGTTGCTAAACCAGCCCCATCTGAGGTTAAAACTTTGCCAGAGCCTGGAGAGCCGCCTGTAATTTTTACTTGACCACCAACTTCAAGTTTTGCACTTGGATTGGAAGCATTGATACCAAAATTACCATTTTTGATTACTACTCTATCAGTAGTACCTTCATGTATTCTAAATTTGTCCTCACCTTCATCAGCACTAATAGCCCAAGAAACTCCTGTAGAACCCGGATCTAACCTTAAAGTAGCTTCTTCACTAGTGTTGCGAATAATTAGTCCAGGAATATCTTGTGAATCTCCAGCTAATGAATAAACAATTTCAAGAGGAAAACTTGGATTAGTGGTACCAAGACCAATATTTCCGTTATTTTTAATGTGCATTCTAGTAGAACCGTTTGTCTCAAACTCTAAATCATAGTTATCGTTATTACCTAAAGTTCTATCAGCACCTGCAGTGTCTCCACCATCAGAGAAATCTCCACCACCAGCTATATCAGAAAGAAAAGCAACTGTACCAGATTCATCTTTAAATGTAATTGTGTGATCTGCCGTTGGATCAGTTATAGCAAAACTAGTTTGGAATCTATCTAAGCTAAGTCCTTCAAACACTAAAGGAGTTGCTCCTGCTACAGTTCCATTTGCAATTATTAAATCAGAAGCATTATCACCTAAAAATATACTTCCATTTAAATAGTTATTTCCAGTGAAAGTGTTATTAGCATTTAAAAATGGCACATTTGCACTTAGCCTTAAATCTGCTAGAGTTCCTGTTGAAATGTTACTAGCATTTATATCGGTTAGACTATTGCTTGTGCCACTGATAGTTTTATTTGTTAAAGTTTGACTAGCATCTTTTAATACAACATTAGAGCTTAACCTAGCATCGGTTAAGGTGCCAGATGAAATATTATCAGCATTTAAATTTGTTAATGCAGAGCCATCTCCCGTTACTGCTTCACCTCCAAAGCTAAAAGTTTTTCTAGTTCCACCAGCAGTAAAGAAGAGATCTGTGCCATCAAACTCAAGAGCTCCATCTTCCTCTGTCGTTAAGTTGACCCCAGCAGTTAGCTTTAATGGTGCACCATTGGGATCGGCTATTCCAGCTTTAAGATGTAAGCCTGCTGTAGGATTACTAATACCAATACCTATAGTCGGAGCTGAAACAGTGCCTGTAAATGCAGCTGCACTAAGATCTGCTTTGCTAGCTATTGCAGTTGTGTTAGCTGCAATAGCACTTGTGTTGCTTGCAATATTAGTTGTATTAGTTGTGATGTTAGCTGTATTAGTTCCTATGCTTGAGCTATGTGCTGCAATGTTAGCTGTATTAGTTCCTATGCTTGAACTGTTAGAACTAATGTTTGTTGTGTTAGTTGTAATAGCGCTTGTATTGCTTGTAACACTTGCATCTAAATCACTCACATCTATTCCATCAACAGTGCCTGATATAGAGATATTTCCTGTAGTGCTTATAGCACCAGTTGTTAAAGTACCAGAGACTGATGGATTAGATAAGCTCGCATCGTTAATTGTTGGACTAGTAAAAGTTTTATTAGTTAAAGTTTGGCTAGCATCTTCTAAAACTACATTTGCGTTTAATCTAGCGTTATCTAAAGTACCGCTGCTTATATTGTCAGCATTTAGATCAGTGATATTAGATCCATCACCATCGCTAAAAGAAAAGACTTTTCTATCAGCACCAACAGTGAAGTATAAAGCCGCTCCATCATACTCTAAAGCTCCATCTTCTGGGCTTGCTAAATTGGTCCCAGAACTTAGTTTTAATGGCGCTTCGCCAGGATTAGTCCCGCCAGCTTTAATGTGGAAAGAAGCAGATGGCGTGCTTGTTCCAGCGCCAATTTTTCCGTCTGATTTTATATGAAGTCTATTTAAATTATTTGTTATTAAAGAGAAATCAAAAGCATCAGTATTACCAAGCGTTCTATTCGCCCCATCTGCTTCCCCACCATTTGCGAAGTCAGCTGCTCTGCCACCACCAAATTGACAGTCGTTTACATCAACTGTTAAATCTCCATTAGCATCTTCCGTGCCAATATCTTTTGAACCGTTTTCATTTAAATCCCAGCAATTAAGACCATTAGTTCCTGATGAGCCTGCTGGTCCAACTGCACCTGCTGGACCTGATGGTCCTGGTGATCCTGCTGGACCAGCAGGTCCTGCGCCACCACCACTACTTACAGTAGTACTAGATTTGGGAATTGATAAAACATAAGAGCCACTATCTTTTTCTATACTAGGGTTGCTACCTGTTGGTCCTGAAATAGGACTTAATTTTTTAAAAATATAATCAAGCTCATCTTCACTGAAAAACTCTCTACCATCGTCAGAGGCAACTTGGTTTGACTCTTCAAGAGGATCATCTGTATGAACCATTGTTTCAAATTTATTTACCAAATTTTTGTCGGTGTCATAAACATGAATCTCATAGTTCTGGTCAGGTTCAGTAAATCTACTTAGTTTAAGTTTAAATTGTGCTTTTTTGGACTTCTTATTAATGGTAATTTGGCTATTTCTCACCCAAGTTTTTCCAAAGCTATCAACTTTAAAAAGCCCAATTTTAATAGTTGCCTCTTTTTCCTCTGAGTTAAACAATTGATTGGTGTTATAGAGCCTAAAGTTTGCTTTAGGTATGCCATTTTTAAGACGAGCCCTGTCTCGATTATTTACTTTGATTTTGAGTTTTACTTTTTCATTTGAAGCTTCAATTAAAGTTAGAGCTTCATATTTTTTTACTTTAATTGCTTCTTCAGAGTTTGTGGATTCTTCATTTACCAAATCATCCATGCTTGCATGTGAAGGTAATGCTCTGACCGGAATTAAAATGGCCACTAATAAAAATATAAATAAGCTTTTAATAAATTTTCCGCGCATATTTTTAGTTTCCTAAAAGATCTCTTATTTAATAGGTACGGAAGTCTAGACTAGAAGCTTTACCAAGGTATAGATGAGCTTACCTAAGTGAATTCATAGTCAAGTCGCTTTGTGGGTGTTTTCAGATGATTAAATTTTTTATAAATCTAGATTAAGCCAGCTTTAAGTAGATCTTTTAGATCGATAATACCAACCGGTATTTTTGCTTCGTTAACCACGACAACATCAGAGATTCTATTTGTTTCCATGATATTAAGAGCTGATATAGCAAGCTCGTTTTCTGACATTGTTTTAGGCTCTATGCTCATGATCTCTTTAGCCAATTTTTCATTTACATTAGTATTAAATTTCAGAATAGCTCTTCTTAAATCACCATCAGTAATAACACCTAAAAGAGCACCTTCGCTGTTAATTACAGTAGTTAAACCAAGCTTTTTGTCACTTATCTCATTAAGAACAGTTTCAAATTTAGACTCATCTTGCACTCTTGGCAGGTCACTTGCTTGCCTCATCACATCTTTGATTTGAATTAGACTTTTGCCAAGACTGCCAAGTGGGTGTGATTTAGCAAAATCTTTTTTCTGAAAATCACGCTTTTTCATTAAGGCAACTGCGAGCGCATCTCCCATAACAAGAGCTGCAGTTGTACTGCTAGTTGGAGCTAAATCTAGAGGACAAGCTTCTTTAGTAATAGGAGTTAAAAGGGTGACATCTGAAAACTCAGACAAAGTACTTTCAGGGTTTCCAGTTATAGAGATAAGAGGAATTTCTAATCTTTTTATTGGGCTTAAAACTTTTCGAAGCTCTTCTGTGTTTCCGCTAAAAGAAATGCCAATTACTACATCATTATTTTTAACCATGCCAAGATCACCATGACCCATTTCTGCTGGGTGAACAAAAAATGAAGGACTGCCAGTGCTAGCTAAAGTCGCTGCGATCTTTGATCCGATGTGACCAGATTTGCCCATGCCAGTAACAACTATTCTGCCTTCACAACCATGAAGGAGCTCTATTGCCTTATCAAATTCTTGACCAAGGGTCTTTTCGATCTCAAGAAGCGCGTAAGCCTCTGTTTTAAAGACATCTCTGCCTATCTGGGCATAATTGGTCTTACTTGTTTCTAGGCTTTCTTCTTTGATCAATCTAGATGACATAGATACATATTATAACACTTATGCTTTTATGAAATAGAATGGATTTATGGCTGAAAATACCTTCTATGGCTTGGCTAATAAACTTCAAGTTGCCAGCTATACAAAAGTATCTAAGAACCTTTTTAAGATCGAATGTAAGCAAAACGGTTTTGAAAAGATCTACCTTTATATATTATTTCTAAGCCCAGAAATAATCAGATTTCATTATTCGGCTTCTGAGACTTTTAATTTAGATATAAACTCGCATCTAGAATTTGAAAATTTCTGTTTTAAAACTCAAGATTTCATTACTGAT
Organism: uncultured Gammaproteobacteria bacterium; assembly: GCA_964352085.1. Lineage (GTDB taxonomy): Bacteria > Cyanobacteriota > Vampirovibrionia > LMEP-6097 > CAYGPN01 > CAYGPN01. The sequence continues at coordinate 29,760 of CAYGPN010000014.1, read as the reverse complement.
ATTTCAGAAAACTTAGCTGGAACTGGTCCTGAGCTCTTGAGTTTTAAAACAGAAAAGCTTGTGGTTTATATAAATAAAGCTCAATTAGCTGTTAGCATTTTTGATCATCAATTAAATCTTTTAAGCGAAGACTTAACCGAGTTGGGTTTTTGGAAAAAGGGTAGATATGACACTGATAATACTAAAGAAATAAGATGTTATAAACGTTACCAGGACTTGAATTCACCGCCTATCATTTATGGTTTGGGTGATAAGACCGGAGTAATTAATCATTGGGGTAAAAGATTTAGAAATGAGCCTTTAGATGCTCTTGGCTATAATTCTGAAAACACAGATCCGCTTTATAAAGATATTCCTTTCTTTATTCACTTGGAAAGAGAAACTAAAATGGCTCATGGAATTTTCTTTGATAATTTTTTTGATAAATTCTTTGATTTTGGCAAGGAAAGAAAACCTACGCCTTATTACTATTTTGGTGCTGAGCAAGGTGAGCTTAATTATTACTTTTTTGCTGGTCCTGCAATTAAAGATGTGATTAAAGGCTATTTAGATTTAACTGGAAAGCCGGTTCTGATGCCAGCTTTTAGCTTTGGTTATCTAGCTAGTGGTATGGCTTACACGGAATCTGAAAATGCAGAGAAAAAAATAGAGGATTTTTATAAGACTGCTAATGAAAAAGATCTTCAAGCAAGTGCTTTTCATTTATCATCAGGTTATCTTTTAAATGAGCAGCATAAGCGCATGCAGTTTAAATGGAGTGAAAAACGTTTTAAAGACCCTAAAAAATTTATATCTAAAATTTTAAAAAAATATAATACGGAGTTTTGTGCAAATGTGAAACCAGTTCTTCTAGATTCGCATGAATCTTATGCTGAGGTAGCTGATAAAGGACTTTTTATATCAGATTCGGTTTTTAGATTTGATGAACCTGGCAATCAGAAAAAAGGAACAAAGGCAATTCTAGTAAACTATTGGGGCGGGAAGGGTTCTTACTTTGATTACACAAAAAAAGAATGCCAAGCTTGGTGGAAAGAAAAACTGAAAGAGAATATTTTTGCTAATGCTGTTAGAGGTGTTTGGAATGATAATAACGAGTATGAGATAGATGAGAGTCATGATATTAAATCTCATAAACGTGAGCAAGCGTTAATTATGTCCAAGTTAGCTCATGAAGCTTATACAGAATTTCAATCTAAAGATGCGAAGCCAAAACGCCCTTGGATACTAAGTCGTAGTGGCTATTCTGGTATTCAAAAATACGCGCAGACTTGGACTGGTGATAATGCAAGCTCTTTTCATTCACTGAAATATGATATTGCTGTTTTAAATTCCATGAATAGTTCAGGGCTTTTTCATACAGGAGCTGATGTTGGTGGTTTCTTTGGTGAGAGCCCAGACTCTGAGCTTTTAACAAGATGGGTTCAAAATGGTTGTTTTATGCCACGTTTTTGCATTCATTCTTATAAAGAGCAGCCCACAGAGCCTTGGAGTCATGCTAAGAATCATTTAGAATCATTTGAAATAATTAAAAACTATATGGTTTTAAGAAAGAGCTTGCAACCTTATATCTACCAGGCAAATTATAAAGCTAGTACTGAAGCTAAGCCAATTCAAAGAATGACAGCTCTTGATTTTCAAAATGATACAAATACTTATGAGCAAAGTTTTGATTATATTTTTGGCGATTCACTTTTAATAGCTCCAGTTTATGAAAGTGGTGCAAATCTTAGAGATCTTTATCTTCCAGAGTCTAGTGAAGTGAAATCTTGGATAGATTGGTGGTCTATGAAAGAGTTTCAGGCTGGTAAAATCATTAGTTATCCAGTTGGCTTAGAGACAATCCCTCTTTTTGTGAGGGCTGACTCATTTATTCCACTTGAAATTGATGAAAAAACTTTAGAACTTAGAATTTTTCTATCAACTGAAACTTATGATGCTTTAAATAAAGAAAATAATAAAGAGCTTTCTTATTCTTTCTATGAAGATGATGGTGATACTTTGGCTTACTTGGATGGTGATTCTTTAATTACAGAGTTTTCACTAAGAAGTTCAGATCAAGGACCAAACTTGGTAATAGAGTCTGAGGTAGGTGCTTTTAAGAGCAAGTACAAAGTGATTCTAGTCAAAATCGTAGTTGATACTAAAGTGAAAGAGATAAATATTTCTAGAGATAAGCTTAAAAAAGGAATAATTATCTAATAAATGGCTAATCGTTTTGACCCGAATAAACTAAAACAGAAATTTGACCTTCTTATTGTAGGAGGTGGTATTAATGGTGCTGGCGCTGCAAGAGATGCTGCTGAGCGTGGTCTAAAGGTTTTACTAATAGAGAAAAAGGATTTTGCATCTGGTTGTAGCGCACACTCCACCAGGCTTATACATGGCGGGCTTAGATATTTAGAATACTTAGAATTTGGATTAGTGAAAGAGAGCTTGAAAGAAAGAAAGATACTTCTAAGTAATTATCCCAATCTAGTTAAGCCTATCTCACTTGTGATCCCTGTTTATAAATCTAACCGTGTACCTGCTTGGATGCTAAAGCTTGGCATGATTCTTTATGACTTTTTATCTTTCAGCAAAAAACTGGCGAGCCACAGATCGTTATCACTTAAAGAGCTTAAAGAAGAAAAATTAAACTTAAATCCCAAGGGGCTTAGAGCTGCTCTTCAGTATTATGACGCGCAGCTTCCATTTGCTGAAAGGCTAATACTTGAAAATATTGCTGCAGCTAAGAAAGCAGGAGCGATATGCATTAATCATTTTGAGCTAAAGAAAATTAACACTGCTTATCGAGAAGCATCTCATTTTATTGACTCAATAGAAACTGAAGATCTTATTGATAATCAGGTCTATAAAATAGAAACTGAAAATCTAATTAACCTTTCTGGTCCTTGGGTAGATGAGGTTAATAAAAGACTCGATACAGACTTGGATTTTAAAAGGCAAATGGGGGGCACTAAAGGTAGTCATATTTTAGTTAAAGATGTTAAAGGAGCTCCAAAAACTGGTGGCGTCTATTTGGAAGCTAAATCTGATGGGAGACCATTTTTTGTCTTGCCACTTAAAGTTGCTGAAAATAGTACTCATTACCTTATTGGTACAACAGATATTTTTAGTGATGAGAGCTTAGATCACCTTGAGATTTCTAGTGAGGAGCGCGATTATCTTTTAAATGAGGTCAATCACTTTTTCCCAAATGCTAAGTTAAAAGAAAAAGATATCTTAAAAAGCTTTGTTGGAGTGAGGCCTTTGCCTTATCTGAAAAATCCAAAGTCTGCTGCTGCTGTGAGTCGAGGGCACTTTGTTTTTAAACATGAAAGCGAAGGGCTTAAAAATTATTATTCAGTTATTGGCGGGAAGCTTACTACCTTTAGAAATTTATCTGATGAGTTGATTTCATTGTTTACGACGATGAAATCTAGAACTGAATATTCACTAACACCAGGCTGTGATTTTGATGGTCAAGATTATCAGAAATATTTAGCTAAAAAATCTAAGGAATATAAAAAGAAATATGGAGTGGAGCTTAAAACAGCGAAGCATTTAATAGAGCTTTATGGAGTGAAAGCAAAGCAAGTTCTAGATATCACAGCAGAGAATCCTGAATTGAAAAATAAAATTCATGAAGCTTATGAGGATATAAGAGCTCAAATCCTTTATGCTATTAGATTTGAGTCTGCAATTACTCTAGAAGATATTTTATATAGAAGGCTTAGTATAGGCTTGCTTAATGAAGAGCTTGATGATGAAAGCTTGGCAATAATTGAAGAAGATATTATTAATGAACTTGGCTTTTTAAAGCTTTCCTGACTCCATCTAGAATAGCCAAGATAGATTGAAAAGAACTGATACTTCAGGATCAGGTTGCGCTCCATTGAGACCTTTAATGACAGGGAGCTGAACACCAAGGTTGGCTACTAATTTCTCATTGATAATTGCTCTAACTCCTTCAGTTGCAAAAATGATATGTCCACCATGATTCTGTTCTTCTAGATCACCCACTTCAGGTCTTTCTTGCCAGTTGTAGTTGACTTCTGAAATCAAATCCCAGACAAGATCTTGCCCTAAAAGTTTTGAAGGGAATATTTGCGCAAGCTTACGCCCGACATAAGAATAATTATGTGAGTAATCATGCTCGTGACCATTAGTATGACTGTGTTTGTGACTATGATATTTCAAATCATGACTGTGAGTATGCCTAGAGTCATCTTGTGATAAGTGATTATGTTCTTTGCCTTCTTGATTTAAATGTCTGTGTCTATCAATTCTGTAAGAAAGAGCAGCGTTATAGTTCACAGTGTCTCCAACAGTAGAGTTTCTTGGACCTTCATTAGAAAGCCTAAAAAGAAAGTTTGAATCTAAACTTAATGGTCCTAAATTTTTACTCATAGCGACACCAAAAAGTGGATCCCAAGATCCTGAGCCTGGTTGGTCATCAAGTCCAAACTTATCTCCTTGATCAGTTACTACTTCAGTTTGTCCAACTGGAATAGTAACTCCTCCTAAAAGTGATGCATAAAATCCTTTCTCTTCAAGTTTTAAAAATCTATATTGGCTCAGTAAGGTAATATCGCCAAGTCCTATTGAATCACCAAAGTTGCTTATTTCGCCACCATCGGTTTCTATGAGGTCATATTTAAATGTGTAAGGAATGCTCAGATAAATGTCTAAATCATCGGTGATCCCGTAACCTCCTGATAGAGTGAGGTTCATGCTTTCATTTATCTGTCCTGTAGTTTCGCCTCTTCTTGCTAAATTGGCTGTTTTTCTTGGTCCAAAATTCCCCCAGTGAGTGTATTTAATTCCTGTACCTAGAAAAGCTCTACCTCTAGGAAGCGTTCGTGCTGGAATGGTGATAATTGGTCCAGCAATACCAGGTCCAGCAATTGCACCTTCATGGTGCGCAAAAGCAGCGCTAGAAAAACTGGAGATTATAGTTATGATAAGTAATTTCTTTAATTTCATTTATTCTGTAAGAAATTTGTATTTTAGTTTCAATAAAACGATATCAATAACCTCTTATCTAAAAGACATTTTTTATGTTTTTTAAAGATGGATGAACTTATTTAGATTAAGAGTCTTGCGTATGACGGATCTATATATTTCCTTTAGTTTTAAGGCTTAAACTTAAAGCTTCTTGCAAAAAGCTCTGTTTATGCTATATTCGCGGTAGATTGGGGAGATTGAGATCTGTATAAAGGAGAAAATCTTATATGTTTATTCGTAAATTGATGCAACTAAGTTTAGCGATTGCAATTCTTGCAAGTGCTATGCCAGCTAATGCATCTAGTCACAGAGAAGGACCTTTCATTACTGAAAGACCTGCTGCTGATGGTACTGACGTTTACCTTTTTAGAAGTTATGAGCCCGGTCGCGAAGACTTTGTAACTATTATTGCTAACTACATCCCGCTTCAATACGCAGGTGGCGGTCCTAACTATTTTGCTTTAGGAAAAAATACTGTTTATGAAATTCAAATAGATAACGATCATGATGCTATTGAAGATGTGACTTTCCGTTTCACTGGAAATAGTACTTTAAGAGGACTTTCTGTAACATCAGGAAATCTTGATATTAATATCCCTCTTATAAATGGTGGTTCTATTGGTCCTGGTGTTAATGACACGGCTAATTTAAATTTGCTTGAAACAGTTGATATGACTGTTGTTAATGGTGAGTCTTTAAAAACTAAAGGTAAGAAAAAAGGAAAGCTTAGTAAGGGTACTTTTGTAACTAACTTCCCTAAGCCTGTTGATAATATTGGTAATAAATCAATTCCTGATTACCCTACTTACTCTTTAAACCATATTAAAACTTTCACTATGCCTGGCTGCACGGATGCTAATGCTAGTAACTCAAAAGTTTTTGTTGGTCAAAGAAGAGAAGCTTTTTATCTTAACTTAGGTGAGACTTTTGACTTAGTGAATATTGCTGACCCAGTTGCTGATAATGCTGGTGATGAGAGTAAAGAGTTAAATACGTTTGGTGATTTCAATGTTACGACATTTGCTGTTGAAGTTCCTATTAACTGCTTAATTCAAGATGATGAGCCTGTAATTGCTGCCTGGACTAGATCTATGATTCCATCTACAGTGTCTCATTTAAATGAAAAGCAAATTCCTAGCTTTAGTATTCTTGGAAATTTAGTTAAAAAACTAGGAATTAATAGAAATGAGTTTAGAAGAGCTGAAAGAGCTAGAGGCAAAAAGTTTGTGCAGGTTTCTCGTTTAGGAATGCCATTAGTAAATGAAGTAGTTATTGGAATTACTGATAAAGATAAATTTAATGCTAGTGAGCCAGAGAATGATGCTCAGTTCTTAAACTACGTTACTAATCCTTCATTTGCTGAACTTTTGGGAGCTTTGTTTCCAACAGTTATTACAGCGCCAACTACACCTAGAAATGATTTGGTTGCTACTTTCTTAACTGGAAATGCTGGCTTAAACCAACCAAGTACTTCTGGTGCTAAGGCTTATGAAGCGCAGCGTCTAAATACTGCAATTGATGTTACTGCTGAAGCTCAGCAAAACCGTCTTGGCTTTGCTGGTGGCGATAATGCTGGATTCCCTAATGGGCGTAGACCTAAAGACGATGTGGTTGATGCAACTCTTCGTGTAACAAATGGTTTATTACTTACATTAGATCCAAACACGGCGGCTCTTGCTCCAACAGGTACAGTCCCTCTAACGGATGGAGCTACAGAGAATTCACAGACACTATCTAATAATGGTGCTCTTCAATTCTTAAGCACTTTCCCTTACTTACCACACCCAATTGCTGGTTCTCCAAGCAATTAATCATCACATCGCTTATTCCAAAAGCGATATATTTAAGGAGCTAGCTTTTGTTAGCTCCTTTTTTTTAAAGATATGAAGAAAATTTTATTAGCTTTAATTCTAACTAGCCAAACTGTTATGGCTAAACCTTTTGTGCCTGATAGTGATAGCTTGATTTTAGCTAAGCTCCCTAAAGTAGATAAACGATTGGGAAATATTCGAGCTTCTCTTAAAAAAAATCCTGAGAATTTAGATTTTGCGTTACTACTTGCAAATAAATATTTAGAGTTAGGTAGAAAAGAAGCTGATCCTAGATATTTTAGTTATATAGAGTCTGTTTTACTGCCTTGGTGGAAAGAAGCTGAGCCAGCTAATGAGATTTTAATTCTTAGAGCTTATGTGAATCAATATGCTCACAAATTTGATGATGCTTTGCTTGATTTAAATAAAATTTTAAAAAAGAAAAATGATGCTCAAGCTTTATTAATGCGCTCTGCTATTTATCGCCTGCAAGCTAAATACGATAAGGCTTTAGTGGATTGCAATGCTTTAACTAATTCAGTATCTTCTTTAACCAAGGCTTCTTGCCTTGCTTCTATTAAAAGCTTAAATGGGCAGGCAGCTGAATCTTATGAGAACTTAGAAAAGGAACTCATCGCTACTCGCGCTTCTGATAGTGAAAAAGTATTTGCTTTAACTAGTCTTGGGGAGATAGCTTCTAGGCTTGGCAATTTTAGTTTAGCTGAAAAACATTTTAAATCTGCTTTAGAATTAAATCCTAGTGATGTTTACTTGATGGTAGTTTACGCTGATTTGTTATTAGATAAAGAGATGCCAGAAAAAGTGCTTTCATTTTTGGAGCAGCCAGCTAAAGCTAATGAAGGGCTTATGATTAGATATACTAAAGCTCTTAAAGAACTTGGTATTAAAGAATTTAAGGATGCTAGCTTAAAGCTTAAAGAATCCTTTGCAAAAAGCAGAACTATGGGTGATATCTATCATCAAAGAGAAGAAGCTTTAATTGCTCTAGATCTTTTTAATGATGTAAAGAGCGCGCATGATTTTGCTAAAGATAATTGGCGTATGCAAAAAGAGCCTATAGATGCCAGCATCCTTATTAGAACTGCGATAGCTAGTAAAGATAAAGACTCTATCAAAGAAATCACTAAATTTATTGAGCAAAATAGAATTGAGGATATTAAACTAGAAGAGCTTCTAGAAATAGCAAAAACTATTTAATTAATGATGAGAGGATTTTTCAAGCTGTGTCTTTTATTTGCTTTAGTCTGCGTTGGCGCGGCAGAGGCGCATAAGCCTAGTGAGAGCTTTTTATCTCTTGATCTTAAAGAAGATGTATTAAATGTGCAGGTGAGCTTGGCTTTAAGAGATCTTGATTATGCTCTTGGTTTAGATCTTAATGGTGATTATGAGCTTAGTTGGGGTGAGCTTAAAGCGAAAGAGAAAGAACTAAATGATTATGTGCTTTCTAGATTGATAATCAAATCAAAATCAGAAGCTAAAGAGAAGCAAGGGCATCATTATGGAGCTAATGAGGGGCATCATCACGAAAAGTCACATAGTCACGGGCATCACCACAAGAAATCACATAGCCATGGGCATAGTCATTCTCATGGATCCAAAGATTTTTATTCTTTATGTAGATCTTTTAATACAGAGCTGCTAGTAGATAATCTTTCTGATGGTGCTTATGCTGTTTTAAAAATTTCATATAATTGCGGAGAGGGCGTGCAGAGTATATTTCTTAAAAATAATATACTTTTTGATTTGGACCCTAAACATAAATGTTTATTTAAATTCACTGGTGTAGGACACACTAGCGCTAGTGTTTTAAGCAGTGATGATAGAATTCAGAAGATTCGCCTTTCTAGTGTAAATAGTATTGAGCAGTTTAAGAAATTTATAAATCAAGGTCTCTATCATATCTGGACTGGTTTTGATCACATTCTATTTTTACTAGCCTTGCTTTTGCCAGCTGTCTTTATACCAGGCTCTCTTCAAGAGAATGGTATAAATTTTGGTGCGATTGGCTTTTTTAGGAAGAAAAGGCTTTGGGATCCGTCTGAATCTTTCAAAATATCTTTTTGGACTATATTTAAGATAGTTACAGCTTTTACAATTGCTCATTCAATCACGCTATCTCTAGCAACTTTAGGTTTGCTAGCTGTTAATTCAAGAATTGTTGAGTCAATAATTGCTTTTTCTGTTGCTTTAGCTGCTTTAAATAATCTTTATCCAAACCTTCTTAATAATATTAAGCCTGCAGCTTTGCAAAGGGCTAATAGTGCTTGGATGATTGCTTTTATTTTTGGTCTTGTGCATGGTTTAGGCTTTGCTAGTGTTTTGGGTGATCTTGATTTACCTAAGCTAGCTCTAGTTGCTTCTTTAGTAGCTTTTAATCTCGGTGTTGAGCTTGGTCAAATGGCAATTGTATTGATTTTTGTGCCTTTTGCTTTTATGCTTCGTAAGACAGCTTTTTATGAGAAAGTAATTTTCCAAATAGGCTCTTATCTTATTGTTCTAATTGCAGCTTTATGGTTTATTGAAAGAGTTTTTGAGTTGTCTTTTCTAGCTTTTTAACTTTTTGGGTCAAACTTATGGGGTCTGACCCCATAAGTTAAAATCATATAAAGCTATTAATCATAAATTCATAATGACGTTATACTAAGAGAAGCACAAAGTCTGTGCTTAATTATTTATGGCAAACTCTGACTCTTCTAAATCTAGTCCTAATTTGTTAAATAACTTTGGAAATGATTTTTTATCTTCAATAGTTGTTTTCTTAATTGCGCTTCCTCTTTGTTTAGGTATCGCAATAGCATCAGGCGCGCCACCAATGGCGGGTTTAATTTCTGGAATTATAGGTGGTGTGATAGTTGGTTCATTAGCTGGTTGTCCTCTACAGGTGAGCGGTCCAGCAGCTGGTTTAATTGCTGTTGTTTGGGAGATTATAAATAACTATGGTTTAGAAAATCTTGGTGTATTTATTTTACTTGGTGGCTTAATTCAAATTGGTATTGGATTACTAAGATTTGCTCCTATCTTCCAAGCAGTCTCACCGGCAGTGATTCATGGCATGCTTGCTGGAATTGGTGTTTTGATTTTTGGGAGCCAGTTTCACGTTATGGTAGATGATGTTCCTCGTGACTCTGGTATTGAAAATTTAATGTCAATTCCTGAATCTTTTATGAAAGGAGTAATGGTTTCAGACAATACCACTCATCACATTGCAGCGATTATTGGAGTTAGCACAATAGCTATAATGGTTTTTTGGCATTATATGCCTAAGAAGATTAGAATCTTACCTTCAGCTCTTGTTGGTGTTTTGATGGCAGTTGCAGCGTCACAGTTTTTTAAACTACCAATTATTCACGTGGAGATTCCTGATAACCCAGCAAATTTTATTAGCTTTCCTGATTTTTCTAACTGCCTGCATTTTCTTTTAGATTGGCAAGCTTTTGCAACGATTTTAACTATTGCTTTTATTGCTAGTGCTGAAACTTTGCTTACTGCAACTGCTGTTGATAAGATGCATTCAGGTAAACGTACAAATTACAATAAAGAGATAATTGCTCAAGGTATTGGTAATTCTATAGCAGGTCTAATAGGTGCACTACCAATAACAGGGGTTATTGTTCGTAGTGCAGCTAATGTGCAAGCTGGTGCTAGAACTAAAAACTCAGCTATTTTTCACGGATTATTGCTTTTAGTTTTTGTGCTTTTATTTTCTTTTTCTCTAGAAATGATTCCAACATCTTGCTTAGCTGCAATTCTTGTTTACACGAGTGTAAAACTTATGAATCCAGGTGCTGTTAAGGAGCTTTTAAAGTTTGGAAAGAGTGAGGTTGTGATTTATGCTGCAACGGTTCTTTTGATTGTTACAACAAACCTATTGCTTGGTGTTTTGATGGGTATTATTCTTTCAGCAGTAAAACTACTTTATACTTTCTCTCATCTTAATTATCGAATTAGAAAAATAGCAAATAAAAACTCGGTTAATCTTCATTTGGAGGGCTGCGCAACTTTTGTTAATTTAACTCAGCTTAGTAATGCTCTATTAGAAGTCCCTCATGGTATGGAACTTCATGTTAAGCTTGATGGTTTAAATTATATAGATCATGCTGCTTTTGATTTAATCATTGGCTTTAAGCAACAATATGAGCAGACAGGTGGTTCTATGGAAATTGAAATGGATAAGCTTGAGCAAAAGATCACACAAGCTCAGACGCTGAGCAGATCTAAAAACGAAAATGCCAAGTCTCTATCTTAACTCTTTACAGAAAGCCCATTATGAGCGAAATTAGATATAGATGATTCTTACAATCGATCAAGGAACAACAAGCAGTAGAGCTTTAGTTATTTCAGCTAAAGGTGAGATTGTTTCTCTTGCGCAAAAAGAGTTTAAACAAATTTACCCTCAGTCAGGATGGGTTGAACATGATCCAATGGAGATTTGGAATAGCACTCTAGAAGTTTGTCGTGATGCTTTATCTAACGCTTTAAATAATGATAATGAATCAGGAAAGAAAATTTCCAAGGATGATTTAAAGGGCATAGCTATTACTAACCAAAGAGAAACAACTATTCTTTGGGATAAGCGCACAGGAAAGCCTGTTTATAACGCTATTGTTTGGCAATGCAGGCGCACAGCAAATTACTGCGCGCACTTGCGTGCTGAAACGAATCTTGGTAAAAGCATGCACGAAGGTTTTTCTGAGCATGTTCGTAAATCTACAGGTCTTATTATTGACTCTTATTTTTCGGGTCCTAAGATATCTTGGATTTTAGATAAAGAAAATCATATAAATTTTCAAGATGGGAAAGTGAAAGCTGAAACTGATTCTAAGTATTGGGATTCTATTAATGATATCGGCATAGAAAATATTCTTTTTGGTACAGTTGATACTTGGATTTTATGGAATTTAACAGAAGGCCAATCTCACTATACTGAAGCAAGCAATGCATCGCGTACCATGCTCTATGAGATAGCTAAAGGTACTTGGGATAAAAAGATTTTAGAGACTTTGAAAATACCAGAAAGCATTTTACCTAAAGTGATTTCTAGTAATGGCGACTTTGGCAGCACTCCTTTATTTAAAGATTTACTGGATAAAGAGCTTCCTATTAAAGCAATGCTTGGTGATCAGCAAGCAGCTTGGCATGCGCATCACGAAGCTCCAAAGATTACATATGGCACAGGTGCTTTTGTACTTTTGCCAGCTGAGTCAGGAGATAAAATGATCTCAGCACCAACTGTTGATGGACTTTTAACTAGTGTAGGTTTTGCTAAAGATAAAACTAGTTATGTTTATGAAGGTAGTATTTTTATAGCTGGTGCTATAGTCCAGTGGCTGCGTGATGGATTAAAGATTATAGAAAAATCCAGTGATATTGAAGCTTTAGCTAAAACAGTAGATGATAATGGTGGTGTTTATCTGGTGCCAGCACTTGCTGGTTTAGGCGCGCCGCATTGGCGTGAAGATGTTCGTGGGACCATTTTTGGGCTTAGCCGAGCAAGCACTCAGGGACATATAGCAAGAGCTGCTTTAGAAGGTATAGCTTTTTCGGTTAAAGATGTTTTTAATAAACTGCAAGCAGAAAAAACAAATTTGAAAATTAAACACGTGAATGTGGATGGTGGTGCATCTAAAAATGATCTGCTCATGCAGTTTCAAGCTGACCTTCTTGGGATAGAAGTTCATCGCATGCAAGAAGCTGAGATGACGGCACTCGGCGCAGCACGCATGACAGGTGATGTGGATTTTAAATTTAAAGCCGAAAAAATCTTTAAGCCACAAAATGATCTAAATAATGAATATAGCCAGTGGTCTAAATATATAGATCTTTTGTTGGCTTAGCCGTCATTGCGAGGAGCGAAGCGACGTGGCAATCATAATAATGGATTGCTACGCTTCGCTCGCAATGACGCTGACAAATAAAAAGCCATAGTATTTAAACCATGGCTCCTCACTGTGTGTGTTCTAGATTTAGTTTGCGTTGTAAAATTAACTATCTTGAGAATTCAATTCAGCTTCTTTAGCTCTTGCTGCAACTACATGACCGTTAGCCATATTTCTAAGTTGAAGACCTATAGGATTATCCTTTACAAGATTAATGATTCCTTGCTGCACAACAGTAGCACCTATATTAGGGCTTAGACTACTAGGTATGTTGTCAGCGTCAATGCTATTCATAAATTCTTCAACTAACTTAGCGTCTTTATCGTCAGCCGGAGCATCGCATGCTTCAAGATCTGCTCTTATTGCTTCCATCTTTTGAGCATCATTAGTACCGATTAGTTCATCAAGAACTGTATCTAATTCTGATTGGTAAAGTTCTGGACTATTTTCATATTTTGCAACTTGTGCTTTTAGATCATCATCAGCACTAGCTTCCTTGCTTCCACTAGTTGCTTCCATAAGTTTTGCAACTACATCATCAGTTAACATATCTTTATTTTGTGAAATTTTTCCTGATATTGCTTCATCAGCTTGTTCAGCACCTAAAATTGTTGAAAGATCAAAAATCGGGTCATTGAAAATCGGTCTGCGGTAAGCAGCTGCAGCTGATTGATTCGCGCCGCCACTTCCTGGAGCTACTCTATTAGCATTTGCTTTTTGCTGAGCTTGATTAGCTTTGCCTGCATTTTGCTGGCCAGCAATCTTTTTGATTCTTGGATCATTTGGCTCTGGTGTCTTACTGTTTACGTTTTTCATCTTGGTTTTCCTTCCTCTGATCTTAAAAAGCCTAGCGTTTATAAGATTTGACAAGGAATTTGAGTTTTTTTTAACCGTCCCTTAACCTTATATTTATGCCCAAGTAGAGGGCTTTTATTGCCTTCTTCGATCAGTCTTTCAGTTTATTTTAAGGAAGATAATGCGCGCCATTGCGTAAAATCTACTTAGATTATAACAGAAATATTAAGGAAATGTGAATATTAAGGGTTAATATGAGATAGGTTTAATTTTAGCTTGGAACTAGGAGAAAGCCCTGTTTATAGGTTATTTGGGCTTAAAATAGCTTGAGAAGCCTTATTCTAAGCTTTTAAGATATATAAATCTATAAATATGACTACAATTAGCTTATATGTCCCGGACCTACAGAGACCCTATTCATTATGAGATTAAGCTAAATAGCGGTGATCCGGTAGAAAATCTACTTATAGAGCTTATTGATTCTAAAGAAGTTCAAAGGCTTAGATGGATAAGGCAGCTTGGTACTAGCTGGTTTACTTTCCACGGGGCTGAGCATTCTCGCTTCCCGCATAGTCTTGGTGCGATGCATGTAGCAAGGCTAATGTTTAATCGCCTTGAAAGTACTGTTGATTACAGTTTAGAAAATGATAGAGCGCCTGTTTTATGCGCGGCTCTTTTGCATGATATCGGGCACGGTCCTTTTAGTCATAGTTGCGAGAAGATTATTGATACTTGTCATGAACGTTGGACTCATAAATTATTATTAGCTGATGATTCTGAAGTGAACTCTATATTAAAACGCTTTGATCGTGATTTGCCTGAAAAAGTGGTTGCGATTTTAAATAAGACTTACCCTAGAAGATTTCTTTGTAATATTGTGAGCTCGCAGTTAGATTGTGATCGTTTTGATTATCTTTTAAGAGATAGTCATATGACTGGCACAGCATATGGCAACTTTGATTTAAATAGAGTTATAAGTAGTATTAAAGTAAATCAGAAAAATGACTGCATAGTTGTTTTTGGTGACAAAGGAATGCTGGCAGTTGAAGACTATCTCTATGCTAGATACTCAATGCATTTGCAGGTTTACCACCATAAAAAATCTCTAGCTACAGACACGCTTCTACAGAAATTATTTAAGCGTCTTAAAGCATTAATAACTGCAAAGAAAGTACATTTTATAGAAAAAGAAGTTTATAACTGGGTCACTGATCCACTAGGAATTTCTGTAAAAGACTTTTTAGCGATTGATGATGTAAATCTTATGCATCATATGAAGCATTGGGTTAACGAAAGAGATCTTATACTAAGAGACCTTGCTGGAAGATTCATGAGACGTAAGCTTTTTAAATCAACAAAGATCGGCTCAAATACCAACTCCGATCAGCTCTTCCTTTCTAAGCAAGAAGATCTTAAAGCAAGAGGTTTATCTTCTGATTACTATCTAGAGAAAGTAACTATTGATTTTGATCCGTATAAATTCTACACACCTGATAGAGGTGATTTTTCAAAAGCTATTATGGTAGAGGATAATGATGGTAATTTGCATGAGATTTCTGAAGTCTCTAATGTAGTGGGAGCCTTAGTTAAAGGCGATTACCAACATAGCTGGCTAGTTAGTGTTTAGATAAATAAAAGGGGGGATATTGAGTTTAATAAAAAGTAATTTACTGTCAATTTATCCTAAGCAGGCGATCTTTATTGAAACGTATAAAAAGAGACTCCCTCAACTAGGTAGATTGAGTGATCTTCCTTTTGAGAGGGTCTCTTGGTTAGTAAATAAGTTGAATTCAGCTCATTTAAGTTATTTTTGTAAACAGAATTCAGTACTAAGTTTAGCTTTAGAAAACTTGGCTAAAGAGATTGCCCAAATGAAAAGAACAAAGAAAGTTGATGAAGTTTTATATAAAGAAACACTTCAGGCTTTTGATGCAATAATTAATAAACATAAACCTGATAATAAAGTAGCTCAGTTAATATTTTTAGCTTTACATGCAACTACCAAAGAATTAGCTGAATATGAAAGAAATGCTATGTCCATGCAAGACTTTAGGCATGCTTCTCATGTGTCATTAGAAGATTTAGCTTTGAGGCGAAGAACAGTGTCTAGAGTTTTGAGTGATATAGATTTATTGAAAGAAAGCTTCCCTCAGCTTAAATATTATCGTTCTAGATTTAATTTTTACTCACGTTTTTGTGAAAGCTTAGCTAGCAAATTTGAGGGGTTTCCAGGTCTAGTAAAAAGTATTATTAGATTTGGACATGAATTTCTAGTAATTGAGTTAGAAGGGAATAAGATCTTGAAGATATTGAGCCCAGCAGTTTCAGAAGAAATACTAAGAAAAAGTAGTACTGATGATGGTCGCTTTGGTCATCGAGACTTTGATGCTCCAATTTTAAATGAAGGTTTTTTAAAAGATATTGTAGATTCTAATTTGCCAGGAAGGAAAAGAACAACTAGATATTTAGTTCAAGCCAAGGTTAATATGTTGGCAAATAAAGATGATTTGGCTTTTTTTAGAATGAAGCTTGAAGACAGGGATTATCTTTGCAGCGATTTTAGAGAAGAGCAGTGTGGTTTTTATGGAGACCAGTTGCTTTTAGTGGATACTTTTTGTGTTAGTAAGGCTTAAGATTAAATACTATCGCCAAAAATACACTGTGACTGTTTCGTTTCAGTCTCGTGAAGCTCTTTCTCTGCAGGACTTTCAGGGTGAAGACGGTTCTCTTCCTCTTCTAGTTTTGCTAGCACTTCATTGCAGCCGGTAGCAATTACTATCTCTCTTTGCATGCGATCTAGTTTAGAGATTTTTTCATTAAGAAGATTAAGCGCTGCAGCAACTGGATCAGAGTCGTTATTATGCTCAAGGTTTTCAATAGCATATGAGCTTTTACCATTCATTTTAACGATGCGTCCCGGTATACCAACTACTGTGCAATTCTCTGGTATATCTTTTAGCACTACAGAATTTGCGCCAATTTGTACATAATCACCAATCTTTATATTGCCAAGCACTTTAGCTCCAGCACCAACAACTATATTATTGCCGAGCGTTGGGTGACGCTTTTCTTTTCTCAGTGAAACACCACCGAGAGTAACTCCTTGATACACAGAAACATTAGTGCCAATAATAGTAGTTTCACCAATTACAACTCCAAAACCATGATCAATGAAAAAGCCCTCAGCAATTTGCGCGCCTGGATGAATCTCAATGCCAGTAAAGACTTTTACGAATTGAGTAATTAGCTTTGCAAGAAATTTACTAATAGGACTTAAAGCACCAAGATCTAATGACCATAAGATATGGCAAATACGAAAAAAGAAAATTGCATGGAATCCAGAATGACAAAAGAAAACATCAAGAAGTGAGTTGCAAGCAGGGTCTTTCTTTTTAAATGCTCTTATGTCTTTTTGGATTTTATCTATCATGACTAAGGATTTTCTTATTGTAATACATTGTTAGCTTTCCTGTCATCGCGAGAAACCGAAGGTGACGTGGCGATCTATGGATTGCTTCGCGTAGCTCGCAATGACGGACTTGCTCGTGATGACTATAATAGTAGCTATGCCCCAGATCCAAATATCCAAGATAGTTCTAGCTTCAACTAACCCAGGGAAACTCAAAGAGTTTAAAGCCAGGCTATTAGATGATAAGGGTAATATCCTTGGGTCAAAGAATAAAATAGAATTCCTCTCAATAAGTGATGTGATAAGTGAAGCTTTTGATGTAGAAGAAACAGAATCAAGTTTTCTAGGTAATGCCACACTCAAAGCTAAAGCTGGTTCTAAACTGACTGGTGAATATTGTTTGGCTGATGATAGTGGCTTAGTGGTAGAAGCTTTGGATGGTCGTCCTGGAATCTATTCTGGTAGATACCTTAAGGGGGAGGATCTTGATGAAGCAGAGCGTGAAGAAAATAGAGTTCGTCATGAAAAATTGGTGAATCATTTTATAGAAAATAATAAGAGTGATAATCTTTGTATCGGTGTTTATAGGCTTTTGGATGAGATGCGCGATAAGGATAAACGTGATTGTTACTTTGTTTGTACTTTAGTTTTAACTGACCCGAATGGTGAAGTGGTTTTTAAATGTGAAGAGCATTGGCATGGTGATATTGTCTACAAACCATTAGGGGTAAATGGTTTTGGCTATGATCCTATAGTTGCGCCTAAAAATTACCCAGAAAAGTATAAGGATCTTAAAGGAAAGACTGTGGCTGAACTAGATGGTGAGTTTAAGGCTGAGCTTAGTCACAGAGGTCAGGCAATTGCAAAACTGCAAGAATTTTTAAAGTAGTCGCATAAGTTTTTAGAAACTCTTTCATGATTAACTTTCCACTCTTCATGAGCGTTTTCGCCAATTGAGTTGGTGACTCCTAGAAGAGCATTCCATGGGATCCCAGCTTCACTCGCTACTTTCGCTAGACCGTAAAGCTCTAAGTTTTCAAGTAAAATTTCATCATCATATTTTTTAGAAATTAATTCAGCGAAAGCACTATCTTTGGTGATCTCAGCAGTTGTTAGGCAGTGGCAAGTTTTTAAGTCACTTAGTTTTTTTTCTGTTTTATAAACTTCATATCTTCCATGCTTAGCTGGATAACTAATATCTAAGTTGGAACCAATATTTAAAAGTTCTGTAGATTCTACTTCTACTATCTCATCATGATTTTTATTAAAGCTTCCAGCAGTCCCAAGAAAGATTATCTGCTTGAGATCATTTTTCTTAATGATTCTTTCTAAGTTAAGAGCAGCGTCTAAATAGCCTATGCCTAGCGCTTCTATTAAAAAATGATTGCCAAGTTCGCTCGCATTAAGATATTTGATTTCTTCTTGCCAAGCTGAACACAGGAGTATCATAAGTTAAATTGTATCACTTATGGGATATAGGCTAAAATAGATTGCGATATGAAAATTGGTGTTTTAACTGGTGGTGGTGATTGTCCTGGACTTAATGCGGTAATTCGCGCGTTAGTCTATAAAAGCGTTAAGCAATACGGGCACGAAGTAGTAGGTTTTAAATATGGCTGGAGAGGTCCTATTGAGAATATTACAGTTGATCTTGATTTAGACAAAATTAACGATATAGTTCGCGAGGGCGGAACGATCTTAAAATCATCTCGCACAAATCCTTTTAAAGTTGATGGCGCGCCTGAAAAGATTTTAGAAAATATGAAAGTAAATGGCATCGATGCTTTAGTTGCTATTGGTGGCGAAGATACTTGTGGAGTGGCTTCTAAGTTATTCACACAATTTGGCGCTAAAGTTATTGGTGTTCCAAAAACTATTGATAATGATTTATCTGGCACAGATTACACTTTTGGTTTTGATAGTTGCATAAATATTGCAACTGAACTTATAGATAATTTGCACACTACTGCTTGCTCTCATGAAAGAGCAATAGTAGTTGAAGCGATGGGACGTCATGCTGGCTGGATCGCTTCGTATTCTGGTATTGCTGGAAATGCTGACTATATCCTTGTTCCAGAAGAGAAAGTTGATGTTGATGAATTATGTAAGTCTGTTAAGGCTGCTTACGATAAGAAAAAATACGCGATTATTGTTACTGCTGAAGGCGCGCAGTTATCTGGTGCTGATATTACAAAAGATAAAGAGCTTGATGCTTTTGGTCATGTGATTCTTGGTGGTATTGGCGAGCACTTAGCAAAAGTTATTGAAGAAAAAACTGGCATCGAAACTCGTTCTGCTGTTTTTGGACACACTCAAAGAGGTGGTAGACCATCAGCGATGGATAGAGTTCTTGGTACGCGCTTTGGTTGCAAAGCAGCTGACATGATTAATGACGGTGATTTTGGTAAGATGGCAGCGCTTGTTGGTAATCAAATAGAAGCGGTTACTTTAGAGCTCGCTGTTGGAAAATTAAAAACTCTAGATCTTGGAATTCATGAAAATTCTAAAATCTTTTTTGGTGGAAATAGACTAGCTGCTAAAGTTTAGTGTATTGCTTCGCCCTTCGGGCTCGCAATGACGTCGCTTCGCTAGTAATGATTAAAGTCCCATCGCAGTACAAATAGTCTCTTGGTCTAATTGACCTAGAATTGTATTCGATTCGACATTAAGATTGTAATTGAAATTTGCATTGAAGATATTTAATGTGACTGGCATTTTGAACCTGACTTTTGCCATATATTCATTGAAATTCATCGTAGTTTCTTGGTCAGCACAATTATCTTGAATTTCTTGCGGGATAGCTCCTGTACCAGTAGATGGGTCATACGTAATATCCGCTTGGCTTAAACCAGGTCTTAAGTACAATCTTAAGGCACCATCGTAAGAGTTGAGCGCAGCTCCTGTTCCAAGATCTTCAAAACTAATGGTAAAACCATCAACATTATCAAAAAAATCGAAATCTAATCTAGATATCTCATTTTCATTCCTAATAGCTGCTTTCATTAAGCTGATGAACTCTGCCTCGCTTCTATGGTTTGTAGGGCTGAAAAATTCATTTCTAAAGAGGACAGATAGCTTAGTTGCTGTATCTGTCACGGTGTTTCTCAAAAGATTCTGGGTATAATAAATTTGAGCTACGCTTATTAAAGTGAAGGCAAGTATAATGATAAATGGAAATGCGAAAGCAAGTTCCAGTACCGTGCCTTTTTTGCTTCTTAGCGTTTTATTGATTAGGCTCATTAGCTTAATTATTCCCGGAAAGTCCCTTATATGAAACTAACAATCGTTACTAATAGTTTAGCTGATAATTTCTGGGAGGCAGAGATTAAAGATCTTGAGATCTCGACAGTGCAATTAGAGCTATCTAATGAGATCCCTATGTCAGACGAGTCTGATCTTATTGCTTTTGATGTTAATAATAAAGATGAGCTTCATAGCTTTCTTACAGAATTTGATTTTTCCACTCCATATGTAGTTCTATCTAAAGTGAAGAACGCTGATGTGGCAGTAGCGTCTCTTGATAATGGCGCCCAGGCTTGTTTCTTCGCTCCTTTTGAAGAGCATAAATTTAGAAATTTAATAGATGAATTATTTGCAAAATCTCCAAATAAAATTATTTGTGTAAGTAGTTATAAAGGCGGGACTGGTGTGACTACAGTGTCAGTGAATCTTGCTTACTCGATTGCTACTGAGCTTAAAAAGAAAGTTTTGATCATTGACGCTGCTGGTTTTGCTAATCACGTTGCACTGCTTTTAAACACACCTCTGAAATACTCTCTTGCTGATATTAATAAAAAAGAGCGAAGAGTTGATAGAAGTTTATTTGAAAGTTCGCTGTCCTGGAAAAGTGAGAATTTAGCTCTAGTAGGCTTTGGAGCAAATGTAGAAGCTGGTCTTACTATTACGGCATCTTTCTTCGCTAATATTATCGACATTGCTAAAGAGAGTTTTGATTACACAATTATCCAGACTAATAGTTGTTCATTAGATGAAAATACATTAGTTGCTATTGAAAAGTCTACGCAGCTTTTACTAGTGACTACTATGGATCTTCTAGCGATTTCAAATACTAAATTATACTTGGATACTATGAAGGCTCTTGGTTACCCAGAGTCTAATATTAATATCCTTTTAAATCGTGATCAGCCAAACACCGGTCAGCTTACTAAAGAGTTTGTTGAGAGTCAGATGGGTATAGAGTTCTTTCATTCTTTGCCTAATGACTGGGAGCTTTGTGCTGAGTCTATTAGTTTGGGGCAGCCAGTCCTGGAAACTAATCACAAAGCGCCATTGTCTAAATCATATTTAGATCTTTGTTATAAAGTTACAAACACAGAAGAGAAAGAGAAGCAGACCAAAGAGAAGATAAACTTCATTTCTAACTTGCAAAATTTATTTAATAAAATTAGTTAAGGTTTTGTACTCTTGCCACTAATACCATTATATTGATTAACTACTTCTCTAAGAGTCTCTTGGGTAGATGTGTTATCGCTAATGTAAGGGATTATATCGTTTCCTTTTGCAATAGCATCATTGATTGCACCGATTAAATCTGGACAATTATTTGCTGATTGTATGCAAGCTAGAGCATCTTTCTCGCCATAGGAAGTGATTTTAAAAAAGTATTCATCAGAATCTTTATCAAAGGTATCTTTAGCTGCCATAGTGCTAACCTGCTGAACAGTTTCTGGGTTTAAATTTTCAAGATTCTTGTTTATATTTGGTACGATTACGCCAAAAGTTACACCGACAACACTGCCAGCAACTACAAATCCCATAAGGACAGAGCCAAGGCTCTTCCTGTTATGATTCTCTTTTCGAGGCATTTTGTATCCTCTCCTACATTGCATCCCTATTATTCCCTTAATTAGCTCAATGGTGACTTATTTAGGTTAAGCCCTGACTAAGAAAAGAAATACTTAATGATTGATTTTCCTGCTAATCTAGCGTATAAGAGTGTTTTAGCTAGCTCAATTAAACTAGGCTGAATTCAGACATTTTAATAATTTCGTCCCATTCCTTTTCTAGAACAGGTTGTATCGAAAGTCGCTGCCCTTTTTGCACTAGCTTCATTTCTTTTAATTTTGGATTGGCCTTAACTTCTTGGATAGATACAAGCCTTTTAAGTTTCTTTTTAAACTTCACATCAACAAGTATCCAGCGCGGATTATCATGACTGCTTGTCTCATCATAGTACTGAGACTTGGGATCAAATTGAGTCGGGTCTGGGTAAGGTTTACTGGCTATCTCGCAGATACCTACAACACCAGCTGGTTTAGCATTACTGTGATAAAAGAAAACTAAATCACCAACTTTCATATCATCACGCATAAAATTGCGTGCTTGATAATTCCTAACACCATCCCATTTGTCTGTTTGCTTGGGGCAGGCTTTTAGATGATCTATTGAAAAGCACTCAGGCTCAGATTTCATTAACCAATAGTTTTTCTTTGAAGGCATACTAAGATATTTTATCTAATTTTTGATAGATTTTGGCTATTTGTGGATAAACTTATTTATAGGTGGATTGTCTGAAAGCATTATTTTCAATAGACATTAGATCTCTCGCTCTTTTGCGAGTGGGCTTGGCTCTGCTTTTTCTTATTAATTTATATAAGCATTTCCAGGGCTCACAGATCTTCTTGTTTTTATTAGCAGGCTTTTTTGCAATTCTTTTTATCTTAGGTCATAGAACTAGATTCACCAACATTGTTTTATGGATTTTCGTAATTTCTTTTCAGTCTTTAATTTATAAGACTTTTGATAATGGAGATCTACTTTTAAGAATATTACTTTTTTGGTCTATCTTTCTGCCTTTGGGGGCTAAATGGTCTATGGATAGAGCTTTTGATCTTAGTTTCCATAAGATTCCTGAAAGAAATTTTTCTATTGCTACTATAGCTTTATGGATTCAGCTAATTCTAATTTACGCATTTAACTATGGGATTTGGCAAGAGATGCTAATCAATACTTTTGCTCTAATTATTATTATTCCATCTATTTTGTGGAATTTCTTTAGAGGACCTAATCGTTTCGTGGAGATTTATTATGATGCTGATTGTCATTTTTGTTTGAAGCTAGTTTTGATTTTAAAAGCTTTTTTCTTAAATGAAGAAACTCAGGTGAGACCCGCTCAGGAAGATAGATCTATAGAGGCTGATTTGAAGCGCCTCAATTCTTGGGTTTTGATTAATTATCAAGGAAGACGTTTTTATAAGTTTGATGCAGTACTTGAGCTCTTTAAGGCATCATTATTAACAGCTCCTTTTGCTTATCTTGTTTCTTGGATCTTTCCTTTGAAATGGCTAGGAAATAGAGCCTATGAATGCGTGGCAGCGAATCGATCTAGGCTGAGTCCTCTCACTTCAGTATTTAGTTTTATTGAAATTAGATTAAAGCCTTCCTTGCTAGGTGCAATTTTAATTTTAGTTTCTATGTTAATGGTTATCTGGTTTTACTTAGAACTTGATGGTTTTATACCGATGCCAGGCTTTTTAAAATCTTTAGTTTACACTTTTGGTCTAAACCAGAACTGGGTTCTTGGCTAGATTTTAGACTAAGCTCATAGCTTCATTTTTATGATTTTCTAAAATCTCTTTTTGCTTGTCGGTGACTAGTACTTGCCATGGGTGATTGTAAAGTCCTTCTTCTATTTGTCTGTCCCAGTTATCAAAAACAAAGTGATTATAGCTAGTTTTATCAATTAGTTTCTTATAAACACCAAAGCCAGTTTGTCCAGTTTCTTCTACTCTAATCATCAGGTCATTAATCTCACGATCGCCGCGCGATATTAATGCTTGCACCTGAGCCCATTTAAAGCTCTCTGGTCTAACATCGATGCCTTGTGGTTTTAAAGCCTTAGTAAGCTTAGTTAATTTCTTTTCAGCATCTTTATCTACTCCGTAGTTTTGAAAAGGAGTTTGAGCCTTTGGAGTGAAGATACTGCAACCCCATGTGATTTTAAGCTGCTTATTCTCTGCCTTTAATCCACTAAGAAGATCTATGGTCGCATCTATATCTTCATCAGTCTCATGTGGCAGACCAACCATGCCATAAAGCTTTATAGCTTTAAGACCACTTTCTCTAGCGTTTTTAGCAGCAGAAAAGATATACTCTTCGGGTAATTTTTTATTGATAATATCTCTCATTCTTTGAGAACCAGACTCGATCGCTATTGTTAGAGAATCTACATTTAAAGTCTTTAAGAGATCCGTCATCTCTTTAGTAACAGTGCTTGCTCGCATTGAAGATACTTGGATTTTCAGATCTGGCTTCTCTTCTTTTTTAACTTTGGCAAAAAACCTAAGCAAATTTATAAACTCAGGATGCTGAGTCACGCTTGGTCCAAGCAAACCAATGTTATTAGTGTGCTTGATAGCTTCTTTAGCTTTAACTATAAGATCTGATGCAAGATCAGGAGTTCTAAATGGCAATGTTAGGTAACTTGCTAAACAAAACCTACACATCTCAGGGCAGCTTCTAGCTACTTCTATTAAAAAAGTATCTCCCCAGCAAGAGTCAGGAGCGATCACTGAAGTTGATGATAAATTATTAGCATTTGTTTTCTGTCTTTCAATTTTAAACTGAAGATCAGCATCAAAAAGTTCTGGAATATAAAGCCCAGGGACATTCAGAAAGTTTTCTAGTTTAGAGATTCTTGAAGCTCTGGAATGGATTGCTTCAGCTTTGTCTTGCAATGATTTGTCATCGTGAGCTTTCGTCATTGCGAGCGAAGCGAAGCAATCCAGCTGATCAATAATTTGATCTATATTATCTTCACAATCTCCAATCGCGATAATATCGAAGAAATCAGCCCATGGCTCAGGATTAGCTGTAACAGAGGGACCACCAGCCATAATGATAGGGTGATTACTATTTCTTTCATTTGATTTAAGCGGAATATTTAGTTTCTTTAGAATTTTAATTACATTAATAAAATCCAACTCCCAAGAAATAGAGAAAGTAATAAGATCTATATCTTTATCATGTGGCTCATTGAAATCCAGAAAATAACGAGTCGTATGGGTTTTAGGGTTAGATGCAAAAGTCTTAAAAACAGTTTGGAAACCAAGGCTCGCCATCCCAACTTCGTATTTATTTGGAAAGCAATTCAAAACTTTTATTTCACCGCCGACCTGGCGGTCAAATAGAAAAGTTTCATTTATAGTTAAATTACTTTGCACTTACAAAGCTAAACTGTAACACGAGTTAATCTCTGAAAGCAATAGGCAGCTATAGAAGCCTTTTCCAGTCTTAGGTCTTAAAAAAAGTGAAAAGGAAGATAGTTTTTACTATGGCGTTGCAAAAAGATTGCAAGACTTGAATTCTTTTATAAAACTAGTGTTGCTCTCATGCAAACTAAAGTAGGTATAGACCCTGAATCCACGGTATATGCAAATCAAGAGTTTGTACGTCAAATAATAATTAATCTTATCCATAATGCTTATGAAGCTGGAATCGGACTTATTATCTCTCGTGATCAAGCAAGATTTATGGGTGGAGATTTAACAGTCGAATCAGAAGATAATAAAGTTAGCTTCACTTTAAAGCTAGCTAAAGATGAGCAAAATTCTAGACCGAAAGTGGTGCATAAATTCTTCGATGCATAGGTTTTCTATACCTACTGCTCAGCCAAAATATCTAAAAGTGCTGATAAACCAAGCTCATAACTCTTTGGTCCAAAGCCACAGATCTGGCCTTCGCAGACTGGAGCTGTTAGAGATTTATGTCTAAATTCCTCGCGTTTGTGAACATTTGAGATATGCACCTCAACAGCTGGAAGCTTAGCTGCTGCAAGAGCGTCTCTAATCGCAACGCTAGTATGTGTGTAAGCAGCTGGATTGATAAGAATGCCACTTGTGCCATTGTTAGAAGCATTCTGGATTTTATCTACTAGCTCGCCTTCGATGTTTGATTGGAAAAATTCGATATCAGAATGGATAGCCTGAAGCGATTCATTGATCCCCTCCATAGTCACGCTGCCATAAATATCAGGCTCACGCTGCCCGAGCATATTTATATTTGGTCCATGGATAACTAGAACTTTCATATCGGTGTCAGAGCAGAAAAGCGGACGCTTGGATCCTAACTCATATAAATAGATTCTACCTCATAAGTTTTAAAAACCGTCCGCTTTTCTGCTCTGACACCGGGGTGGTTTTAGCCTACTTGCTCGCCAGAAGTTAATTTATCTACAAGAGCTAAAAGCTCCATCGGGCTAAAAGGCTTAGTAAGGAAGTAGTTGGCTCCCACAGATTTTGCCCAATCTCTATCAGTTTGCTGACCTTTAGCAGTTAGCATAATAATAATAGTATCTTTTAAAGACTCGTCGTTTTTGATCTTTTCACAAACTTCAAATCCTGATTGACCTGGCATCATGATATCTAGAAGAAGGATATCTGGCTTAGTTTCTTGGGTCTTAGCCAAAGCATCATCACCATCCACAGCTTCAGTTAGCTCATAGTGCTCATTAGCTTGAAGAGTAGCTCTCACTAGAAGTCTTAGTGATGGTTCATCATCTGCGATTAAAACTTTGATTTTTTCTTTCATTGTTATTCCTTATATATTTGAATAGCCCAAGAAAGCACTCATGAAGATGAATACTTTTATATCTTATACCCAGTCACCTAATGCGATAACAGTAAAGATATAATTCTTTCTATAACAAATAGACCATATATAAGCTAGGATTTTAACTGTTACTAGTTTCAAGAATCTACTAAAATGGTATTAAAGATCGCTACGGGACCTAAAAAAGGTATTACAGTTGGCTCTACGAAAGCTAATAAGGAGCTGCGCCCCATGACCGCTCGAGCTCGTGAAGCTATTATTCAAATACTAGATAACATGAGTTTTGACTTTAGAAACTCAAAGGCTTTGGATCTATATTCGGGTATTGGCTCTCTTGGCTGGGAGTTCATTTCGAACGATATCTCATCAATTGTTTTTATTGAGCGGAACAAAATTTGTGCTCAATTATTGAAGGCGAGTGCTCAAAAGATAGGGGCTGCTGAGAAAGTGACTGTGTTCTCAAAATCCGTTGAGGACGGGCTAAGTCAGCTCGGACGCTCCTTTCAAAATCATGAAAATTTCGATCTAATTTTTGCAGATCCGCCATTTAAAATTGATGCTTTTGGAGAAATTTCTAAGCTAATTTTAGAAAATAATTTGCTCAAAAAAGATGGGATTTTGATCTGGCATTCTCCAGCCAGAAGACCTATCCATGACAATACCAATCAGGAACTGGAACTCATCAAAGAGAAAAAATATGGGGATAGTCTGATTTCATTTTTCCAAAAGCTAAAATAGCCTGAAAAAAATTAAAAAAATAATCTAGAAAATAGTTTACACAGAAGCTATAAACATGTACTATTAAAAGCGGTCAATGAAATATAGTCATTAACAGACTTACAGGAGAAAAATTAAAATGAACAAATCAGAACTAGTAGAAAAAACATCTGATATCACAGGCTTAGCTAAAAGTGATATCGATACAGCTCTTAAAACAATTCTTGGTGTTATCACTGAAGAATTAGCTAGAGGACGCAAAGTAACATTAGTTGGTTTCGGTACTTTCGAAAGAAGAAATCGCAAAGCAAGAACTGGTGTTAACCCACAAAACCCTTCACAAAAAATTAGAATCCCAGCTAAGAAAGCTCCAGCTTTTTCTGCAGGTTCTGAACTTAAAGTAGCGGTAGCAACTGGTAAAGTTCCAGCTGTGGGTGCAAAAACTAAGAAGAAAACAGCAACTAAAACTAAAGCTAAAGCTAAAACTAAAACTGCAGCTAAGAAAAAAACTGCTAAAAAAAGAAAGTAGTTAGCTCTTAGTTCTCGTCTGAGCCCATAGGTCTTTTCATAAGATTTAAAACGGCTTCAACGGGACTACTGTTGTCGTCAAGTATATTCTTCACCTGCTCCACAATAGGCATTTGAACTTTACGATCCTGACACATACGGTAAACAGCATAAGTTGTATTGATTCCCTCGGCGACCTCGCCGAGGGTTTCTATTATTTGGCTAAGTTTTTTACCTTTCGCTAGCATAGTGCCAACTCTATGGTTTCTACTTAGATCACAACTACAAGTAGCAATTAAATCTCCAACACCAGCTGGTCCTAAAAGAGTTTTTGACTCTCCGCCCATAGCAGTAACAAACTTACTCATTTCTAAAAGTCCACGTGTAATTAAACTAGCCTTAGCGCTTTCACCTTGATTTAAACCATCTAAAACTCCAGCAGCAATTGCAATAACATTTTTAAATGCTCCAGCGAGTTCAACACCTATAATATCCTCTGTTGTATAAACTCTTAGAGTAGGGCCACTCAAAATTTCTCGTACTAACTCAGCAGCATATTTATTTTTAGAAGCAACTTCTGTTACCATCGGTTTGCCTTTGATCATTTCTTTAGAAAGATTCGGTCCAGAAAAAACAGCAATTGGATTATCTGGAAAATGCTTGGCTATTAATTCTGATGGTCTTTTTAGAGAATCAGGCTCAACTCCCTTTGATCCATTAGCGATCACGCAGTCCTTATGGATACCAGATTCCTTTAATTTAGAGAAAACATGATCTATACCTTTTACTGAAATAGCGTTTATTATGAGATCGCAATCTTTAAGGTCTTCAAGATCAGAAGTTATAAGAATAGAGTCAGGATATTTATGGAATAAAGGCTTTTTAAATCTACGAGTCTTATTAGTTTTTCTTGCTCTTTTAGGATCTCTGTCCCAAAGAATCACGGGTCGATTCATGCCAATTAGGAAAGCTAGAGTGTTGCCCCAACTCCCCGTTCCTAATATCCCGATTTTTGGTCTTTTTTTCAATTCGCTTCCTTTATATATTTATCCCATGTTACAACGACTGAGCCCTTACATATGTAACAGTGCTAAACTGTTTTTCTATGTATAGGGTCGACTTTTTAGATTTGCCTGTTGATTTATTCGATATTAAAGATATCGATAAGATCAAAGCAGGTACAAAAATCTTTAGTCTTAATGCTGAGCAAGTCATTTTAGCCAATGATAACAATGCTTTTCAAGATATTATAAAAAGTTTTGAGCTTGTAATTCCTGATGGTTCAGGAGTAGTCCTAGGATTAAAACTTCTCTTAAATAAGAAGAATTACAAAGAAAAAATCGTTTTTAGAGATGATTTTTCAGAAAAAATTACTGAAAACACTAATAATTTTGATGAAAAATTAGAATTAAGTGATTTAAAAAAACAAATTAATAAAGTAGCGGGTGTTGAACTTGCACAAATGTTTTTAGAGAAGAAAAAAAGAATTGCAATTTTAGGTTCAACAGATGATGTAATAAAAAAACTTCGCGAAAACTATTGTGAAAAGCTAGTTTTCGCGCATCATGGTTTTTATAAATCAGAAGAAGAAAAAACTATAGTAAACCAAATAGTTGATTCTTCACCAGAAATTTTATTAGTTGGAATGGGCGCGCCGAAGCAAGAAGAGTTTATTTTCAAATATAAAAACGAATTTGAAAATATGATTGCAATGGGAGTAGGCGGTTCTTTAGATGTCTTGTCTGGCAAGTGTTTTCGCGCACCCAAAATATTTTTAAAATTAGATCTTGAATGGTTCTACCGTTTAGTTTTGGAACCTTTTCGCATCAAACGCATCTTAAATCGTGTGCCAAGATTTGTGCTTCTCTTGCTTTGCAAGTTATTGAAGAGTTAGAAAAATATTTTATCTGGGTACAAAAAAAGCGACAACTGAAAATTAGGATTTGCTTAATTTACAGACATGTCTTATTATTCTGTTAGGAAAACAAAAACCGGAGGAAAGTTTAATGGCAGTTAAAAGAAAAAAAGCGACAGCTAAGAAAAAGACAACGGCAAAGAAAAAAACTAC
>CAYGPN010000013.1:0-76896 GCA_964352085.1 uncultured Gammaproteobacteria bacterium | reverse complement strand
ATTCAGGGCATAGTCAACCTTCGCTACTACCTCTTACACATTTGGCTTCACTACACTTTGTTTCGTTACGCCTGCTCCAGAGCTAACGCAGCTCAGGAGTATGCCCTTGACTTAAAGTGGGTTCGAGCCCGGCGCAACAGGCCCCACCACTTTTATAGTTTCTCAATATCGCTAATATAAAGCTCGCAGTTTAAATCACTCTTTTTAAGCTTTAAAGCTTCAAGTATTTCTTTTGCAAGCTGATTTTCTAAGAATGTATAGATATGTGATGTGTCCTGAGCAGGCACAATTCCAGGATAGCCCATTCTCTCCTCACCAGGTGTTTTAGAATCAGCGATTTCTGAAATGTAAAAATTAGAGACATTGTGCTCTTCAAGTATAAGAATCACCTTCTCTAAATATAATCTTGTTATTAAAATGTCAATTCTTTTCATAACCAAAGCCTCTCAATAATTGCAAAGTAAACTGGGATCGCAATAATAATATTATAAGGGAATGTAATTCCAAGAGTCAGAGGAATCACCATACCTATATTTGCTTTAGGCACATTCATTCTCATGGCAGCAGGCACTGCGATATAAGAAGCGCTAGAGCATAAAACACAAAGCAAGAAAGCATCACCGACACTAAAGTTCAACAAAAATGCAACTAATAAAGCACAAGACGCTGAAGCAATAGGGAAAATCAAAGCAATATAAATAAGGAATTTTGCGGAGCTCCCTCTAATCTTGTTCAACCTTTCACCAGCAAAGAGTCCCATGTCAAGCATATAAAGGCACAACATACCTTTAAAAATGTCATAGACAAAAGGCTTAAGCTGAGCTGTACCATGCTCAGCTGTAAGAAAGCCTATCAAAAAACTACCAAGTAACAAAAACACTGAACCGCTTGAAAGAGAATCTTTAATTACTTTAAGCAAAGAGTTACTGCTCTTATCACCATCATTCAATCTGATTAAAAGTAAGCCTGAAACAATTGCAAAGACTTCCATAAAAGCCATTCCCGCCACCATATAACCACCGTAACTAATACCAAGGTCCTCTATATAAGCAATGGCTGTAGCAAAAGTAACCAAACTAAAAGAACCATAAGTAGCTGCAATAGCTCCAGAGTTAAAGACATCTAATTTCTTTCTAAGAACAAAGAAAAATATAATTGGTGATAGTGCTGAGAACAAAACACAAATACCAATCATCTTGAAACTCAGAAGAGATAGTCCCTGAGCAGCAAGCTCTTGACCACCACGAAGCCCAATATTAAAGAGAAGATATATTGATAAAAACTTTGCGACCTCAGAAGGTATTCTTAGATCTGACTTTATAAATATCGCAATAAAGCCCATAATAAAAAACAAGATTGGAGCTTGAGCTAAGTTTTTAAGTACTTCTTGAAGAATAATTAAACCATCTCCCCCTGAACTAAAGTAAATCTAGTTTGTGCAATAAAATATTCAGATATGGTTTTTATCAGTTCAGTGAAAGCCTCAACTGTTGCTCTCTGCCTTCTAATTACAAGGAATAAGGTGCTATCACCCAATTCAAATCTTTCTTTCTCACCATCTTCAAGTCTTTTAGACAGCTCGTAATCTTGCTTTGCTGCAAGATATCTCTGAAAGCTTGTATCAATTTGAGATGCAGCATCTTCTATCTCTAAAAAGACATTCTGAATTAGCTTTCTTTCTTCAAGGTTTACTTGCTTAATAGAAAGTTCTGCTTGCTGCATTTGCCCTCTAGCAGTCCGAACTCTTACCGGTAATGCCAAAAGGATGCCAGCTTGAAGTGTAGGACCAATACTATCACCACCAGTCTCAAAGCCAGAGTTAACAAAAGCATCAAATTGAGGCAGCATTTGGTTTCTAGCAAGCTTCCTCTCAAGCACAGAAATTTCACGAGTCAAATCTAAAGCTTTAAACTCAGGTCTTTTTTGAAGTGCATTTAACTTAGCCTCTTCTATTTGATTTTTATCTAAAGCTATAGGTTCAGGAAGTTCTTTTTGAACTTGCGAATCGTCAGGTATCGAATAAGGCACACCTTCAGAAGTCCAAATAAACTTAGAAATATTTATACTCGCTTCTTGAACAGCTCTTAAAGCAGTCTTCGCTTTACCTTGCCTTTTCTGAAACTCTCTTTGAGCTTCTACCACAGAGATTTGCGGCAAATTCCCCAAGTCAGCTTGCTGCCTTACAAAATCCACTTGCTCAAACAATAAAGCCAAAAGATTATTCTCAACATCTAAAATATGTTTTGTCGCGACCCAGTTCCAGAAATAATAAGTTGCAGACCCTAGAGTTCTAAGCTTAGCTCTGTAAAGAAGAAAGTCAGCAATCACTTCATTTAGTTTTGCAGATTTTTCTTTTACGCTCTCAGAGTTATAAATAGCATCTCTTAAAAGTGGTACTTGCAATTGCACAAAGTATTCACCAGCATCACCAGTAGGCGAAATGGGAGTTTTAATATCACCCTCTGAGAACTTTGCACCAATCCCAATATCAGCTCCATAACGGGTTTTAAAGTCCAAACTAGTAGTAGAGGTAAAAGTATTTTGTTCTTCACCCACATCAGAGCTACTATTAAATCTTTCAACAAAGTTTCTTGAGTTTATAGAAGGGTCAAAAGCACCTTGGCTCTCTAATCTTTTAGAACTTGCTATTTTTTTAGAAATATTAGCTGAAATAATATCAGGGTGATTAGACTTTACGATGTCAATAAAATCATCAAAAGAAATCACATCACCATCCTTTAAAGTTTTCTCTTTAATTGGTGAATAAAGACTTGATTTAAATTTATTAATATCTTCTTCAAAAGAAATTGTCTCTAATGCTTGAAGAGTTTTTTCTTTCTCTTTCTTTTTAGCACTAAGCTCCTGACTGACAAAAGAAATTGCCAAAACAGCTATCAACAGTAGTGTTTTAATTTTCAAAGACTAATACTTTCTTACCCCTTTTTTAGAAGGAAATTCCATTACAGTTGGAGGGAATCCATTTAAAATTCTCCATAGCTCAAACCAAACTGGCACTTGATCTAATATGATCCAACCCGTGGCTTTAGTGCCCGGTCTTAAAATAGATGAGTCAGGCCATTCTTCATCATTCTTATTTTGAATTCTGTCGTAGTCAGGCTTAACCAGTATTCTGTATTTATTTTGTTGATCTACAACAGCATCAATAACTACTACTTTTCCAGCAAATGTACCAATCGCCGAAGATGGCCATCCTGAAAACTGGAATGCAGGCCATCCAGAGAATTGAAGTCTTACTTCTCTACCAATTGAAAGTAATGGCGCAAAATAATCTGAGACGTATAACTCAACAGCTTGATCACTAGTAAGAGGTACTATCGTTGCTAGCTGAGAGCCCGCTTTAATCGTCTCTGCTTGCCCTAAGGCTTTAAGCCTCACTACTTGTCCATCAACGGGAGAGAAGATCTTTCTTTGACCCACTCTACTTTCAAAATTAGAGATTTCAATATCTAATTTAAAGATCTCGCTTTTAATAGTTGCAAGCTTTTCATAAGATTGGGCTAACTTAGCTTCTACTTCTTGTACTTTTAATGCAGTGCTAGCTGATACTTGAGAGAAATCAAACTGAGCCATTGAGATACCACGACTTGATATATCAAGATTAGCTTTGGCAGCTTCAAACTCTGATTCGTTTTTAACTAAAGCTAGCTCCGCAAGCTCAAGGTCTCTCTTTGAGCTAAGTCCTTTTTCAAAAAGCTGTTTTCGCCTATCGTAATTAAGCTCAGCAGTTATAAAGTTTTGCTCAGCAGCTTTAAATTTCTGTTCAGTAGATCTAAGACCATCTTCACTTTGTTTAATATTCAAATCAGCATTAGGCACAGCTGCACTTTGAAATTTAGTGAGTGATGATATTTGCTTTTCAAGGCTTCCAATCAATCTTTGATTTGCGCTTAACTTATCTCTAAGCGCTTCTTTTTGCCCTTTTAAACTTGTGAGCTGGTTAGCATCAAGGTACTTAGGGTTAACCTCTTGCAGCTCTAGTAAAAGCTCTCCTTCATTTACAGCTTGACCTTCATTAACATGCCATTTAGATATTCTGGCGTCAATTTGTGCATGGATAGTTTGGGGTCTCTCCATTGGAGAGAATACTGTTACTTGACCTGCACCAGTTACAGTTTGTCTCCATGGGAAAAAGAGGCAGAGAAATAAAAATATAAAAACAGCTAGAGATACATATGCAAGTGACCTTACAATTACTGGAGCCTTAATAGCATCTAGAGATTTCATTGTTTGTCCTCCATAATTTTCATCTTATAAAGCTCAGGGAAAAGCTTTGAAAAAGCACTTTCAGGATCAACCGCAAGCTTCTTAGTTTCACCAGTCTCAACTATCTTCCCTTTATCTAAAAGATAGATATGGTCAGTTTTAGCAACCACTTCAGCATCATGAGTAATGTTTAAAATTGTCCAGGCTTGCTTCTCATCAAAAATATTTTTAATAATCTTCATTTTAGTTCTTTCATCCATCCCACCAAAAGCTTCATCTAGAATCAATAATTGCGGCGAGTTAACTAGAGATCTGGCAAGCAAAATTCGCTGTCTTTGCCCAAGCGAAATATTTCTTCCTTCACTTAAAAGTACTGTTTCAATACCGTACTCGTATTGGTTTAAATCTCTATCAAGTTCAACTAATTTAACAACATCATCCAAACGTGCTTGATCAATCTCTTCCCTAGCTAAAGTAATGTTCTCTTTAACAGATGCTGAGAATATTTCATTAAAATCACTCACAAGAGCTATGTTCTCTCTAAGGTTACTAAGGTTTAAACTCTTAATTGCCTGCCCATTGAATAAAATGTTACCTTCATCAACTTCATAAAGCCCTGAAATCAAATTAGCCAATGTAGTTTTACCTGAACCACTTACACCAACAAGACTAACTCTTGAACCAGGCTCAATTTTTAAATTTAATTTCTCAAAAATCTTTCTATCTGCTCTATAAGAAAAAACTATATCTTCACACTCTACTTCAGCGCCTTTATCACTCTTTCTAGCGAGAGTCCCATTATCTCTTTCAACTCCAAGATCCTCAATCATACTGACCTTATCAATTGCAGTAAGCAAGTCATACCAGCTCTCTAGTTTTTGGATAATTTTATCTAGAGCAGCAAGAATCATTAGAATAATCAGCTCAGAAGCCACTAACTGCCCCAAGCTAAGTTGCCCGTTGAGCACTAACCAACCACCAATAGCAAGCACACCAGCACTTGCAAAAGCTTCAATCATAAAACCTGCCGTGAACTGTCTAAGCAAAACAGTAAAATGTTTTTTTCTATTATCAAGGTAATCTAGAATTCTATTATCAGTTTCCTCCATCAAATAAGATGGTCTACCAAACATTTTGAAGCCCACATGGCATCTAGCAATTTCCTCTAACCAATAAGCTACTTTATATTTAGCTGTAGATTCATTAATGCTAGTCTCAAGCCCCTTGTAACCTAATATCGCTATTGAAAATATTGCAAAGATCAAAACAGTATCAAAAATAAGTAAAAGAGGGCTATAAAAGCCCATGAGAATAATACCTGTAATAATCTGAAGGACTGCAGCAGGAATTTCTAAAAGAATCGAAGCCAAAGTTTTCTGGATAGTAACAGTATCAAAGAATCTATTAATTAGCTCAGGCGCATAAACATCACCAAAGTTTTTCTGATTAATTTTAGGTATCTTCTCAGCAATGTTTAAAGAAATTTGAGCAAATATTTTTCTCTGTAGAATCTCAGTAATATAGATCTGAAGCACTCTTAAAAAGCCAAGGAAGAGCAAACCAACAAGAACGGAAATAGAGATTAGAACCAAGGGCTGGAGTAAAATCCCAGCAGCAATAATATTAACCAAAATTTGAGCAGCAATAGGAATCATCAGATAAAGAATGCTGATCATTGCAGCGTAAATCAAAAACACAAACAAATTCTTCTTTTCTTGAACCAAAAGACCTATTAACCTCAAGAAAGCAGGTGTTCTCAGCTGAGTATTTATTTGTTCTGCGTAAGATTTGACTTGGATCATTTAGATAATATTCCCTTGCTTTAATTCACTTTAACACATTAGTCTTTTATGATATGTTAAAGTTATAATATTATTATAAGTGGGTATATTATTATCTAGAGGATTATGAAAAGAAAAAAATTCGACGAAGTATTCAAATCAATGGCTGAGTTATTTAAGCTTATGGCTCATTCAGACAGACTGCGTATACTCGGTCTAATTTCTGATGAAGAAATGGATGTAAGTAATTTATGTAAGGCTCTTGATATAAGCCAATCCTCTGCATCACAGCATTTAAAACTTTTAAGAATGAATAATCTAGTTACAGAGAGAAGAGAAGGGAAGAGAGTATTTTATAAACTAGCATCACCTGTAATAAAAAAATTGATCATAAACTCTATAGAAATTCACTCAAATGACCTCAGCAAAGAAAAAAGAAATGCCAGCCTATATAGTGAATTTAAATCTATAATCAAATAACTCTGCTGAAAACAAGTCATTTATAGCTATTTTCACCTAAAGCTTTAAAGCAGATCCTTATATAGATGTCTTAAAGCTTGCGGTTTGAGTAAAGACCAATTATAATTAGCCTTAGAATCAAAGATTCAGGGGAAAAATGGTAAATCGAGCAGGACATCCTGGGGCTCCTCAAAGGCCTAATGGACCAAATCAAAATCAAATAGACGCGGCTCAAAATAGAGTAATTAATCTTGCTTTGCAGCGTGGAATTATAAATCAAGATCAAAAAAGAAATGCTGAAGCTGCAAGACTAAGATTTCAAACAGCACATAGCAATGTCTCAGATCTAGTGCCAAACCTTTTACAACTTCTAGTTTCTCCACGAATAGTTCCTAATGAGAATGCACGAAATGCTTTAAATCAATTAATTCAAGAAGAAAGACAGAGATTATTAAACCCACAAAACCAAGCTCCAAGACAAAGACCTCAAGCAGGTCAAACAAACTTAGCTTTTCAAGTTCCACCATCATCAGTAAGACCAGCAATGCCTAACCCAGCTCCAGCACCTGCGCCATTAGCTGGAGATCTTGGTATGGGAGATTTAGGAGGTCTTTTTGGGCAAAGTGCTTTTGCCTTTGATCCTAATGCAGCACCCATTGATAATGATCCAAACCGAATTACAGTAAACACGCCACAATTCCCTCCTGGACAAGATCCCAGAGAGCTCACAATGTTGCAGCTTGCAAAAGCTAAAGAGCATTTCCCAGACTTTAATCCAGGTACAGATTTTGAAGACATTGACAACCTTGGCGAAGGCGGGATGGGCATTGTAAAAAGAGTAAAATATAAAATCCTTGGAAGAGAAGCTGCTTATAAATTAATGCTCCCACACATATCAGACCAGGAATCTATAAAAAGATTTCAGAGGGAAGCCAGAATCACAGCAAGACTAGATCATCCATCTATACCTCCTGTTTATGAAACTGGCAGCACTGCAGAAGGTCAAAAGTATCTTTTAATGAAATTGGTAGATGGTCAAGACTTAGAAAAAGTTCTTGGCGATTTTCATAGAGGCGCACGTGACTTCACACAAGAAGAGCATTTAAAGGAACTTAAAGATCTACTAGCTAATTTTGTAAAAATCTGTGAGGGAGTAGCTTACGCTCATTCTCAAGGTATAGTTCATAGAGATATAAAACCTGCAAATATGATGTTAGGTAAATTTGGTGAAGCTTTATTAATGGATTTTGGTCTTGCAAAAGATAAGTTTAATTTTGAAGAAGAAATAAATACTAGCGGTTCTGCTGGTCTTCAAGGCGGCGAAACTGAAAGAGCGCCACAATTAACTCAAGCTGGTATTTGCTTAGGAACTCCTCCCTACATGTCCAAACAAGCTTTTACAGGAGAAGCAGAAGAGCAAGATGATATTTATGCTCTTGGAGTTACTCTCTCAGAGATTCTTACAGATATGCAGCCAGTGATCGGAAATGATCATGTTGAAATTTACGAGAAAGTTAATAGAGCAGACGTCCATCCAGATTCTGGAGTTCCAGACATTAAATACCCTAAAGATTATAATCAAACAGTTCCAAATGAGTTAGATGCAATTGTAAGAAAAGCTATAGCAAGTGAATATGAAGATCGTTTTCAAAGTGTAGAAGATCTGATAGATGCTCTTAAAGCTTATTTAACTGGTGATGATCTTCCTGAAGATGTTTATAAATACACCACTAAAGAAAAAGGGCGAAGATATTTAGAAAAAAATGCAAGTAAACTAGCTGTTTACGCGCTTGGTAGCAGTCTTCTAGCCACTGGTGGTGCTGGCACCGCTTTATATAGCTCTGCAAATTCTAAAGCTATAAGAGAAGAACTTGCCAAACAAAAAGCTTTAAGAGAAAAAGATAAAGCTGAAGCTGAAAAAAAGATTATTGAAGTTGAAAGAAATAGAGCCATAAGAACAAAGAAAGAAATTGAAAAAACTAAAAGAAATCTAATTGAAGCCAATGGTTTACTAGCGCTTGCAAGTCTTGATCAAGAGAAAGGCAGAATTGGGGAAATGGAGAGAAGAATTTCTGCCGCTTTAGAAAAATATCCAATTAGAGAATTCTACGCGCAAGCAGCTGGGATTTACAACAATGCTGGGAAATACGGTAGTGCAATCCGCAATTACAAAGAAGCATTAGAGCTAGCTAGAGAAGAAGAAAAGAACGGATCTAAAGATGCTAAAAATTCAATCTACGAGTACTTGTATAAAATTCATGCAGCAACAGTCGAGCAATCAGGAAAAACTGGCTACGTTGAAACAGAAGCAATGAAAGAGCTTATCGCAGAAGCTAAAGAAAGAAATGATGAAAACGAATTCACGCTTCTTTTTAAAGCCAATAAAGCTTATGATAGAGGTGAATACAGAGAATCTCAAAGATTACTAACAAAAGCTATCGATGAGAAAAACCCTAATTTATTTGCTTTATATAACGATCTGGGTAACACTTATTTAAAACTTGGAGAAGTGGAAAAAGCACTTGGTGCTTTCGATCAAGCTGTAGAAGTTGGTCGCAAAGTGTATTTTACTTACTTCAACAGAGCCGTTGCTAGGAAAAACCTCCTTTCAAATGGATATTATGGTAACCCTAAGACTTCAGAGAAAGCAAGAATTGCAGCGAAAACCGCAATAAATGATTACGACGAATCAATCAGCTTAAAAACTAATCTTCAAGCTGGCTTATCATACAAAGGCGAAGTCTACCAAATCATAGGGGAGGACGAGCAAGCTCTTGTTCAATTTGATGAATCTATCAGAAAATTTCCTAACTTCTCAATGGCTCACCTAAATAGCGGAAGTATCTATTTTGCCAAAGCAATTAATGCAAGAAATGGAAAAAATATATCTAAAGCAGTTGATTATTTAAATGAAGCCAAAGAAAGATTCACAAACGCTGCAAGATTAAAACCAGCAAGCACTATGGTTGCCTTTAACCTTGGTAATGCTTATAAAACTCTTGCTGATATAGAAATTAGCCAAGGCAAAAGAGAAGAAGCCATAAAGAATTACAAAAAAGCAAAAACTAGCTATTCTAAGGCTGCAGATCTTGGAAAGACTAATGATCAAGATCAAAATGGTAAGTTTGCATACGCAACTAGAGCAGTTGCAAATCTAGCTATCGCGCAGCATGAAAACTCCGCCAACAGAAATGAATTATACGAAGAAGCGTTATCGGACTATCAAGAGTTTGTAAGGCTTTTACCAACTCACCCTGAATCAACAGCCATTCGTCAAATGATTACTAAGCTCAAAAGAGCTCTTGGTAAATAAGATTGCTATAATAAATCCACCATTAAAGGGGATTTGAATGACTTCAGCTTACAGAATAAAACCACACGACCTAGTCAAAAAAGCTACTCAGCCTTTAGCATTTGATGTGACTCAAAAGCTTACAGGCTTTCGGAAATCAAAAGAAGAAAGAGTGCTTGGAGCTGCTGTAATTAAATTCACAGAAATTATCAATGAGCTCTCTCAACCAGAGAATCATCGTAAAAAATACGAAAGCTGGACTAAAGAAGGTGGTGAGGTAGATAAAGTCCTCACTAATTCAATAAATTTTTTAAGACAAAGGTTACATTTAATGCACAAAGAAAGCGCAAGAAAGATGGAGAAATTCACTTCTGGTAGACAGAAGAAATTAGGCTTAAACGAAAAAATAAAAAGCAGAACAAATAGCAGTGCAACAAATCAAACTAAAGAAACAACTATTGGAAAAGAAAATTTCAGAAGACTTAAATACGCGCTTAAAGTCCTTCAGAGTTTTTTATTTGGAAGAATAGACGAGCTAAGAAAGCTTCCTAAAGCACCTCGTTCATTAGAAAGAACTAAGCCAAAGCAGGATTCTGAAAAGACTGGTAAATAGGATACTTATCAGTAAGTTCTATAACTCCAGCTTTAATTTCTTTAGCTAAATCAGCATCTATTTTTGCTTCACCCTTAGCTTGATTCTCTGAAATATTCTTAAGTACTTTAGCAATTAATACTCCTAATTTTTGAACATCAGCTTCATTAAAACCACGAGTGGTGATCGCTGGAGTACCAACTCTAATTCCACTAGTAACAAAAGGGCTTTGCGGGTCATTAGGCACACCATTTTTATTTACTGTGATATGCACTTCATCCAAAATATTAGCAGCATCTTTACCAGTGATCTTTAAATTTTGAAGATCTAAAAGCATAAGATGATTATCAGTCCCGCCTGAAACCAAATTAATGCCATTCTCGCTAAGGCTTTGAGCAAGGGCTTTCGAGTTTTTAATAATCTGCTCTTGATAAGTTTTAAAACTAGGGTCTAAAGCTTCTTTAAAAGCAACAGCTTTTGCAGCTATTGAATTCATCAAAGGTCCGCCTTGACTTCCAGGGAAAACTGCAGAGTTAAACTTCTTAGCTAAAGCCTCATCGTTAGTCAGAATAATTCCACCACGTGGACCTCTTAAAGTTTTATGTGTAGTCGAAGTTACTACATGAGCGTGAGGAAAAGGGCTAGCATGCACTCCACCAGCAACTAAGCCAGCTATATGAGCCATATCCACCATAAGTAAAGCACCTACAGAATCAGCAATTTCTCTAAATCTTTTAAAATCAATCGCTCGCGGGTAAGCGGAAGCTCCCGCAATTATCACTTTAGGCTTTTCAGCTTTTGCAATTTTTTCAACTTCATCATAATCAATATAGCCATCATTATTAACGCCATAAGCAAGTGGTTCAAACCATTTACCAGAGATATTTACTGGCGAACCGTGAGTTAGATGGCCGCCCTCTTTAAGGCTCATTCCTAAAAACTTATCTCCAGGGCTCATTAAAGCTAAAAAGACAGCAACATTAGCATTAGCACCTGAATGCGGCTGAACATTTGCAAATTTGCAATCAAAGACTTTACAGATTCTTTCGATAGCCAGTCTTTCAACATCGTCATAATACTCGCAGCCATTGTAGTAGCGTTTACCAGGATAACCTTCAGCATATTTATTAGTCATGATAGAGCCTGTTGCTGCCATCACATCTTCACTTGCATAGTTTTCACTCGCAATCAGCTCTATATTTCTGTTTTGTCTAAT
Source organism: uncultured Gammaproteobacteria bacterium (assembly GCA_964352085.1). Lineage (GTDB taxonomy): Bacteria > Cyanobacteriota > Vampirovibrionia > LMEP-6097 > CAYGPN01 > CAYGPN01. The sequence continues at coordinate 65,332 of CAYGPN010000013.1, read as the reverse complement.
TAGCTCTTTTGCTAATAGATCTGCTAGTTCTGGATCTTTTTTATTTAAATCTGCCATCTTTTTCCTTTAAGCTCCTATGATTCTAGCTCATTTCTCAGATCGCTGCTAGACCAAAAAGCCGAGTTAGCAGCCCCTTGCTTCAGCCAATATCTTTACTACGAAGAGGCGGGAGAGCACTATGTTAAATCCATTCATTAAAGATCAAGTAGAAAACAAAACTGAAAGCAAAGAATTAAACTCTACAGCAAGTCAGACAATCAGAATTATTGGCAACGAGCTTATTGAGCTCAAATCAGTTGTCGAACAACAAAACAGAATTATTAACAAACTAGCAAATGAAGTAAAACTGCTCATGGATGCTAATCAAACTCTGAGAGACGATTACCAAATGATGGTTATCGACCAGAGAGATCTTGGTAGTCAAATTCGTGCAATGAAAATTCACAATATTGCAGAAAGAGAAATGCCAGCTCCTAGAGAGAATCCTGCACCTGACTATGAAGACATCTTAGATGCAAATTTCCCAGGACACAGAAATAGCAGCCTTCTTCATAATGAAGTGCTTAAAAATAACAATGTATATGAAAGAAAGATTGAGACTCCAGAGTCCATGAATCAAAGAGCTAGAGTGAATCCTGAGAACCAAGCTAGCACTAAATATGTTTTTGAAAGATTACCTAAGCTATTAAATCTTAGTGATTAAAGACCTTCTATACGATTAATTCGATTATCTAGAGATTGAACTCCAGAATCATTCTGCTGTTGTTGTGGCATTTGGTTTTGATTCATCATTTGATTTTGCATCATATATGGATTCATCATTTGATTTTGCCCGCCAAAGCCAGCACCCTGCATCATGTATGGATTCATCATTTGGTTTTGCCCATAACCACCACCCATCATATTTTGATACATGGCTGGGTTTTGCATCATCATAGATTGCATCATAGATGGATCCATACCTTGCATCATCATTGGGTTTTGCATCATCATCATCTGGTTTTGATTCATTGCTTGGTTTTGCCCTCCAAAAGCTTGATCAAATGCACTCATAGCAAAAGCATTATTCATCCCACCTTGCATTAAAGGATTATAGACATTCACATTCCCTTGTTGGTAAGCTTCTTGACCTTGCTGATACATTTGCTCTTGTAATTTCATATTACTTTTATAGCTTCTAGTCGCGTTGAAATCCTCTGTTGGGACAGGGAAGTCCTCATCCCTAGAGTACTTAGCTTCAAAATCTGCAGCGCTTCTAATAACTGGTACACCTTGATTATCATCGTATCTAGCACTAGCCTGTTGCCTTTCACGCTCATCTATTTCTCTTTTAGCAGCTTTAATCTCTGCATCAATATCTCTTTCAAGCTTTTTAGGTAAAAGCTTAGGAAACTTCGTGAATAAATCTAAAGGAAACTTAGCTTTAGATCCATCAGCAAAGACTAATTTAAGTTCTTGGCTCTTATCAGTGTCAAGAATCTTTTTTGAGAAGTAATAATCCTTCATCACCTTAAAGCTTTTCTTCGAATAGATATTATCAATGAACTCTTCAGGGTTTTTTTCTAGATCATTTAGTGGAGCTGCTCTTTCCTTTAGGTCAAATGACCTATAACCAGTTTTACCTGAGATCCAGACTACATCCTTTAATGGTTCATCTTTATATTCGTCAAACTCATGTTCAAGTCTAATAAAATCCTCATCAGCTGGAATAAAGATCTCCGCTTTAAAGTGATACTCCTTATCATTCTTTGATTTAAAACTCTTATCTAGGCTGAGATATTCCTTTGTATGCATCTTTAATACAAGCTTCTCAGGTTTTTTTTCTCTCTTCTTTTTAAAGAGAAAAGCTTCTGCACTCATGCTTGTAAAGCATAAAAGAAAAGCCAAGATGGTTATTTGGAAATTAAATTTCACACACATATTTTAAGTCAATTTATTCATACTGCATACTTTATATTCCCAAAGCCTCACAAATAGAGAATTTTAAGGAATATTAGATATTATCGCGTAATACATTCATCTAATTGATTGAGTTTTAATTCAATGAGAATTTTTTAATTGCTAGTAAACCTAATGGACTGAGGGTTGTTACCTTCTGCCTGGGAATTAAATCCTCATGAGGAAGTTATCTTTATCCTCGGTGTATTCCATACTCCTTCTAGCAACGATACTTTTAGCGAATCCAGTCTTCGCCAAAAATAGCAAAAGCGATAAGAAGTCTTTTACAGTAACTAAAAGAACTCTTAAAAGAAAGAATAAGCAGTATATCCAGGTATTCGACCATAAATTAAATCGCAAAAGAGTTTTAAAAGACTCTGTAATTATTAAATTTAAAAATAATGCTTCAAAAGAAGATATTAATAGCTACCTATCAGAAAATGATTTAGAGTTTAAAAGAAATATCACAAAAGACATTATGGTTTGCAAAGGCAAACAAAAAACAGGTTTTGTAAAATATATTAGAAAAATTAATAATAAGAATAACGACATTGTAGAACTTATCGATATTAATGAAGTTAAAAAAGTAAGAAGTAGTGCGATCAAAGACCGTAGATTTAAATGGAGAAGAAAGTCAGCTAAAAAGCAATGGCATCTTTTCAATGATGGCTACAACGGTCTTGTTGCTGGCGCTGATATTAACGTGCTAGAAGCATGGGAGCACACTAAAGGTCTTGGAGTTAAAGTTGCTGTAGTAGATACCGGCTTTGATCTTGGACACTCAGATATTAACTTCAGTACAGAAGGTTTCAATGCACTTGCTTTTGACCCTGATACAAACCCAGACTTTTCAGCAATCGCTAGTTTAGCTGACGCTAATGCTCCTAGGAACTCTGAAGAGAATCATGGAACTGCAGTAGCAGGAATCATTGGTGCTAAGGATAACGGTAAAGGCGTCGTTGGAGTAGCTCCAGAATCAGAAATTATTCCTGTAAGAATGATTAATGATGATGGCGAAGTAACACTTGAACAAATTGTTATGGCAATAAAACAAGCAGAAGCGCTTGGTGCAAAAATTATCAACAACAGTTGGGGAAGTTACGATCCAAGCTTAGGTCCAAATGACACGCTTGAAATTTCTGAAATGGAGTCTGAAATCTATAAAGAGATTGCCACTAATGGTAATAATGGTAAAGGTGTTTTAATAGTCTTTGCTTCAGGCAACTCTGGTAAAAGAAACTTTAATGGTTCTCCAGAGGCTCGCAGCGAATACACAATTGCTGTTGGCGCTACTGACAGCACAGACAATCTTGCAAGATACAGCGTATCAGGCAAAGAACTAGATTTTGTTGCTCCTGGTGGTGGTTATAAATCAATAGTAACAACTGACAGAAGAGACTTAAGAATTAAAAGAAACGGAAAGAGAAGAAGGCTTAAAAAAGGCTATAACAAAGGCAAGGTAGCTAAGATGAGAGGAACAAGCGCAGCTGCGCCAGTTGTTTCAGGAGTAGCGGCTTTAGTATGGTCTATCAACCCAGAGCTTAGTGCTAGCGAAGTAAAAGATATTTTAAAAAGTACAACTTACAAGAACCCTAGCAATAACTACTTCTTTAAAGCTGGCAAAAGCTACCAACTAGGCTACGGTAGAGTAGATGCTGGTAAGGCTGTAAAAGCTGCTTTAGCAAGCTTAAACTAGTTTAATTTCAAAATTAATTAAAGCATAAGAGTCTATCAACCGATAAACCTAGCTAGTCTGATCTATTAACATAAGATCACCGGAGAGGGGGAGACTAGTATGCAAGGGGATTTGCGTAGCATTTCATTGAAATGCTTAGTGCTGTATTTATTTTTAATATCTATGCAAGCTTCAGCTATAGAGCTTCCTGATGACATTGTTAGAGTAGAAAGGAAAGAACGCTTTCGAGTAGTTAATAGCGATTACGTAAGAAACGGTGAGCGTTTTGCAAAGATCTTTGATAGCAAACTTAAAAGAGAAAGATTGGTTAAAGACGACCTGATTATAAAATTTAAAAAAGATATTTTAATAGGAGATGTTTATTATTACCTAAGCAGAAAAAACTTAGAATTAGTTAAAGACTTAGGCTCTAATACATTTTTATGTAAACCAATTGGTGAAAGAAATAACACAAAGTTACTTAGAGCAATAAATAGCTTAAATGCACAAAACTTAAATGAAGCTTCAGAAGATTACAACTATGATGACGAAGCGCTTAATGAGATGGTTGCACTTTTTGATGTTAATGAATATAAAAAAATAGGCACATCAGAAATTTGGACAAACCCACTTGCTAAAAAAGCTTGGCATCTTGATAATGATGGGAGAAACGGTTTGATTGCTGGAGCTGATATTAATGTTGAAGATGCTTGGAATTACACGCATGGCGAAGGTGTAAAAATAGCAGTTATAGACACTGGTTTTGACACTGGTCATAAAGATATTAATTACTATAAGCAAGGGTTTAACGCGCTTAGCTATGGCGGTGAGATAGCGGAAGTAAGCTCAGCAGTCGCCGGAAGCACAGATGATGCAATGGCACCAAAATTCTCCAACGAAAACCATGGAACTGCTGTAGCTGGAATCATCTCTGCTAAAGATAATGATATGGGAGTTGTTGGAGTCGCTCCATCAGCAGAAGTTATCCCTATAAGACTTATAAATGACACTGGTAGTGTTTCAGTAGCACAGATAGTAGCAGCATTTAGAAAAGCTCAAGAGATGGGCGCACAAATAATAAATAACAGTTGGGGTTCTAGAAACCCAAACTTGGAAGACGGTGAAATCTTTAATGTTTCAGATATAGAAAGAGACCTTTATATAGATGTCGCGAAAAATGGAAATAACGGCAAAGGTATCATTGTTATGTTTGCTTCCGGTAACTCAGGATCAGCAAATTTTAACAACTCACCAGAAGCTCGCATTCCTGAAGTGGTTGCTGTTGGTGCTACTGATAGCACAGATCAAAGAGTAGCTTACAGTGTTTTTGGACCTGAACTAGATATAGTAGCTCCGGGTGGTGGCTACAAAACAATTATCACAACCGATAGAAGAGATCTTAAAAGCAGAAAAGGTAAAAGAAAAGTAACAGGATATTCAAAAGGATCTTATGCTAAAGGCTTTAGAGGAACAAGTGCAGCAACACCAGTAGCTGCTGGAGTAGCTGCTTTAATTTGGTCAATCAATCCAAACCTTAATGCTGATGAAGTAAAAGAAATAATGTATAAAAGTGCTATTAAAATTAAGCGCAGGCAGTATGAGTATCAAGATGGCAAAGATCTTCAAATGGGACATGGAAGAGTAGATGCTGCTAGAGCAGTAGAATTAGCCTTACAAAGTTTTTATTAAATCATTTCAAGCAAAGCAACCAATGGATCATCACTAGGGAGGATGGCTCCATAAATAAGTTTTAAAGCACACATTAGTTACCGAACCACTGCCGAAGGCAGTATTTGTTCCTCGTGATGACAAGCTGTCATTGCGAGCAAAGCGAAGCAATCTATTTAAGCCTTGCAATCTCTTCATAAGAAATCTTCTCACCAGATCTAGATCTAACAGCTATCTGCCCCATAGCCTTAGCTTTTTCTTTTTCGCCAGATACAAAATAAAACTTAAGAAGTGCTATTTGAGCATACACAAAACTAGGATCAATTTTTAGTGCTTCAAAAAAATGATTATAAGCCAACTCTTTATCACCAATTTTCAAATAAGCATTAGCTAAATTGTAGTGTGATTGAGGATAGTTATCCCAAATCTCAATAGCTTTTAAATAATTAGGGATGGCTTTATCCATTTGCCCTAGCTCTGTATATTCCATAGCAAGATTATTAAAAACACGAGCTGAGCGCTGAACTCCCATATGCTTAATTTCATTTTTATAAAACTTTATTGGATCAGCCCATTCACTGTTTCTTGCAATGGTTCTCATCATAAAGCCCAAAGAAAACACAATCAAAATCCACAAACAGATTAGTTTATAAAAGAGGGACTGCTTTAATTTACAGCTCTCTTTAATAAAGTCGTAAAGGCTAGCAAGCATCATTGCCAATCCGATCATTGGAAAATAAAGCCAATGTTCAAGGAACATAGCATTAAGAGGAACTATGCCTGATACTGGCAAGATAGAAATTGAAAGCCAAAGAAAAGCTATAAAAAACTTTTTACGCCCTTTTATGTAAGAATATACTGCCACAGAAATTCCAGCTATAAGTACAAAAAGCCCGAAAAGCCCTCTGGGCTTAGAAAGAAAAGAAAAAGTATAAGCTGCATAAGGTTTTTCCAAGTAGAGATCCACCGGCACAAGAAACATATGCGCATAATCCCAAATCACACATATAAAGGTAGTAATTCTAATCAGGAAATTATCTGTATAAAGATTATTTATTGGCACCACGCCAATTTCACCAGTAAAGTTTAAAACAGTCATTCTTAAAGCTATGTAACTAAGCATCACAGTAAAGAAAACTACTAGTCCTATAGTTCTTTGCCTTTTGTCATTAGCATCATATTTACTCCAAGAAAAAAATGTAATCAAACCAACTAGTAAAGGTGTCATTACCGTCATCTCTTTAGACAAAAGTGCAAGTATAAAAAATATAATGCTTAGATAAAACTTAATATAATTTGGACTTTCTTTTTTCTCACAAAAAGCCTCAAAGCTATGAAGAGCAAGAAGCATAAAGAACATCCCCATCGGATCAGCCACACCTGAAACATAGCTCACAGCCTCCGTTTGAATAGGGTGAACCAGAAACAAGAAAGCGCCAAGAAAGCTTCCGAATCTTGAAAAGCCCATTTTATTAACTATAGAAAAAACCAAGTAGCTATTAGCTATATGAAAAGATATTGAGACGAGATGATAAAGCCAAGGCTTTAATTTAACTGAAGAATAAACCAATGTATAAACCAGGTTTTGCATCGGTCGATAGAACTCACTAGCACCAAGCATCGCACCTTCATTTAAATTTCCAGTGAAGAATTGAGGGATATTTTTTAAGGACGTAATGAATTGGTTATGAATAATCAAAAGGTCATCATCAAACATTAATTTGCCATTAATCACATTGCCGTAACAGATCAAGCCAATGATGACAAAAGCCAAGAGCACAAAGCTATTTCTTTCAAAAAGTGCTTTAATTCGATCCATAATAATAATCTAATGGATAAAAGAGTTTCTGCATATAGATTATGCTTGAAATCAACTTAAGGGCTTAGCCATAATACAGTCTATAAACTCAAAATCACCCATTTGAACCTTCTCTTTCCTAAGCTCTTTAAAACCTTGACTGATATAAAAGCTAATTGCAGGCTTATTATCAGAGTTTACATAAAGAAATAAAAGCTCATTATTAGGGAAATGATCTAGCGCGGTTTTAATGAGCATTTTGCCCAAGCCCTTTCCTTGAGCTTCTGGCAAGATATATATCTTTTTAAGCACCACCGCTTTTTTATTTTCTTCTATTGACTCAAAAGCCGAAACGTAGCCTAAAGGCTGCTCATTTTCATAAGCAATCCAAAAGACCTCACCATTAACCATTTGTTTTTCAAGAGATTCAATAGAATATATCCTTTTTAGAAGGTTTGCTAACTGCTCTGCATTTAAAATGCCCTTAAAGGCATGAGGCCAAATCCTTGATGCTAAATCAGAAACGATCTCAAGATCGCCCAAGCTAGCTTTACAGATTTTGGTCGTTTTTTGCATAAATGCCTGAATCTCTTATCTTAAAATAAAAGACCCGCCCCGAAGAGCAGGTCTTATGAATAAGTGGCGGAGACGAAGGGACTCGAACCCTCGACCCCCTGCGTGACAGACAGGTGCTCTAACCAGCTGAGCTACGCCTCCGCGATCGGGTGAAATTTTTACACGTTTCCTTCGTGGAACAGGAGGCACACCGCTCTTAAACAGTTGTAACTACGCCTCCGCGGATCTACGTTTTTAAAGGCATCTTGACTTATCAAACGCGATAAAATATTAGCATAAATATTTCAGATGAGAGTCAAAGCACTACTATCAGCCATATTTTTTAATATATTTTTTAGCCCAGCGGCTTTAGCTATAGCTTTACATGATAAAACTGAGCGCTTAACCCTTAAAGCAAGTGTCAGAAAAGCCATCTCAAAAGGACAAAAACTCCAGATAGCTCCTGAGACATTCTTTAATAGCGAAATGAGTTTAGCCGGTGATTATTTTAGTGGCTACCTTTCTGATCAGAACGCTAAAGAACTTGGTGTACCTGCAGGCTCAAAACTTATTGGCAGCATTACTAAAGTTAAAAACGCAAAGTCTATTAATAGAGATGGAAAGCTTGAAGTGCATGTAAGTGAATTAATGCTTCCAGATGGAGATACTGTAAAAGTAGATGCAAGTTTTGAAAGTGCTGAAGAAAAACCTATAAAGAACTTTGCTAAGGAGATCGCTGTAGACTCTGCTGAAGTAACAGCTGGCGCTTTAGTAGGAGCTTCTGATGCTTTTAGATACGGCGGGCTTTATGCAGCAGCTGCCACAAATGGTTTATCAATAGCTGCAGGAGCTGCGCTAGGAGCAGGGCTTGGGCTTATGGGTGCTGTCACTAAACGTGGTGATATAGAAAGCGCGGACTTTGGCACTAGTACTTTAAAACTAAAAGATGACTTTGTTTTTTTAGAAGAACTTCCTGTCTTGCCACAAAACTTAAAAGCTGTGAGCGCTGATCTTTACGGAGTAGATTTAAAAATAAATAGCATAAGCAAATATTTCTCTAATAATTATGGCGACTTCCTTCTTTTTGATGTCAGTGTAAAAAACAACACCATAAATAAACTCTTTATGAGTGACTTTGTTTTAACTTCAGAGCACCACGTTATACCACTTTTAAATAATCCTTTAATCTCAAATACCGATGCGCTTATAAGCATTGATAAAAAAGAAGATGTTCATTGCAAGCTAGCCTTCAGTTTAGCTAAATTTGACAAGAAGGAAGAATACAAGCTTCGCCTTATAGATCCAATCACAGAGAAGATCATAGTAGATTTTAATGTAGATATTTCTAGCTATATCTAAAGATGTTCTAGCTGCATACGACTTTTATTTTTCTTATAAGTCTCTCTTAACTCTTCAATAATTTCTGATACTGATTCAGCAGAGTCTATAAGACTTAGCTTAGATCTCATCTTTGCTGAGCCGGGAACACCAGCTGTGTAGTTCACTACATGCTTGCGCGCTTCGCGGGCTCCTATCTTCGCTCCCTTATAATCAATAAGGAGTTTTGCGTGTTTAATAGCCAAATCAAATTTATGTTCAAAGTCAGGATCAGGAAGCTCTTCACCAGTTTTTATAAAATGATTCACTTGTTGACTAAACCACGGTCTACCCATAGTACCTCTAGCTATAGCCACGCCAGCAGCATTTGTGATTTTTAAAACTTTTGCAACATCAGTTAATGTTCTAATATCACCGTTAGCATAGATAGGTATACCAACAGCAGCAACTACATCTTTAATCAAGTCCCAGCGAGCATTTCCATTATATTTTTGTGATCGCGTGCGCCCGTGAATAGTCATAGCGACTACACCAGCATCCTCAAAACTTTTAGCTAAGTCGCAAGCATTTAAAGATTCATAATCCCAACCAAGACGAGTTTTAACAGAAACAGGAAGCTTAGTGCCCCTGCTCACAGCCTTAACTATCTCAAGAGCTGTATCAGGGCATCTCATCATGCCAGCTCCATCCATGTTTTTTGTAATTTTAGCTACAGGACAACCCATGTTTATATCAACAAAAAGCGCGCCTGCATCCTCTGCTTTTTTGGCAGCAATTTCCATAGCTTCTGGTTCATGCCCAAAAAGTTGGATACCAGTAAGCTTCTCATCATCACCTATAAACATCTTTTGGCATTCTGCTTGATACATCAAACCTTTTGAGCTAAGCATCTCTGTTGCCATTAAAACACTAGGGTCATAGTCTTGGCAAAGCTTACGATAAATATAGTCTGTGTAACCAGCCATAGGAGGGATATAGACATTACCATGAGTTTCAATATTACGAATCTTTACTGTATCTCTTTTTAAAAAACTAAGATCAGAAATATCTGCTTCCTGGCATTCAGGACGATTAATCTCCCTATCTTCGTCATTAAAAATAGTGTTACCAAAAGTTGCCATCTCTAAAGTCCTGATACCTTAACTAACATTTGCTCAATTGCTGTTTTTGGTCTAACGAAGCTACGAAGATTAGCTTTAGTTTCTTCTATTACATCTATTTGGCGAGCTAAAGCTAAACCATTTACGTCTGCAAGACCTAAAGACTCACTTATATTCGTTTCTAAAATTTCTAAAAATTCTACTAAAGTTTTTTGATCATTAGTACCAAGATCTTCAGCGATTGACATCGCATCAAGCCTTGAATCAGTATAAATTTGCTTAGCAAAATCATCATAAAGCTTTTGAGCTTCTTCGCTATACTCCACTAAAGGATTAGATCTTAGCTTAACTTGCTGAGTGCGGCTTATTATAGTTGCCATAACCAAATCAGCATCTTCAGCCAATAAAAGAAAAAGGATATTAGCATTAGGCTCTTCTAAAACTTTTAAAAGTGCATTAGCTGAATGCTTATTTAAAGTCATATAATTAGCTTCTGGAATTACAACTACACGATAATAGTCAGAGGTTTTAGCTAATTCTTTTTGTAAGTTTTTTACAGACTCTACAGTTATGATTTGCTTTTTGCTTTCAGTTTTTGGTTCTAAAAAAAGAGGGGTTGCTGGGTGAGTGGATGCTTCTATCCACTTACAATTCGTGCAAGTTCCGCAAGGCTTAATATAATCATCTTTCTTCTCTGAGCAATTTAAAACTTTAGCAAGCTCTTTAGCAAAGTCAAGTTTATCTTTTTTAGCATCACCTAAAAGACAGTAAGCATTAACTAACTTCCCTTTATCCAAAATACTAGAGAAGAATTCGGTCAAGAATTCTTGGCTATTTTGAAGCTCGAGAGAAAAGAGGTTCATATCTTCATATATAAAGTTAACACAATCTATTATCGCGTAATAACAAGATTAGGAAAGTACTAAAAATAACCCTGATTTCACGAGGGATTTTAGATTTTCAGCTATAATTTCAGCTGGAAATGTTAAATCGTGAATGCAAACAAAAGCTTTGTCATTGCGAGGAGCAAAGTGACGAAGCAATCCATTCTAACCAGGTCCTGTAGCTCAGTTGGTTAGAGCAGTCGACTCATAATCGATTGGTCGTAGGTTCAAGTCCTACCGGGACCACCACTATTCATTAGCTTTATAAATCTTATTCGCTGCGCCTATAGCAAAACCTGCTGGTCCACCGATTATATTAGTCATCACATTTGACCCAAATTTATCAGCTGCTCTATCTACCATCTTTGAAACTTTTGATTCTTTAATTTTTGCAGGACCCATTTTCTGTGCTGGCTTAGCTGGCATTTTTGATCTAAGTTTATAGCGCCTAGCACTTGCAGAGCTTGTGCTAAATAATATTATTAAAATTAGAGCTAATATTTTTCGCATGGAAATCCTTTAATACTAAGGTAAACGGCAGCCTAGAATAGAACTTTAACCATTTTTTGAAATCAAAACTATAATGTGATTATGGGAGCAAAGCTTCTAAAAATCAGCAAATATCTTGTCTTTATTTTCACGACTATTGCACTTAGCTCGTGTTCACTAAGACAGTCAGTGGGTGATGCCTGCCTAGACCATCATAGATCTTCTTGGGATTATTCAGAGAAGAAAGGACCACGCAAATGGTCTGAGCTAAGCAAAGAGTTTGAGATTTGCACATCAGGCACTCACCAGTCTCCAATTAACATAGACCCAAATGAAATCACTCTTAGAAATGATTATGCGTTGCGTTATCATAAAACAAAAATAGATATTATTGATAATGAACACACCATAGAATTTGACTACGAGCCTGGAAGTTTTCTATATATAGATGGTGAATATTTTGAATTGGAACAATTCCACTTCCACAGTCCAAGTGAACACGAAATAAAAGGTCATAGATCTGATATGGAGATTCATTTAGTTCATAAAAATACTGCAGGCAAACTCGCCGTGCTTTCTGTTTTAGTAAATGCTGGCAAAAATAACAAAACGATTGCTCAAATCTGGAAGCACCTTCCTCACGATAAAGACAAGCACCATATTTACCCTAAAGAGAAAATAAATATTGCTGCTATATTACCTGCTAATTTAATTGCTTACTATTATTCTGGTTCTTTAACCACGCCGCCTTGCTCAGAGAGTGTTCATTGGCTTATTCTAAAAGAAGATATTGAATTCTCTAGAGCAGAGCTAGACTATTTTCATACTTTTTACAACTGGAATATTCGAGGTATACAAAAATAATTTAATTATCAGAAACAATAATTCCAGCTTTAGTCGCTAAAAAAGCTAGAGTGCCACCAATAACTGCATCCCTAAAGATTGGTGAGTCCTTTTTCTTTGCGTTTATATCAAAACCTTCTCTTGCAATTCGAGCCTGCCTATCGAGCTCTTCAGGAGTTAAGCTTCCATCTGCCATCTGTGTATTTGCATCATCTTTCCCTAATTCATTGGCGTGAGATAAAACTCCACCCATACTAGCGCCTAAAATTGTTCCAAAAATTGTTCCTAATGCTTCTCTTCTTGTTTGCATAAAATCCCCCGATTTCAAGTAAAAGCTTTTCAGCTACAGTAATACAAAACAAAATTAAAGCTTTTTTGATAAAGCCTTTTTAAAATAGGTGTTTTCATTAAATGTAATCACTCATTATTATTGATAGAATCAATAACAGTGACTTACAACTGGTCCATGCACGAGGCAAAGCCTCTTAATAAAGAAGTTCTTGAGCTTGCTAATCACGACTCATTAATTACGCGATTACTTTCTAACAGAAATGTAGAAAATCTTTTAGCGGCTAATTACTATTTAGATCTAAAAGCAATCACTCCATCACCATCTTCTGAAATACCTGAGATGGATAAAGCATTTGAGCGTGTTTCCAAAGCGATTGATAGTAAAGAAAAGATCTATGTTTATGGTGATTATGATGTCGATGGCACCACTTCTGTAGCACTTCTATTTCGTGCTTTTAAGATGATCGGTATCAAAGCTGATTACTACGTTCCAAATAGACATAGTGAAGGTTATGGTTTAAATACAGGCGCTGTGCAGAAGATCAAAGACAGTGGGGCTGATCTTTTAATCACTTGTGATTGCGGAATTAGTAATTATGATGAAGTTGATTTTGCAAATTCTATAAACTTAGATGTGATAGTAACGGACCATCACTCCATACCTAAAAAGACACCACCATCAATTGCTAATTGCAACCCGAAGACATTGCCAGAGGATCATCCACTACACTGGCTTCCAGGAGTTGGTGTAGCTTACAAACTTGCAGAGTTAATTTTAGAAAAATATATAGAAGATAAAGCTATGTCTAAAGCATATATAGAATCTTTATTAGACTTAGTTGCACTTGGCATGATCGCTGATCTCGCACCACTTAGAGCAGAGAATAGATATCTGGTTAATATTGGCTTAAAAGTTTTAGCTAAAACAGAGAAGCCAGGATTGCAAGAACTCATGAGAGTTTGCGGTATTCGCGTAAATCCAGATGCTGAGCATATTGGCTTTGGAATCGCGCCACGCATAAATGCGGCAGGCAGGTTAGCAGATGCTGGCGAGGCGGTAGAACTCATGATCACTGAAGACAGATCAAGAGCTGAAGAACTAGCTGGAAATCTTGATAGCAACAATAAAGAAAGGCAAGTGCTTTGCGAAGAAACATTAGAAGAATCACTATCTTTAATTGGTGAAAAAATAGATCTTAGTAAAAACTGCCTAGCACTTTACAGCAAAAACTGGAACCATGGCGTAATTGGTATCGTCGCCAGCAGGCTTGTAGAGAGGTTTTATATGCCAACTTTCATGATGGCTGTTCAAGATGATGTAACTAAAGGCTCATCAAGAGGAATTAATATACCGAGCTTAGATCTTTTTGAAGAAATGAATATAATTCAAGAAAAAACCGGACTCTTTTTAAAATACGGCGGACATAAAGCAGCGGCAGGTTTTAGCTGTAAAGTAGAAGATACAGAAAAGCTAGCTCAAACTTTAATGGATCACTTTCAAAAAAGACTAGCAAACGAAGATATGCGAAAACCAGTAAAAGTAGATGTCGCATTAAAATTAAATGAGATTAACTCAGGCTTTGTTCATAGGCTAGGTATACTAGCTCCTTATGGTTTTGAAAATCCTCAGCCAGTTTTTATTAGCGGGGATCTTGAAGTTACTGCAATGAGAGATTTAGGCAGAGATGGCAAACATCTAAAATTATTTTTAAAAGACGAGACTGTAGATAGGCCTATAGAAGCTGTGATTTGGAACAGAGCTAAAGAGTTTATGACAAAGTTTGGTGGCAAACTCCATCCTAAAGTGACTTTTGTTTATAGTGCAAAAATAAATGATTTCAATGGTGAACGCTTAGTGCAGCTTGATATACGTGATTGGAAAGACCCTAGTGAAGTTAATGAAGCTTTCTTTGATCGCTTTAAGAAAAAAGTCTATAATTAGTACTTATGAAAACAGCTATCGTATTTCCAGGACAAGGCGCTCAATTTGTGGGCATGGGCAAAGATCTTTTTGAAAATTCTGATACCGCAAAAGAGATTTATAACTTAGTAGACAAAATCACAAATGATGCAGGATATTCAGCAAAAATTACCGAGCTTTCTTTTAATGGTCCTGAAGACGAACTAAAAAGAACACTTTATACTCAACCTGGCATTTTAGCTTTAAGTTTAGCTATGGCTAAGCTCGTTAAAGAAGATGAGAAAATTGAAAAGCCAAGCTTTGTTGCTGGTCACAGTCTTGGTGAGTTTGCTGCTCTTTATATGGCAGATGTTATTAGCCTTGAAGATACTATAAAGTTAGTAACTAAACGTGCTCAACTTATGGAAGATGCTCCCGCTGGTGCGATGACAGCTGTTCTTGGTTTAGAAGAAACTAAACTAAATGAGGTAGTAAACGCCACTGAAGGCTGCACTGTTGCTAACTACAACGCTCCAGATCAAATCGTAATCACAGGAACGCCAGAAGGAGTAAAGGCTGTAGAAGAAAAAGTAAATGCTCACGCTACAGAAAATTCTCTAAAAGTCAGAGTGATTCCTCTAGTAGTTGGCGGTGCTTTCCACTCGCCACTTATGCAAGCAGCGTCAGAAGACTTTGCAAAACTAATTGATGAAGCTCAGTTTAATGACGCTTCTATTCCAGTTATACAAAACTTCACAGGAAACCCCGTAACAAGCGCTGCTGAAATTAAAGAGAATTTGAAAAAACAAATGACTGGCTCAGTGCAGTGGACTAAAACAGTTAAGTTTATTCTCGATAAAAAAGTAGAATCAGCTCTAGAACTAGGACCAGGCAAGGTCCTAGCTGGTCTTTTTAAAAAACAGGAACGAAGATTTCCTGTGACTTCTCTATCAACACACGATAGCTATAAAGATCTAACTCTTGCTAAGGCTCAGTAATTAGACACACTTTCTCAGGTCTCCTCTCCCATTTCTAAGGAAATGGGTCCCTGGAGGAAACCTCCTTCGAAAGGTATCTAATTACCACGCCAAAGTGTTAATATAATATAATCATGTCTTCAGACTCAAAAACACAGAAGTCAAATAAAACTTCTTCAAACGACTCATTAGCTGCCAAATTTAATTGGTACCCAGGTCATATTGCCAAAGCCGAGCGTCAACTTAAAGAAAAAATCAAGCTTATAGACATTATTATCGAGCTTAGAGATGCTCGCGTTCCACTTTCAAGCGAGCACAAAGACCTTGCTGAGTGGGTAAATCATAAGCCAATTATTACAGCAATGAATAAAAGTGATCTTGCAGACACTACAAAATTAAACGCATTTATAGAAGCTTCTGAAAAAAATATTCTAATTATCAACTCTAAGCAAGGTGACATCAAAAATCTAATTAAAGAGATTGAAAGAATATCTAAACCTCTACACGATAAAAACAAAGAGAAAGGGCTGCGCAATAGACCAGTTAGAGTAATGATCGTTGGCTACCCTAATGTTGGCAAGTCTAGTTTAATAAACAAATTATCAAAAACAAAAAAAGCAAAAGTGGAAAACCGTCCTGGTGTAACCCGCCAGCAGCAGTGGATAGCAATCAACCTTCAAACACATCTTTTAGATACTCCAGGTATCATCCCAAGTAAACTTTATTCTGAAGACCAAGCTTTAAAATTAGCTTTAACTAACTGCCTTAGCGAAAAAGCTTTTGATCATTTTCTAATAGCTAATGATGCTATTGAACTTCTAGAAAAGCTTTATCCAGGAGCGCTTAAAGAACATTACAAAGTCAAAGATGATGTGATAAGTCTTGAAAGCATTGCTCAGTCAAGAGGCTGGCTTATGACAGGTGGTGAGCTTGATATAGAAAGGACTGCTAGTAAAGTTTTGCATGATCTTCGAGAAGGTGAGATCGGCAAGTTTTGCCTAGATTAAGCTTGAGACAGAGCTTTTAAACTAGCCGTGAAACCGTATTACAACTTCTCAAGACTAGAGATTATTTTTATACCTTCAGCAAGACAGAATGCTAAAATAGCCATATGCTTGGAATCTTTACAGCTGTACAAATCATTAGCGGAATAGTGACCTTATTACTAATCCTTGCTCACGCTCCTAAATCAGAAGGTCTTGGCGCTATTGGCGCCTCTGCTTCCCAATTCTCAGGTGTTAGAACTGGAGCTGATGATAAATTAGACCAACTTACTTGGACTGCAGTTGTAATATTTATGCTTAGCTCAGCACTTCTTGGACTTGGCTACATCAAGTAAATTAAAAAACAAATTTATTTAAAAGAGCTGCTAATTCAAACAAAGAATTTCAGCTCTTTTTTTTATAAAAATTTCCAATCAAATATAAAGACCCTGTAATTATCAAAAGATCATTATCAGACCTAAGGTCCTTCGCTTTTTCTAAAGCTGATGCTAAATCATCAGCTAAAATTTTATTTGCAATTTTCAGATTCTCTTTCTTAAAAGCTCTTTTCATATCAAGCTCAGTTATTATCAAAATATCATTAGCTTTTAAAGCCAGCTCGTTTATAAATGAATCAACATCTTTATCTAGAAAAGCCACAACAAATATTCGTCTACTAGGTTTTATTTCAGCATTAATATATTCATTAAGTTTTTTAGCCGCATCAGGGTTATGCGCTCCATCTATTAAAATTCTCTTTTGAGCGTCATAGTCATAGCGACCTTTCCATCGTTTTTCAAAAGATCTAAAAACATCATCAATCTCAATTTCACTTAAAGAGACTTTATTTAAAGTTTCAAAAACATCTTTTGCAAGAAGAAAATTGATGCCATTTCTAGAATTCAGATCAGCGCTTAAAGAATGTCTAGCTGCCGCATCTTCTATATCCAAATAATCAAAATGAGGAACTCTATCTTTTATAATCGCTTCTTTTTCAGTGCGAATTTCTTCAAGAGTATTACCCAAGTACTCTTGATGATCTAGACCAATACTAGTAATCACAGTAGCCAGTGTATGCTCAGGGCTTATTATATTTGTAGCATCAAAGCGCCCTCCTAAACCCACTTCTAAAATTGCCAGATCAACTCCCTGCCTCTTGAAGTATTCAAAAGCTAAAACAGCCAATCTTTCAAAATAACTAAGTTTAAAACCAAGTGCCAGTTCACTCAAAAGTGGCTTAGAATAAACTCGCTCATAAGTTTTCTCCTTAAAACCCAATTCCAGTTCATTAAAACTAAGATCAATCACATCTTCTTCAAAAGCAATCCCAAAGAGCTCCTGATGCAGTGCCTTAAAATAGCTAGCACTTACATTTCGCCCCTGAATTGAAATCCTTTCAGTTACAGAAAGCAGATGCGGGCTAGTAAACTTAGCTGTTAATAGTTTTTTGGAAGCTTTCTTTTCTAAAAACATTACTTCTAAAAAACTAGAAACGGACCCTTTACCATTCGTGCCAGCCACCTGAATAGCTTTAAAAGAATTCTGAGGATCAGAAATTCTAGCCAATGCTTCTTTCACATTAGCTAAACCAATATTAATTGAATCAAAATCTGTGATTCGCTTCATGAACTCGATTTAAGTGTCTCTAGCTCTTTTCTTCACTAGCTTTTGTAAAGTTCTAGTAGATTTCAGTCTTCTAATAACTCTCTTAGCACCAGCCTCATCAGCTTCAGGAGCTTTCTCTTCCTTAGCTTTTACTTTACTAGCTTTCCCCTTAGCTTTAAGACTTGAATCTGTTTTTGTAACTTTTGATTCTGCGCTAGTCTTCTTCTCAATTGGGCTAGCAACTACAACTGCCTCTTTTTTCTCAGCAACAGCAGTGCTAGAAGCACTATCACTCATGCGAGGCTCGTTTGACATGTGAGTTTGGCTAAATGATTTTTGACTTGTGATATCCTGCGGTGAGCTATCTTTAGTCACATTATCGCTTGAAGCCTCTGGATCCTTCTTGAAATCTTTGTTACGAGATGACCAGTCTTTTGAATCACGGTTATCACGATTGTCGCGATTGTCACGATTTCTGTTTCTGTTATCGCGATTTCTGTTTCTATTATCACGGTTATCTCTATTGTCGCGATCCTTATTATCTCGAGAATCAGATCTATTATCTCTGTTATCTCTGTTGTCTGATCTGTTATCTCTGTTGTCTGATCTGTTATCTCTGTTGTCTGATCTGTTATCTCTGTTGTCAGGTCTATTGCGCCTGTTGCGATCACGGTCGTTTCTATCATTACGATCATTTCTATCGTTACGATTATCACGTCTTTGATGCCTTCCATGACGTTGCTGACCATCATCATCGCCACTCTTAAGTTTAAAGATTAAACCAGTTCCACCACAGGCAGAGCATTCATCACCAAAAATCTCACTCAATGCTTGACCAGATCTCTTACGAGTAATTTCAGTCAAACAAAGATCAGACAACTGTCCAATTTGAGGTTTCGATTTATCAAGTCTCACTGCATTTTCAAGTGTTTCCATAACCATAATTCGATCACTTCTATCACTCATATCAATAAAATCGACAATAATCATCCCACCAATATTTCTTAAACGCATTTGGCGAGCAATCTCAACAGACGCTTCCATATTAGTTCTACGAACAGTTTCTCTAAGAGTAGTACTGCTAGTAAACCTACCTGAGTTAATATCGATAGCTGTTAGCGCTTCAGTAGTTTGAATAATTACATAGCCACCACTTGGAAGATCCACTCTATGAGATAAAGCGGCTCTTATTTCAGACTCAACTCCAGACTCACGAAGAATCTCATTCTTGTCGATACCTTTAACTGAAACTTCACGGTTAGTCCAAGTCTTCAAAAATTGCTCTGTTCTATGTGCAGTTTGGTGACCATCAACAACAACTTCATCAATAGAACTATTGAAGCTGTCTCTAAGAGTAGTAAACAAAAAGTCCTGCTCTTTATGAATCAATCCAGGATTACGCTGTGTCTCATGTTTTTCAATGATATTTTTCCACTTACTCCAGATATTCACAAAATCTTCTTCAAGCTCAGCTTCACTTCGCCCAGAAGCCTCAGTACGAATTACAAGCCCAACTTCCTCTGGCTTCATCAAAGTCGC
Source organism: uncultured Gammaproteobacteria bacterium (assembly GCA_964352085.1). Lineage (GTDB taxonomy): Bacteria > Cyanobacteriota > Vampirovibrionia > LMEP-6097 > CAYGPN01 > CAYGPN01. Next base: position 45,749 of record CAYGPN010000013.1, on the reverse strand, counting down.
CACAGTCTTAAGTCTGTTTCTTTCATCAGAATCAGCAATTCTTCTACTAATAGATACGTTGTTATGATCTGTTGTCAAAACAAAATATCTTCCAGGAATACTAAGTGCCGGGTTAACCCTAGGACCCTTCTTACCAGTTGGTTCTTTTACAATTTGAACCAAAAGTTTTTCACCTGGTCTAATTCTATCTCTTAGGTCCTGGCGTCTTGAGCCAGCCACGTCATTTGCGTGTAGGAAGCCCATTTTGCCTCCACCTAAATTTACAAATACCGCATCAATTGACGGCATAATATTTTCAACCTTTACAGAAAAAATATCCCCTAAACCTAAATCATTTCTTGATATGTAGAAATCAAGGGCTTTACCATTTTCCATAACTGCCGCGATCTTATCGCTTTCAGTAATAACTAACGAACGCATATTATTAAATCCTTTTTAATTACAATAATGCTCCAAGATCCCCGAGGCAAAATTCATCTCTCAATATTAGTCAGCAATATTAGTCAGATAGAAGCTGTCCGGTTTTTCTGACTCTCCAGAGTCTTCCGGGCATAAGGGTATTTAGTATCTCATCAGTCCTCTGAGTCGTTTTTAGAGTTAATTCAATTTGATTAGAATTTACCAAACTCATTGAGATAATCTTGTCCCTAATGTCAGCGGTTCTTGTCTTACCTTTTACTGTCTTTGTGATTTCAATAAGTTCTTGGGCTAAAAATTTATCAAGCTCTTCTTGTGTTATTGAGTTTTGTTTTGACTCTTCAATTAAACTTGCTAAATACTTTGTCTCAATTACCTTATTGATTGAGGACTTTTGCTGTGAAGAAATCTCTTCAACAAGCATAATTCTAGCTTCTTTTGGTAGTTCTTTGTTCAAAATATCTTTAATTTCTTCAAGATTTTCGAAACGCGAAGCCAGATCTAATATTAAATATTCCCAATCACTCTCAATAAATAACGGTAGTGCAGCACCCCAAGCCACCTTCATTCTTTGGTTAAATCCAGTAGAATGAACTACTGGCAGCCCAGTCCGACGTATTGCACGTTCAAATAATCTCTGAAGATCAAGATGCCCAATAAATCTCAAATCTTCATTTTTAGTAATGACAAATCTAAGCTTTTGTGCTGATACAAAATTATCAACCACCACTTTATGACCGTCATGAGTCATGTGAAAATTCTGCTCTTTATTATCTTGAACAGGCGGGTCCTCATTTATGGCCTCATCTATCATCTCTTGATAACCGATCACCTTATCAGCCTCATCGATTCTTCTTTGGCGTTGTTCATTTATATACTTTTCTTGAGTCTCTTCAGTATATTTTTCAGTAAGTAAATCTTCGCCAAATGAAGCGCAGCTAGTTTTCCGTTTCTCAATATCTATTTCACTAACATAAGGATTTTTATCAGAAAGATCTTTAGTCACCACATTAGTAACATCTAAACCAAAACAAACTCCACAAGCATGGCATTTAGCTTCAGTGCAAGGATCAGTCTCAGCTTCGTTTTCAGCTTGATGCCATTCCTTAACCATAAACTTATTTAAAAGCCCTAAATTTAAAAGATCCCAAGGCTGCTCGCTCCCCACCTCACGGTATCTAGTTGCTTCATGATCAATATCTAAATCAAACTTATTAGCAGCATCATTCCATTTATCAAATTTAAAATTCTCTTCCCAAGAATCAAAGCGAGAGCCATTATCCCAAATTTCTTTAACCACATCACCCCAACGTCTATCTCCGCGAGAAAGCACTGCCTCAATAGCTGCAAGATCAGGATCAGTGCAGTTTAGTTTTACATCTCTAGTTATATTACGCTGCCAAAGACCATCTTTAAGGTATTTATGCTTGCGTTGAAATTCTTCACGAGTCGCTTGCGAGAACCACTGAAATGGCGTAAAGGACTTAGGTACAAAGGTAGAGATCGTACAGGTAATCTGAAGTGGTCTTTTATATTTCTTGTGATCAGTTTTTCTGATTTGCCTAGCCATGTTTATAGACCAAGAAAGAATATCTAAAATCCCATCAAGATCACTATCTTCTTCAAACGGAAGACCAATCATAAAGTAAAGTTTTACATGCCCCCAACCTTCTTTATACACATCACGAATTGATCTAAAAATTTCTTCCTGTCTTAGACCCTTATTAACTATCTTACGCATGCGCTCCGTACCAGCTTCAGGTGCCAGTGTCACACCTGATTTGCGCACTTCTTGAATTTCAGAAGCGAGTTTTACATTAAATCTATCAGCTCTTTGAGATGGCATAGAAAGAGAAATGCCTTTAGCTGCATGGTTATCATTCATTGCTTTAGCAGCTTCAGTTAGGCAAGTATGGTCACTTGCTGAAAGTGATAAAAGAGAATAATCCTCGTAACCCATACGTTTAAGACCTTCAGTGCTAAGTCTTACTAAATCTTCAGGACTTCTTTCTCTTACAGGAAGATAGGCATAGCCTGGCTGACAAAAACGACAACCTCTATCACAACCACGACGAAGCTCCATGCTCAGCTTATCTTGCACCACGTTTATGTTTGGCACAGGGTTAAGAGTTGGTTGGTTTCTATCATCTAGATAAGCGATCCTCTTATCAACTTTCACCGGAACTTTTAAATCAGCGGACTTTTCTTTATAAGCATCATCCAAATTTAGATCCTTTATATCAAGAGCTTTAGCAACAAGCTCTGTTTTAGCTTTAAGTGCTTCTTCAATACTATAAAAAGAAGGCACATAAACTCCTTTAATTTGAGCCAATTCAAAAAGAATTCTATTGCGAACTTGCTTAGATTCTTCTTCTGATAGAGTTGTTTTAAATTTCTCAAAAATCTCTGGCACATCCTCTAATTTTTCTAAACTTTCTTTAGATAAATTTTCATAACCAGTAGTGAAGACATCCGTTTCAAGCGCGCCATAAGTGATCTTACTAAACCCATCAAGCTTAAATAGCCCTTTCTCAGACAGGATCTCAGCCTTAGTCACCAGCATAGAATCTTGAATTTCGATAAATAGATCCTCACCATCACCAATTAAATAAAAATCTATATAATCAGCCATCACTTCTGGGTTAAAGACAGCAGGACCACCAGCAAAAATAAGTGGGTGATTAATATTTCTTTCTTTCGTTAAAAATGGAATTTTAACAAGTTTAAGCATAGTTAAAATGTTTGTGTAAACCAGCTCATAGCCAAGTGAAAAACCAAGCATATCAAAATCATTCAATGGTTTTAAAGACTCCCATCCCCAAAGAGGAAGATCGCGCTGAGTTAAAAGCTCTTCCATATCTTGCATTGGAGCAAAAGCTCTATCGCATAAATATGCTGGATGCTGATTAACAATGTTATAAAGAATCTTAATTCCAAAATTAGACATTCCAAGTTCATAAAGATCTGGGTAAATTAAAGCTATTCTACTTTTAGCTGAATTCCAGTCTTTATTTGCAGCACCAAATTCATTACCTAGATATTGACCTGGCTTCTGCACGCGTAAAAGAAGATCATTACGCAAGATCTCATGCATAGTAGCGGTCTTTTTCTTTTCACTTAGAGTTGCCATCAATTAACTATATTAACATTTTCCATATTAGATTATTATAAGTGTCATTGTAAGCAAGGCAAAGAATCCATTCCGGATTACAACGTCGCCTTCGGCTCCTCGTGATGACGTCATTGCGAGCAAGTGAAACAAGTGCAGCAATCCATGAGAGAATAGTAAACAGTGACTTTTAAGCTCAAATCCAAAAGAAATATCACAATACTGGCATCAGCAAGCTTTGCTGCTCTCAGCATCTTCTCCTATTTCAACGCCCCTAAGATTAAGGAATATAGGGACAAAAGTCCTAAGATAAAGATTCTTAACTTACAAGACAAGACATTAAGCCATCTTCAAAACAGAAAGATGCCAGTAGACACCCAAAGACTAGACCTTTCCTATAATGAATTTAGCAAGCTTGAGAAAAAATACCTCCCTGGCAAATTAGAAGAACTCATTTTAATCGATAACACAGTCAGCGAATTAGCTGCTCTTGAACTCCCTGAAACAGTCACCAAGATTGACCTAAGCAAAAATAAACTAACTATTCTAGATGCTAAATTCTTGCCACCAAACCTTGAATATTTAGATTTAAGCCATAATAAGATTTCAGAAATTAGGAATTTAGACTCAGCTCGAAATCTTAAATACTTAAATCTAAATAGCAACAAGGTATCAAAGCTTGAATTTACAAAATTTCCACCTCAACTTAAAGAGCTATACCTAAGCAAAAACAAGATAAAAACTATTGAGGGAGTAAGCTTCCCAAATACACTTGAAATTTTAGATTTAGCACGTAATAGATTTGATGAAGCTCTAAGCTTCAAAGCCCCTGTAGGACTTAAAACTCTTTACTTGCAGAACAACATGATAAATAATCTTCAAAAACTTGTACTAAGCCCTGACATTGGTTTAATCAATCTTGAGCGCAATTTTGGAGTTAGCTCTTATGATATTGAAGTTCTAAGAAAAAAATATCCTAAAGCTATTATTCTTTACGATACTGATATCGATTCTCAAAACAATTAGCATTTTTTTAAGCGAGACGATTTAACTTATAGACAAAAAAAAGGAGCCCTAAAGCTCCTTTTTTAATTTAATTTAGCTTGCCATGCTTTCTTCGCAATGACTAAACTTTAATCGAGATATCTACACCAGCACCAAGATCTAACTTAGTAAGTGCTTCTGTAGTTTCTTGAGTAGAGTCAAAAATGTCGATAAGTCTAGAGTGTACTTTTATTTGGAAGTGCTCTCTTGATTTTTTATCAACGTGAGGAGATCTAAGTACGCAATATCTGCGAATTTTAGATGGCAACGGAATTGGGCCACATATAGTAGCGCCAGTTCTTTTAGCCGCTTCACAAATCTGTTCTGTAGATTTGTCGATTGCACCGTCATCATAACTTTTTAGTCTGATACGAATACGGTTTTGTTGCTTCTTAGCTGTTTTTGATTTAGTTGCCATTTTTTCTCTCTTTCCCCAATTACTCTATGATTGATGCTACAACACCAGCACCAACAGTTCTACCACCCTCGCGGATCGCAAATCTCATACCTTCCTCAATCGCAACTGGCTGAATTAAGCTAACAGTCATTTCGATGTTATCTCCTGGCATAACCATTTCTACACCTGATGGAAGCTCAATGTCTCCAGTAACGTCAGTTGTTCTGATGTAAAACTGAGGTCTGTAACCTTTAAAGAATGGAGTATGACGTCCACCTTCTTCTTTTGTAAGAACGTAAACGCTACCTACAAACTTAGTGTGAGGTTTGATTGAACCTGGTTTAGCAATTACTTGACCACGTTCTATATCATCTTTCTCAATACCTCTAAGAAGTACACCAGCGTTATCACCAGCTTCTAAACTTTCTAGAGTCTTACGGAACATCTCACAACCAGTGATAGTCGTTTCTCTTGGCTCTTCAGTCAAACCAATGATTTGAACAGTATCACCAACTTTAACTACTCCACGCTCAACACGGCCAGTAGCAACGGTACCACGACCAGTGATCGAGAATACATCCTCTACTGCCATTAAGAAATCTTTATCCTTATCACGATCTGGTGTAGGAATAAATGAATCAACTTGATCCATAAGATCATAGATTTTATCAACCCACTTATCTTCACCTTTCTTAATATCAGCCTTATTAGTCATAGCTTCAACAGTTTTAAGAGCTGAACCTTTAATGAAAGGAATATTGTCGCCATCGAACTCATACTTAGAAAGAAGTTCGCGAGTTTCCATTTCGACAAGTTCTAATAACTCTTCGTCATCAACCATGTCGCATTTGTTTAGGAAAACAATAATGTGTGGAACACCAACTTGGCGAGCAAGAAGAATATGTTCACGAGTCTGAGGCATAGGACCATCAGCCGCCGATACTACAAGAATCGCGCCATCCATTTGAGCCGCACCAGTAATCATGTTTTTCACATAATCCGCGTGACCTGGACAATCAACGTGAGCGTAGTGTCTAGTTTCAGTTTCGTATTCAACGTGAGCAGTGTTGATTGTGATACCACGAGCTTTTTCCTCGGGAGCTGCATCAATATCTGCATAATTTTTCGATTCAGCGTTTCCTATCGATGCCAAAGACATGCAGATAGCCGCTGTTAAAGTTGTTTTACCGTGGTCAACGTGACCGATTGTGCCGATGTTGACGTTTGGTTTAGTACGTTCGTATTTTTCTCTTGCCATGGATTTGTTCCTGTTTTTCCTTTATATAATGAATGACCAATACATAGGTTAGCAAATAGCTGACCGATGTTCAATACTAGCAAAGAAGCTATATTTAGGTCTTAATAATTAATTAAAATAAGAGGAATGTGTATCACGCTAATTTGTCACTAGCTATGTATAATTTCGACCTGGAGTGTTAAGATTATGATGAAAGCACAATCATGTCAGCACCTATTAGCCACGATATAGCACACGAAGCAGTAAAAGTAGCCACAGAGGCTGCGAGTCATGCGAGCACTGGTCACCATAGTGACCCAGTAGTGCCTGTTCTTTTAGCTCTAGCAATAATCTTTGTTACAGCCAAAATGGGAGCAATAATCGCTGATAAATTAGGTCAGCCTCAAGTTTTAGGTGAACTACTTGGCGGAATTGCAGTAGGCAACCTTGCGCTTATGCACATAAACACTTTTGACTTTATAAAGGTAGATCCTATAGTAGGAATTTTTGCAAGTATAGGTGTAATCATTCTTTTATTTGAAGTAGGTCTTGAAACAAATATTACAGAAATGATGGCAGTAGGGATGCGATCTTTTTTAGTAGCGATAGTTGGTGTAGTCACTCCATTTGTGCTTGGATACTATGCTGTTAGTTTTATTATCCCTGGTCTAACTGATTTAACCAAACTTTTTATGGGAGCAATTCTTACAGCAACATCAGTAGGAATTACAGCAAGAGTTTTTCAAGAATTAGGCAAGCTTAAGTCTCAAGAAGCCCGCATTGTTTTAGGCGCTGCAGTTATAGATGACATTCTAGGTTTAGTTATTTTAGCGATTGTTAGTGGTCTTGTGATGACTGGAAATGTTGATGCCGATGATGTAATTTTAATTTCAACTAAAGCAATTGGCTTTGTAGTACTTTCATTAGCTGCAGGGATTCTACTTGCTAAGCGCACTTTTAAATTATTAGCTTTTTTCAAGCTACCAGGCATGATGCTGACTTCCGCTTTAGTAGCATGTTTTCTTGGTGCATACTTTGCAGACAAAGCAGGTTTAGCAACTATCGTTGGTGCTTTTGCCGTGGGTTTAGTTTTAGAAGAACTTCACTTCAAACCTTTTGAATCACAAAAGACTATTGAAGAATACATTCAGCCAATCTCATACTTCTTTGTCCCAATATTCTTTGTGATTACAGGAATGAAAGTGGACCTTAGTGTTTTTGCGGATCTAACAATTGTAGGCGCGGCTTTAGCGCTAACTGTTATGGCTATTCTAGGAAAAATAATATCTGGTTGGTCATTTACATCTGACACTAAAATAAACAGACTTTTAATCGGTGTCGGAATGGTACCGCGTGGTGAAGTAGGTCTTATTTTTGCAATTGTTGGTAAAGAGCTTGGCGTGATAAATGACAGCCTTTATGCTATCACTGTCATCATGGTAGTTTTAACTACTGTTATTGCACCACCAGCCCTAGATTATCTTATAAAGAAAGACGGCACTGCTAAAACCAAATAAATTGCCTGTGAACACTTTAAACCACCTGATTCTCATTATAGAAACAATTGATCAGCGCAAACTTGAAGAGCTGCTCAATTTTCTCATCGAAAATAAAGTTGAGCATTTTTCTATTTACTCAGAATTAAGCAGTGAGATCAAAAACAAAATCTCAAAAAAGCTTTCAGAGAAAATCAAGATCCAATATTTTGATTTTGGCAAGGCAAGAGAAAATTTACTTGAGGTCTTCAAAAATATTCTTATCGAGAAAAATAGCTTTGACAATTTAATGCTTGAAACAGAGAGCCTAGAAAAGCTCCTACTGGGTCAACTAAATACAGTCAAAGCAGATCTCATAGTCAAGGTTTCAGAAAAAGAAGAGTCACTCGAAAATAACGCTTTGCTTGAAGCAAATTACGCAGAGATATTTTTTATCAAAAAAACAGCCAAAGCTTTTAAATTCAGCGACCTTGAAAGAGCTTTTAAAGATTACGAAAACAGACAACGAAACTTTGGCTCTTAACGACTAAAGATCTTTATAATCTGCAATCAGCTCTTTAACAGCCTTATAACCTAAGAATTCTTTTATCGTGATTAAACTAGATTGAATCATCAGCTTAGTAACACCTACTACATCCCATTTCTTACGACTAATTACAGACATCATAATCAGAGGGTAGAAAATTGCTGCAATAAACCAAAAGATATTTAAGAAGAAAGCATAGAGCAATCCTAAAAAGAAATTGCCAGCGTAAACAAAAGAAATAATATTATGAACAATAGCAAAAAGTAGTCCAGGAATATTTGCTAAAGCAAAGCAATAAGCAATTTTATAAAAGAACTTATTATCATTAATTCCCTTCATCCCTTCTTCTTGATAAATCACACTAGCTCTTTCAGCAAAATGGTACATAACACCACAAGAGACCATCGCAAAAAGAGGCGCAAAGATGTGCACCGCAAGCAAGGTTGAGGGCACAAATAAATAATAAACATTCATAAGCACAGTAAAAATAAAATGCTTTTTCTGAATAATGAAAGAATCGTCTTCGATAATTTTCGTCAGGGTTTCAGTTGGGTTAAAAAGAACCTCTTTCGCTGACTCTGTTATTTCAAATCCTAATTTCATAAAAAGTTAAAGTAAATTATGCTGCAGCAAGGCTGGGAGTCTTATCTGCTTCCCATTCTAAAACCACAGGATCTATTGGGCTAAAGCCTTCTGGACTTACAAGAATACTATTTTCATATCTCATGCAAGACTCTGGAGTAATTTCAGCATTAAAATCTGAAGTGAAAATATTAGTACGAGCTCTTTGCTCTTCAGTTAACTTTTCAGTAACTTCATCCTTAATTTTTCTAGCAAAATTTATATCATCCTCAACTTTACTGTTGTGATAAACCAAAACATCCAGGTTTCCACCAACTGTTAAAAGTTGAATGTCATAAACAATCTTATTTATATGCTCATTGTAGTTATACTTGCCATTAGCATAAGGCCTAATCTCTCTAGGCACAGAAAGCACAAAAGCCTCTCCTAGCTTGCCAGAAGGGTAAGTGTATCTGCGGTATTCATTAGAAAGCTTACCTATTTCAGTTAACTGCTTAATAGACTTATCGGATTTCCAAGAGCCCGTAGTGCAAAGTGGCGTGATAATTGTATGCCCAAGATCAATCGCAAGCTTGAGCGAGTCAGCAAAATTAGCTTCAGTATCATCTTGATAATTAACAAAAACAGGATCGTACCCCTCTACTTTAGTGATTTTTAGAGCCACACCTAAGTCTTTAGCTTCTTCATAGAAAGCTTTAAGGTCTGAGAAATTCATAGAACCTTGAGCAGTGGTATTTGCTTCAACAGCGCAGCCCTCACAACCAATAGGGCATGAGTTCATTTGGCGTTCGTGAAAAATATGCTTTGCAAGAAATTCTTTCTTGCCCTCAGAACTGTTAATTTTGGCTGGAAAGTCCCAACTCATCGCTACAAATTATACTATGAATAGGCAACTAGCCCAAGCTTAAAAAAGGCTGAAGTTTCAATGGTTTTTAGCTACAATAGCCGTTGTTATGGCTTTAATCACAGATGACGTAGTACAGATTATTCGCGAATCTATTCGTGACATTCCAGATTTTCCTAAACCAGGAATCATATTTAAGGATGTGAGCACTCTTTTAAATAACCAGGCGGCCTTCAAAAGATCTATGGATCTATTTGAAGAAAAGTACCAAGGTCAGGATGTAGATTTTGTAGTTGGAATCGAAGCGCGCGGATTTATTTTCGGCGCAGCACTTGCTGATAGATTAAATCTTCCATTTGTACCAATTCGCAAACCAGGCAAATTACCATCACAAACTATCAAGCACACTTATGACTTAGAGTACGGCACTGATACTGTAGAAATTCATGATGACGCCTTTGAAAATGGAAGCTCTGGCAAAAAAGTTTTAATCGTTGATGATTTACTTGCAACTGGCGGAAGTGCTGGCGCTGCAATTGAGCTGATCAAAAAAGTAGGCGGCGAACCAACTGCACTCGCTTTTGTAGTAGAACTTGATTTCCTAAAAGGCAGAGAGAAGTTTCCTAAAGATTTAGAGATAACTTCTCTCGTTCATTATTAAGTTTTTTCTTAAGTTAGAGACACTCTGAAAAATACATCATTAAGGTCAAGGCTATAAGTTTTGCTTACACCTTTAGATTTAACAAAGATGTAAATCTCAGAACCATTAGCAATATTATTAGACTTATAAAATTTACTATTCACTTTCACAATGAAATTAGGTGAAACCAATCTACCACCAGAAAGCCCTAAACGACCTTTCTTAAATTTCTTTTTAATTTTCACTTTACCCTTAAGCTCTTTTGGAATACTAATCCTATATTTAGGCAAATCAGCAGTCCCTAAATCATCTACATCAAAGCCCACTACAGCTTTATTGATGTTTATCAAACTAACATCCATACTCTCAATTTCTACAACATCACTTGTAGTATTTGCTTTCACATCAAATGCTGTTGATCCAAAAACAAAAGTACAGAGAACTATAGCAGTGCAGATTTTCTTAAATTTATTCATTTTATTTCCCTCTTTTTAAAATGCACTCCTGGATACACTTTCACAAGATACGAAACAATCTTTAATTAATGGTTAAGGCTAAATGATTATACCTAAGAGCTAGCCATGAAAATGCTGCCTATCTCTTTTTTGATAAACAACAGCTAAAACTTCAGCAACAGCTACATAGAATTCTGGCGGCACTTCCATATCAACTCTACAGTCCTTGTAAAGCCCGCGAGCAAGTGGAATATTTTGGATAATATCTATCTCTGATTCTTTAGCAAAGTCTTTTATTCTTTGAGCAAGTAGCCTTGCACCTTTAGCAACTACAAACGGCGCAGAGTCAGGGCTTAGCCTATCGTATTTAACAGCTACAGCAATATGATACGGGTTAACAATAACCACATCAGCAGTTGCCACAGACTCTTTTAAGCCGCGCTTACTAGCAGCAGCTTTTTGTTTTTGACGGATTTTACTCTTAATGTGAGGGTCTCCTTCTTGTTGCTTATGCTCATCCTTCAAATCTTTTAAAGACATCTTTTGATCTTCCATGAATTGCCATTTTTGATAGAAGTAATCAACAAGAGCCAGAATCAAAAGCGCACCAGAAGACTTTAGTCCTATTTCGTAAGCTATAGAACCGATTACTGAAAGCATCGTAGCTTGGTCTTGATAATTCATTATCACGAACTCTTCGTTGCGAGCCATTACTACAGAAAAGGCGATGAAAGATATTGCAGCCATTTTTAAAACAGACAAGCCTGTTTTAATTAGAGATTTTGTAGAAAAAAGTCTTTTAAAACCTTCAACCGGATTAAGTTTTTCAAGTTTTGGCTCAATCGCTTTTAAAGAAAGTTTTAAACCAACTTGAGCAGCTGTCGAAAGAAAAGTAATTAACCAAATTAGGATTAATATAGGAAAGCAATGCAAAGCGAAGATAATCAGATAATGATTAAGGATAGTTATAAAACCACTTTGGCTTAATTCTCCTATTGGGAAATCTTTAGCATTCTGGATAAAAAATTCCGTAAAACTAATGCCAAGCTTTGGCATAAAGATCATTAATAAAACAACAGCTCCAGTTAGAGCAGCAGCAGATGGTAGATCTTGTGATCTTGCAACTTGACCTTGTTCGCGTGCCCGCTCGAGTTTACGTTTCGAGGGGGCTTCGGTCTTTTGGCTTTTATCATCCCCTGACATGCATAATTTAGTCCCCAGCTATAGATGAAATTGACTAGTTTATTCTATTGATTTAACAAGTTGTCATCACGAGGACTGAAGGGACGCGGTGATCCATGGATTGCTTCGCTTCGCTCGCAATGACATCAAATCAATAAAAAAGTGAATCTATAGATTCAATAAAAGCCGTATCAAAATAATTGCCTATATTAGAGATCATCCCCACAAGCCCTAGACCCATTATCAAAGTAGCTATAATCACTTTTTGTGGCATCAAAAGAAAGTACATATTAGCTTGTGGCATTATCTTTGCAATAATTGCAACAATTACATCGGCAATTAACATCGCGCCAACTATAGGCAGCATAAACTTTACGCCAATTATAAAAATCAAATTGAAAACAGATATAAAGCTCTCCCCAACGAGAAATAAATTCATTTTGTCATAAGCCAAAGGGAAAATATTAAAAGACTTGGCAAGAATTGCAAGAAGAGTATGATGCCCATTAAGCATTAAAAACATAATTAAAGTCGTAGTCGAATAGAAGATACCAGCCGGGTTTAAAGATGACCTAGTTGAAGGATCAAAAACATTAGCAGCACTTTGCGACATCTGCACACCAACTACCTGAGCCATAGTTGTAATTGCATCAAAAAGCAAGGAAGCCAAATACCCAATAATACTTCCAATCACAATTTCTCTAAAAATTATCACCGCAAGATACCATATATTAGTAGGCATTAAGCCTTGAGAAGAATCACTAATCTGAGGATAAAGAGTGAGCGTAATTGCCATAGCAAAACCTATCTTCACCACTGAAGGAATATCACTTCTTGAAAGAACCGGCGCTGTCATAGTAAGCGCAAGAATACGGGTCAGGGCAATCACAAATGCCAAAACCATCTGAACTGATATGAAATCGAGCTCAATATTCACCTATTTATTAGACGTAATTAAGCTAAAAACTATCCTGAATTCTCTTTCTTAACCACAATTTAACCTAATACTGATAACGTCTATACAAAGACATTTAAGAAGGAGTACGTATGATTGTTGACGATCTAAAGAGTCAAAGTCCCAAATTGCGTGATCGCATTAAGAGGATAGAGATTTATTATAATTTAGTTCAAACCACTCAGGTTGAGAATATAAAAGAGCATTATAAAGAGCTCATGAAAAAGAATTTAGCTTTGCTAACTCAAGATGGCATAGTAGTGGATTTAAATAAAATTAACTATATGGTTGATACTATCAATTAGTTATTTTTATTAATTGCGTTATAAGCTTTTCCAACTAATTTTTTGATCGCATCGACTTTATCTAGCTCTTCCCATGGAAGCTCTAACTCATTTCTACCATAATGACCATAAGCAGCTAAGTCTTGATAAAACCTTCCACCACGCTCTTTAGGAAGCGTCTGGAGTTTAAAGTTTTTAATAATTGAATATGGTCTAAAGTCAAATATTTTTTGAACCACTTCAGCCATATCATGATCACTGATTTTTCCAGTACCAAAAGTGTTTAGATTAATGCTAGTTGGCTCAGCGACTCCAATTGCGTAAGAGAGTTGAAGCTCACACTTAGATGCCAAACCTGCAGCAACTATATTTTTAGCAGCATGACGCGCTGCATAAGCAGCTGATCTATCTACCTTAGTAGGATCTTTGCCAGAAAAAGCTCCACCGCCATGACGCGAGTAACCACCATAAGTATCCACTATAATTTTACGCCCAGTTAAACCAGCATCCCCTTGAGGACCACCTATAACGAACCTACCAGACGGATTGAAAAAATACTTTGTATTTTTATCTGGCTTAATTTCGTAGTGTTTAAAAACTTGGTCAACTACTTTTTCTTTAAGGTCTCTAGCAATAATATCTAAAACTACAGCAGGGTCAGACTCACCGTTTACCAAAGGGTCATGCTGAGTAGAAATCACAATCGCATCAATGCGTTTAGGTCTTCCAGCTTCATATTCAACTGTGACTTGTGATTTAGCATCAGGTCTTAAGTAATCGAGCTCCTTATCATGCTTGCGAATATGCGCCAACTTTTTAACAAGCTCGTGCGCTAGAGTAATCGGCAAAGGCATAAGTTCAGGAGTTTCATCACAAGCAAAGCCAAACATAATTCCTTGGTCGCCTGCTCCTACTTTATCAGCTGGATCAACAGAATCATGACGCGCCTCAAGCGAGTCAGTAACACCAAAAGAAATATCTGATGATTGCTGATCTATAGTCTGCATCACAGCACAAGTATCAGCATCAAAGCCAGTCTTAGTAAAGCAAGTATAGCCAATCTCTCTAATCACTCTACGAGCTATATCGTTAATAGGCGCGTAGCAATTAGTGGTAATTTCACCAGCAACTATCACTAAGCCAGTAGTAACAAAGGTTTCACAAGCAACTCTTCCAGAGCTGTCTTCAGTAAGTATCGCGTCTAAAACAGCATCAGAAATCTGATCGCAGATTTTATCAGGGTGACCTTCACTTACAGACTCTGATGTGAAAAAGAAATTACTGTTCATATGAGATATTGTAGGGTATTTTTAGTTTTTTTGTAAATTTAGATCGTCATCCCTTGCTCAATGCCCGCTTGAATAGCATGCCCTCTTGCACCAGGCACTTCTCTAGCTGTAACAGATAGATCCACTCCATTTTCAGTACAAATTCTAGCTGTTTTAGGATTGGCTGCCTGAACACCACACATAGCAAGCTTCATTCCAGACACAACTTTTCTTGCTGACTTAGAAGATTCCTCAATCATTGCATTGATAGGACCACCTGGATTAACTTCAACAAAAGGAGGGAATTTAAATATACCTTGCTCAAGTAAGCCATTTCTATTGTAGTCATCAATAGCACCCTCTCTACCAAATCTTAATCCAGTTTGAGTAAGGTCATTTGTACCGTAAGAAGCAAAAACTTCTTCTGTTTTAGCACCTTCTTTAAGAGCTTTAAGCATCTTACCAACCAGCTTAACAGCTGCTGGGCATTCGATCATAATTCCAGGGGAGTATGGATATTCATCCTGCTCTCCAAAAACTTCCTTCGCTGCAGCATCCATCAATTGCTTAGCAAATCTTACTTCTTCAACTGAAGAAACCAAAGGAATTTCAGTACCCAGTTTTGGATCAAAACCCTCAGCTTTTAGATCTTTAACTGCTCTAAACATTGCTTTCATAGTAGCTTTAGTTAATTCAGGCTGAGTAGGTATAAGCCTTGCTGCTCTTAGACCTATCATAGGATTTTTCTCATGAACAACTCTTGAGAATTTTTCTGGGTAAAGATCTTCTAGATTACCTCTAAATAAATTAACCGTAAGATCTCCAGATACATTCTTAAGACCACCTTCAACCATACCTTTTTGGATGCTTTGAATCTGATCAAGAAGAGCTTTATCCTCTTCAGTGAGTTTCTTTTCAGATCTACTTGCAAGTATACGATCTGCTCTATCTTTATTCTCAACGCCTTCTCTAAAAGCCTCTTGGATAAAGCCATCAGTAT
This sequence comes from uncultured Gammaproteobacteria bacterium, assembly GCA_964352085.1. GTDB lineage: Bacteria > Cyanobacteriota > Vampirovibrionia > LMEP-6097 > CAYGPN01 > CAYGPN01. The sequence continues at coordinate 30,313 of CAYGPN010000013.1, read as the reverse complement.
ATAAGTAATCATCAGCATGCGGCTTAACACCAATTGTATAAGAGAAATCTTTATTTGCTTCAAGACCTAAATTGTACAAATCATCTAGATAAGCTTGAACCGCTTCAAGAGGATCTTGCTCCAAATCAAATGGATCTCTAGCATAAAAACCTTTTTCTAGATATTTATCTCTAAAGCTTTTATTCTTTTCAAAATCATACTGACTAAGACCTAGAACTGACTCTGCCAGCTTGTTTCTATCAACTGAAACTTTTGCTTTAGGACCTAAATATGGTAAAAGTTTTTTAATATTTTTGCAGGCAGCAGCTGACTCAACTACTAAATCAAACTGCACTCGTTCTTTTAAACGAGGATCTCCAAGATCCATTGCAGCCATCATTAAAGCATTTTGCGCTGCTATGATTTCACCAGGCTTAGAAACACCTACTAATGGAACTCTTACTTTTTTACTAGAATTACTATCTTTAAGAGCTTCCAAAATACCTTTAAATTGTTTTTTAGCAAGCGGACTTGTAAGCACTAGCCTTAATGAGTTTCTACCAAAAGTAGGATCAACCTCAGGACGCTCCACCTTATCTTTTTCTTCGACAGGCAAAAATTCATGAGATGGTGGATCTAAAAGCCTCACTGTTGTAAATTGACCATCATTTGCTTTTAGTGCGTGCTTAATATAGGTATAAGCATGGTCACTAATTTGTTTCAGCAACTCAGATTTTTCAGCAGCGTTTGCATAATCACCAGTCATAACTCTAGCTATTGTTTTTTTACTCTCATCTTCATAAATATGTTCAAGCCTAAAAAGACCTACACCCTTAGCCCCATGAATCACAGAAAGATCAACTTCGTTTGGAATTTCAGAGTTAGACATTACTTTTACTTTCGCGTATTTCTCTAGCTCGTCAAGCATTTTCAAAGCTTCTTCAGGGAAAGGCTTTGGAGGTGTTTTAGGGATATCACCAGTAAAAACTTCTGACTCTTCACCGTGAGTATTCACACTAATGGTCTCGCCTTCAGCAATAAAAGTACCGTTGAGATCAAAACCTTTCACACCTTCTTTTTCTGTAAAAGTCAGACCTTTAAAATCAACAGCTGCACACTTACCCATACCACGGCAAATAACAACAACATGAGAGCTTGTACTGCCAAGCTTAGTCATCCCTGCAACAAGCTTATCGTTACGTAAAGTTTTAACATCGTCTGGTCCAGTCATATCGACTACTAAAACCGTATCTTTACCTTCTTCAATATATTTATTAGCTTGTTCTCTGGATAAAGCAACTACACCTGTTGCAGCGCCTGGAACTCCACTTGTACCCTTACCAACAAGCATTGGCTTAGACTTATCAAGCTTATTCTCCCTTGCTGCTTCAAGCTCTTCTTCTTTAAACTCAGGTGCCATAAGAGCTTCAAACTGCTCTGGCTTCATCATTTCAACCAACTGCCTTTCAGTAATAATCCCATCATTCTCAAGCCCAAGCGTACCCATTAGCTTTGAGCGACCATAAAGTCTAGCAGTACGTGACTGCAAAACACAAAGCTGAAACTTACCAGGACTCACTTCTTCCCAAGTCATCTCTAAATCCTGAATATCACAATTAACAGCCTCAAGTGCTTTTGCTACTTCTATTATCTTCTCTTTAACTGGAATTAAAAGCTTATTCTCTTCACCAAGCTTAGCAATAGGAGTACCAGAGCCACCATCCACTACATCTTCACCTGCTGCAGCAGTTTTAAAGTTACCTTTAAGTTCAAATTCACCAGTCTTAGGATTTCTAGTACTTTCAAGCACAAGAGTACCTGAACTTTTAGTTTTATTACCAAGAATCATCTCCTGAACGTTTACAGCTGTTCCACTATCTGAAGAAAGGTTTTCATCTTTTCTAAAACCAATAGAGCCAGGACTACTCCAAGATTTAAAGACTGCAGATGCAGCCACATAGACTTGCTCACGACCAGTCTCAGGAAGTTCTTTATCATTGTCATGAAATACTTTCTCAAAGTCACTTGCAAGCTTCTTCATATCATCAGAGTTAAGCTTCTTATCATTTTTATAGCCTTTCTCCGTTTTCAGACCTTCAATAATTCTTTGAAAAAACTTATGCCCATCTTTACCACCCAAGTGATAAACGATATCTCCAAACATCTGTAAATTACGGCGATAACAATCCCAAGTAAATCTTTTTTCAGCTTCTACTTTTTTCTCTCCCCACTCTGCAGCCTTAGAGTCTATATAAACTTCTCTTTTTTCAGCCCAATCTTTTGTGGCACCAACAAAGAGGCAAGTATCCATCATTCCTGGCATAGATACAGGCGCGCCTGATCTTACAGCAACTAGAAGTGGGTTTTCAACGTCACCAAAACTTTTGCCAGACTCACTTTCAAGCCTAGTTAAATTTTCATCAATAGATTTTTTAAGTTCATCGCTAATAGCTCCACCAGTCTTAGATTTATATTCATCAAATTTTTTACATTCAGACACCCCTACAGTAAAGCCTTCAGGAGTAGAAACAAAAACAGGATCTTTGATTTGTGTGTGATCTTTAACTCTAGGGTAAAGAACTTTATGAGCCATTAAAGAAGATCCTTTACCACCATGAAAGTCTTTTACTATCTGCCTATCAAGCTCCAAGAGCCCTTTAAGTTTTTTACCATCATGATAAACAACAGGCTGCTTTAAGTAAGTAAGCAAAGGATTAGTTTCAACTTTTGCAGCAGCAGCTCTTTCTGCGCCAACAAAAGCAGGACTAGTTCCTAGAGAAGGACCGAGTTGAGCTTCTTCTTTTAAAAAAGTTCTTCCAAATTCTGCTGGCAGCACAATTGGTCGCTCAGCATTAGAAGCCCCATTTACACCGTTACTTTTATTTGAATCACTCGAACCACTAACCATAGGCAAAGCTCTTTTTACTTTTCCCGCATCATTAACATCTGGCATTTATACTTACCCCTTTCAAGATCTTTTAAAAACTAATTTCCAAACTATGGGCTCATCTATAAAACCCAAAACTGAAGCCAATTATAAGGCAAATTAAAGATAAGAATCAAGCCCCGGACCGTTATGAGCGACCATAGTCGTCTTGGAAACGCTCAATGTCATCTTCCCCAAAATATGTCCCGCGCTGTATTTCAATAAAAATCAGCTCTTGTTTTTCTAAAATATTTTTAATTCTATGCTTCGCCTCAAGCGGGATATATATATCTTCTCCCTCTTTTAACTTATGTATTTCATCGTCTAAAGTTACTTCAGCTTCGCCTTGAACAATAAACCAACGCTCCGTGCGTTTATAGTGCTTCTGATAGCTCAAACGCTGCCCAGGAACAATAGTAATCTTTTTTACCTTAAAACTATCATTGGAATCATCTAGGACCTCCCACTTGCCCCAAGGAGTCTCATGCACTCTTACTGTGTTTAAATCTTGGCTCATAACCTACACAACTTTAACACGCCCATGGGGTCAGAGCGGGTACATGGGTACATTTAATCTAGCCTACAAATTACTGAAAAAATAGCTTGTTATTTTGTACCCATGTACCCGCTCTGACCCCATGAGATAAGCTGTATTTCAGATTTCCACTCGAAAGACTAGACCTAGAACTTGAGTTATTAACAAAAGATAAATGTCAATGTAAGCTGCATGGAAAGCCATCATACAATCGACGAATTACTTACAGAATTATTGATCATCAAAGATCTTTATATCTGCGGGCGAATGAACCAGACTATCTGCAACTCTGTTACTTCAGGCAATAGCCGCAAAAAAAAATCTCAGGACAACTGGGAAAAGTACGAAGAGCTTAGTAATTCATACGTCAATGATTCGATCCAAGAACTAGCGACTCGAAGAGAATCTATCGCTGATGAGTTTGCTGACTGCGGAGATCTAACTTTAGAAATTGTTTTTGATACTATCTATGATGAGTTTGATGAAGAGCTTATCAACGACATGATGCTTGATTACTACGGCGGCAAAGATACTGTAGACTTTGCTATTGCATATAATCAATATTCTTGTGACTTTAATTCTATGCTATCTGAGTATGTAGCAGTCGCTGCTTAATTTGAATAATATTTAACCATGGCATCGACATTAGGCATTCTTCCTTCTTTAGGAATTAAGTCTTTGTCTATAGGTGCGTTGTTTATAAATGCGTCTTGAAGCGCCCATGGATTAAACTGCGCGCCACTAGCCAGCACGGTATCTCTATAACGAGGTCCAACAGACCAATCTATCTTAGAAGGATCATCTTTGTCTTCAAACTCCGCGAAATTTTCTCTAGCTAAGCCCATAGACCACAAGTAACCAAAGTAACCTGCTGCATACTGATCAGAGAAGATATGCTGGAAGCCCCACGGGAAGCCTTCTCTACCTTCAGGATCAAGCTCACCATATTTTTCATCGACGTCTTTCCAAAGCTTCTCTATGCTCTCTACACTGTAGTCCTTCATGCTTGTGCCATCTACATTTTCTTTCATATGAAGAAGTAAATCAAAGATCGAATAGACATAGATCCTAGGCATATGGAAAGAAGCTCCCACTTTTCTAGATTCTATAAATTTATCTATAAGCTCATCACTAACAGGCTTTCCTGTTTTAGGATCAATCATATATTTTTTCATCAACTCTTTTTTATAAATCAATTCTTCGTGAGTATGACTAGGCACTTCTACATAATCTCTTTTAACATTTGTGCCATGCTGACTAGCAAACTCGGTCTGACTTAAAAGTCCATGCAAAGCATGCCCCTTCTCATGACCAACTACCCAAGCTTCTTCTGCGTTTATCACAGCAGGCTTGCCATCTTGCGGTGGAGTAAAGTTTAAACCAATAACCACTCTAGGTTTAACACGCTTGCCTTTAGCATCAGTATGACCAGGCGTAAGCTGCATCATGTATGCTGTAGCTCGCTTATCATCTCTTTCATAAGGGTCTACAAAGAGTTCAGCAATCTCCTTACCAGCTTTATTCATAACCTTATAAAGCTTCACATGAGAGTCCCAGATCCTATTTCCAGGATTCTTGACTTCCTCAAAATTAATTTCAAAAGCTTTAGAAGAAAGCTGAAGTATCCCTTTTTCCAAAACGTTATCAAACTGCAAATAAGGTTTCAGCTCATTAACTTTCATCCCCAGGACTTTCTCTCTAGCCTTAGTGATTTTATAAAGCTTATTCCATCCTTTTAATTTTTTACCGGACTCACCAAGAAAGATTTCAGTATCAGCCTCTAACTTATCTTTCATTCCCTCATAAGTTTTAATACAAAAATCTAGAGCAGCTCTAGGAGTTTTAGCCATTTTATTATGCAAAAGAAGATCAGCAGGAGTCCATTCAGGATTAATCAGCTTCACAGCCTCCTCTCTTTTTGTCATCAAGTCAGATAAAAGTTTTTTATTACTAAACTCGCCATGATCAACAAGAGCAAGCCTCATTTTAAAAATACCTTCTCTAAGCCCTTCATCATCAGCACTAGCGAATATAGCTTCCACAAGGAACCTATCAGCAGCATTGATTAAATACTTAGTTTCAGCTTTTAATCCAATATCTTTAACCCACAGAAAAGCTTTATCTTCTGCGCTAAGCGTGTCACCTGCATTTTCTTTCTCTTCTATTGAAGCTAGCTTAGCTTTAAGAGTTTCACATGACTTTTCAGCAGCTTTTATAGTAGCGTCATCCAAACCTCGAAGCTGCTCTCTATCAGTAACTTGATAATAAGCACGTTTGGCAGCTTCCACCAAATTCATGCCTGCTCTTAAAGAAGTTTCTTCCATTGTCTCTTGAAATTGCTTAAAATTTGCAAAATCATCAGGGCTTAGTTCCGCTCCAGAAAGAAAACCATTGGCTTCTATATCTAAAAGCATGTTTCTTTCATGCGCTTTAAGACTAGAAAGCCTAGCTTCTCTATCAGTGCTTAAAAAATCTTTTACCAGTTTATATTTTTTATTAAAAAGATCCAAGCTAAAGCTTTTTACTAAAGGGCTGGCTATTCTATACTGCTCTTTAAAAGCTGCGCTAGATTTAATTGTATTTAGATTGCTCATTGGTGTAAAAGCTCTATTCACATAATCACTAGCTTTTACGTAGCCTTTGATCAAATCCATAATTGGAGTTTGACCATCATAGCTAGCAGGCAAAGCCTCCAACTCTTTTTCAGCAAAAGTTAAAGCAGTCGCAACAGCAGGCACTATATGCTCAGGCTTCACATCAGCTGCAGCAAATTCATCATGGAAACTATCCATAAGAAAAGGATTGCCCTCTTCACTGTGAAGTTTAATCCAGTAATCCAAAGTATTATGAAGACCTTCTTCAGTTAGCGCATCATCTATTTTCTCTTCATTTTCTAATCTAGAAGCAATAGTTGCTAAAGCACCCCTCGCGTTTTTAGGTTCTGATTTTGCTAAAGCTAATAAAACTTTACCCCCAAGCCCTTTTTTTATCTCTCCAGTTTTTGTATTTTTAGCAGGAGTGGAATTTGCATCAATCTCTAATGTTCTTAAAATTGGGGCAGCATATTTCCTTTTAGCGAATTTATAAGAAACTATTTTCTGATCACCAGTCCCAGACTTTCTACTAACAAGACCACCATTATCTACTGAATCTTTTATTGCTTTTCTAGCCTTTACTACAAACGGGTTTATATACATATTTCTCCTCAAGCTCTTATCTTAAATATGCGCTAATAGTAGCAAAGATAAATTCGCAATTCATATAAAAATCTTCATGATTTTTATTTAATAAAAGCTCAAGAGTGCTTCAGCCAAAGATCATTGCGAGCGAAGCGAAGCAATCTAAAAGCAAGTCAGCCTTAAAAATCTCTATTTACAACATAAAGCGCTAATTCAGATAGTGCTTTTTTATATTTAGAATCTTTAAGTAAAGCAAGCTCAGAGATAGCTTCTTGAGCGAGCTCTAGAGCTTTAGCTTTACTTTTTTGAATAGCAGCTGTTGATTTTACGGTCACTAAAATATTTTCTAAAAGCTTGGGATCAGCTTTATTCTCTTCAAAGCCTATCTGCGCGCTAGCCCCAAGCTCTTGGATTTGACCAATCAGTTGTTTATATGCAGCAGCATTTTTTTCTTTTAATTCTTCTAAAGCATAAAGCGCAGGAGCTGTTAGGTGACCTTCTTTCAGATCAGAACCAGCAGGCTTGCCTAAAGTTTCTTCATCACTTGTGTAATCTAAAATATCATCTACCACTTGAAAAGCAGCGCCAAGGTTCTTACCATAGCTAGCCATAGCATCTTTAACTTTCTCATCAAGCCCTAAAAGACATGCAGGCGCCTTAGCAGGAGCTTCAATCAAAGACCCTGTTTTTTTATGATTCTTTCTAAAATAATATTCCCAATCAATTTCAGTATTAAATTTCTTTTCTACTTGCTCTATCTCGCCATCACATAAAAGTTCAAGAACACTCGCGTAAAGCTTCACAACTTCATTGCACTCAAGCGCGCCAAGATTTACAGCAGCTCGAGCAAACATAAAATCACCACTAATTACAGTAATAGCGTTATCCCACTTACTATTAACAGTGCCTAGACCTCTTCTCACAAGAGAGTTATCGATAATATCATCATGCACCAAACTCGCTGAGTGAATGAGCTCTGTGAGCTCAGCAGCCAGAAAGACTTTTTCTTCTACACCATCTTTAGCTTCAAATTCTTCTAATAAAGCTTTATAAACCAAAAAACATATAGCCGGCCTAACCCTTTTGCCGCCAGCATTAAAGACTTCCTTAACTACGCCAGAAAGTATACGAGAATCCACACTTATATTAAGCAGCCTTTCATCTAAAGTCTTCATTTCGCTATCTATCAAAGCAAAAATCTCTTTAATAGTGGCTTTGCTTTTTTCTAGTGTCTCAGGCATAAGTTAAATTGATATACTCTTATCTTATATGAATTCTAGCAGCATTCAAATCAAAAGCCATCAGCACTTTATGGGAAAAGTGCTTAGCGCTGCTGAAGAGCTTTTAAAGGAAGGGGTGGAAGTCCCTGTTGCTGCAATGATTGTTAAAGAGGGAGAGGTTATTGGTGAAGGACTAAACACTCGCGAAAGCAGCAAGAGCATCTTGGGTCATGCTGAGATAAATGCTATTGAAGCTGCTAGCAAGAAAATTGGTCACTGGAATTTAAGTGACTGTACTATCTACGTCAGTTTAGAGCCCTGCACTATGTGTACTGGTGCGATTTTGCAAAGCCATATATCTAATGTAGTCTTCGCTGCATACGACGCGAAGTCAGGAGCGCTTGGATCTCGCTTTAATTTAAAAACTAAAAACTTAAACGTAGTAGGTGGAATCCTAGAAGAAGAAGCTCAGCCTATATTAAAAAAGTTTTTTGAGAATAAACGTTAACCGATTAAATGACTACTTTTGTTATCGATGTGTTTAATAAATGCTTCTGGTTCTTTAATAATTCTTTCTAATCTTTCTAATTCAGTTTCTTTATAAAGTCGTTTAATCTGTTCTTTTCTAATGTTTTGCCTGAGAAATGCGTTTATTAAAAGTAGCACTCTTGGATTTTCAACTGCTTGATGCTTAGTATCAATCCCAAAGATATCAAAAAGCTGCCCTAGCCTCTTCTCTATGCACTTATCGGTCATGGCGAGCATGTCTGCGATCGCATGGTTTGATAAACCTAAACAGCTTAAAACTAAAGTCTGCTGCAAATCTTCAGAAAGATTATCTATCTTCTGTTGCGGCTCATTCACAAAATAATCTATGTAGTCATTAGCTAATAATGAAGCTATGATTCTCATTCGAGAACTGTAACTCGCGCTATCAGCCTTAAATTTTTTATTCAAGCTAGCTATAGCTTTCTCAACTGATTTAATAGATACACCATATTCATTTGCAATAGATTTATTACTATAGCCATAAGCTAGCGCCTCTATGATATCGATTTTAGAGGGAGATAATTCCTCGTCAACATCCTTAGATAATTTGGCGTAGAATTCGAAACTTGCCATTAGTTAAGTCCTTATATAAGTTCAATTGCTTCTTAGCAATTTATACCCCTGATTTGGATTTTAGGCAACATGAATTAACTGAAAACCCTTAATCTTTTTTTACTATTCCAATTATTAAGATAACACACAATTATTAAGAAATTGGGTATATACTAAGTGTGAGGTCGAGCAATCTCAATCAATGACTGGGATTGCAAATAATGCCTAATAGGAGTTAGCTATGAAAATCATCAATGTACTAGCATCATTATTGCTTGTAATTGGAGGACTCAACTGGGGTTTAATCGCCGTAGTTGATCTTGATATTGTTGCAACACTCTTTGGAGACATGACATTGATTTCAAAAGGAATCTACGGACTGGTAGGTGCATCAGCTGTGCTACAGATAGTTCGCGGTAAAGTCTTCAACGAGTAAAACGATGGTCCTAAAAAGTAATTTAAAAGCCCTAAGGCGTTAATAGACCCAGATCACCAGACGCACTGGTTTTAATTGAACTTATAAGTTCAAGAGACTCTAGATAATTTATTATCTGGAGTCTTCTTTTTTAAAAGCCGTCTTCGTCATCCAAATCGTAACTTGGCGCAGATGGATCATTAAACATTCCACTGAAATTTATATTTTTAATTGAGATAGCTTCATCATAATCAAATGTAGCTTCAAGGATAACGTTATTACTTAAAACTTCTTTTCCTTTGCCATGTTTTTTACCATCTTTAAACATGCCTTCAAAACTATACTTAGTTCCAAGAGAAACCAAGCTACCTTGACCTTCAAATTTCCCATTAACAAAAGCACCGGTGTAATGAAATTTTTCTGGATAATAAAGTTCACCCTGCCCTTCAGGCACCCCAGCTTTCCATTCACCATCATAGTAAGTCCCGCTTTCAAAGAGGATCTTACCCTTGCCATGAGGCATCAAGCTTCCTTCAACAAAATCACCACGAACAGTATTATCTACAACAGCTTGAAGCTCACCTTCATACTCGTAGCTTCTTGGTACATAAAGTTTTACAATCCCAGCAAATTTTCCGCCTTCTAGATTACCTTCTTGCGTTGTACCATTTTTAAATTTTAAAAATCCGTGACCACTTGGGCGAGTGTATTCAAACTTACCCATAAATTCTTTTATTTCATGATCTTCAGGAAATAAAACCTGACCGTTTCCTTGAAGCATCCCATCGACCCAAGATCCACCCTCGATGCTTTGTATTTTTGCACCACTTGGGAAGATTCTCAGGCCAGCACCTTCAAGCTCGTAATTATCATTGAATTCCCCTTCCTCAATGGTTCCATCGTTATAGCGAATAATTCCATTATGGAAATAATCATTTCTCCATTCGCCCACACAAACATAACCTTCAGGGAATTTCTCTATTCCGGACCCTTGACGTTTACCGTTTATCCATTTCCCTTCAAAACTATAACCATCTGGAACTGTAACTTTTCCGTCACCATTCAAATGAGATATCTCTTTTCCATTCTCTTCAACTACCGTAAATTGCCCTTCAAGCACTAAACCATTACTTAAAAGTTCTTTTCCTCTACCTTCAAGTTGTCCGTGAATAAATTCACCCATAAAAATATTTTCAAGGTTATCAACTAGTACACCTTGCCCAACAGCAAGCCCGTCACACCACTCACCAAGGTAGATTGAACCATCTGCCTCTATCGAGATTCCATTTTTTCCAGAGCCTGTATTTGGTAAGCCTTCATGAATTGGACCGTGATAAATCAGCCCTGCACTTTCATCAATTAAAAGTATCTCTTCCCCTTGAGGCATGCCATTTTTCATTTTAAAATCACCAAGATACCTAAGATTTTCATTTAGTTGCTGTTTGCAATTTTCAATATGCCTTGAAGATTTCAGAGTAGATAATGCTTCATCAATTAACTTATATCGGATATTTTTATACTCAGGACTATACTCACCCTCATTTGATCTAAGGGTTTGTTTAACTTCCTCAAGTAATGCTTCAGTCGAATCAAAATCAAAATTTGATGACAGTTGTTGTTTTTTCGAAGCCATTTTGTCTCCAAGTAATTTATTCCAACTTAATAACAGCTTTCAGTAGGTGAAAGGCTCTAATACAAAGGGAGGAGACTAGTATTATTTGACTAGAAATTATTAAAAAGTCCTGTTTTCACAGCATTATTCAGAAAGAAGCCTATTATTATCTAGAATAAAAAAATTTAAAATTAATAAAATTAGATGAGACTATGTCTGGACCAAAAGACGTAGCGCAAAATCAACGCTTCTTTGACCTCTTTTCACTTGAGCCTCTATTTTAGCCAGATTATCATTTATCATCTCTAATTTAGGAAGCTGCATGCCGCTAACTGACTTTTCTAAGAAATAAAGCCTGCCACTAGTAACTCCAAGCTTCTTAGCTTGCTCGTCACGAGACATTCTGGTTTTAGCCATTAGCTTAAGTTTTAAATACCTACTTAGATTGGTTTGCAAGCCCATAAGAAAGCCGATGTTCGCTTCGCCATTTCTTATAATTTTCTCTAACTCAAAACGCGCGCTTTCTTTATTATTTTTTGCAAGCTCTTCAGCAAATTTAAAAACATCATGCTTTGCTTTGCACTCGCGTTTAATTAAATCTTCAGTCACCTTTTCGCCAGCAACTCTAAGTGAAACTCTATTAAGCTCAGTATAAAGTTTACTAGAATCAGAGCCAAGATACTCAACCATAAACTCCAAAACCTGAAAATCAACGCTTATTTTTTTCTCTTTAGCTAAGGCCTGAAGCCAGCTCGCTGCTTGCTTTGTATCCCATGGAGAGAATTCTTTGAAGTCTTCCAGTTCAGCAATCTTTTTCAATTGTTTCACTAGTTTAAGCGTGCCTAAAATTTTACTAGAGTTAAAAACTAAAGTAACACCTTCAGGCAAATCTCCTAAACCTTCAAGCAATCTAGAAACATCATCTTCTTCTTGCTTTTTAGTTAGAAATTCAGCGTCATTTGCCACGACGAGTCTTTCACATAAACCAAAAGCTGGCATATTAGCAGCTTCAATCACTTCAGTAATTGAGGGCTTATCAAGTTGCACTAAATTCATGCTTTCCCAAGCCGGGTCAACAAGCTTTGCACGAAGAAGATCTAAGGCTAACTGCCTTCTAAAATTGTCTTCGCCGTTCAAGATTTTGATCACTTTATAAACTTTATCTCAAAAGCTTACTAATCATCTTCGGTGTTTTACTAAAATTTGGAGTCTCTGGAGCTGCTGGTGCTTCTAATTTATTTTCAAGCTTCTGAACTTTTCTGCTGTACACATTAGCTTTTGGTTCGCTAATTTTATTAATAATGGTAGGTCTCGGCGCAAATTTAGCGCGACCTGAGATTTCTTGGCTGCGAGCAGCGTAATCTCTAGTGATTACAGGGTTTTCAGGGTGTTTTGGCGCCTCAAAGCTCCTGTCTATAACGGCAGATCCCATGTTTGACGGGCTATATCCCATTTTCTTTAATACTAAATCTCTTATTTTGCCTCTATTTTTCTGCATTTTCATTAACTCCTTGCTACTTTATATATAAACTCTATTTTAGTTAAGAGTCTGTTAAACAGGTGTTTTCCCTAGCATGGGGTCAGGACAGGTAGATGGGAATTTTAAGCATTTCTAAACAATACATATGGTCTCATTAATAGCCTCTTTGCTATGATTACTCCTTGCACTATGGCTATAGAAAGTAGTTTTAGTGTTTTTCTTGATAAGGAGATCAGATCCGTGCAAGAAATGTAATATTATCTCTAACAAAGAGATAGATTACTAAGTTTGTACCGGAAACGAAGGAAACAAAATGGCCCTAAAAAAATTCAAACCCGAAACGCCTGGTAAAAGAGGAACAATCCTCTTAGACAGAAAAGATCTAACTAAAAGCAAACCAGAAAAAAGTTTACTTAGAGTATTAGACAAACATACTGGAAGAAATAACCAAGGTAAAATCACCACTAGACACAAAGGTGGCGGTAACAAGAAAAAATATAGAGTAGTTGACTTTAAAAGAGACAAAATCGGTGTACCAGCTACTGTTAAACAAATAGATTACGATCCAAATAGAAACGTACACTTAGCACTTTTATTTTACGCAGACGGAGAAAAAAGATACATCCTATGTCCTAAAGGACTTAAGGTAGACGATACAGTTATCTCTGGACCTGATGCAGAAATCAAACCAGGAAACGCAATGGCTCTTAAAGACATTCCGTTTGGTGAAACAATTCACAATATTGAAATGACTAAAGGCAGAGGCGGACAGATTGTTCGTTCAGCTGGTTCAAGCGCACAGCTTCTTGCAAAGGAAGGTAAGTATGCAACACTTAGACTTCCATCAGGCGAGATGAGAAAAGTTCACATGGAATGCTTTGCAACGATTGGTACTCTTTCTAATGAAGATTGGAAAAACCAAGTTCTAGGTAAAGCAGGTCGTTCACGTCACAGAGGTGTTAAGCCGACTGTTCGTGGTTCTGTTATGAACCCGAACGATCACCCACACGGTGGTGGTGAAGGTAAATGTCCAATCGGTGGTATTCCAAAATCACCATGGGGTAAAAGACTTGGTCTTCTTACTCGTAAGAAAAAGAACGCTTCGAACAAGTACATTGTTCTAAGACGTAAAGGTAGAAAAGTAGCTAAATAGAGGATTTTATAAATGGGCAGATCAACAAAAAAAGGACCATACGTTCACGAATCACTTCTAAAGAAAGTAGAAGCGATGAATGAAAGCGGTAATAAAAGAGTTATTAAAACTTGGAAACGTGCGAGCATGATTCTTCCTGACTTCGTAGGTCACACAATCGCTGTTCATAACGGTCGCAAGTTTGTTCCAATTTACTGCACAGAGGCTATGGTAGGTCATAGACTTGGCGAGTTTGCAGCGACTAGAACATTTAAAGGTCACTCTGGTTCAAAGGCAGCGAAAGCAGGAAAATAAGGTAGATAAATAATGGCAACTGCAGAGAAAAAAGAAATAAAAATCACCAAAGCTAAACAAGGCTTTCTAAGACAAACAGCTCGTAAAGTTAGACGTACTGTTAATTTGATTAGAGGCATGAAAGCTAAAGACGCGCAAGTTCAATTGAAATTTTTGGCTTACGCAGCGGCTCACCCCGTATCAAAGCTTTTAAAGAGTGTTATGGCTAACGCTAAAGCTAACGATGGTGTTGAAGATCCAGGCGAACTATTCATCTCAGAATTTTTAGTTGATGATGGTCCAATGTTCAAAAGATTTAGAGCTGTAAGTAGAGGTAGAGCTCATTCAATCGTTAAAAGAACTTCACAACTTTCAATCGTACTTAGTGAATTGACTCCAGCAGAATACGCTGCTCACATCAAAGCGACTTCACCAAGAATGATCAAAGGTAAAGTAGAGAAGCCTAAGAAAGTTAAAAAAGCTAAAGCAGCTACTAAGACAGCAGCTAAGCCAAAAACTGAAAAGAAAGAGTCAGCTAAAGCTGATCCTAAAGCTAAAAAAGAAACTAAGCCAGCTGCAAAAAAACCAGCTGCAAAAAAAGACATTAAGTCAACTGCTAAAAAGCCAGTGACGAAACAAGTTAACAAGAAAAGCGAGGGCAAATAACCATGGGCCAAAAGACACATCCAAAGGGTTTTAGACTAGGAATTACTGAAGCTTCAGATTCAACAAACTTCACTGAGTTCAGATCTGGCGCATTCGCTAAAGTTCTTGAAGAAGATTCAACAATTAGAAGATACCTGAAAAAGAAACTTAAAAATGCTGGCTTAAGTAAAGTACTTATAGCTCGCAAGGCTGACAAAATTACTGTTAGCGTGGTTACTGCTAGACCTGGTTTAGTTCTAGGTAAAGCTGGTGAAGGACTTGAAATTCTAAGAAAAGAGATGAACGCTCTTCTTCACAGAAACGAATTAAGTCTTCAAGTAAATGTTTTCGAAGTAAATAAGATTGATTTAGATGCAACTCTAATTGCTGAGTCTGTAGCACAACAACTTGAAAGAAGAATCGCTTTCAGAAGAGCTATGAAACAGACTATTCAAAGAGCAATGAGAGCTGGAGCTAAAGGTATCAAAATTATTTGCGGTGGTCGTCTAGGTGGAGCAGAGATTGCTCGTAGCGAAAAAGCTCATGAAGGTAGTACTCCATGTCACACGCTTCGTGCTGATATTGACTATGGTGTTGCTAGAGCGGAAACTACATACGGAGCTATCGGTATCAAAGTTTGGATCTACAAAGGCATGCTTAAGCCTGGTGAGAAAGTAAGACCAAACGTTAAAGCAGCAGCTGGTTCACAACAAGAAGAAGGTAAAACATCTACGTATAAAGTTGCAGCGTAGACAAGGATATAAATATGTTACTTCCAAAGAAAACAAAACATAGAAAACAACAAAGAGGTCGCATGAGAGGTACTGAAACTCGTGCTGCAAAAATCGAT
Source organism: uncultured Gammaproteobacteria bacterium (assembly GCA_964352085.1). Taxonomy (GTDB): domain Bacteria; phylum Cyanobacteriota; class Vampirovibrionia; order LMEP-6097; family CAYGPN01; genus CAYGPN01. The sequence goes on along the minus strand of CAYGPN010000013.1, from coordinate 14,945 downwards.
TTCGGTGAAATCGGTCTTCAAGCGACTGAGCCTGGCTGGGTAACTTCAAGACAGATTGAAGCTGCTCGTCGTGCAATGACTCGTCACATTAAACGTGGTGGTCGTATTTGGATTAGAATTTTCCCTGACAAACCAATCACTCAAAAACCTGCAGAAACTCGTATGGGTTCTGGTAAAGGTTCGCCGGAGTATTGGGTTGCAGTAGTTAGACCTGGTCGCGTGATATTTGAAATTGCGGGTATTGATCATTCAATCGCACAAAGAGCTCTTGAGCTTGCGATGCAAAAATTCCCAATCAAATGCAGAATCATAAAGAAAGAGGGTCTCTAAAGAGGTAAGTAAAATGCTTAAAGTAAAAGATTTAAGAGAAAAGACATTAGAAGAACTTGGCGAGGAGCTTTCTAGCCTTCAAAAAGAACTTCTTCAACACAGACTTGCGTTCCACGCAAGAAATCTTGAGAACACTTGCGCTATGCGTAACGTAAAAAAATCAATCTCAAGAGTGTTGACTATAATCGGTCAAAAGAAAGTAGAAGAGAAAGGAAGTAAAGATGCCTAAGAGAACACTAAAAGGAAAAGTGGTCAGCGACAAAATGGAAAAAACCATTGTTGTTTCTGTTGAGTCAAAGAAAAAACACCCTTTGTATCACAAAGTTATGGCTTCTACTAAAAAGTACAAAGCGCACGATGATACAAACGATTGTAAAATCGGCGACGAAGTAATTATTGAAGAGTCGAGACCAATATCGAAAGATAAAACATGGGTATTGAAGGAGATCGTAGCTAGAGCTGCGTAGGAGAACAAATGTTACAACAAGAAAGTGAATTAGTAGTAGCAGACAACACTGGCGCAAAGCGAGTTAGAGTGATCCGCGTACTTAAAGGTAACTCAAACAGAGCTGATTTAGGCGATGTAATTATGGTTACTGTAAAAGAAGCTCAAGCTAACATGCCTGTTAAAAAGTCTGACAAAGTTAAAGCGGTAGTAGTGAGAACTAGACACCGCAAGAAGAGACCTGATGGTAGTTGGATTTCTTTCGACCAAAACGCTTGTGTTTTAATCGACAAAGACAACAACCCAAGAGGATCTCGTGTATTTGGTCCAATCGCTAGAGAACTTCGTGACAAAGGTTTCATGAAGATAGTTTCACTAGCACCGGAGGTAGTGTAATGGCAAAGCAAGCAGATAAAAAAGTAATTAGATATACCAAAAAACCTATTAAATCTAGAGCTAAAAAAGGCGGCAGACTTCTTGCTTCTGAAGCTCTTATTAAGAAAGGTTCTCGCAACCTTGTTGCTAAGTCAAACATTAATCGTGGTGACAACGTAGTTGTAATCAGTGGTTCAGACAAAGGTAAAATCGGTAAGGTTTTAAAAGTTATTAAATCAGAAGGCAAGATTCTTGTTGAAGGTGTTCACATAATCAAAAAACACCAAAAAGCAATGGGCCCTGGTCGTCCTGGCGAAATCATTGAGTCTGAAGCTCCGATCTTTGCATCTAAAGTAATGATCTGGGATGAGACTAAAAAGAAAGCTACAAGAGTTGCTAAAAAGAAACTCAAAGATGGCAAGATGGTTAGAATCGCTAAAGTAAGTGGGGAGCAAATAGACTAATGGCTACTTTAAAAGAAACATACGAAAAAGAAATCAAATCAGCTCTTAAAACTAAGCTAGAGCTTAAGAATGAATTGCAAATCCCTAAGCTAGACAAGATTGTTATCAACTTTGGTCTTGGCGAAGCGACTCAATCTTCTAAAGTTCTTGAAAACGCAATGCGCGACTTAGAAACAATCGCTGGTCAAAAGCCTGTGATCACTAGATCAAAGAAATCAATCGCTGGCTTTAAGATTCGTGAAGATCAAGCAATTGGTATGAAAGTGACTTTGAGAAAAGATAGAATGTATCATTTCTTCTCTAAGTTAGTTAACGTTGCGATGCCTAGAATCCGAGATTTTCAAGGCGCTCCAACAAAAAGTTTTGATGGTAAAGGAAATTACACTCTTGGTGTAAAAGAACAGTTAATGTTCCCTGAAATCAATTACGATACAGTAGATGCAATCCGCGGTATGGATATCACAGTTTGTACTACTGCCACTAACAATGACCATGCAAGAGAGCTTTTAGCAGCACTTGGCATGCCATTCAAAAAACCGAGAGGACAACAGTAAACCTTAACTAGGAGAGAGAATTAAACATGGCAAAGAAATCATCAGTCCAAAAAACACTTAAAAAGCAAAGGCTTATCGAAAAGTTTGCAGCTAAGCGCGAAAAGATCTTAAAAGATATGGCTAACGCTGAATCTTTTGAAGAACGTGTAGTATTACAAAAGAAATTAGAGTCTCTCCCTCTAAATTCTTCAAAAGTTAGACACAGAAATAGATGTTGGCTAACTGGTCGTCCAAGAGGGTTCCATAGAGATTTTGGAATTTGCCGTAATTCACTTAGATTAATGGCACTTGAAGGGTTCATCCCAGGACTTTCGAAGGCTAGTTGGTAAGAGGTATAAATTCAATGATCGCAAAAAAAAGACAAGCAAATAGAACAAGCAATGACCCGATCTCTGATTTCTTAACGAGAGTAAGAAACGCTTTGCTTATTCAAAAAGAAACTGTAAGTATTCCTTACAGCAAGCTAAAAGAGCATTTGGCTGAAGTCCTTAAGCAAGAGGGTTATATTAATTCATTCAAACTGGCTGAAGAAGATGCAGTTAAAACTAAGTCAATTGAAATTGAACTTAAGTACACGGCTGAAGGCAAGTCAGTAATCACAGGATTAAAAAGAATTTCTAAACCTGGTCTTAGAAAATACTCTAAAGCTAAAGAAGCTCCAAGAGTTTTCCACGGACTTGGCGTAAGCATTCTAAGTACAAGCAAAGGTCTTAAAACAGACCGTGGTGCTCGTAAAGAAAAACTAGGCGGGGAGGTTCTTTGCGAAATTTGGTAATCCAAGTTTGTAAGTAAAGGGAAATTACTATGTCAAGAATCGGCAAAAGAGAAATAAATATTCCAGAAGGCGTTGAGATATCTATTAAAGATGTTCAAACTTCTGCAGGAACTCAGCAAGAGCTTACTGTTAAAGGTAAGAACGGCGAGTTAGTTAGAATCTTCAGAAAAGAAGTAAACATTGTTATCGAAGACAAGCAAGTAAAAGTTAGTATCAAAGGGACATCTAAACTTGAGAAATCACTTTGGGGTCTTAGTAGAACGCTTATCGACAACATGGTTACTGGCGTAACTACTGGCTATAAAAAAGAGCTTAAGTTAGTTGGTGTTGGTTTCAGAGCTACTTTGAAAGGTGCAAACCTTGATCTTCAAGTTGGTAAATCTCACCCTGTAGTTATTGAGCCACCTGAAAGCATTAAGTTTAATGTTACTAAAGAAGGACTTATTGAAATCACTGGACCAAACAAAGAATTAGTTGGTCAAGTCGCAGCTGATGTTAGAAGTGAAAGACCACCAGAGCCTTACAAAGGTAAAGGTATTTTCGTAGACGGTGAGAAGATCCGTAGAAAAGCTGGTAAGTCTGGAGCAGCTAAATAGTAGGAGTTTATTATGGCAATCGCAAGTAGAACAGACAAAAGACGCAAAAGACACACAAGAGTTAGAAAGAAAATCCAGGGTTCAACTGAGAGACCTAGATTGGCCATCTACAGATCTAATAAGCACATCACTGCTCAGATCATTGACGATCTTTCTCACAAAACAATTTGCGCGAGTGCTTCATACTCACCAGATCATAAAGAAGCTAAAGGCGCTGATAAATCAGGCGCTGAGCAGATTGGTAAATCAGTTGCTGAAAAAGCAATTGCTGCTGGTGTTAAGAAAGTGGTTTTTGATAACGGTGGTAATGCTTTCCACGGTCGCATTAAAGCACTAGCTGACGCAGCTAGAAAAGCAGGACTTGAGTTCTAAGAGAACTCCTTAAGGTATTTTTATGGCAGACGAAAACAAAAAAGAAGAAGCAAAAGTTGAAGAGACTAAAGTAGAAGCGGAAGCGGAAGCTAAGCCTACTGAAGCTAAAAAAGAAGAGCCTAAAGCTGAAGTTAAGACTGAAGCTAAAGCTGAAGACAAAAAACCTGAAGCTAAAGCTCCAAGCAAGCCAGCTCAAGGTCAGCCAAGAGCTCCAAGCAAAGAGTCTCAAGCAGCAGCATCTACAGATGCAGCAGCTCAAGGAGACAACAGAGGACCCAGAGGTCAAGGCGACGGCAACAGAGGACCTGGTGGTCCTGGCGGCAGCAGAGGCGGTCAAGGCGGCGGTAGAGGACCCGGTGGTCCTGGCGGCGGCAGAGGCGGTCAAGGTGGACGTGGCGGAGGTCGCGGTAGAGGCGGAGATAGAGATCAGCCTTCAGAATTCACAGAAAAAGTTGTTCAAGTTAGACGTGTAACTAAAGTTGTTAAAGGTGGTAAAAAATTATCATTTAGAGCCGTAGTTATTATCGGTAACGAAAAAGGAAAAGTTGGTGTTGGTGTTGGAAAAGCTTCTGAAGTTGTTAACGCAATTAAAAAAGCTGTTACTGATGCACGCAAGAGCATGGTAGAAGTGAAGATGGTTGGTTCAACTATTACTCACAACATCATTGGTAAGTCTAGTGGAGCTGTTGTTCTATTAAGACCTGCTGCTGAAGGTACTGGTGTTATTGCTGGTGGTGCTGCTCGTACGGTTCTTGAGCTTAGTGGACTTGGCGATATGCTTGCTAAATCTCAAGGTTCAAACTGCCCACTTAACGTGGCTAGAGCGACAATTGATGCGCTTCAACAAACAAGAACATTCAAGCAAGTTGCTGATTTAAGAGGGATATCTGTTAAACAGATGTTATTCGGTTAAGGAGTAAGAAATGACAAAGATAAAAGAAGACAAAGACAAAAAATTAAAAATTACTCTTTTTAGAGGTAAACAAGGTACTCTTCCTAACCAAAGAAAAGTTCTAGAAGCACTTGGTCTAAGAAGAACTAACCATTCGGTTTATCACGATGATTCACCTACAATTATGGGAATGCTTAGAAAAGTTCATCACTTAGTTAAAGTAGAGGACAATAAGTAATTTAAACTTATAGGAAAAGAAAAATGGCTAAACTAAACACAGTTAAAGGTAATAAAGGTTCTACAAAGAGAAAGAAGAGAGTTGCTCGAGGCATCGCTTCTGGTTCTGGTAAAACTTCTGGTCGCGGTCACCGTGGTCAAAAATGTAGATCTGGTTGGTCACAAATGCCACACAAAGAGGGTGGTCAAACTCCTTTATACAGAAGACTTCCTAAAAGACAAGTAAACACTCGAGTTAACCGTAAAGAATTCTCTATCGTTAACCTAGCTGAACTTCAAAAGTTAGCTGATGCTGGCGTAACTGAGATTGACACAATTGTTCTTCTTGAGCAAGGTGTAATCAACGGTTTAGAAAGCTCAGGTCTTAAAATTCTAGCTAAGGGTCAGATCAAATCAGCTGTAAATATTTCAGCTGACAAATTTTCTGAAGCTGCAAAAGCTGCTATTGAAGCTGCTGGTGGCAAAGTCCTAGTTAATTCGTAAATGTCAAGCACAAAACAACACAAATCAGAATCCCACAACCTTAGCGTCGAAGATATTTTTAGCGCATCAGGTTTACCGCAAAAATTAGGATTTACTATCCTAATGCTAGCGATCTACAGACTAGGAGTTCATATTCCTATGTATGGAGTTGATCACGCGGCGATGAAAGCTAACCCTGCTTTATCTTCCGGCTTGATGGGTTTAGTTGATATGTTTGCAGGTGGCGCGCTTAGTGCACTTTCTATTTTTGCTCTAGGTATCGGACCTTACATTACAGCAAGTATCATCATGCAACTTCTAAACGAAGTTATTCCTCCACTTAAAGACATGCAACGCAATCATGGAGAAGAAGGAAGAAAACAATACCAACAAGTTATTCGTTTTGCTACTGTGGGTCTTGCTTGTATTCAAGCTTTGGCTCTAGCTCGTTTTCTAGATGTTTCTAGAATCGCTATTAACCCGGATATGGTTTTCTATATAAAAACTATTACTGTTCTTGCAGTATCAGCAGTTTTTGTGATGTGGCTCGGTGAAGTCATTTCAGAGAAAGGGGTTGGGAACGGTGCAAGTTTACTTATTTTCATCGGTATCGCATCTAAAATGCCTATGATGTTTGGAGATACTGCAACCGCTCTTAGAGTTGGTACTAGTCCGCAGTGGGGTGTTATAGCGCTTGTTCTAATCTTCTTAGCTTTAACCATTTTAATTATATATGTCCAAGAAGGATCTAGAAAACTACTTATCGTAGGATCCAGAAAAGTTGCTGGCGGCAATGCTGCAGGCTCTGGTCATTACCTACCTATGAAGATCAATCCAGCTGGTGTTCTTCCTATCATTTTTGCTAGTGCACTTTTATTCATGCCTATTCAGCTACTTACATTTGCTGGCAGACAGGATTTGACGGTGTCTATGTTTATCTCAAACATGTTCAAGAAAATCCCTGGAGTTAGCGCTCTTTCTACTGGCTCTATCGGTGACTTTGGTGCATGGTTCATGCAGAGAATTGACTATCTTTTTGTTTACACTAAGTGGGAGCATTCTCTTGCTTACTTTTTATTAATCGTAGCTTTCTGTTTCTTCTACGCTGCTATTGTGCTTAATCCTAGAGATGTCGCTGACAACCTTAAGAAGTCAGGCAGTTCTATTGAAGGTGTGAAGCCAGGAAAAGCAACTGTAGATTACATGGAAAAAATAATGTCTAGGATTGTTTTTGTGGGTGCTGTAGCAATTGGTTTAATCGCCGTGCTTCCAATCCACGCTGAAGTCTTCTGCCAAGTAAACACTCTTGGTGGCTTAGGATCTACAAGTTTACTAATCTTAGTTGGTGTTGCAATTGATACTCGTAATCAGCTTTTAGCTTACGTTCACAGCCATAGATACCAAACTAAATCACTACTTCGTGGTGGTTCTAAGCGCTAGAAATTTTTTACAGCAATCTGAATTACTGTTAGAATTACAATTAATATGTATATTGATAGACACCATGTAGCGAGCAACTGCCTTGGCAGGATTGATCAAATCTTAGAAAAAAACGCTGGTATCAGGAAGCAAGAAGACATAAATAGACTTAATCGAGTCATGAATGTTTTATACGACATAAACATTTTTATGGAAAATGTTTGCAGTGCGATGACAGATATTATCTGCATAGATCCCAAAGTCGTTTGTAAAGCTGTTGGTGCTAGTGATGGCAAATATAAAAACGTAGCGAAGGAAGTCATTAAACAGGGCGCGCAAAAAATTGAAAAATATATTGATTCTCCAATATACGAAGAAATTGCTCAACATGAAAAAGAAGCTAGTGATTTAAGAAGAAGAATTATAGCTGAAAAAGCTGAGCATGCTGAGCAAGTAGACCAAATCTTTATAGCAAAAATGACTAGAGGTGGAGGCATGAGTCCAGAGCAAGCTGAATCAAGATTAAAAAGTATAAAAGATAATCCTCCAAGAGGTTTACAGGATCCTACAGCTAATGCGATTTTAAAACATGCCGCAGACGGACCTTCTTGTTTTGCTTAATCTAAAATTTTAAAAATTTGATCTATGTTTTTCAAGTGATAACTTGGATCAAAGACTTCAGCAATCTCTTTATCATTCAAATGTTTTTTGATATCTGCAGACGAGCTTATAAGCTCTTTAAAACTCAGTTCATTGCCCTTAGCATCATAGCTATTCCAAGCTTGATGAGCTAAGCCCTGCACCAGTTTATAAGCATCTTCGCGCTTAAGACCTTTATCTATAAGTTTAAGTAGAAGCTGCTGAGAGAAAGACACTCCACCAAAACGAAACATATTACGTTTCATATTTTCAGGGTAAACATTAAGTCCATCAAGTATCCAAGTTATGCGCCCAAGCATAAAATCAAGCAAAGTAAAAGCATCAGGAAGAATAATACGCTCCGTTGAACTATGAGACATATCACGTTCATGCCATAAAGAAATGTTTTCGATACCGACTTGAGAGTAAGACCTCATTAATCTAGCTAAGCCCGTAAGATTCTCTGAGCGCCATGGATTGCGCTTGTGTGGCATCGCACTTGATCCTTTCTGCCCAGAGACAAAAGGCTCTTCCACTTCTAAAACTTCAGTACGCTGAAGATGACGAATCTCTACAGCTATTTTCTCTATAGATGCAGCAATTGTCGCTAGAGTATTTAAAAGTTTAGCGTGCCTGTCACGGCTAATTACCTGTGTGCTAATTCCTGCTGGCTCTATTCCTAAATTCTTGCAAGTAATTTTTTCTATTTCAGGGTCAACATTAGCGTAAGTACCAACAGCACCAGAAAGCATCCCAACACAAAGTTCTTTTTCTAAATCTTCTAAATTCTTTTTCGAACGTTTAAGCTCATCGTAATATCCTAAAAGCTTCACACCAAATGTAGTGGGCTCAGCATGCACTCCATGAGAGCGTCCCATGCAGATAGTATTTTTATGCTCAAGTGCTCTACGTTTTAAAACTTTTAAAATCTCATCTAAATCTTCATAAAGAATCTCTATAGAGTTTTTGATTTGCAAAGATAAAGCAGTGTCTAAAAGATCTGAGCTAGTCATTCCAAGATGCAAAAATCTAGATGCTTTATCTAGTAATTTATCTTTTACAGCTGCCCCTGAAGCAGTATCTTGCTTTTCATCTTTCTCTTGCCCAGCATCTATATACTCAGCTACGCAAGTTAAAAAAGCGATTGTTTCATGGTGAAGCTCAGCGTCTAGTTCTTTAACGCGATCAATATCAAAATCAGCATGTTTTTTAATTAGCTCAAAAGATTTAGGTGGGATAGAACCTTTAGTGCTGTGAGCTGCGCAAACCGCAATCTCAACATCTAAAAAGGTCTTTAGTCTGCTTTCCTCAGACCAAATTGCACTCATCTTCTCTCTAGAATATCTCTCTAACATTTAAGCTAAATGGCGCATCTGCAACCTGAATCATTATATCCTATTCTGTAAGAACATATATTTAGCTTAGGAATATAAGCAAGATCACCTATACGGATAGCTAAAAGCCCCTAAAATTAAGGAAATTTCAGAAATAATACTTGACATTAAGAGATTGCATTAGCTATAATGTGTTACATATTAGAAAAGCAAAGGGGCAAAGAATGAACTCAGATACAGTAAGCAAATACGATCAACTCAGAGACGAGCTTAGAATCGAAAATGATTTAACTAATCAGACATCTGATCTAATTACTGCATGTAAGATTGGCTTGAGAAAGCTTCGCCTGGCTAAAGATTTTTCTACAATTGATGAAAAGTTGATTGAAATCTCTGGGAATAAAGAGAATACTGACTACTTTAGTGGTATTTTAAGCTTAGAAGCTAAAAGACTTGCATTTAAAGAAGAAGCACTTAAATGTCAAAAACAGAAAATTCAAATCAACTCATAAAAGATTTCTGGGACAACTTTTTTAGGGATCATTTTAAAGAATCCATAGATATAGCTAATCAGCTAATTGCAGAGGGAGGCAATGATCTTGGTGCTGAATATTTAGCTAAAGTTTACCTGAAACAAGGTCGCTATCAAGCAGCTGAAGAAGTACTAAAAGATGTCAAAAAATACTGCGGAATTAAGCTCTTTGTAGATTTTGTGGTTCACGGCAATCTCGCTGCTATTAAAGATTTTAATGAGGATGTAGATAGTTTGATTTATAAATCTCAATGCCTTACCATGGCAAAAATCTACTATGGTGATGATGAGATTACTGACGCTCTTGAGGATCCAGATCTGATTCTAGAAAAGGTTTTTAAGCAGTTAGTGGGCGTAGAAGAAATCGACAGAGCCATTCTAGCTTACTCTCAATACATCGAGCTTTTATTTAGAGAACAAGAACTAGCTAAAGACATCTTGCTTCCAATCGCTCATGAACAAATTGATAATCTCATAGAGCTTTCTAAAAAAGCTAAATATGATTCGACTAGAGCAAAAGTCTTTTTGCTTAAAGCAAAACTTTTCAAAGATAGAGAAGCTGCCGAAGATGCTGAGATCCTCTTTGGTAAAGATCAGAATAAAAACGGTCTCGCTGAAGTTTATACTTTTTACGCTACTGAGTGTGAAGAAAAGGAATTTTATGTAAAAGCTCTAGATATCTTTAAGCGCACCGGCAATCTAAACGCTCAAGGTTTTATCTACGAATCGAAAGCATCTTCTGCTTTGATGAAAGGTAATATCAATGACGCTTGCCTCTACTTTGATAAAGCAAAAGAGACTATTGATAATGCTGGGATCTTTGAGAAGTTAGGTTTAGAAATTCAGACTTTATCTCTTCACGCTGTTAAAGGTGAGTTTAAAATTCTGCATGAAAAAGCTGAGATCTTCTTAAACTCTGGCATGAATATCCCTAGGCTTTTTCTAGCTCAGGTTTACCAAATCCTGGCTACCAGCCTTCTTTACACTCATAGTGATCTAAACAAAGCAAAAGATTATATAGAAAAAGCTTGTGATTGCTTTTTAAAACTTAAAAAATACAACCAACTCTTAAATGCAAAAAACATACATTTCCAATTCCTTTGCCTAGAGGATGATCTAGATGAAATGCTTAGGCATGGTGAAGAAACTATCCAGATAGCCAATCGCTTAGAGAGATACGAAGATAAAGCTGCTAAGTATGTGGACCTTGCTTTTGCGATTATAAAAGTGAATGCTGATAGAGATACGCTAGATAAAGATAAATTAGACCTTGCTTCTGATTATTTCCAGAAAGCAATCCAGATTCACCAAGAACAAGAGAATCTAGTCGGGGAAGCTGATGTATACCAGGCTATGGGTAATATGTTTGCTAATGTAGCTAAGCTAGAAGAAAGCTTTAAATGTCTGCTTAAAGCAAAAGAGATTTATAGAAAAGAGAAAGTGCTACTGCAAGCATCGATCACATCCATTCTGATCGGGCTTTTAGTGGGTGATGAGGCGATAGTGAATGAGACTACTTACCCTATTGCTTCTGAGCATTTCGAGACCGCGCTTGAGTACTTCGATAAAGAAAAACTCATGGACCTTGTCTGGAAAACTAACTTTTATTTAGCTGAGCTAAACGAGAGACTTTATGTGAAGAAGAATGATAAACGTTTTAGAGATCTTGCACAAAAGCATTACGTGGACATGCACAAGAGTGCTATTCAATTCGAGGAGAATGCTGATAGTCACGAGGTGAGCATTGGCGCCACTACTATCGATGAGGCTTTCAACAAAGCACATCAATTCTTCAGATCAATAAACGAACCAGAGCTTTCGACTCAGTTTTTTAGGAATAATAATTAGTTAGCCTTAACATCCTCAAAAGAAGCATTAAGCTTACTTGCAAACATATCTTCTTTAACCATCACCTTCATAGTTATCCCCTGCAAGCTCTTTAGTTCATAGCTACTACTGTGATTATCTTTATAAATTTCGACTTTTAAGTTTTGCTGCTGTTCTTTATACGAAACCGCTAACAAATATGACTTTCTTTTATCTGCTTTGTCTTTAAATTCACCGCAGGTTCACAAGCAGCAATGCAAAGAACTCCAGAGTTTATAGCAGCTGAAAAGAAAGTTTCCGGTTTCTTAAATGGACTTAGAACTAAAGCTGAGACTAATGATCTAAAAGGTGATGAACCAGTTGTTACCAGCTTAATGGAACAAGTAGTTGAGATGGGTGTCAGAAAAGACAAGCTTAACTTTGGCACTGAAAAACCACCTAAAAAGGAAACTAAAGTTACTCAAAATACAACATCTACAGAAGCTCCCACTACTGATGGTACTAAAGTTTCATCTAGAACTAAACCAGCTGCGAAAGGCGAAGCAACACTTGCAATGGGTAAACCAGCAGATCCTCTAAAAACTTTAAAATCTCAAAAAGCCCCTACTGATAGCAGCGTTAAAAAATAGGATTTTTGATTAGCACAAATAAAACACTTAAACTCTTTACTTAAAACTAAACTTAACGCGTCTGTTTCTAAATTTTCTTTTTATACGTCTTCGCTCTATTTTTTGAATAAAAGTTTTAGATAAAAATACTCTTTTAATTTTCTTAGGTAATTTAAGTCCTCTAAATTCACTAAAGAAATTAGAAGATAGATCTAGCCTTCTTATAGAATTTGGCAATGTCAAAGTTGACAGGTCTACATTCTCAAAACTATTATCATCTAAGTCCAATCTTCTTAAGTTTGAATTCAAGTTTAAACCTGAAAGGTCAGTTAATAAATTAGAGCCCAGGAAAAGCCTTTCTAAACCATCTGGAAGCACTAGAGCACTAGGATCTCTAATAGCATTTGCAGAAAGGCTTAAAGTCTCAAGCCTATTTGGAAGTACTGCAGTAGTAGCTAATGCTTCACCTCTAAAAGGATTCAAACCAAAAGATACTGATTTTAAATTCTCATTAAATGTAGCCCCTTCAAGAGTTTCAATAGCATTATTATTTAAAAAAAGGAGCTCCAAATTCTCCGGGAAAGTTACATTAGTTAAATCAAAAATTAAGTTATCAAACAATTGAATAGTCTTTATATTATTAGTTAAAAAGCTCAAGCCTGCTAAATTAGAAATTTGATTTCGGTCAGCGCTAAAAAATGTAACACTCTCAGGAAACTGAGGCATAGCACTTAAATCTGTAATGTTATTGTTATCAATATCTACTAATGTCACCCCATCTCTAATAACTAAATTAGGCAAGTCTTCATCAGTCAAGTTCATATTACTAAAATCTGCACGACCCGACGACGGATCTACTGGCTCAATTGGTTCTGCCACTACTAGAAGGGTGGTTAAAAACAATAAAGACATTGCAATTAATAGATTGCGAGATTGCTTCATTAATATCTATTTTACATCAGAAGCTTATGGATAGTTTAAGGGGCTATCTACGTTTTCTTTTTTTCGCTTTCGCTGCTTTGCGAGGAGGAGGAGGTGGAGGTCTTCTTACTATGATCCTAGGAGCAGCTCTCACCACTGGAGGAGGTGGTGGTGGCACATAAGCTTTTTTAGCCTGTTTCACAGCTTTTTGGTAAGCTTTTTTAGCCTGTTTTGCTACTTTCTTAGCTTGTTTTTTAGCTTTCTTAGGGCTTACAGGCTTAGATACTATTACTGGAGTTGCCTTAACTATAGATTTGTAAGCAGCAAGAGCAGAGTTATTATTAGTAAGTTGTATTTTACGGTTACTTAAATCCACTTTAACTGTATTAGTATTTTTAGTCTTAGTACTTATCTTTTTATTAGCTACTTTTTTAGGCTTTTTCTTTTTAACTACTTTAGGTTTTTTACCTTTTTTAACTCTATTAAAGTCACTTTTTGCTTGTTTGAATTCTTTTTTGCTCTTATTTATCTCTTTTTGTTTTGCTTTCTTCTCAGCTTTTAAGTTAGCTTTATCAATAATGTACTCTTCAATATTATGATTGTTATTGATCTTAGTTATTAAATTAGCTGCTTTATTATCAGCTTTCTGAAGCTGAGCTGCTAACTTCGCTGCCTGCTTAGAGTTACCACTAGCATTAGCTTTATTTATCTTCGCTTGCAGTTTAGCTCTTAATTTTTCATTCTGGCTTTGCTTTTTAAGAGTTTGCTTAACATTTTGGATTTTCTTTTTAGGAGCAGGTTTATTATCATTTAAGAAATCCAAACCATCTTTAATCTTAAACTTCTCTTCCCTCTGACTATTAAGCTCATACATTTCATTATATCTAGCTTCATCATATGCTTTTAATTCATCAGAATAAGGATTAGTTTTTTCTAAAAGATCTACTTTCTGATCATAATTTTCATCTACTTTCTCTACTAAACTAGCGTCGCCACCTGTAGCTGCACCAGTTGCATCTAAAAGCGCACTTTTAAGAGCAGCCTGGATCTCTTCACTAGTAAGAGCTTTGCCGCCAGCAGTTTTGCGTACATTAACTAAGTCATTAATCACAGATGCTAGATAACTATCAAAAGAATCTGCTTGTTTTCTTGCTAAAAAGCCTTTAAAAGCAGCTCCATTACCACTTGCTTTAGCTGTATTTTCTAAAAGTTCACCATAGCTATTAGCTACATCAACTATTAAAGTTTTATCTTTATATGTAACATTATTCTTCTTAAACTCTTTGAAGATTTTTTTAGCAGTCTTACTTTTACCTTTAGGTAAAGCAACTTTAACTTGCATATCGTTTGTATAGTGGTTTTGGATACCAGCGAAGAATAGTATTGATTCTGCTGCTGACATACCAGGAAATAACTGCGAAGTATTAAATTGAGTTTTAACTACCCCGTTTGTTGTGTTAGTTGCATCTTTGTTTACTTTATAAGGCGAGAAGTCAAGTTTATTTTTTTTCGTATTTTTTGGTAGTTTACTAGCTTTAATTTCAGCAACTAATTTTCCAGTATCAGGGTGAAAGAAAGCTATCACTCCATTACCTGTTTTTACAGCAACGGCATTAGCAGGGATAGTTTTAGTTCCTACATTAAATTCTGCTCCCACTTTTCCATATTGAAGTCCAGGTCTAGGCTGGACATCTAGCTTAATTCCAGTCACTTGCAAATCTTCAATTGTTTTAGCACCACTACCATTTCCATTTAATGTATTTTGGTCGTCTCCTAATAAATTTTCTGAAATGAGTCCATTACCAGAAGCTCCTGTATCATTTGTGAAATCTAAAGATCTTGGGCCTTTTTTATTCTTGCCATTTTTCTTTTTATCAGGTCTTGTTTTACCGATAGAGACGTTCAAGCCATTTTCATCTCGATAAGTTGCAGTAAAACCACCTTTATTTAAAAGTGAGTTCGTAGAATAGAAAGGGTTATCAGCGCCAATTGGTCTATTAGGGTCAAAGTTACCATTATAAAAAGTAGTGTTTATCGGTTTGTAAATTAAAGCAAATGGGTCCTCTGGCAATCTTGGATCAGGAACACCGCCACCAGGATTACTTACCGTCGGCTGAGAAACTGGACATCCTGTTCCGCAACGCGGGCAATCTTCATTAACAT
>CAYGPN010000012.1:0-78795 GCA_964352085.1 uncultured Gammaproteobacteria bacterium | reverse complement strand
TTAGATTCTAGTGTAGTAACTAAGGAGTTTATATCTGCATTAGCTAAGAAAATATCAGAATCGAAAGCAGAACTAGATGGTCAAGCAATTGGCAATGCCTTGTATGGATTGCAGGGATTAGATTCTAGTGTAGTAACCAAGGAGTTTATATCTGCATTAGCTAAGAAAATATCAGAATCAAAAGATGAGTTAAATGGTCAGGAAATCGGCAATGCCTTGTATGGATTGCAGGGATTAGATTCTAGTGTAGTAACTAAGGAGTTTATATCTGCATTAGCTAAGAAAATATCAGAATCAAAAGCAGAACTAGATATAGAAGAGCAAGCAACTGTTAAAAGAATTTTGAAAAGATTAGCTTTAAAACTAGATATCAGAAAAATCCAAAGAGGATTAAATATAGAAATTGAAGAAAGCAATCACGGCAGGAAGATAGATTTAATAACACTCTCTGATGATTTTAAAAATGCAAGAGAGCAGATTTTAGAAATATTTCCAGGAAGACCTGTGTCAATGATGGAATTTCTAACTTTTGGCTTCAATAGAAGATTTAATAAGTCTGCTTCTGAGTTTATTTTAATGGCTAATAAAGAGTACCCGAAACTAAGAACGCTAGATGAGCTTGGTGATTTGATTTGGGCTTAATGGATTGCTTCGCCACTTCGTGGCTCGCAATGACGGTTTCGCTTGCAATGACAGCTGCACTCGTAATGGTAAGCTAGATTTTAATTAAAATCTTAGTAGCTTCACCGCTGATCATTTTTTTAAGTGCAGTTTCTAAATTCTCTAGTTTCTCTTCGCTAGTTATAAGATCAGAAAGATCTACTTTATTTTCGACAAGAAGTTTAAGCGCTGCTCTTATATATTTAGGGCTATGGTGGAAAACTCCTATAGTTCTCACTTCTTCATAATGTAAAGGAAAAGTTTCAAATTCTACCTTTGAGCCTTTAGGGCAGCCGCCAAAGAAATTTATAAGCCCACCTGGGCGAACTAAATTAAAACAATCTTCCCAAACTTCTGGTTTTCCAACAGCCTCTATGACTTTATCTGCGCCGTATTCAGTATATTCTTTTATGAGCATTAGATTCTCTTTTTTACTTGCGTCAATAACAATATCTGCGCCATTCTTCTGAGCTAAATCTCTTTTAAATTCTGATCTGCCAACAGCAATAATTTTTAGATCTTTAGCATCACCATTCATATCTAAAAGACCTCTTAATTTCCCGCTTCGATGAGCATCTAAAACTTTTATAAAGGTCTGACCAATAGGTCCTAAACCATAAATTGCTATAGTGTCGTTTGCTTTGATTTCGGATCTATCAAAACCATGAAGAACTACAGCTAGCGTTTGGACCATGGCTGCATTTTCAAAACTTAGTGAGTCTGGGATTTTATAAAAATTATGCTTCACTATTTGAGCTGGAATTTTAATGAACTCAGAAAAGGAGCCGTTTAGAAAGTCTAGCTTAGTGCAAAGTGAGTATTCTTGCTTAGTACAGAAGTAACAGTCATAGCAAGGCGCTGTGTTTGCAGCGACGACCCTATCGCCTATTTGTGGAATAAAAGATTTATAAGATTCCGGCTTTGATATTTTTTGGCTTTGACCCTCTTTAGAAAAGAGATAATAATTAGCTAATTCCTGGCCCTGGATATCCTCAGCTATTTCTATAATTGTGCCTGAAAATTCATAACCAAAGGTTGAAGGTATAGACTTAATTATCCTGGGATGACCGTTTAAATAGGTCTTAACGTCAGTCCCTCCGGTAAGCGCAGCCTCGACTTTGACTAAAATTTCACCATTAATTAAATTATAAGGATCAATTTCCTCATATTTTAAGTCTTTAGGTCCATAGAAGAGTGCCGCTTTCATGTTAATACAAACTACCCTAGAGCTCATTCATACTAAAATGTATTATAGCGATGCCGCTTAGGTTTTCGCTTGTTTTTCGCACGCAATGAAAATAAAATCCACAATACTCCCATCTTTATTATTCGCTTTGGCTATTTCAGCCACAAGCGTTAAAGCTGATTTAACAGATGAGCACTCGAGATACTATAACCTTGCTGTTCGCCAAGAGAAAAAACTTGATTATATTGGCGCGAAGAAAAATTTTCAAAAAGCATTAGCTCTTAAAGATAAAGACATTGGCACTCTAGTTAAAATTTCATCATTACTTATAAATGATTACACTGTTGATTCTGAAAACAGAGAATATAACCTTAAAGAGGCTATCGGATATTTAACTAAGGCAAACACGCTAACGCCAGGCGATGCTCTAATCAAACTTTTATTAGCGAAGAGTTACCAAGATCTTGGTGATTATGATCAGGCTATTGAGTTTTACCAAAGAGCAATGACCCTTGAACCTAATAACACTCTTCTTAAATTAAACCTAGGGCTTCTTTATTACGAAGTCAGAGAGTTTGGTAAATCAATAGAGCTTTTAAATAAAGTTATTCTGGCTTATCCAGATAACTTAAGAGCTAGAAGTTATTTAGGCGCTTCGCTGCAAGCAACAGAAAATTACCTGGCTGCAATTGAGCAATATAACTATGTGCTTAATTACGAAAAAGCAAACTTTAGTATTATTAAAAATATTGGTGATTGCTGGCTAGCACTTGAGCAACTAGATAGAGCGAAGATAAGCTACAAGCAAGCTCAGTTGGTTGACCCTAATGTGCCTGATCTTTATGCTGATATAGCTTTTATTGATCAAAAGCAAAAGAACTATCCTGAGTCTATTGAAAATTATAAAAAGGCACTTGAGTTAAAAGACACTAAGCTTTGGAGAAAATCTATGGCTTATACTCTTTGGGCAAATGATGATTTAGAGCTTGCTGTTTCTGAATTTAAAGATGTTGAAGAATATAATATTGCAGGCTATATTAATCAGCTGCTTGGGAAAGACGAGGCTGCAATAGCTGAGTATGCTAAAGCTGTTTCTGAGGATCCAAAAGATCTTAAAAGTAGATTTAATCTTGGTAGGCTTTATCACGGATCTAAAAAATATAAGGCTGCTAAAGAACAGTATTTAAATATCATTGAGCAAAAGCCTAATGATGCTGAAACGCTTTATCTTTTAGGTGTTGCTGAGCAAGAGACTGGGGCTGTTACTGAAGCGATTAATTACTATGAAGAAATCCAGTCTAAGCATTTGGACTCTGATAATGATGCAATCAGTGACGAGCTAAAACTTGCACTTCGTAAAAATATTTATTTTAATCTAGGTTTGGCTCATAAAGTGATGCAAGACTTAGAGAAATCAGAACTTAATTTTGAAAAAGCTTTAGATGAGAAATTTAGTCCAGCAGCGGATGTTTACCGTGAATTGATTACTGTTAAGATGCTTCAAGCTAAAGAAGATGATGCAAGAACAGTGCTTATGTCTTGGTTAAAGCAAGATCCTACTAATGTTTCAGCGCGTAACCTTTACGCTGATCTTCTGGTTAGTATGGAAAAAGAAAGAGACGCTATTGAGCAATTAAGATTGGCTTCAGTTTTAGATCAAACTACTCAAACTAGATTAAAGCTTGCTAACTTGCTTCATAGCCAAAATAATCTTTATGACGCTCTTGCTGAATACCAAATTATCTTAAAGCAAGACAATAAAAACTTAAATGCAATTTTAGGTGCTGCAAACAACTATCGCTCGCTTGGACTTAGAACTGAAGCGCTTAACCTTTACAAGAAAGCCGTTTCTGAAAATCCTGATGATATGCTTGTGAATTATAATTATGGTTTGCTTCTTCAGGAAATGGGCAAGCTGCCTCAGGCATTAGACCAGTATTTAAAAGTCCAAGCAATTAATCCTGACTTCTCAGAAAATTACTATGCTCTAGGTCTTTGCTACTGGGATTTAAAAGAAAAAGATAAGGCTGTAAAAGTTTGGGACATGTTTATGACTATGAGCTCAGACTCAGATCTTAAGCGTGAAGTTTCTAAGCTAATGAGCGAGTATGAGTTTAGTAATATTCAAACTAAGCAAAAGCCTAAGGAAACTACAGAGCCGACTTTAGATGATTCAAGTATGCTCGATGATAAGGAAACATTAAATCAACTTATCTTGCTTAAGCCAGAGCTAATCAGTTAGTATTGAAGAGCATAAATGAACTTTAAAGAACAAGCAGAAAAATTATCAAGCGGGGTAGTTGATATTCATCCAGAGGGCAAAAAAGCTCTTGAGGCTTTGCTTAAGCTTGCTGCTGAAGAGAAAAGACCTCTTAGGGTTAAGCTTGGGATCGATCCTACGAGCTCAGATCTTCACCTTGGTCATATGGTTTGTATTCAAAAACTGAAACAGTTTCAAGATGCTGGTCACACACCTGTTTTAATTATTGGTGGATTTACAGCTCAGGTGGGTGATCCCTCTGGAAGAAATGAGGCTAGACCTCCATTAACAAAAGAACAGGTTGCTGCTCATGCGGGCACTTACCTTGAGCAGGTGAAAAGAGTTTTGGATTTAGATAAATCGGAGATAGTAAATAACGCTGATTGGTTTGAGAAATTTTCTATAGTTGATGTTTTAAAATTGGCTTCTCAAGTAACAGTTAATCAGCTTATCGCTAAAGATGCTTTTGGTAAAAGATTAGACGAGGGTAATCCGCTTTATCTTCATGAGACTTATTATCCACTGCTTCAGGGTTACGATAGTGTTGAGATCAATGCTGATATTGAGCTTGGTGGTACAGATCAGACTTTTAATTTATTAGTTGGAAGAGATCTTCAAAGGCATTATGGTAAAAAACCACAGATTACTATGACAATGCCGCTTTTAGTGGGCTTAGATGGCGTTAAGAAAATGTCTAAGACCTACGATAATTATATTTCTTTAAATGACTCTGCTAAAGATATTTTTGGAAAGACGATGAGCATTCCTGATGAGCAGATTCTTGATTACTATGTTTTAGCTGCTGGAGCAAGTGAAGAAGAAGCTAAAGAGATTAAAGAAAGGCTGACTAAAGAGAACCCTAGAGATATTAAGGCTGCTTTGGGCAAGCGTATAGTTACTATTTATTATGATGAAAAAGCTGGAGCTGAAGCTGAAGAAGCTTTTGTTAATCAGTTTAGAGAACATCAAATACCAGATGATATTCCTGAATTTAAAATCAGCGCTTCAATTGCGCTTGCAGATTTGATGATGGAAGCCAGTCTGTGCCCGTCAAAGAAAGAAGCTAAAAGGCTTATAGCTGGTGGTGGAGTTAAGCTTGATGGTCAGAAGCAAGATGACTTTATGAAAGATATTGATTTGAATGGTTCAGGGGAGCCTAAGATTTTACAAGTTGGTAAAAGAAAGTTTGTCAAACTTGTAAAATGATAAGTTGTGAATAAACTGCTCTCTAAAGAAACAAAGCCTTTAATTGATTCGCTCGATGCTAATATTCCTTTTGTTTCTGAGCTATTGCAGGCTGATATTAGACTTTTTGTGAAATCAGGAGAGGAAGTTTATACTTATAACTACTATCATCCAAGCCAAGACTCACTTTTTCTAGGTGCTGAGAAGGGCAAGGAGCTAGCTCAGCATAAAGATATTTATGTGCATAAAGCTTTTGAGTCTGGAAACCCTATCTTAGGGCAGTATGGTCTTGTTATTAACAATAGACCTATTCAAGAGTTTGCTTATCCACTTTCTTCTGGTGCCGAGAATTTTGCTGTACTTGCTGTAGAAAGAGATATTTATCTTACTCGCTCTATACTTGGTCAGCATTGGGATTTGATAGCTGAGACTTTGATGAAAACCCTTAAAGAGAAGATGCTTACTAAAGATAGATTTCCTGTAATATCTCCAGGTGAGGGTGCTTTAATAGTTAAAAATAATTCTAAGGGTCCGGTGGTTTTCTTTGCTAATCCACTAGCAGCAAGTCTTTTAAGTGAGATTGCTGAAAATAGTAGTCAGCTTATTAATAGACCGCTTGATGATATGTTTTCTGGTCTTAAAAGAAAAGAAAAAGGCAAAGATAGTTCCATGTCGATTGATCTTATCGAAGAGATTAGTCTCAGGCAAAGAACAGTACGCCTTAGGTATGTGAAGCTTGATGACGAGCTTTCAGTAATTCTTATAAAAGATGTTTCTGAACTTAAGGTTCGCGAAACTTTACTTAGAGAGATTCATCATAGAGTAAAAAATAATTTACAAACAGTAATTTCTTTGCTTCGGATGCAAAAACGTAGGAATTCTGAACTGAACGAGGCTTTTAAAGAAGCGATTTCTAGAATTAAAAGTATCACTCTGGTGCATGAATACCTCTCTCACTCAGGGGATCTGGAGCTTATTGATTTAGGACAATTGGTTGGTAATATTATTAAAGAGTCTTTAGCTTCTTTTGGAGGCTCTGATATAAAACTTGATTATCATTGCCCAGAAAAAGTTTTTGTGACCAGTGAAAAAGCAACTAATCTTGCTCTAGTGATAAATGAGCTTTTGATGAATAGCCTTGAGCATGCAGGCAAAAAACTTAGTAAGATTGATATTCAATTAAGTCTTGAGAATGAGCTTTTAAATGTGGAAATTGCCGATAATGGCTTGGGTTTCCCAAAAGACTTTGATTATCAATCTAGCACTGGGCTTGGTTGGGAAATTATAAGAGCTTTAGCTGAAGATAGCTTAAGTGCTAAAATACTAATTGAAAATAGCAATGGAGCTAAAGTAAAGATAGAAGTTCCACATAGCTAATTCTTTGGAGTAATGGACGACACAGAACAATTAAGAGTACTAATCGCTGATGATGAACCTTTGATTCGCATGGATCTTAAGGAGATCTTAGAAGAGTCTGGATACAAGGTAGTGGCTGAAGCAAAGGATGGCGCTGAGGCAGTTGAATACGCTAAAACTAAAGACCCTGATATTATTATTATGGATATTCGCATGCCTAATATGGGTGGTCTTGAAGCTGCTGAGCAGATTAAAAATGAGTTAGGTAGTGGTGTGCCAATAGTGATGCTAACAGCATACGGGCAGCCTGAGCTTTATGAGAAAGCTAGCGATCTTGGAGTTTTTGCTTATCTCACGAAACCTCTTCGCAAGGCGGATCTTTTCCCTGCAATGGAAGTAGCTATTTCTAGAGCTTGCGAGATGGAAGGTCTGGCTTTTGAAGTTGAAGAATTAAAAGAGAAGTTAGCTGTAAGAAAATTAATTGAAAGAGCAAAGGGTCATTTAATGAGTGCTCATGGACTTGATGAAGAAACGGCTATGCGCAATTTACAAAAAGCATCTATGAATCAACGCAAGTCTATGAAAGAAGTTGCTCAAGATATTCTTCAAGAAGCCTAATATAGCTGCCAATATAGGTGCCACAATATAGGTGCCAGGCACCAAAATTGGTAGTCATTTCTTAAACATGTGATTACATAGGGTGATCCCTATATTTTTCTATTCTTATTAATTCTTATTTTAAGATTTTATCTTATGGTGCGTTCAAGTAGAATAAATGCTTCGAATTTTATTTATCATGTTTATTCAAGAGGAGTAGAGAAGCGAAAGATTTTCTTAGATGATGATGATTGTTATATGTTTTTATCTTTGTGCAAAGATCTGTCTTCAGATTTGAATTTTAAGCTTTTTAGCTATTGTTTGATGGCTAATCATTATCACCTTTATCTTAAGACGCTGGATGGAAACTTAAGCCAAATTATGCATAAGTTAAATTTCAAATATGCTAGATATTTTAATCTAAAATATAACCGGGTTGGACATTTATTTCAGGGTAGATTTGGTGATAAAGTCGTTGAAGACAAGGAGTATAGACAAGAGTTAATTAGATATATTGCATTAAATCCAGTTTGGGCCAAGATGGTAAGTTCACCGGAAGAGTGGAAGTGGTCAAGTTATAAATTTCTCTTAGTTAACTCTGGAGTACCTAGTTTCCTTGATAGACAGTGGTGCTTGGATCAGTTTAATGGGTCATTAGAACATTTAATTAATTTTGTAAATGAAGCAGTTGAGGATCCAGAAAAATATGGCGAAGAGAATCTTCAGAAAATTGAGCAGAGAGCAATTGTTAGAAAGGCTTTTTTAGAAGCAGAGTCCGCTGTAGCTAGTTTGGATTATCTTGGAGAGTGCACAAAACAAGATCTTATTCTTTATTATTTGAAGAATATAAGGAAGCTTAAAGCCGAGCGGATTATACTTCTAGATGATAAGTTGACAATTAAATCTATTTACTTGGTCAATAGAAAATTAAATAATAGAATTCAGAAGGATCCCGTATTATTTCAAAGTTTAGATAGGTTAAGAGTTGATAACCAAAAATAGTGCCTGGCACCTATATTAGTTATTTAGAACAAGGAGCTTCAGCATTCTCAGCTGCAACAGTCCAGGTATCTTTAGTATAAATAAGATCTCTAAGCTTGCCCTCGCCTTTTTTAGCGATAGCTTCTTCTTCTTGAGCAGCTAATTGCTCATCATAAGAGGGCTCAGCAACATTTCTAATTACACCCATTGCAGTTGGAAGATGAATATCTTCAATACCCATTTGACCAACCAAGTAAGCAACAGTAGAGTCTGTTTGTTCAGGGTCATGAACTAAGAATTTATCACTACCATCGTATTCTTGGATTTCAAGTTTTGGATGTTTACCACCCACCATAACAATACCTTTAGCACCGTTATCAAAAAGGAGCGGCTTACCAGCTTCAACAAAAAGATTTTCTTGATCTTTAGTATCTTTGTTTAAGTATTTAGAGAAAACACCATCATTGAAGATTACGCAGTTTTGAAGAATATGCACAAAAGATGTGCCTTTGTGAGCAGCAGCTTGCTTAAGTACTTCCTGCATATGCTTAGGATTAGCAGCAGTTGTTCTTGCAACGAAAGTTGCGTGAGAAGCGATAGCTAAAGATGCTGGGTTAATTGGATTTTCAATTGAACCATATAAAGATGTTTTAGTAATCTTACCTTTTTCAGAAGTCGGAGAATACTGACCTTTAGTCAAACCATAAATGCGGTTGTCAAAAAGTAGAAGGTTGATGTCCATATTACGGCGAATCATATGCATGAAATGATTACCACCAATACTAAGTCCATCACCATCACCAGTTACCATCCAAACTGAAAGATCAGGATTGGCGCACTTAACACCAGATGCTAAAGTCGGCGCCCGCCCGTGAACCGTATGGAAACCAAAAGTATCTACGTAGTATGGAAAACGACTTGAGCAGCCGATACCAGAAATAAAACAGAAGTCT
Source organism: uncultured Gammaproteobacteria bacterium (assembly GCA_964352085.1). Classification (GTDB taxonomy): domain Bacteria; phylum Cyanobacteriota; class Vampirovibrionia; order LMEP-6097; family CAYGPN01; genus CAYGPN01. The sequence continues at coordinate 69,617 of CAYGPN010000012.1, read as the reverse complement.
TCTTTCTTGATGCCAAGTGTTGGTAGCACAGTTTGCACTGAAGACAAGATCGCATAGTCCCCACATCCTGGGCACCACTTAACATCGCCTTCGCTGATAAAATCTTTTTTTGTTAGTTCTTGTGTTGCTTCTGTCATTTTTAACCTTTTATATAAACATTCGCTTCGTGCACTAAATCTGAGATAAAGAAAGGTTTGCCATTCATTTGGTTGTAACCTTTAACATCTATTAAATGCTCAGCTCTAATTAACATTCTAAGCTGACCAGAGTTAAGTTCTGGCATTAGAACAGTTTTATACCTTCTCATGATATCGCCTAAATCTTTAGGGAGAGGATTTACGTGCATAATATGCGCGTGACCTACTTTCTTACCTTGCTCCAAAAGCTCTTCAGTAGCAGCTCTAATCGCGCCATAAGTACTTCCCCATCCAAGCATAAGAAGATCACCTTCTTGCTCACCGAAGACCTCTGTAGGAGGAATATCATCTGCAATGTTTTGAACTTTCTTAGCTCTAGTCTCTACCATTTCAGCGTGAACTTCAGGACTAAGGTTTACTTTACCTGAGTAATTTTCTTTTTCAAGTCCACCAAGTGTATGTTCGCAGCCACGCGTACCTGGAACAGCCCAAGGGCGACTTAAAACATCGTTACGCTTAAATGGCGCGTATGTTTTAGAGTCTGTGTGCAAGTCAGCTTTAATATTTGGAAGCTTGTCAAGATCCGGTAGCACCCAAGGCTCTGAACCATTTGCAAGGTAAGCATCACTCAGCAGAACAACAGGAGTCATATACTTTGTAGCTATGCGGCATGCTTCAATTGCTGCATCAAAACAATCTGATGCGCGCGATGCGGCAACTACTGGCATTGGACTCTCACCGTTTCTACCATATAGTGCTTGAAGTAAATCAGATTGTTCTGATTTTGTTGGAAGACCTGTTGATGGTCCACCACGCATAACGTTGACTATAACTAAAGGTAATTCTGCCATTAAAGCTAAGTTCATAAACTCAGACTTAAGACAAATACCAGGACCTGATGTCCCTGTCACAGCTAGATTCCCAGCAAAAGAAGAACCGAGGGCTACACCAATAGCAGCGATCTCGTCTTCCGCTTGGAAAGTTTTCACTTTATAGTTTTTATACTTAGCAAGCTCTTGAAGAATATCACTCGCTGGAGTGATTGGATAAGAACCATAGAAAAGCGGTCTGCCAGTAAGTTCTGAAGCAGCTATTAAACCAAGAGATAAAGAAACGTTACCAGTAATATTTCTGTAAGTACCAGGTTTAATTACAGCTTTAGGAATTTCATAGCTTGATTGAATAAGCTCAGTGGTATCACCAAAGTGGTGACCAGCTTTTAGTGCTGCGATATTCGCTGCAACGATCTCAGGTTTTTTAGCAAATTTTTGTTCAACCCATGCGATGGTAGCGTCCATTGGTCTGTTGTACATCCAGTAAACTAAGCCAAGAGCTACAAAGTTTTTGCATCTTTCTTTCTCTTTACCTGTAAGAGGTGAGTCAGCAAGCGCGTCCATAGTAAGTTTGCCTAGAGGGACTTTAGCTATTGTGCATTTGTTTTGTAGAGGCGCAAAGATATCTTCATCTGAATCGATATAACCAGCTTTCTTCAGGTTGCCGTCAGTGAAAGCATCTTCGTTGATGATTAGAAGACCGTTTTGTTTTAAATCTTTGTAGTTTGTTTTATAAGCTGCTGGATTCATGGCAACAAGAGCATCGAGCCTATCACCTGGAGTATGAATTTCTTTAGAACTAAAGTGGAGCTGGAAACCAGAAACTCCAGCAAGCGTACCTTGTGGCGCGCGGATTTCAGCTGGGTAGTCAGGGAAGGTGCTAATGTCATTACCCAAAAGTGCGCTAGTCGTTGTGAACTGGCCCCCTGTTAGCTGCATACCATCTCCACTATCCCCGCAAAAGCGGATAGTTACTGATGATACTTTCTCTTTTTTCTTCTCTGTAATAGCCATTTTAACCTGTATCTAATTATATCCCCGTTATATTTGCAGCTTCTTAGGCTACTTGCATTATTAAGGCTAGTTTAACAATCCTGATAAAAATGTCAAGATTTAGCAAAGCTAATCTCTGATTGAGATATAAAGAAGATAGCAAATAATACGTAAGACAGTTTTCTGACCTATATTTTGTCTATCGATCTTATTTTGATGACTAATCTAGGTGCCTGGCACTTATATTGGGCGTTAAAGATGCTTCCATAATTTTTTGAACTTGATCAAGAGCCTCTTTAGGACTTTGTTCTAGTCTGACTACTCTGCTATAAGCTTCTTTTATTTCACGGCGATATTTCTGTACAAGTGGAATTTGCGGGAAGTAAACAGCATTAGGGCTATTTGCCAAATCGATAAATGTTTTTATATGTGGATTGGGATGACTTCTTATAAAATCAGCGCTTACTTTTTTAATTGGCGTAAATTTGTGTTGCGCGCGCGCGATGTATTCTAAATTTTCTTGCTTCGTTAACCATTTTAAAAATTCAAATGCAAGCTCTGGATTCTTGGCGCCACGAGGAATAGCAAGCGCATCTACTGTTACTAAAGTAGCTAAGTTACTATTGCTTTTTATTTTTAAAGTTTCTGCAATTGGAAAAGGGATGATTTCTATTTCAAGGTCTGGCGCAAACTTGCTTGCTAAGTGTCTTTCCCAGACTCCGTTGTTTTCAGCAGCAATCCTACCACTATAGAAAGGATTGTCAGGACTTTGATAAGCGCTAAATCCTTCAGTAAAGGCTTGAAGTTTAGTCTTTGGGATAGCTCGCGCAAAATTTTCTTGAACCCAAGTCCAAGCACTAATATTTTCAGAACTATTTGCAGTAATCGTAATAGTGCCATCTTTATTAGTTATACCCCAGTTTCCGCCAAAGATCACTGGTATAAATCTACCTGTCCATGGAGGCCAGCTAGGAAGCCATCCTATCTTAGAGAAGTTTTTGAAATCAGTTACTTTTTTAAATATGTTTACTAAATCGTCTAGTGATTTTGGGTTTTGATCTATTCCAGCATCAGATAATAGTTTTTTGTTTATGTGCATCGCTTCGCAAGTTGGCATAAGTGGGATTGCATATTGAGTATTTTTAATATTAAGCATGTCCCAGTAAACTGGAATGAATTTTTCTTTCATGCTTTTATCAAGCGCTTGAAGTGCATTTCGATTAGCAAAATCACTGACCATATCCCCGTCTAGGTGCACCAGATCTGGCGCTACCCCACCAGTTACTGCCATCAATATTTTTTTACGCGGCAGCGAGATAGTCAGCATCTCTACTTTAAAACCATGATTTTCTTCGTTAAACTTTTTTACCAAAACCTCTATGGGCGCGCGCTCATCACCTTGCCAGTATTGCCAGAAACTTATTGTTTTATTATCTCTAGAAAAATCCTTTTTAAGTTCATTGAAAAAAGCTGCTCCGATAAAAAGAATTAAAAGGGCGGGAAAAACAAATTTGATTTTAAGTAAGTTCTTCATTTATTCTCCAGTGCACAAACTAGTGAGCTCATTATTATGAAACAATCTTTTGTCCACTTCTTCTTGTTTTAAAGTCTCGTCAACTAGAATCTTTCTTATAATTTGATCTGGGCTTAGATCATTAACAGATAGTCGGTCGTATTCATTTAACAGATGACTAGCAAAATTACCCTCATTAATAACGCACTCAAGTTTACTGTAAGGCATAGCAATATCTAAGGATTTTGCTTGATCTCTAAATCTTGCGTAGTCGCGTGTGATTTGCTCCTTCACTGTCATTTCTGACTCTGTTAGATAATCAAAAATCTTGGCATCATAGCCATCTTTTGCTACTTTTGCTTCATTTGCTTCAAGCATTGAAACAAGATCAAAATCTTTAGTGCTTAAAATTTTAGGTGCTCCATTTTCAAGAAAATGCAAAAAGTACATCTCAAGGTATGAAGTAAGCCCGATGATTTGACAGCAATCAAAAATAAACTCTGGAATACGCAACTCGACACGATTAAGTACTTGAGGGCGAGTTGGACCATTAGGACGCACGCTAGCCCAAAGGTGCCTTACATTAAACATCTCTCCAGCTTTTATTTTTTCTTCGTTCCAGTTTATAAAATGTTCTAGGTCTTTAAAGATAGGAACATGCTCAGGTGTTTTAGGGAAACTATGCCAGCGATAAGAAGAATAGCCAGTGACTTTGCCGTTATGAAAAGGTGAGCTAGCACTAAGAGCAAGCACCTGAGAGGCAATAAGGCGCATAGAGTTTGTGAGCCAAATAGCAGTCTCTGAATCTGGCGCGCCTAAATTTATGTGAAGGCTAGTAGTTACGATTGATGTTTGGTATCTATCACGAATAATTTTGTAGTAAGGGTTATTAGGGTCAGAGAATTTAAAGTCTTGATCAAACTCATGACTAATGCAGCTTCCAGGCAAGATGCTGTAATCATCATTGTCAGGTTGCACGTTAGCGTAGTTTTGGTTACTAACTAAAAGATCTTTTTGATTAATTAAAGGCTCTTTAGCTAGTTGATGCAAACAATCTCTAAGTAAAGTGCGGTTATAAAGCAGCTCATAAAGAAGTCCTTTATAACAAACAGAGGGCTCAGTAGCGTACTCAATGTTACGCGCGTCAGGCTCTGTCATAAATTTTGTGAGAGTTTTTTTAATCGCTGGAGATAGCGCCAGAATCTCGCCGGTTTTTTTAGAACCCACGAATTGCTCAACTTCTATTCCTTTAGTGGTCAGTTGCATACTCACGCCCTTATTATAAGCTTGTTTTTATAAGCCTTTAAATATATAGATAGATTATAGTAATATCTTTATGAGAGGGGGAGCAGATGAAAGAAGCAGCTTCTAATAAAATTTCGATAGGGCAAGGCCCGCAAGCGGCTTTAGATCCAATATCTGATCTTTTAAATAAAACAGCTAGAGTTCTAGAAACTTTAGTTAAGAAGAAAACTTTACAAAGCTCAAGGCTTGCTCAACTTTCTCAGGCGGTTTTACAATTAAGTTCTGTTCAAGAACAAGATATTTTTATTAAAATAGTCTTTAAGCCAAAGCCCTCTGAAGCTGAAACCTTTTTACTTAAAGTTCTTTATTTAATAGATTCAGCGAAAGAAGGGTCGTTTAAAGAAGAACAAATCTTTCAAAAACACAGAGCTTTAATTTCAGATCTTATACAGAGACCTGAAACTTTCGATAATGACGCTTTTGCTAGAAAAATATCTGAGCTTAAGGAAAAAACTCGCGTTGATAGAGCTATAGATGATTGGCTTGCAAGCAAAGAAAAAAATAGAGTACAGGCAAGTGCATTAGCTAAGGCGCCTACTGTAAAAACACAAACAGGCAAATTAAAAGCTCTAAGACTTGCGCAAGCAGAAGCTGAGAAAATTAAGGCTAGAAAAGAAAGAGCAACTGAGCGGGCTGCTCAAAAAGCAGTTGCAAAAGCTCAAAAAGCAGAGCAATTTAAAGCTAGAGAAGAGAAACTTTTTCAAGACAAGCTAGGCAGGATGAATTTTGCTGTGCGCGATCTTTTTGATAAAGCTGGCGCTTCTAAGAAAATCCTTAGTAAAGCTGTTACAAATTTAGCTGCTATATTAGCTTCTTTTAGTGATGATCAAAAAAGACTTATTGATCCAGCCAAAGAGTTTACTGATGCTGATGATCAAATGCAAAAAGAATTTTTAGACTTAGTTCTTAGACAGTATTTTATAGAACTTGAGACAGCTAATTCTAAAAAGAAAAAAGTTAATTCTAAAAAGCTTATAGTTAGAGTGATTAATGATGTTCTGAAGAATGATCAATTTACTGAGTTTATTCAAGAGATGAATAAAGATGAAGCTAGATTCGCTTCAATAAATAAAACTGTAAAAAAATCTGGACAAAAGCCTATAAAGCATTTAGTCAGAGAACTAGAGAAATTTAAAGAGCAGCATCCAGATTTCTACACTAAGCTTCATTTGGCTCTGCGCAAACTTTATAAATATACTGCTTCAGTTAGAGCACTTAAGCTAAATAGATTTAGAGAGGATCAATGCAATTCCGCGCAGAAATTATTGGTCAAGAGCTTAAGTGAAATCTTTCCTTTAATTAACAAGGATAGAGTTTTAAGAGAAAGCTTTGAAAGTCTAGCTAAAAAATCTGGGAAAGTTGCGCTTGAGTTTCGCAAGGAAATTAAAGAATTTGAAGGTTCTTATACTCTTGAATTAGGTATTGAAGCTCATATACCTTTTGCTTCTAAGACAATTTATCTTATATACTTAGCTCTAATTTCTCATATCGCTTCTATTTACTCTCACGCTAATCAAGAGAATGCTGATGACATGCTTGTTGAAATTACAGATCATGTGATGGGTAATTTTTTAAGTCCAAATAGCCCTAAATACACTTATAAATACCAATATTAATTAGTATTTACCGCCTTAATAAATATATTGCGTAATTATAGTATTATTGTTTCTTTGAGGGGAGGCAAATGCAAGAGCCGTTAAACAAAGAATTTCCAGCAGTTCAATTAAGTCCAGCCAAGGCCACTAATGCCGGGCATAAGGTAAATTTTGTTGCAGATTTAAGAAAAGATTTTATTAACGGTGAGCAGTTAACTAAGTTTTTCAGTGCTTTGCCAGATGTCTCAATTTTGCAAAAAATGCACAGAGCATCTGAGAGATCTCCAGCTTTTGAAGAAAGAAACAAAGAGCTTCTAGAATCTCGAAGACTTTCTCAAACTTTTACACGAGACTTAGAGAACTTTCTTTTTGAAGGGACTAAAGAAGACTTTAAAACACTATATCAAAACTTTCTAGCTTTCAAGGATTTTAAAATTAGCTTTGTGCCTTTTGGTGGCTTGCCATCTTTTGTGCATAAAGGTGAGTTTATAAATTTTGATTGGCAGCGACAAAATCTTGATTTAATAGCGATGGTTTTAATGGCTAAAAAAGTAGATCTTTCTACTTTAACTGAAAAAGCTTTTGGAGACCTGTTTTTGCAGGTTATTAATGAGACAGGTACAAAAGACTTTCTAATGACTATTTCTCCAAGTTTAGCTAAAGAATTTAGGATAGTTGAAAAAGAACAAGCAGCTCGTGCTCTAGCAGTTAAGTGCATGAAATTAGAAGAAGACAAAAGAATTCAGCAGGCATCAAAAGAGCTAGAAATTAAACAGAAAGAAGCAAAACCAAGGATTCTTGCTGATGATGATGCTCAAAGAATTCGAATAGCTTCTACTGGGGACTTTATGGAAAGAGAAAGTCAAAGAGCAGAAGCTGAAAAACAAAGACATATTGAAGAAGAGAAAGAAGCTAACTGGCAAAGAACTCTAGCAGCTTTAGATACAACAAGACAGGAGCGTCTTAGAAGAAGCCACTCTGCAAGGTCTAGAGAGCTAAGGCGCAAGAAATTCTTATCACCAAGTTTAGAAAAAGCACAAGAGCGAAATGTGCTTTCTAAAGCTTATCTGGAAAAAGTTAAAAAAGCTGAAGAAGAAAAAGCAGCTCAAAAATTATTAGTCAGAAAGTCTAAAAAAACTAATCTACTTGTTGCAAGACTTAAAGATGGTATTAGAAAAGGAGCTAGAAAACTTTTTGAGAAGAGAAATAAAGAGAAAATAGTAGATAATAAAGGGAAGCTAGCTGATAAATTAGCTAAGCTAACACCAGCTGCAGCATCTCTGCTTTTAGATCAATATGCGCCAGACTCAAAAGACTTTTATAAACAATTTTTACACCAAGTTCTAGCTAAGCTTTCAAATCTTGATGAGATAAATCAAGAGAGAGTTGAAAAAACTGTTAATGAAGTTTTAGAAAATCCTGAGTTTAGCAAGCTTATATATTCTTTCTTTGCTAAAGATATGCAAAAAACGCAAGCAGAGCGATCAGAGAAAATCTTTGAAAAAAACTTTGTTAATTTGGTAGCTGCTACTAAAGGATTAGTTGATTCAAAATATGCAGAGAAGTATATTAAACCTTTTGCTAAATGCGTAGGAAAGTTTGGTGGTTATGCAGAGCTTGCCAAGGTTTTTGAATGGGCAAGAGATGGTGGTGAAAATGTCGGAGCTGGTTGTAGGCGAGATATCTCGACAGCAATGATGGACTTTTTGTCATATATTTGCTCACAAGAAAATTTCCATGGATCTCAAGCTTTTGAAACTAAGATGGAAGCTTTGGTTAGAAGGTGTTTGGATATTGGTAGATTTAGAGGAAGCTTTGAAGAATCTATAAAAGCTATAAAAGTTAAAGAGTCTAAGCAGCTTAAAATCTTAATACCTTTATCTTTTCAAACTTTGCAGAATAAAATTAACCTTAATAAAGATCTTGGGGATGCTTTAGCTCAAGCTCGCATGCAAGCTGCTTTGATGAGAGAAGCAGAAGATTTAGAGGTTTACTATGAAGCGAAGAATGAGTTTGCAAAGTCTCTAGGCGAAGCAAGACTTCTTTACAATAAAGGAGAGAAGCTCAATAGGGATGATCTTAGAAAAATCCATGCTGCATTGGGTATTATTTGCCGCAGTATTATTAAACATGCTGAAGCAGACTATACTTTGTTGGCGACTTGTGGTGATCAAGCTTATTTAGGAAAATATTTGATGGACTCCCAAAGAGCTCTTGAGACTTTTTTAACAACAGTCGCTTACTCTAATTGGGATGAAGCCTTGGAAATTAATATTTCTCAGAAATTCCCAGCACCAGATTCAGCAGAGTCTAATGTAGCTTAGAGATTTAAGCTAAAATAATAACTATGTCAGAAACTAAAGTAGAACTAGCTAAAAAAATCATCGACCAGGCAGTAGGAGCTGGAAATTACCAGGATGTCTCTGTGGTCAGCAATGGAGCTAAAGTTGTTTTTAATCTTTTAATGGATAATCCAGCTGATCCTAAGCGTCAAGAGATTATCAAAAACCTTGAAGCGAAAATTAAAGATGCTGGTTTTGAAGAATTGGATGTTTACACCACTAAAAAACCTGAAGCAGGTGGCGGTCATAGACCACTTGGCGGAACTGCTGATCGCGGGCAGATTGCTCCTAAATCTCCAGTACCTGGAATCAAACACATCATTGCTGTAAACAGCGGCAAAGGTGGTGTTGGTAAATCAACTTGCTCAGTGAATTTAGCTATCTCACTTTCTAAGTTAGGTCATAAGGTTGGAATTCTTGATGGAGATATCACTGGTCCTAATGTTCATTTGATGCTTGGCATTAATGAAAAACCAACTATGACTGAAGAGAAGAAAGTAAGATCTCTTGAGGCTCATGGTATTCGTATGATTTCTATGGGGACCTTAGTTGATGAGGACAAACCTACGATCTGGCGTGGACCGATGCTTGATGGTGTTATCAAACAATTTTTTAGAGAAGTTGAGTGGGGCGAATTAGATTATTTAGTAGTGGATCTTCCACCTGGAACTAGTGACGCTCAGTTAACTCTTTGCCAAAACGTGCCACTTACTGGAGTGGTGATGGTATCAACTCCACAAGATGTTGCGCTTTTAGACACCAAGAAAGGTTTTATGATGTTTGATAAGATGCAGGTCCCTATATTTGGTCTTATAGAAAATATGAGTTTTTATGAGTGCCCAAGTTGTGGTAATCGTGAAGAGATTTTCTCTCATGGTGGTGGCAAAACAGCAGCAGAAAAACTAGGTATAGAATTCCTTGGTGCTATTCCAATAGATATAAAAGTTAGAACTGGCTCTGATAATGGTACGCCGATCACAGTCTCAGAAACAGATCATCCTATCTCTAAAGCATTTTTAGAAATTGCTAAGAAAGTAGAAGCTAAATCTTCTGTGGCTGCTTAGCGTCATCGCGAAGCCCGAAGGGCTGTGGCGATCTATGGATTGCTTCGCTCTGCTCGCAATGACAGGTATTTGTCTCAATGACGGGTATTTGTCGCAATGACGGGTGTTTGTCGCAATGACGGGTTAGAGCTTAGCAACAGTTTTAGGAACGCTAGTATTAGCTATTCGTTTTAAATGTTTATCGATGCGTGAAACGTATCTGTGGCTACCTCTATGCCCGCCATTGTAAGTAGACTCGCCAACTTGAGCTACAAACTCAGCTGCGCATTTTGCTTGGTAGGCGTAGCCTTTAACACCGCTTTTCATTTTGCCCCAATCGTAATTGAGACCTTTGGCTGTAGATCTTTTAAATTGACCAAGACCTTTCTCGCCAGCTCTGCCTGTAAGATTAGGATTAAATCTGGTTTCGTTATAAATCTGTACTAAAAATCTTTTAGGGTCTATGTCTTTAGCTTCAGCTGTTGCCCATAAAGCCTCTAGAATCTCAGGTGTGGTGTAGGATTCAGCGCTTCCTATCTTTCTGCCACTTTCTGTTGCGTTAATAAAATAGAAGCGAGCTTTTTCTAGCCAAGCTTGATCTGATCTGCTTAATTTGGCTGGCTCAATACCTTCAGCAGAAAAATCTACCATTTGCTTTTGGATAGGAATGAAGTATTTGTCTTTAGAGTTGATAACAGTTAGATCTTTGTGTTTAGCTTTTGATTTTATTGCAGCATTTGCTTTTTCAATTGCTTCAGGGTCTCTACCTGATGTGTAGCTTACTCCAGCAGTCTTGTAGTCAAGTTTATACTTAACACCACCATCTACTTTGCTTGGCTGAGGGTTTTTGCGTGCTTTTAAAGTGATTTTATATTTAGGTTTCTGATTTTCGTATCTTTCTTCAATACTTAGGGCATCCGATTCGATTAGTTTATTACCCTGCTCTGGGTATTCGCGAAATTTTGCTTTGTAGTATTGAACGCCTCTTTTACTTTTACCAACAAGTTCAGGCACTTTATAAATGATGCCTGTAGACTGATATGTTTGGTGGGCTGGGATGTAGTCCATTTACTTTTATTATTTTAGCGAGTTCTTATGTATATAGTTAACTCTTTAGGGTTAACCATGAGTTAAATTTGTAGCTAGAAAGCTGAAAAGCTCTCTAATGATTGAGATTTCTGTCTAAATTATCTTTTTTTAATCCCAGTCGTTATAATATGACGTATTGGAAGCAAATAGTTTCCGGGATTTTAAAATCCATTAATTAAGAATATAAAAGGAAGAACCCATGATCATAATAATGAAGCCAGATGCTAGTCCAAAGCAAATCGACAATGTAGTCGACACTCTTAAAGATCATGGCTTTAAAACGGTTCTTAATAAAGGTGATGTTCAAGCAGTAATTGCAGCGATTGGTGATAAGCCAGCTGAATCGACTGATGAATATGAAGTGATGGATGGTGTGCGCTCAGTTCAGCGTATTCAAGTTCCTTATAAACTAGTGAGCCGCGATAGTAAGCACGAAGACACTGTCATCACTATGCCTAATGGCGCAAAGATTGGTGGCAAAAATAAATGCGTGGTTATGGCTGGTCCATGTTCAGTTGAGTCTGAAGAAGGGATTATGGAAATCGCGACTTTTGTGGCGAGCAAAGGCGCGCAGATTTTAAGAGGTGGCGCGTTCAAGCCTAGAACGGGTCCTAGAGGTTTTGAAGGGCTTGGTGAAAAAGGTCTTAAGTATATGAGAGCTGCTGCAGATAAAAATAATCTTGCTGTAGTTACTGAAGTTATGGATGCTTCTGATATCGAACTTATTGCTGAGTACTCAGATATCATGCAGGTTGGCGCGCGTAATATGCAAAACTTTACTTTGCTTAATAAGCTTGGCTCTTGCGGGAAGCCTGTGATGCTTAAGCGTGGTATGGCTGCAACAATCGATGAGTGGCTTTTGGCTGCTGAAAGACTTATGCACAATGGCTGCCAGGATGTGATGTTCTGCGAAAGAGGTATTAGATCTTTTGATAGCAAGTATACGCGTAATGTTGGTGATATTTGCGCGATTCCTCTTTTAAGAAAGATGTCTCACTTGCCAATCGTTTTTGATCCATCACATGCAACTGGAGCTTGGGGTTTTGTGCCTCCTATGGCTAAAGCTGCTGCGATTGCAGGCGCGCATTCATTAATGATAGAAGTTCATCCTAATCCATCAAAAGCATTTTCTGATGGACCCCAGTCTTTGACTTTTGATAGTTTTGAAACTTTAATGAGTGAGCTTGAAGAGGTTTTTCCTCTTGCTGCTAAAAACTTATAGTGCCGGACGGACAAAAATTGGATAAGCTATTTGTTAACTACTAAATCAACAGTAATTGGGCTGTGATCAGTGATTCTATAGTCTTTATAACTGTAGTTAAGTCTTTTAAGAGTTCTACCAAAGATTGGATAGTAATGTTTATTTTCTTCACTACCTGTTGGTTTAACAAAGAACCAATCTAGTTTGTATCTCATTACTTTATAAGCTCTTTCTAGTTGGAATGTTTCAACAAAACCTTTTAACCATCTTTCATTTGAGTTACTAAGATAAGCGCCTCTTCCTTTTATAGAAGTTTCATCCTCTCCAGAAAAATCGAAATGCCCACCATCAGCAAACTCAAAGTCACTAATATCTCTAAAAAGCTCTCTAGCTTTGTTTTGGAAGAAGATAGGTATGCTGTGTGCTGTAGGATCTTTAAATTTTCTAGCAAAATTACTAACAAATAAAGCTGGATTCACAATGATCGCAACAGGATTTGCTAATGATGAAGCTAATCTAGCTAAGAAACTAGGATCACTAATTTTAGATTTATAAACTCTTGTAACTGATGTTGGAGTGACATCAGATTCTGTACTATTAAAATCACCAGTTAAAACCACAGCGGTGTCTAAGCTTTCCATTTCTTTTAATAGTGCTTTAAGCTGATCATCTCTGCATCTAGGTGTGGCTCTATCTTCCAGGTGAGTTGCTACTACTGTAAGCTGATCAGCATTTGGTAATTGAAGCTCAGCGAATAAAGCTTTGCGGTTACCCTGCCTTACTTCTGTTAGAAGATCTTGATCAAAAACCACCTTGCTTGCAAGTCTTCTAGTTTTTTCAAGTAGAGTTATATCTTTAAGCTCACCATTGTACCAATCATGGCAGTCCGGTAGAGTAAAAGCACGCGTATTGTTAATTGGATATTTAGATAAAATAGCAGTCCCGTGTAATCCTTTGTAAAGATTTTCATCAACGCTATCAATTAAGTTAGGATCAATTTCAATAAACTCAGTTACGTAAGTGTAACCAGCACCCATAGTGCTCGCTAATTCTTCAGCGATATTTCTGTAACCCGTACGACTAACGCCATAGTCAGCTTCATTAAGTACTAGAACATCAGCAGCTCTAAGCGCGTCTATATCTTCAAGAACTCTGTGGTAGGTTTTACCTTTCTTTTCAATTAACTTCTCTTTAGCATTTTCGCTTAGATACTTCTCTGGACTTATAAAAATTTGTTTGATTAGATCAAGATTAAAGCCTCTCTCTACATTCCATTGAGCTAGTCTTACAACATCACCGTAGCCTTCTTCTGTTTGAAATTTTTTAATAGCCTTATTAGGGTCTACTTGTTTTGTCATAGTGGTGCCATAAATTTTATCTAGTTTTATGCTTAGTGAATCAGGAATTTGCTCATCAGAAGATAAAGTTTCAATATCACTAAAGCTAATTACATTAGCTGGATCAAAACTTAGAGCAGATACACTTTGGCTAGCAGATAGCAATAGTGCGAGAAGAATACTTGAGAGTTTTTTATACATTACTATTCAGATTATATAGGAGATATAGTATTTCTCCAACTTTACTAATATAGGCAGAATCTCAGAATTTTAAACAGGCCAGTAAATGGAGCTGAATTATATCAAGACATCAACTGTAATAGGACTATGATCAGAGATTCTATGGTCTTTGTAACTATAATTCAATTTTTTAAGAGTTCTGCCAAAGGCTGGTAAATATCTGGGCTTATTTCTTGAACCAACAGATTTTACAAATAGCCAGTCTATCTTATACCTACCGACTTTAAAGGATCTTTCTAATTTTAAAGTTTCTATATAACCTTTTTTACCCCTTTGGTTTGAATTGCTAAGCTCACCTTTTTTGCCATCATAAGAAAGCTCTTCTTTCCCAGAAAAATTAAAGCTTTTGCCATCATTAAATCTAAACTTTTCTATTAGCTTAAAAAGCCCTCTTGCTTTATTCGGTAAAAGAACAGGCACACTACTAACTGTTGGATCTTTAAATTTTCTAGTCTGCCCGACAGTCGTGCTAGCTACATTTGTTGCAAGCGCAAATGGGTTTACTAAATTTAAAGCCAGTTTGCCCATAAAGTTAGCATCAGTCGCTTTATCTTTAGCAATTTTAGTAAGAGATGTAGGGCTTGCATCAAATTCAAAAGAATTTAGATCGCCGCCTAAAACCACAGGACCTTTTATATCTTTTATAGAGTAAAGCAGGTGACTCATTTGCTTTTCGCGATTCTTTGCAGAGGTTCTATCCTCAAGGTGAGTTGATACAACAGTTAAAACATCATTATTTGGAAGAGTTAATTCTGCCATTAAGGCTACTCTGCTCCCGCGCCTAACTTCTGTAAAAATTTCTTCTTTAATAGTAGCCTTAGCTGCAGCTCTTTTAGTTTCTTCAAGTAAACTAACTCGCTCTTGTTCTTTATGAAACCAGTCATAAAATACTGGTAGCCTTATTACCCTCATATTTTTAATAGGGAATTTAGTAAGGATTGCATTTCCGTGTAAGCCACGATATCGCCCTTGGTCTTGTTTGCTTACAGAATGAAGTAATTCAGGATCAACTTCCACAAATTCAGTAGCGTAAGCGTAGCCCATGTCAGTAGCCTTAGCTAATTCTTCAACTATGTTTCTGTAATCTGTTCTTCCAATACCAATATCAACTTCATTTAATAAAATGATATCAGCATCTTTGATATTTCTAATTTCACTAAGAAGCTCAGCATATTTTTCTGATTTATATGGGTATTCTTTTGTGTCTAGATCCTCTTTGAGATATTTTTCTGGATCACTAAGAATTTTTTTGATCTGGTCTACATTAAATCCTCTTTCTATATTCCAGTGTGCAACTCTAACAAAGTGTTTCTGCAAAGTTTTATCGAATTGTAGTTTTGGTGCTGGATAGGGGATGGCTTGTTTGTAAATAGGTCTAAAGAGAGTAGCTTCTAGCTTCTGTGCTGCACATTGATTTGGGTATTCTGCAGTTGATAAAACTTTCATATCTTCAAAGCTAAGATCACCTTTTGGGCACCAGATAGAGTTAGCAATGTTTTGAGAAGTCATAAATAAGCTGAGAACTACTATTAGAACACGAAGCATTATCTAGATTATAATAGAGGGAGTGCATTTGAGTGTGAGAGCCTTAATATCTTTATTTTTAGTTCTAAACTTTGTATTTAGTCCAGTTGTTGCTTTGGCTCATAAAAAACATGCCAAATATTATTTTGATGGTGATTTGAAAACAGAAGTGGTTATGCATGATGAAAATATTTTGAGACTTGAAGTGATAGATAATAGTGGCGAAGATTATGCTTATCCTATTGGCACCCTTTTTACGGGACATTTCTTAAGTCATAAAAATAGAAGATTTTTTTCACTTGATGAAGTTGAAAAGTTTGAGTTAGAGACAGCCAGGTTGCCTGATGGTGAGGTAGTTAGACTAAAAAATAAAAGATTAAAAATAAAAGCTGATGGACGCTTCGATGGAGCTTATCAATTTGGGCGTAGTACTTTATCAACAGCAGGTTTTATTTTAAGTATAGCTGTTGATAGTTTGTTTCTAGGAATTCCCGTTGGTAGAGGTGGTTTTGCACTGTTCTATACTCTTAGTGCTTTAACGGAAGCTCCTAAATGTGTTAATAAAGTGGTGGAAGGTTTTAAAGGTTTTTTGAGAGGCGCACTTTATCCTTTGCCTCAAATACTTGGTAAGGGCGATAAACTAGTTGTGCATGAGAAATCTACTATTATGATTGGGCATGATCCTTATCATAATGTTTACGCTAAACTAAAACGCTTCATTGGATCTTTGCTTTTAAGAGATAAGGAAAAATATATAAGCGCCAAATTAATAATCAAAACAAACCAAGACTTTTATGACTGCCTAGATCTTGAAGAAATAGAAGCAGATCTTTAATTTAAATGTTCTTTAAAAGCTTCTCTAGCAATTACTAAACGTTGAATTTCTGATGTGCCTTCATAAATCTCGGTAATTTTGGCATCGCGCATATAACGTTCCACATTATACTCAGTCGTGTAACCGTAACCGCCATGTATCTGCACCGCTTGAACAGTGTGTTTCATAGCTACTTCTGAAGCGTATAGTTTTGCTTGCGCTGATAACTTAGTATAATTTTCACCTCTATCATGCGCGCAGCAAGCACTAAAATTTAGTAATCTTGCCGCATCTATTTCTGTTGACATGTCAGCAACCTTTGCTTGAATAGCTGGAATGTCTTTTAATTTTTTACCAAAAGCTTCTCTTTGATTAGCGTATTCCATAGATTCTTCCATCGCTGCGCGCGCGATGCCAATAGCTTGAGCAGCTATGCCTATGCGTCCCCCATCAAGAGTCTTCATGGCTACTTTAAAACCATCACCTACTGACCCTAAAATATTTGCCTTAGAAACTTTGCAATTATCAAAATGCATTTGTGTTGTTGAGCTGGCGCGAATTCCTAATTTATCTTCAGGCTTGCCAAAGCTTAGTCCCTCAGTGTCTTTTTCAATTATGAAAGCAGTGACGCCTTTATGCTTTTTTTCTACATCTGTTTGGGCTAAAACTAAATAGGTGTCTGCTACTTCACCATTTGATATCCATGCTTTAGAGCCATTTAAAATATAATTGTCGCCATCTTCTTTAGCTAGAGTGCGCATCGCTGCAGCATCACTGCCATTACCAGGTTCTGATAAAGCAAATGCTCCTAGCTTAGTGCCGCTAGCTAGTGGCTTTAGATATTTTTCTTTTTGCTCATCGCCGCCCCACTGCTCTATTGGCTTTGCGCAAAGAGAAAGGTGCGCTGAAAAAATTGTGCCTGTTGCAGCACAGGCTCTAGATACTTCTTCAACTGCTAAAGCATATGTGACATAGTCCATGCCGCCGCCGCCCCATTTCTCATCAATGGTTAAACCAAGCAAACCACATTCAGCCATAAGCTTCACATTTTCATGAGGGAAAGCATGAGATTTATCTATCTCTTTAGCGCGCTCCCTAAATTCTTTAGTCGCTAAATCATTGACCATTTTTTGGATCATTTTTTGGTCTTCGCTGAGCTTTATATCCATATAGGGTTTATACCCAGCTGAAAGCCCCTATAATCAAGAAAAAAGCCCTAAAATTAAGCTATTTTAAGAATAAGTGTTGACATAATGCCCTAAGATATTGTATATTTACATTATAGCAAAAGAGGTAAATATGGTACTAGATGCAAGCGCAGCAATAGCATTAGCTCAAAACCCAGAAGTTCAGAAACTTGGGAAAGAACTGGGTGGCGCTGCTTTGGATCTTGGTCAAAAAGGCTTAAAGGAGCTTAGCGCTAATCCTCAGCTTCAAAAGCTTGGCACAAAGGCAGCTAATCTAGGTAGAGAAAGTCTTCAAAAGCTTAGTGAAAATCCACAAGTTGCAGCAGTTGCAAAAGAAGCAATGGCTAAATCAGCATCGCCTATTAAAAATATAATTGAAAAAATCAGACCTTTTGTTAAAGGTATACCATTTGTTTCTACTATTTTAAATACGATATTAAAATTCTTGGGTTAATTGGATCACCACGTCGCTGCGCTCCTCGCGATGACGTGTTGCTACGCTCCTCGCGATGACGTCATTGCGAGCAAAGCGAAGCAAAGCAATCTACAAGTCTATTTGCTCACAAACTTTCTTAGCGATTTTAGGTATAAGACCAGCGTTATCACTTAACCCTTTAGTCATGATTACTAGAAGGTACTTTTCATCTATGATCGCAGCGTCGTGTCTGTTTTTAGACATCCAGCCAGCTTTAGAATAAAAAGAAAAATCACGTAGATCGCCTTCAGTATATTTTTTTTCATTAACCAAATAATTCTTAAGACCAGCACCTATAAACTTAGTTTGATAGTCTTCTGATTTTGTAAGATCGCGTAATAAAAATTTATAAACCTGCGGGTTTTTAGCGCGAATCTCTTTCATTACATGAGCAACATCAATAATAGTGCAAACATTTTCGCCTTGCGCTTCTACTAGCTCTTTATCTCTTCCATACTTATCAAAAGAGAAACATTTATTAGCTAATTGAAGCTGCTCTGAGTAAGCCTTATCGTGGAAAAAATCTGTGATTAAATTACGTTTTGTTTTGAATTCTTCAAAATCTTTGCCTTCTAGTTCAGGCCCCGATGATGTGCCTGTAACTAGATCTGTAAGATAAGCAAGCGCGTCATTATCAGAAACCGTGATAGTTTCCTCAATAGCTCTAATGGCTTCATCGTTTGTTTTTGTGTTTTGCACTAGATTACTTTCAGAATTTAAAAGCTGATCCTCTGCCATCACAGCAACAAAAAGTTTTAATATGCTTGCTGGGTAATAAACAGCATTTTCGTTCCATAGAGAAGCATTTTTAATATTACGTTCTAAGGTTTGGTCGTTGAGCTCTTCAAAGTAGATAGAAACTTTGTCTTTGATATTCTCTCCTTCATTAAGAAGGCTATTAAGAATTTCTTCAGCGTTGATTTTTCTTTGAGTTTCCATTATCTATATTTTACCCATTATGAGTTAAAGATCTTAAATATGATGATAGCAAAACTAAAAATAAAGCCTAAAAATGGGATTTGTTTGGGGAAATCTATGTGACTTTCACCAAAGTTTTGGTCATCACTAACTATGCCTTTAGCTTCCTCTCTTTTAATCTTAAACAAGCCCAGGTTTACTAGACCAAAAACAGTAAGCACAGTAAAGCTTGTAGCTGTAGCAAGTCCTTCTAATGGGAAGATGAGTGCAAGACTTAGAATAATAATAACTACTAGAATAGTTGCTGGAATTGGAGTTTGTGTTTTAGAGTTTATACTAGAGAAAATTTTTGGTAGCCATTTTTGTATACTCATGCCATAAACCATGCGTGATGCTTTGATGATTTGAACGAGTGAACCATTAAGTACAGCAAGCATACTTATAATGGTTATCACTACAGGCGCTTTGCCAGTGCTCATTTCATAGATAAGTGATATTGGTGCGTTGCTATAAGCAAGAATCTCAGGATCGATAGTCAAAACAGCTATAAAGGATATTAAAAGATAAATTACTGTAGCTCCTAGAAAAGCAAAGAAAAGAGCAAGAGGCATATTTTTTTTAGGTTCTTTCACTTCTTCAGCAATTGTCACCATATCTTCAAAACCTATAAAGGCGTAAAAAGCTATAAAAGCACCTATGAGTATACTCTGCCAGACTTCAGCTGATGCTGTGGGGATAAGGTTTGGAAGCTGTGCTGGGAGATCACCTAGATTTTTGCCTGCTACAAAAATTATAAAAAGTAGACCACCTGTTTCTATAACTGTTATTGTTGCTGCGACCCAAACAGACTCATTAATTCCCCAAATGCTAATAGCGCCAACCAATAAAATAACAATTATTATTAAAAGCATTTCGGGCATATCTAAAAAGACTTTAAAGTAACCTACAAAAGCTTTGAGCATCACTGCTGATGAGATTAAGCCAGCAAAAGCTATGAGCGATCCAATTAAAGTAGAAAGCCATTTCATATTAAAAGATTTATGTATGTAATAAGCCTCGCCTGAACAAAGAGGACAGCGTGAAGAAAATTCCATATAACTTAGTGCCGTAAAAACTGCAAGAACTAAAGCAACGATAAAAGATAAGGGCGTGAAGTAGCCTGCTTTAGCAGCAACGATGCCAATAAGCGCGTAGATGCCAGCACCTAAAATATTTCCTAAACCATATAAAACGATTTGGAAAAGATTAAGCTCTCTTTTCAATTTAGTTTTTTCTTCAATCAAGTCTATTAGCTTATATACCCTCTATAGGGGTAATCACCTAAGAAAGGAACTTAATCGCTAATGATTTAGAGCCTAATAAGATTGGTTTCTTTTCTTCGTCCTTTCTTTTAAGTTCTTTATTAATTAGCCAAGCTATCCACCTCATTAGTTTAGGAGATTTATTAACATTTATATCTTCAATTAAATTAACTCTTGTTAAATATTTTTGTGCAGATTTAGAGTCAGGATTTTTTCTTGATCTAAGTCTGCCAATGCTAAGCTCGTGGTTTTGCATGCCTTCGCCTGGCATTTGGGTTCCTGTTAAGAGCTTTATTTCATTGTTGGTAATATTGATCCCTAGCGCACATACTCTAATATTTTGATTTCTGAAGGTGCTATGTTTGCAGACTTGTTTGCGGAAAAAATCTAAATACCAATCTTGTTTTTTTATTTCGTCTAAAATAGGTTTATAAGAAGAGCTCCGCTTACTTATGCTGTTTAACCTAGTAAAAGTGATATCACTTTTACTAGGTAGTAGTTTCCTTACTAATCTCCCAAGCTTTTTTATATTTAATTTCTTTAAATCCTTTAATTTACCAAGCCTCTCTTGATTTATAGAAACAGATAGGTTTTGAGAATGAAGCCTTGCATTGAGTTTGTTTACAGCTATCTCTTGTGAAGCATTTTTTCTTCGTGCGAGCTCTTTAAGTTTTATATGCTGAATAGCTCTGTAAAGAGAATTTAGGCTGGCTTTAGTTAAATTCATGTCCCCCCCATCAAATCTGTAGGTATAAAGATACCACATTAGAATATCATCGAGTTTATTGTATCGAAGTCTTTTAAGTTAGTTCTTTTATTTCTCTCATCACAAGCTCTAGCTCTTCTTGTTTTGTGTATTCTGCTGGTCCTATTCTTAAAATATTTCCACGCGCATCTGCGCAGATATCTTTTTTTTCTAGCTTTTCTTTTAAGCTTTTAGCATTTTTATATTTAAGTGCTAGAAAGGGTCCTCTTTCGCTATCTTTTCTAGAGGATAAAAGCTCTAAGCCTTTTTTCTTCAGTTCTAATTCGTCATAAAGATCTATTAGATATTTAGTTTGAGCTAAATTATTTTTCTCAATTATTTCTATATCAAGCCCTATCTCATCCATCCACTCAAAGACGGAGATTGCTCTGTAAATTCCAGAAAGGTCTCTGGTGGCTCCATAGAACCTTGAAGCGTCATCATGATAATTGATTTTGGACTTGGTTTTTTCTAATGATTCATAGTCTGAGAACCATCCAGTAAATGCCGGTCTGAGCTTACAGTTTTCTGGGATTTTCATCCATGCAGCACCCTCTCCAGCCTGAGCGTATTTGTATCCACCTGCTAAAACAAAGATATCTTTTCCTAAACCATCTATATTAATCTTGCGAATGCCAAATTGGTGATAGATATCTAGAATGATAGTAGCTTTTACTTTACGTGCTTTATCAAGAATCTTTTCTAGATCCTGCACCACGTAGCCATCAGTAAAGAATACAGTGGAAAGATAAATTAATGTAGTGGATTTATCTATCGCTTCTATGAAGCTGTCAGTGAAAGTCTCTTTCTCGCTTGTGTTTACGCAAGTAACTTTTACCCCTTCTTCTTCTAGCCTTTTAAATTGCCTGCTTGCTGAATGAAACTCAGAATCACTAGTGACTATTTTTGTTCTTTCATTCCAAGGAAAACAAGAAAGAACTTTAACTAATAAATTATGTGAGTTTTCATCATGAGCAATGAGCTTGTAATCATTCACGCCAATTCTTTTAGCTACAGCTTTTTGGAATTGGGGGATTATTTCTTCAAAAACAAAACTCCATTTTTTATCTTTATGTTTAAATGCTAAATCTATAGCTTTTGTTTGACCAATCAATGCAACGTTAGGCCAAGCACGATGAGAGTGCCCGGTAAATAAAATGCATTTTTCGTCAGCCAGTGAATGGCTATAATGCTTGCGGATATCCTCTGGATCTATAGAATTATTACTTTGCATTTAAACTTCTGAAAAGCTAGTTTTCGCGTGATATACCCTTATATTCATAATATCTCAAAAAGTTCTATTTTAGGCTATTTTGCTTTGGACGAGATAGGGTATCTTTGCCCGCTTCAGGCTTAGTGGAAATATAATGTAATAAGAATGCAAGCTTTAAAGAAAATATTCATTTCTTGTTTTGGAGAAGATTACTCCATAGCTAGACTTATATTTTTAAAGGGATTTGCTGCTTGTTATTTTATAGCTTTTATAGTTACTATTGATCAATTCAAAGCTTTGCTTGGTGAGAATGGACTTTTACCAGTTACTAGATTTTTAGAAGCTGTTAAGTTCTGGCAAGCACCAAGCATTTTTCATTTTTATTATTCAGATGATTTTTTAATAGCTCTATCCATGGTCGGCGCGCTTATATCTTTAGTACTTCTTCTCGGTTTTTCAGAGAAGCTTCCTTGGTGGAGCACAGCACTTTTATGGTTTTTGCTTTGGGTACTTTATCTTTCTATTGTTAATATTGGGCAGACTTTTTATAGCTTTGGCTGGGAGTCGATTTTACTAGAAGGAGGCTTTTTAGCAATCTTTATTGGCGCTAATAAAAATACAGTGCCTTTAATCATGATATTTCTTTTGCGCTGGATGCTTTTTAGAATTGAGTTTGGTGCTGGTCTTATAAAACTTAGAGGTGATGAGTGCTGGCGTGATTTGACATGCTTGATGTATCATCACGAAACTCAGCCTATGCCTGGTCCTCTTTCTTGGTACGCGCACAACTTACCTGTTTGGTTTCATAAATTTGAAGTGGCTGCTAATTTCTTTGTGCAGCTAGCGCTTCCAATAGCGCTTTTCTGGCGCCAACCACTTCCGGCTATCGCAGGTATTTTGATTATTAGTTCGCAATTATGGTTAGTTTTAACTGGTAATTTTTCTTGGCTTAATTGGATGACGATTATAGTTGCATTTAGTGCTATTCCAAATAGTTTTTTAGGCAAAGTTTTAAAAGCTCCTAAAATTACTGTTGATTCAAAACTTTTTAAAGGACTGGCTATTACAGTCAGTGTACTGATTGTAATTATTAGCTATTACCCAGCCAAAAATATGCTCTCAAAAAAACAAGCCATGAATGCAAGCTTCAATCGCTTTCATATAGTTAACACTTATGGTGCTTTTGGCTCAGTGACTAAAAAGCGCTATGAGATAGTCTTTGAGGGCACTGATGAAAGTCAATTAACTACTAAAACTAAGTGGAAAGAGTATGAGTTTAAAGGAAAGCCAGGTGATCTTTCTAAGATGCCTGCTCAATACGCGCCTTATCATTTAAGACTTGACTGGCTAATGTGGTTCGCTTCTTTTGGTAAAGAAAGGCAGAAGCATTGGTTTATGCCTTTTGTAGAAAAGCTACTTAGAGGTGATAAGGAAGTTTTAAAACTTATTAAATATAATCCTTTCCCAGGCAAGCCCCCAGCTCGCATTAGAGTTCGCTATTATTTATATGAATTCACCACGCCTGAAGAGCGAAAAGCTACAGGTAATTGGTGGAAGCGTAGTCTTGAGGGTGATTATTTAGGACCTGTTTATTTAAAGAATTAGTTTATTTTAACTTAGCTTTTAATTCGGCTAACTTTTCTTCAGCAACTGAAACTATTTCAGGAATAACTTTTTGGTAATGCTTTATCTCATCTCGCCCTTCAAAAGAGCCAATAAAGCGACCTTCAGTATAAGCTTGCATATCATTTAGAGCTATTTCTAATCCTTCTATCTCGTGCTCTAGGCAGCTTTGATAGAGTTCTTTAGCTTTAGGATTTTTAGCTATTTTATCTAAGGCTCTAAGGCGGTTAGCTAGTATCTCTGGATAGCTTTCAGTAGTGCAGTCCATATGACAAATTCGTAGATCAAAGCCCTTTCCTATTTCATTAAAGTAACCAGCTTCTTTAGCCAGCGAATATTCTTTTAGAATACTGTCTTTAGTGGCTTCTATAATGCTTTCTAAACTTTTGGTATTAGTTTCTAGTTTTCTAAAAGCTTCTATCATTTTTTTATTCTTAGTAAGAATAGAGAGCATGCCATCTAGTTTCTCTTCTGCTTGTTTATCAAGGATTGCTTGATCATGATCTATTTCCTCAACTGTTTTATGAATGTCTCCAGGTTTTATCGGCAGTGTGGTTTTGCTGCCAGAAATTGATCTTCAATAGCAAGCACCATTTGATTTAAATTGCCTTTAGTGTGTGCTTTTAAATCCTTGCCTTCTAGGCTTTCTAGAAAGCTTGTGAATTTCTCTGGATCTCTTATTACTAGAGAGACCTTTGAGCTTGTATCTTGAAGCATAGCTTCGCCAAATTCTATGCCTCGATTATCTTCCTTATCACTTGCCCTCACTTCTATGCCTGTTACTAGAGCTAGATCTTCATCACTTGAATGAATCTTTAAGCCCATTTGCTGTATATAGTTACTAAATTTTTTTTCAAGATCGCTTGCTCTAATTGGCTCTGGTTTTGGCTTCGCTTTGTGATTATCAAAACCATCTTCTTCTCTTCTTATATGTGCAAATAAAGCTCCTGCTATAGCCTTGCCTAGCATCGCGCCAGCGCCATTATCTCTATTAAATTTTTTAATAGCAGCCTTAGTTTGCTTTAGAGCTTCTAGTTTGAGATCTATATCTTTATTAAAATGTGCTAGTAAAACAGTTTGGAAATTTGCTTTTAATCGCCCGATTTGTTTTTTTGGTGGCTCAGTGCTTGATTCAAGTAGATCCACTGATCTGATAATAGTATCTAGTTCTTTTGCGAGCTTTTCAGGCAGTTTTAGCTCGTTTTCTGGACCTATAAATTTAATGCTTTCTAGTAGAAGCTTTCTAGCTTCCATTCCCCCGATATTCATATTTGACTCCTTAATGTCTGTCTCTCTTTGAAAGACAGTTTTATAAAGAAGCATCTAGGATTATTTTGATAGCAACCTGAGCAAAATCACCTAATAGAGAGAGTCTTCTTGTTTAGAAGGATTTAGCTTTGTCTATAATATAGATAATGAGAGCTTCACTACATAAATTTAGTCTCTATGTGATGTCATTGGTTTATTTCTTTGCTGGAATAAATCATTTTTTAAACACTGATTTTTATCTTAGAATCATGCCTCCTTATATTCCTTTTCATCTTGAATTGGTCTATTTAAGTGGAGTAGTGGAATCTTTACTAGCTTTGCTTTTACTTTTTAATAAAACAAGAAAGAAAGCAGCTTGGGGGATTATATTAGTTTTAATAGCAGTCTTTCCAGTTAATATTTATATGCTCACACCTGATTGCTGTGGTATGGATTTCCCTCTTTGGGCTCTTATACTTAGGCTTCCTGTGCAGTTGGTCTTGATTTACTGGGCTTATACTTTTACTAAAGATTAATCTGATGATTAAGAATTTGTCTATAATTAAGTCATAGGACAGATCATATTTTTAATTTTAATAACAGTTACGCAGAGCTTGATGACCGTTTCCATGAAAGGGTTAATCCAACTAAGGTAGAAAAACCAAGCTTGATAAAAATTAATAAGGGACTTGCTGATGAGCTAGGGCTTGATCCAGAGTTTTTATCAAGTGATGAAGGGATTCAAATATTAGCTGGCAATAAAATAGCTGAAGGCTCAGAGCCAATTGCTCAAGCTTATGCAGGGCATCAATTCGGGCATTTTGTGCCTCAGCTTGGTGATGGTAGAGCTATTTTATTAGGTGAAGTTTTAGATAGAAATGGAGATCGAAGGGACATCCAACTTAAAGGCTCCGGGCTCACCAGATTTTCTAGAGGCGGTGATGGTAGAGCCGCGTTAGGTCCTGTTATTAGAGAGTACATAGTTAGTGAAGCGATGTATGCTTTAGGCATTCCAACAACGCGTTCACTAGCAGCTATCCAAACAGGCGAGCCTGTTTATAGAGAGGCCGCGCTTTCAGGTGCGATTTTAACAAGAGTAGCTTCTAGTCATATTAGAGTCGGTACTTTTGAGTATTTTGCTGTGAGAAAAGATGATAATGCTTTAGAAGTTCTTACTAACCATGTCTTAGAGAGGCATTATCCAGGCTCAAAGCTTGATGATAATCCAGCCATTAATCTTTTAAAGAATCTTTCTAAAAGACAATCTTATCTAATAGCTAAATGGATGAGTGTAGGATTTATTCATGGTGTTATGAACACAGATAATATGTCCATTTCAGGCGAGACGATAGATTATGGACCATGCGCATTTATGGACTTTTATGATCCTAAAACTGTTTTTAGTTCTATTGATCATCATGGTCGCTATGCTTACCAGAACCAAGCACCAATAGCTCAGTGGAATTTAAGCTGCTTAGCTAGCGCGCTTGCTCCTTTGATAGATTCAGACAAAGATAAAGTAGTCAAAATAGTTAATGAAATTCTAGATGCTTTTCAAGTTGATTTTAATAAGCACTACCAAAAATTAATGCTAGAAAAAATAGGAATTAATGAAGAGAAAGCTGGTGACCAAGAACTGGCTTACGAGCTTTTAGGCT
Source organism: uncultured Gammaproteobacteria bacterium (assembly GCA_964352085.1). Taxonomy (GTDB): domain Bacteria; phylum Cyanobacteriota; class Vampirovibrionia; order LMEP-6097; family CAYGPN01; genus CAYGPN01. The sequence continues at coordinate 43,283 of CAYGPN010000012.1, read as the reverse complement.
TGATGCATAAAGGCAAAGCAGACTTCACTCTTAGTTTTTATTATTTAGCTGAAATGCTTGATGATAGTGATAAAGAAAAAGATTTTATAGAATTGTTTGATACTGGTGAGGACGCTCTTAAAGACTGGATCCAAAGATGGAAGAAGCGGCTAGGTGAGAATATAGAGAAGAGCTCTAAATTAATGCAAGCTGTTAATCCAGTTTACATACCGCGCAATCATAAATTGGAAGAAACTATCGCTAAAGCCTATGAAGATGACTTTTCATACATGGAAGATCTGATTAAACTTCTTAAAACCCCTTACCAAGAGCAAGAGGGTTTTGAGGATTATATGAAAGCACCTGAAGATAAAAGCGCTAGTTATAAGACTTTTTGCGGGACTTAGTTTTCTTGAAACTCTTTGTAAGCTGCTTGAAGACTGGTTTCTAATACTTTAAAACTTGTATTAAAACCTAGTTTAAGCTCTTCCCATGCTCTTTTACTACCAGATCTTAATTTAATAAATTTTTGTTCAAGATCTTTTCTTTCCGCTCTAAGTTTTCCTAATGTCTCTTCAGACTTAGTCTTAGATGCTTCACTCATGCTTTTCTTCTTTGCTAATATTTTTTGTTCTAAGTTATTGATTCTTGTATCAAGCTGACCTAGCGCTGATTTAGCTTCAGTTAAAGCCTGGTTTTTTTGCTTTATAGAATATTTACCGATAGTATTAATTGCTTCGGCAACTTCTTTTTTGACAGTTTCTTGGCTTAAATCACTTTTATTCTGAGCATCTGTATGATTGATAGTTTTAGGTGCTGTAGTACAAGAGTTAAGAAACAGAATTGCAACTAGAGCTAAGCTTAGTTTATTGAAAGAGAGATTAGAGTTCTTCATATATGATCATTTTAACATGACAATTTTAAAAGACCAATATAAAGTAATCTAATCTTACTTATTCAGCTGCTTCTAGATTATCAAAAGCAAAAATAACATCTAATTTACCTTTAGCGTTATGAAAGAGTCCCTTTTCTTTGCCATTAGTTTTAGCTTTAAAGCTTAGTTTAGCTTTTTTAGATTGATTAGTGTCTAAGCTTTCAGCATCTAGCTTGTCACCATTTAATGCAGAGTTAGCTTGGGCTTTATCTAGAAAAATCCTAAGACCTTTTGCTCTAAGACTTAGATCGTCAGCTTCATTAACCAAACCATCGATGCTTATTCTTTTAGTATTTTCATCTGAACTATCTAGAATGATTGCATTTACATCACTAAGAGTGAATTTTTTTTGTTTGAATCTTGAGAAGAAGTTTTTTAATTTTGAGCTGCTATTTTTTGTGATTGCAAAAGTGGTATTCTCTAAATCTTTTTTTATTAATGCCTGAGTCACAGCGTCTGTTATTTGCGGATTAACACCTGTAGGAACAGCAGCTTCCATATGTACTCTAGGTTGTGGAAGATCTCCAATAGAGTATTTGCTGCTATCTTCTTGATCAACTTTTAAAATAGGGTAGACTAGTGTAGAAGTTTTTATAGATTCAAGCTTCATAGTTTTAAATGTATTGGTATCTTCTTCGCTAGTTTCTGGTTCTACAAAATCATCAAAATCAAATAGCGAGATTTCTGCTCTTATTGGCTCTGCTTCTCTAGGTAAATCAAAATTTTCTGGATCACTGTTATAAAGTGAAAATCTATTTGAAATATTAACTGGTAATGGTATTAGAGTTGATATTCCTGAAGCTATTATGCCTGCAGCATTAGCATTGACGTTGAAATATTGTCTTAGTGGAAATTCATTTCTGAGTTCATCGCCTTGAGGTAGTTTAACTATGGTGTCACCTGGATGAAGATTAACGAAGTTAGAGCCCAGACCTTCTGCTCTTAATTGCACTCTTATTTGACTAGGAATTTTACTAAGGTCTTCTCCTTCCTCTGGAACATATATGAGCTCGAAAGCTCTGCTGTAGCTATTGCCAGAGTTTAAATTTAGTTCTCGCTCGCTTGTCTCCATTCTATAGGCCTGAGCACTTGTAAAAGTGAATGCTAGAAGAGTTATTGCTGTGAGGATTTTTTGCATAATTGCAATATTCCACGTAGTTTCTAGTAAGAATGGGTGATTTTACCCCTCTATATGACTACTATTAGATCATTAATAGAGACTTGCACTAGGGTATAAGCCGCATCTCCTTTTACTAGTTGGCTCCAAACAAAAACCATAGCCGTACAAAGAGCGACTCCTAGCAAGATCATGCCAGCTATTAGAACTTAGGCAAGTAATAGCCTCTGCATCACAGCAATTTTCAATTAAGTATCCTGTTAGCTTTTCAATAGTTTTAAAATTGGCAAAATAAATAATTGATTTGCCTTCACGTTTGGAATTTATTAACTCAGCGTTACTTAAGTGTGAAAGAAAAATAGCTATGCAAGCAGCAGGGCTTTTAAATGCCTCTGAAGAAATAAAGACAGAGAGTTTAATTCACTTTATGGTTTCTGAGGCTATAAAAAGTTCTGAGATAGAAGGAGAAATCATTGATGAAGCAGAACTAGCTTCTTCTATTAGAAATCACTTAGGGCTAAATACAGAGAAAAAACAAGTTAAAGACCAAAAAGCCGAAGGAATTAGCAGAGTGATGGTAGATGTTCACAATACTTTTGCTGAAGCTCTATCGAAGAAAAAAATTCATGAGTGGCACACAATGCTATTCCAAGGTCATTCAAGTTTATTAAATATAAGAGTTGGAAGCTATAGAACACATAAGGAGCCTATGCAAGTGGTTTCTGGTCCTATTGGAAAACAGAAAGTTCACTATGAAGCTCCACCATCTCAAATTCTAGAAAAAGAAATGCAAACTTTCATTAAATGGTTTAACTATACTGCACCAGGGAAAAAAGAAGAAATAAAATCTGCTTCGCTAAGAGCTGCTATAGCTCATTTATATTTTGAGTCGATTCACCCTTATGAAGATGGAAATGGTCGTATAGGAAGGGCAATCGCAGAGAAGGTTCTATACCAAAACATAGGTCGTCCAGTTTTACTTAGTTTGTCACAAGAAATTGAAGCTAAGAAGAAGCTTTATTACTCTTCTCTTTCTAAAGCACAAAAATCAAATGAAATAACAGAATGGATCAAGTATTTTACTGAGGTGATAATAAACTCTGCAGATAGTGCTGAAGAGCAAGTGAAGTTTATAATCGAGAAATCAAAGTTCTATGAAAGAATAAAAGACCAAATAAATCCGAGACAGAGAAAGTTAATTAATAGAATGCTTCAAGAAGGTGTTAAAGGCTTCGAAGGTGGGATCAAAGCAAGCAAGTATGCGAGCTTAGGAAAATGCTCTAAAGCTACTGCTACTAGGGATCTTACTGAGCTTCTAAATAAGGGAATTTTGAGAAAGCTAGAAAGTGGTGGTAGAAGTACTAGTTATGATTTGAATTTATAAAATCTTATAAGTATCAAGAGGGTAAAAATCTCCCCTGTCCATTAACTCACTAGCCACTAAGTTGTGGACAGCTATTAAAAACTTTTTATCTTGTTGAGATAGCTTTTCTTCACTAAGTTTGATTCTCTTAAGCTTTTCTTTTGGTCCAATGAAAACCTGGACAAAGGGATCAAGGTCTTCAAATTCTTTTCCTTCACCAAGCAGCATAGAAGGATCACAGGCATAAACAATATTGAAGGTACGGTTCCTAAATGGAATTTCTAATCTAAACATTATTGGATTTTGATCATAGTTTTTAGTAGCTAATTTATACTCAAAACTTATAAGGCCCTCGATGATTTGATCTCCCAAAGACTGAGAACCCTTAATAATATGCTGCATTAATGGTTTAACAAATTGCTTCTTCTGTTCCAATTGTCTACCGGGTTTTAGTTTAGGCTTAAATTTAACAGGTTCTTTTACGGATATAGCTTCAGGGTTTGTGTGAAGCTCTTTTGCAATTTTCCTTACATCAGCTTCGGAAGCAAAAGTTTTTCCTTTGATTAGCAAAGCGATCTTACCTCTGGACATTGATGCTTGCTTTGATAGTTGTCGAATAGTTAAACCACGTTCTTTTAAATATTTAGATATTGCTTGTCGATTTAATTTAAATTGTATTTTAGACACAGTTAAGATTTCCCCCAATAATTTTATAAAATGGCGGAGAGGGAGGGATTCGAACCCTCGCTACAAGTTTAACCCCGTAGAACTTCTTAGCAGGAAGCCGCTTTCAGCCACTCAGCCACCTCTCCATATTTGTTTTTATACCCAAGGGTATAATGTGACTATTACTTAAGTACGGCACACAATGTGACTTGTGTTACGAGTACTTTTTTAATCACTCCCGAATATTCTAGCAGACCTTATGGGTCTAACTTTAGAAAGAAGCTTTAAGATTTAAGCTTCGTCCGGGCGAAAGTCAGAGAGATAGATAGAGCGATTTAAGATATGAGAGCCGAAATGATAGCTGTAGGAACTGAACTTTTGCTAGGGCAAGTTGTAAACACTAACACTGCGTATTTATCTCAAGAGCTATCAAGAATAGGTATTGATGTTTTCCATCATTCTACTGTTGGTGATAACCCTGAGCGCATGAAAGAAGTTTTCGCTACTGCATGCTCTAGATCTGATTTGGTGATCTGCACAGGGGGGCTTGGACCTACAGCTGATGATATTACTAATGAAACTTGGGGTGAATTTTTTGGACTGAAGATAGTTGAAGATCCTGAGCAAATAAAAATATTAGAAACGAAGTTTAACGGACGCGGAATTCCAAAGATAAATTACAAGCAAGCAAGAAGACCTGAAGGTACTAGAATTATTCCAAATAAAATTGGGACAGCACCTGGAATTATTTTAGAAACTAATTACGCTAAGCCACAGAATCATAAGGTCTTTATTTTGACTTTGCCCGGCGTGCCCTGTGAGATGGAAGAGATGTTTATGGCTCAGTGCGTTCCTTATATAAGGAATAAGCTTAAGGAAGGTGGTGAGAGCTCAGCTATTGTGTCTCGTGATGTTAAGCTTTCTGGAATTACTGAATCTCAAATGGCTCAGAAGATTCATGACTTCTTTGATTCTTCAAATCCAAGCATCGCTCCTTACGCTAGTCTTGGTGAGTGCCGTTTAAGAATTACAGCTAAAGCTGAAACGACGCATCAAGCTCGAAATATGATACAGCCAATGCAGCTAAAAGTAGAAAAAGAACTTGGTGAGTTTATATATGGTTACGATGATGACACCTTGCCTAGTGTTTTAGCCAAAATTTTATTAAAAAAAGGTTTGACTATATCTTTTGCTGAATCCTGCACTGGTGGTCTTTTGAGTACGATGATGACAGATGTCCCTGGTTCATCAAATTACATAACTAATAACTATGTAACTTATTCTAATGAATCCAAAGAGAGAATATTAAACGTTTCAAGAGAGACATTAGATCTGCATGGTGCAGTTTCTGCTCAAACAGCTGAAGAGATGGTGATAGGTCTTAGTAAAATTTCTGATTCTGATGTAAATGTTTCTATAACGGGCATAGCAGGACCTGAAGGTGGCACAGAAGAAAAGCCAATAGGAACTGTTTATGTGGGAGTTATCTATCCTGAAGATGGTGTCAGTAAAACTTTAGTAACTAAATTAGACTGGCATGCTCGCCCTCTTGATCGCGCGCAGGTTCGTGAGCTAGCTGCTAAAAAAACACTTAATTTATTGAGAAAAATTTTAACTTAGATCACCACGTCGCTTTGCTCCTCGTGATGACAGGGAAAGCCCTAGTTTAAAGGCTTTTTACTTGACTCGTACATAAGTATTGGCTAAAGTTGGATATACTATGTATATTCTTGGGAATATCTTGGATATGAAATCTAAAGTCTCTAAGTGGGGAAATAGCCTTGGTTTGCGAATACCGCAAGCTCTAGCTGAGCTTATGGGTATAGATAGTGGTGATCAAGTGAAAATTGAGTATAAAAAAGGTTCTTTAGTAATTTCTCCGATTGAAGAAGAAGAAGAAATTTTTAAGCAAGCAAGAGAGCTTATTAAAGATGTCGACCTTGAGGAAATGGCATCAAGAGTAACACCAGAGAATATGCCTGATATTCAGGATGATGCACCTGTAGGTAAGGAAATATGGTGAAGGAAAAATATATTCCTAGTCGTGGTGATATTGTTTGGATCAACCTAGATCCTCAGCAAGGCAAAGAACAAAGAGGTCATAGACCAGCATTGATAGTCTCCTCTAAAGTTTATAATAAAAATGGTTTAGCTTTAATTTGTCCAATAACTAGCAAGCAAAAAAACTACCCTTATGCTGTTCAATTTGAGTCTGGAAAAGTAAGTGGTTCTATTTTGGCAGATCATGTTAAAAGCCAAGATTGGAAAACTCGAAAAACAAAATTTATAACTAGAATTAATGCTAAAGATTTAAAAAGAGTACAGAAAATTCTACTTACTATGATGCTTTATAGAAAGTAAGTTAGGATATTAACCTCATTAAGTACTCGTTTATTAGACGCTAAAGCCATTACCAGTGAACAGGTCAGGATCCTCGCCGCGAAGAAGACGCTTAACTTCCTCAGAAGGCTTATATAGCTTATCCCATAGTTTATGTCTATAAAGATCATGGAATCTTAAACCATGTTTTTCAGCAAGCATTTTTAATTGAGCTTGGTCTTTTCCAAGAATAGCTAGCCGTATAGATTGATCTCTATCTAAGACTGTCTCATCAGTTTTGGCATCTTCTATATTGCTTCCTGTTATATTTGCTCCACTGAGTTTAGCTTTTTTTAAATCAGTACCTTTTAAATTTGCTTTTCTTATTCTTGCTCCCTCTAGATTGGCATTTTCTAAATTTGCATTACTAAGATCAGCTCCATCTAAAAAAGCATCTCTTAAATCAGTGTCTTTAAGATTAGCGCCACTAAGAACAGCTCCTGCAAGATCAGCTCTTCTAAGCTTGGCGCCCTCTAGGTTTGCGCCACTCAGATCAGCTTTATAGAGATTAGCTTTAGAAAGGTCTCTTCTCCTTAGATCGGCATTTTTAAGATTTTTTCTTTCTAGCTTCACGCCAACTAGATCTCTGTTTGGCAATACTTTTTCAATAATCCATTGCACTAGAGCGACTGCTTTTCCTTGCTTAAGGAGTTTCGCTATATCTGGAATAAGCTGGTTTATTACTTCAAGCACTGCTGCTTGTTGGTCATGGATTATCTTCCCTTCAATATTTCTAATCACGGGACCTTTATAATTTTCCTTAACTTCTTTTTTTAGAATTAGATCTAGTATAGGACCGCCTTTGCCGTAGTAGGCTTTATCATTCTCTTTGTTAGTATCTTGTGGTTTAGATCTTTCTAAATCTGCTCTTTTTTCAATTCTAGTTGATTCAAATTTATCTCTTGATCTTTTAGTTTCAATTTCAGCAGCTTGCTCTCCTGAGGAAAAAGAACTCATACGTTTAATATCATCTCTGCTTAGACTAGTGTCTCTGACTAGCTTGCGTGCAGTCTCTTTCTTGCCATCAGGAACTGGGAAAGATCTACGTCTTATTCCATACCTATCAGTCTTGCGACCATTACCTATCCTTGCATCTGCCATAGCAACCATGCTCCTTAACTGAACTAAGACACGCCACTGAAGGGAAACCGATGTAGATTTACTTTATTTTGTAATTAACAATACCAAGTTGCTATTAAAAATCGCAAATTAAAAGTTCTTCATTTAAGTCTAGGACTTGAAAAGATCCTATTCGTGCAAGTTCTGAATAATTAAATTTTGAAAGAAAGACTTATTGAAAAAGGATTTGCTACTTATCAGATATAAAAAGCTACTCGTCAGAGTCAACTTTAAGTACAGCCATAAATGCTTCCTGAGGAAGATCCACTGAAGCAAAGTTCTTCATGCGGGCCTTTCCTTTTTTCTGCTTACTTAAAAGTTTTTTCTTACGAGAAATATCACCACCGTAACATTTAGCTAGAACATCTTTGCGCTGCGCTCTTACTGTTTGCCTTGCAATAATCTTTCCACCAATCGCTGCTTGAATTGGTACTTCAAAAAGATGTCTAGGAATCACGTCTTTAAGTCTCTCAGCTAGTTTCCCGCCTACTCTTTGTGCTTTATCTCTATGAACAATTACAGAAAGTGCATCTACTTTTTCTTTATTAAGCAAAATATCCATTTTAACTAGTGGATTAGTTTGATAACCCACAAATTCATAATCCATAGTCGCGTAACCTTTAGATAGAGATTTCATCTTATCAAAGAAGTCTGAAATCATCTCAGAAAGAGGCATTTCATAGATGAGATCTGTGCGCTTAGCATCTATATGTTTCATATCTAAATAATTACCACGCTTCTCTTGGCAAAGTTCCATGATCGCGCCTACATACTCTTTAGGTAAAATGACATTTAGTTTTACATAAGGTTCTTCAGTGTGATCGATATGAGTTGGATCAGGAAGGCAACTAGGGTTGTCGATTATAAGCTTCTCTCCGTTATTTAGATAAACATGATAAACCACACTAGGAGCTGTGGTAATAAGTGTGATGTTATACTCACGCTCAATTCTTTCTTGAATAACTTCCATATGAAGCAAACCTAAAAAGCCACAGCGAAAACCAGAACCTAGAGCTTGAGAAGTTTCAGGCTCAAAACTAATAGAGCTATCATTTAGTTTTAATTTAGCTAGCGCTTCTTTAAGGTCTTCATATTCTTTTGTGTCAACAGGATAAAGCCCGCAGAAAACCATAGGCACCGCTGGTTTGTATCCAGGGATTGCTTCTAATGCTGGGTTATCTTTTAGAGTGATAGTATCACCCACAATACTTTCTATTTCTTTAATTGAACAAGCTATATAACCTACATCGCCAGGTACTAATTCATCAACCTGCACTTTTTTAGGAGTCATATAACCAAGCTCAGTTACTTGATAGTTTTTGCCAACTTGCATAAACCTTATCCAGTCACCGCGCTTAACAGTCCCTTGAAGAATACGAGAATAAGCCACAATTCCTAAATATGAATCATAATAACTATCAAAGACAAGAGCTTTTAAAGCTTCATTAGGCTCGTCTTTAGCAGGCGGCACTAAATCTATAATCGCTTCTAGTACCTTTTCGATTCCTAAACCAGTTTTAGCACTTACTTCTATAGCATTTGAGCAATCTAAACCTATTAAATCTTCTATATCTTTTTTAACTCTTTCAGGTTCAGCACTTGGAAGGTCTATTTTATTTAAAACAGGGATGATTTCTAGATCATTTTCTAAAGCTAGGTATACATTAGCTAGTGTCTGAGCTTCTACTCCCTGAGATGCGTCCACTACTAAAAGCGCTCCCTCACATGCAGCAAGCGAGCGAGAAACTTCATAAGTAAAATCCACGTGACCAGGTGTGTCTATTAGATTTAAGGTATAGCCTTTATAACTCATGCGCGCGCTGTTAAGTTTAATGGTGATTCCACGCTCGCGCTCAATGTCCATAGTGTCCATAAGCTGATCTTGCATTTCTCTTTTAGTAATCGCACCTGTCGCTTCAAGTAAACGATCAGCAAGAGTTGATTTGCCGTGGTCGATGTGGGCAATGATAGAAAAGTTTCTGATTTTAGAGTCTTTGTCGCTCATAGTTGGCTTTGATTTCTACGCCAAAGCAATTCTATCATGACAATAAATCCTGAGAATCCTTTATTCATAAGCAAATAATAAATTTTAGTTTGCTTCTATACAATAAAGTCTTTTTGGCTGGTGACATGAATATGGCGTCATTCCAAAAGAAGGTGTATTTAAACCATTAGGCTCTTGTAGCCATGAAAATCTACTTGTAATGTTTCCGCTAGATCCTTGTTTCCAGCATGGTTTAGACATGCAAGCAGAACTATTGGAAGGAAATTGTGGAGGCAAGCTGGGGTTACAAAGCCAAATATTTGGGAAACTTGGGCTACCAGGTGGATCAACAGGGTTTGTGCAAGCATTTGATGGATTCAAGTTGTTTGTAGCAAAGTTTGCTGCCCAACCTGAACAGTCCATGGCTTGATCTGTGGATGGAAATTGATACGCAGCCTCGCCACCATTTTGTGAACCAGTCCAAGCAGAGCTTGGAAAACCTGTAGCCTGGTTTCCATTTTCATCATGATCAAGAGGCGCTAGTAAACCAAAAATCCAACCATTGCCACTGGCTGTTCCGTCATGCAGTAGAGTGCCATTTACATCTTCAATTTTTATATCAACAGGAAGCCTATCTTTTATATGATTTTCGCCAAAAGTTCTTTTACTAATAATTGCGATATAGTTACCACTCAAGCCTGCAAATTGTGCATGTCTGTTGCAGAGTGCATCTGCAGCTTCTATCCCTTGATCAAGAGCAAAAGGACCAAGATTATAGATGTTATTTGCTGTTGCAACTAAGTTGCCATTATATCCAGAGCTAGTTACAAAAGCGATTCTCGTATTATCCTCTGCCTTACAAGCTATGCTGTTTGCTGTTGCACTTTCAGTATCAGGATTTTTAAAGCCGCCTTGCCCGTCAGGGACATTAAAATAAGGAATGCATGTGCCAGTACATTCATCACAAACACCGCATTCGCCACAATTCCCTGGTGGGCATTCTAGCTCTATGCAAAGTTCGCGGCTATTAAGACTAAAAGGCTTAGCCACTACTTTTTTAAAAACTCTTTTGTATTTAGGAGTAGGTGGTGGAAGTACCTGCGCTTCTACTGCAAATTGGATAATTACATTATCACTAGCATCTTTAGTGATAGAACTATCAGCTATATCAAAAACATTTACTCCATCACCGTTTCTTACAGCGATTAAATCTTTTATTTCAGCGCTTAAAGAAGTCTGAGCAACAGCCACACCATGATTTCTTGCATTAATTAATTCAGCTTGAACAGCTGGTGATAGGGCCCCTATTAAAGCAGAGTCACTGACATTATCCAAAATATATTTTACTGATGCTTGATCAGCTTCTTCAAGTCCTGCATTTAATTTTTCAACTATGATGTTGTATTGAGAGATGCTGGTTAAAGAAGCGATGGTAAGAGCAGCAACAAGTACAAAACCAAAGAATGGGAGAGTTAGATCTCCTTCAGTATCTCTGAACCGTAGTTCACAATTTTTCATTAAGCTACCTATATAGAATATACCCGAAGTCTATTAAAGTTATTATCTATACTCAGCACAATATAGTCTAAGATCTTGAAGCCCGTGGCATCTATGTATACCAGATCTAGGTTCTAGATGATTGCCTGGAATGTTGATGTATCCACCACCACCTCGATTAGAAGAGAACCAGTAATATGGACTTGAGCTAACAGCTGGGCTGGTATAAGCAACGTCACCAACAACAGAACTTGCGTTATTGTCAGGATCGTAGCCTGTCCAATGACCGCAATGTTGATCATCAAAACCAATCCAGCCTGTGATTATAGTTTCATTTATATTATGATGAGGCGCTCCAGGGTTTGAACCGGTCCAAACTTGTGTTGGGGTAGGCGCACTAACGCCATACTCAGTTAGAATTTCTGCAGACAAGCTTTCATTAGTTGGGTTCCATAGATTACATCTGTTGACCACTTGGTTTTGAGTATTTTTAAGTTGATAATCATTATCAAAGAACCTAGTAACATAAGATTCGTTATCAATAACAGTTGGTGGATTAACGCCATCATAGTTTACCTCCCTGCCATTTAATACAGCTTTCCAAGGACCTACTCCTAGACCAGCTTGTGACGCGTGATATTCACAAATTCTAGTTCCGCCTTCTAAGCCAGTAGATGCTACGGTCGCGCCATAGAGAGTATTAGCCTCAGTAATAAAGTCAGAATCATATATAGAGGATGTCACAAAGATGGTTTTAAAATCTATGGCGGAATCATCAATTTTACATAAAGCGAAAGACTCTTCGTTATATGGGCAATTAAAACCTGCAGGACAAGAAGCTGTATAACTAGAAAAAGGTACTTCTGGACCGCGAATTAAAAGCTGATCTTCAAGACAGTAGTCTGTTATATCATCACGATGAACAGAACCATGAAATACGTAGTTGAGATTTCCAGCATCATAAATGACAGAATTTTGATTTGCAAAAAACCCACCATTTTCGTATATATACCAAGCATAATAGTCCTCTATAAATTTACAGCTAGCATCAGCATTGATGCAACCTTCTAAACCAGCTTCCTCATAGGCATGCCAGCCATCTCCAATTTCTTCACATTGATCAACTTCTACTTGACAGGCTATGTTATCACTTGTGGCATTTTCAGTATCAGGAATCTCAAAGCCTCCTTCGCCATCAGGCACAGAAAAGTCTGGTATGCATGTGCCTGTGCAAGAATCACAAGCACCACACGCTCCGCAATCTCCTGTCGGGCAAGCAAGCTCCAAGCAATTATTAATTGCAAAGCCTGAAGGTCTTGCTGATATTAGTGAAGTCTTTCTTTGATATTGAATTGGTAGGCTAGAAAGGATTTTTGCATCAACGGCAAATTGAATCTCAACTCTCCCTCCAGAACCGGATCTTACAAAACTATCTGCTGTATTGAAGATTTTAAGTGCTTCACCTGGAGAATTTCTTTCTATAAGAAAAGCTTCAGTTTTAGAATCTAAAGATGCTATCGCTGCATTCATGCCAACAGTTTTTGCATTATCAAGCTCTGTTTGCGTAGCTGCACTAATAGTTCCTATTCATTGCTGAATCAGGTATATTGTCTTGAACATAGTTCTGTGCAGCTACCTGCGCTTCTTCTATACTCTTATTTATTTTGCTTGAAACTATGTTGTATTGAGAAAGCCCAGTTAATGATGCAATAGTCAGTCCTCCAACCAAAATAAAACCAAAAAATGGCAAAGTGAGATCACCAACACTATTTCTCCAGAAGAAACTCAAACTCCTCATATATTTATTATTCCTTTTAAGCTCCTATCTCTGTTTCATTATATTCTCTATTTAGATTTTTAAGACTAGCTTAGAACCACTATATTTCAACGCAATAAAGATGTTTAGTTCCATTGCAGCCAGGTTCTCCAGTGAATAATTCCCCATATGAAACCCAGTTAAAATACTTAGCATTTCCATAGCCGCCACTTTGATCATAAGTGTAGTATGTGCCTACAGTCCAGTCGTAACAGTTACTTATCCCTAATGGACTGCTATAAAAAGGACTTAGATATTCTTTTGTGCCAGCGGGTCCTGTTCCAGTCCAGACAAAAGGTCTTGTGCCTAATTGCCAAAGAGCAAAGCCAGTATACACACTTCTTCCAAGTGAAACGCCATCTGGAACTTCTACGCCACTTTCATTAAGCCTGATATTAGTATCAACTCTATTTGGCGCACCAAGATCATCCCATAATGGACAGCTATTAAATACTGTGCCATCAACTAATCTATAAGAAACATTTCCAGGAATTCTATCTTTAGCGTCAGTAACACTATCGCTTAAAAGTGCCCTGTATGCTCCAGGCAAGCCTGCTGCATTTGCTCTTGCTTGGCAAATAGCATCAGCGCCGGCTATGCCACCAAAAGCTCCATTAACTTTTGTAGAGCTTGCAAAAATTCTTTTTGATAAAAATCCAGGGAAGCTATGATTAGTTTGACAAACTGCGTAGAATTTTTTGTTCTTACCAGTATCTTCTAAGACTGTAAATTCTTCGTCTTGCACGTAGTTTACGCCTTCTAGGCAGTAATCATTAATATTAGAGCTTGGAAAGCCAAAAGATAGAGGGGCCGCACCATCTATTGCTACTGTATTGTAATAAGAGAATTGTTCAGTCCATTCATGACGAGTTGGTACAATCTTGCAATTATTTAGCTCACAGCCTGTTAAGCCAGCTTCTTCAATAACATTCCAGCCAAGATGTTCACAAAACTCTACAAATGGATCTGTAGCTCCGCAAGCAATATTGTCATCAGTAGCTGTGGCAGTATCAGGATTTTTAAAGCCACCTTGCCCGTCAGGCACAGAAAAGTCTGGTATACATGTGCCAGTACATTCGTCACAAGCCCCGCAGTCCCCGCAATCACCAGGCGGGCAAGAAAGCTCAGTACAAACTTCGCGGCTATTAAGACTAAAAGGCTTAGCCACTACTTTTTTATAAACTCTTTTATATTTAGGAGTTGGTGGAGGCAATACCTGAGCTTCAACAGCAAACTGAATAATTACATTATCATCAGCATCTTTAGTAATAGAACTATCTGTTATGTCAAAAACATTAACTCCATCACCGTTTCTAACAGCGATTAAATCTTTTATTTTTGTAGTTAAAGAACTTTGTGCTACAGCTACGCCATGGTTTCTAGCATTTGCTAGCTCAGCTAAAACAGCTGGTGATAAAGTACCTATTAAAGCAGAGTCGCTAAGATTATCAAGTATATATTTTACAGAAGCGTTATTTGCTTCTTCAAGTCCAGCATTTAATTTCTCAACCATGATGTTGTATTGAGCAATGCTGGTTAAAGAAGCAATAGTAAGCACGCCAACTAAAATAAAACCAAAGAATGGTAAAGTAAGATCGCCGTAGCGATTTCTTTTTATTTTAGTTAAACTCCTCACTGCTTATATCTTTCCCGCTTAGTAAAGCGGACTCTAATCATTATATTATTAATTTAAAATTTTAAGACTAGGTTAAATCCACTAAAGTTCAAAACAGTAGAGAGCACGAGCTTTTGAGCACTCTGCGCCAGCTCCATAAACTATCCAGTTAAAATATGGCACAACTCTTCTTGATGATGATATACCAGCTCTGCCGGTTCCTGTAGTTGATGTCCAGTCATTACAATGCACAAATTTAGATCTTGATTGTGTAAAACCACTTATATCTGTGCCAGTCCAAACTTCTTTCCCAAACTCTTCTTTTTTAGCAAACTCATTTAAAGAAATAAATCTATCAGGTTCGCCATCCCAGATATCTTTACTATTAGCTAAAGTTCTTTTATCTGTTAGATAAAGTCTTTTATTAGAGAAGAGTCTGTCTCTAGCATTATTATCTGAGTCACTAATTATTGCTGCCCATTTCCCGCCTAGTCTTGCAGTGTTTGCTCTGCTTTGGCAAAGCGTGTCTGCTGCTTTTATTCCAGCTTTTTCTTGACCTGCATAATCTATGCCGCTAGCTTTCTTCGCTTCGCTTACTAAATCACCCGTATAAGTTTTTGAAGTCACAAAAACACGTTTGCCTCTAAATGGTTTATATTTTGGTTTCTGCGATGCTAGAACTGCTTCATGGTCTGTAACACAAAGACCAAGATCTTTATCACATTTTTCTAGTTCTTTGCAATCTTGTTTGCATTCTAGATTCGCTAAGTTATATTCTCCAAGCTCTTCAAGTGTCAGTAGTCTTCTTTCTGTTTCTAAAACTAAGAAATGAAAGGGTTTAAGAAGGGTAGCTTGTGAGTGGGCGCCTATGTATAACTCATCATAATAAAGTTTGACTTTTGTTTTTATAAACTTGTTTGTATTTATTAAAAGGTATTCATCAAAACTTTTTTGGTTGCGGATTTCAGCAATTTTCTCAGCTTTATGTAAAACGATAGCTATTTCGTTATCATCTAGATCTTTTGCTAATTCTTTTTTGGCATAGCTGGCAGCTATGTTTTCATTGGTAGCTAAAATCATGCTAATTCTCTCTCTTAGCTTAAAAACAAAAACAAGAGAAGAGAGTATTAAAAGCACAAACAAAAATAGACTGATCTTTTTAATCATTCAATTACATATTATCAGGCATAAGGAAAAGATATTTATCTAGGACCTACACAGTAAAATCTATAACCACTAGTATCAGGTCCAGTCGTTGTCCCATCGCATCGTTTGATTGTGTAAAAAGAAAAGACACTCACATGGCCGAGCCATGTATCTGTAACTTGAAAATCCTCAGCTAAAGCTAAGCTATCAACGTCGATTGAAGTCCAGCCATCACAATTTGATATTCCACTGCTAGAAACACTTGCAGAGCCAGTAGTGTCTAAATACCCAGTCCACACTCCAGCATCTGGATTATGCGGAACGAGGAAACCTGCTAAAGGTCCTGCGGGGCTTACTGTGAAGCCATTAGCTAATTGGTTAATGGGACTAGCTAAAGGATATTCATTAAATTCTCTTTGATATCTAGGTAATAGCGGACATTTATTTATGACTGTTCCATCTGCTTTGAAGAATTGTGCGTTTGCATTAACTATGCTTCCAGCACTTACATCAACTCCACCAGTAAAACCATTGAAAAGAGCTTGATAGCTGGCAGAATTTGCTAGACCAGCATTAGCAGCATCTGTTTGACAATAATTATTTGCAGCAGCAACCCCACCAAAATTCCCTGGATACCTTCCTGCAGTAATAAACAGAACATACTCATCAGGATCAGGACTACGTGGGTCAGTGCAAATAGAATAAGTTTGCTCGCCAGGATCGTCAGAGTTATCACTTAGATCTGACATGGTTGTTTCTGGACCAATTGAATAAACATTACCATCTATGCAAACATCAGTAAAACCTAGTGGTTGACCTGTGAATAATACAGTGTCTGTAATGAAATGCATTGTTGGGAAAATATTTTGGGTGCAGCCAGTACTAGGATCACACTCTGGTCTCACACCTACTCTAAACTTGCTTCCCGGTTGTGCAAAGAATCCACCACCAATACTTTCAGTACTTCTATTAACAGTGTGATGATTAGGCAGATATTTACAATTATCTTTTATGCAGCCAGTGATCCCATGCTCTTCATAAGTTTCCCAGCCATCACCAATAACCGCGCAAGGATCATTTAGACTGCAGGCAATATTATCTTCTGTAGCAGTTAAAGTATCAGGATTTTTAAAGCCACCTTGCCCGTCAGGTATAGAAAAATCAGGTACACATTTGCCAGTACAGTCATCGCAAGCCCCGCAGTCCCCGCAGTCACCAGGCGGGCAATCAAGTTCTGTGCAGACTTCGCGGCTATTAAGACTAAAGGGCTTAGCTACTACTTTTTTAAAAACTCTTTTGTATTTAGGAGTTGGAGGAGGAAGGACCTGAGCTTCAACAGCAAACTGAATAATTACATTATCACTAGCATCTTTAGTAATGGAACTATCAGCAATATCAAAAACATTAGCTGATCCGTTTCTAGTTGCAATTAAATCTTTAATTTCATCACTAAGTGAGTTTTCAGCTGCAGCAATGCCAGCTGTTCTTGCATTAGCTAGCTCAGCTAAAACAGCTGGTGATAGGGTTCCTATTAAAGCAGAGTCACTGACATTATCTAAAATATATTTAACAGAAGCTTTATTAGCTTCATCGAGCCCAGCATTTAGCTTTTCAACCATGATGTTGTATTGAGAGATGCTGGTTAAAGAAGCGATGGTAAGAGCAGCAACAAGTACAAATCCAAAGAAGGGTAGTGTTAGATCACCAGCGATATTCCTTTTCTCTTTCATTGCTCAAACTCTTTCATTATCAACTATAAACATAAAACTTTATACTGTCTATTTAAAGAGATTTTTTACCAAGTGCTCGTATCTGTTTCATTATCCTCAACGCAATATAGGTGATTTTCGTGAGAACAAGAACTTGCAGATGGCGCTAACTCACCCCAATAACCTGTAATTATTAGAGAGTAAATAGCATCTGGTCCACTTATAGAACTTGAGTTTTTAGACCAGCCATACCAGCCTGCTTGATTGGTATCAGCAGAACTCCAGTCATCACATGTTGCAGAGACTCCTCTTAACCAAGCGTTCGGTCCGTTATCACCAGAAACAAAATATCTTTCACTTAAGCCAGCAAAAGGATCAGAGGAAAGAGGTCTTCCTGGATCTCCAATTTGACTTACGTAAGAATTGGATGTGAGTGATTTAAAGCCGCTCCACACAAACCAAGTTATTCCAGGAGAAATCTCATTACCATTTTCATCTATATTAATTGGTCTTAAAATACCATTCCATAAATCATCAGTGCCAAAAATAGGTTTTGTAATTTTATAGAAATCTCCTGTAGCGTTATCTTTAGGAGTGTAATATTCCCGTAAATTTGGTGCTGCAACTTTGGCTGATCTGTTTGTATTGTAGTAGCCAAGCAGTGCTGACCATGAGCCTTGCATGCCAGCTCCAGCAGCTATAGATGTGCAGATAGTATTTGCTGCAAGCACAGGATCACTAGTACTCGCTCCATAAGCTTGAGCTTCTTGAATAAGATTTCCTGTAAATGTTTGTGAACTTACAAAAATTCTTCTACTGAGTTGTTCTCTGCATACAGCATAGTTTTTAGAGCCTGGCGAATCTTGATTATCAGAAGGAAACTCTTGATCTCTTTTATAAGTTTTGCCTCCACTATCAAACTGAGTTGCTGAAGCAAATGTAGTTGTGCTTATAAGACTATTTTCGAAATATACTTTTGCAAAACTTCCATTAATATTCCATGCAGTGTGATTAGGAATAAATTTGCAACCATTAAGTTCACAGCCATCTATGCCATCTTCAGTGATATTATTCCAACCTTCAGCTTGGCAGATATCTTGAGGCGCAGCAAGCTTGCAAACAATATCATCAGGACTCGAATTTTCTGTATCTGGGATTTTAAAACCACCTTGCCCATCTGCCACATCAAACTTAGGAATGCAGCTGCCAGTGCAAGTATCGCAGGCTCCGCACTCACCGCAGTTAGTAGAGCAGCTAAGTTCTAGACATTGACTATTAAAGGAGGAAGGTCTGGCTTTTACCATTTCTGTTGATCTTTGATAATTAATAGGCACATTGCTTAGTAGCTGGGCGTCTACTGAAAATTGAATTTCAACAGTGCCTGTTCCATCACTTGCAGCCCTAACAAAAGTATCTGCTGAATCAAAGATATTTAAATCTGATCCGCCTGAAGGATTTCTTACTAGTAGTTCTTCTTGTATTTTCTCACCAAGAGAGAGCTTTGCTGCATTTATGCCTACAAAGCGAGCTTGATTAAGTGCAGCTGTAGTAGCTGGACTTGGACTGCCTATAAGGGCGCTATCATTTAGATTATTTTGTATATGGCTAATTGCAGCAGTCTTGCCTTCTTGCAAAGCTGTGTTTAATTTTTCAGACATTATATTGTATTGAGAAAGTCCAGTAAGGGTGGCGATAGTTAATGCCCCAACCAATACAAAACCAAGAAATGGCAAGGTTAAATCACCACTAGGACTTCTTTTAGTTTTTGCAAACTCAAACAAAATATCTCACTTATTTACTCCTAATTATCACCAAATTAATTAAGGAGGGGTTAACTATCTAGGACCTACACAATATAGCCTAAAACCATTGCCATCTGAGCTTCCAAACTGGAAGGGGTAGTTCCCAAATCCATTACACCTATAACCTCCATAAACAAAACCTATATCTCCGCCAAGCCAGTTTCCAGAACTATTAGCATTCCCAATGCTTGAAATCATATTTCCATCAAGTGCTGTCCAATAATTACAGTGTCTGCCTATGCCATCATTAGTACCATCAGAACTAACACCAGTCCAGACTCTGTCATCATTCGCAACGATTGTTGGAAAACAGAAGAAACTGCAACCGGAAGGTATTGCTTGGACAGAAGCAGGGATTTGGTTTCCATACTCATCTATATTAGGAGGTCTATTAAGCCCAAACTCTGAGCCGCCTAAAGTATTTGATCTAGAATATAAAGGGCAACCATTTAAAAGCTCTCCCCTTGTGTTGTAATATTTTTGATCACTTCTAAATGTATTTCTAAAGCCACTATATCTTTCTAGCATTGCTTTAAATGCTTGAGCTCCTGGAGGCTGTAGTAGAGCGTTACTTGCTGATTGATTACAAACATTATCCATTCCACCAACACCTATATCGGGTCTTACCCTTGTTGATGTTACAAACATAGTATATTGAGCTGAAGTATCGTGCTCATAAGGACTTGCACATACCGCGTATGTAGCTTCGCCATCATAAAAGTTATCGCTTAGTTCTGAAGCTGTTGTTTCTGGACCTCGATCATACCAAGTTCCACTTTGACAAACACCTTCATAACCTAGACTATCAGCGAAAAATCTATTATAAACTCCTATATCAAACAGAGTATAGCCGTAACCACTTGGTGAAAACCCAAATGCTGGACTTCTTTGGATTGAATGGTAGTTAGGAATATATTTGCAATTATCTTTTTCACAACCTTGTCTACCAGCTTCTTCTATTAAATTCCATCCTTCACCAATAGCCGCGCAAGGGTTTTCATCAAGACAAGCTATAGCATCAGCTGTAGCATTTTCAGTATCCGGACTTTTAAAACCGCCTTGCCCATCTGAAATTTCAAAGAGAGGGATGCAATTTCCAGTGTTTCTATCGCAGCCTCCACACTCACCGCAAGTCCCATCACCAGGGCAATCTAAATCAATAGGATTTACGCTAGCTGATATAGCTGAAGGTCTAGCTCTTAGAAGTGAAGTGGCTTTTGAATATTGGATAGGAATATTAGAGATCATATTTGAACTCACTGAAAATTGAATAGATACAGTTCCATCAGAATTAAGCTCAACAATTGTGCCTGCTTGATCAAAAATTCCACTAATTGCCGTGCCGCCGTTGAGTGCTACTAATTTAGCCTCTAGATTGCTAAGAGATTCAGCAGCAGCGCTTATACCTTCGCTTCTTGCTGCAGCAAGAACAGCATCCACAGCAACTTGGTCTTGAATAGGCGTAATGACTGAACTATCACTAAGGTTGTCTGAGATATAGTTCTGTGCTTTTGTTTGCCCAATGAATAAAGCGTTATCTAGTTTTGATTTTAAAATATTATATTGACTTAAACCAGTTAGAGAGGCGATTGTAAGTGCACCAACTAATATAAATCCAAAAAAGGGTAATGTTAAATCACCACGAGAGTTCCTATTTGATTTGAAAAAATCGAACACTTTTCTTCCCTTGCTCTCACTTACCCCATATTATACAGATTTAGTTTAAAAAGAGGCTAAGAGGGATCTAAAACATTGCTTTTTCTATGCTAGGCTTGTATTTTAAGGGGTAAATTGAGAGCTAGAATTTCTAGATAATACTTTGTATTTAATAGCAGGCTATCTTGGATATGATAATTATGGCGACGAGCTGCTCGCAGAGATTTCTGAGCGTGAAATTAAAAATAGAGATCGTTTTGCTGAATTCAAAAGACTGTCTTCTAAAAACGGTTTTTTTGAGCATTTTAAATTAATAAAAAGCTCTAATGAGATGATTTGCATAGGTGGACTATTCCAAGACCAAACAGGTTTCTTCAGTGTTCTATATTACTTTTTAATAATTATGCTTGCTAAGTTTTTTGGTAAGCGAATTCGGATTGTAGCTCAAGGTATTGGACCTTTAAGATCACCAATAGCTAGGCTGCTTACACTGATAGCTTTTAAATCAGCAATTTGGGTAAGCGTGAGAGATAAAAGTAGCTCTTTGCTTTTAAAAGAATGGAAGATAGATCATTATTTTGGTTCTGATTTAGCCTGGTTAATTGAGCCAAATAATTTAAGCAAACTTTCTCAAGAATCGAAATCTAAGATTGATGAAATTTTTTCTGGACTTAATAGAAAGTTAGTAGCAGTTTCTTTAAGATCCAACAAATATCAAAATGACTCTGGTTTAATTAGAAAAATTATTAATAGCTTGCCTGAGGATTACGGCAAGACTCCAGTCATGATTTTTCAGATGCAGGAAGCAGATCTTGGTGTTCATAGAAACTTTAATGAAATAGATGCTGAGATTAGGTCACAAGATAGTTTTTACTATATTGATGCTAATAAATTCACACCTGAAGAGCTCGTCTATATTTTAAATACTTACTGTTTCCATTTATTTGGTATGAGATTGCATGCGCTCATTCTTGCTAAGATTGCTGGCATTGAAGTAACACCCATAGCTTTTGATCAAAAGATAAATGAATTTAGAGATCAAGTAGAGCTTTATTCTCAAGAAAAATTACACGAGAGAGCTAAAAAACATTTTTCTATTATCTCAAAATAATTATTTGAAATTTTTACCCTTGACTTTATAAACAAAGATAAGAACTTCAGCCACTGCTTTATAAAGCTCTGCTGGTACATCTTGATTTACTCTAACTAGCCTAAATAGAGCTCTTGATAAGGGTATATTTTCAATTACAGGAATACCATGAGCCTCAGCAATCTCTATAATCTGCTGAGCAATGAGCTCAGAGCCTTTGGCAAGGACTTTAGGTGCTTTCATCATCTCTTCATCATATTTAATTGCCATAGCAATATGCTCAGGATTTTTTACAACAAAGTCAGCATCAGGCACTTGACCAATCCCAGACCCGCCTCTTCCTTGAGCCATTTCCATTTGTTTTTGACGGCGCTTAGATTTAATTAGAGGATCACCTTCAGTATTTTTATACTCATCTTTCATTTCTTTAAAGCTCATGCGCTGATCTTTCATATATTTCCAGCGCTGAAAAGAAAAATCTAAAAGTGAAATGACTAAAAGAAATAGACTTGATTTCCAGAAAAATTCCCAGAGTATCCCAGAGACTGTAATAAAACCAGCAAGCTTGCTTGCTGCTTGTATGTTGCCTAGTAAAAGAGGCATTTGAGCTCTAATTACCGTCCAGGCTATATAGCCAACCACGCTAACTTTAAAGATGTTTTTCCCTAGCTCAAAAAGAGATTTCACATTAAACATATTTTTTAGACCTTTAATAGGATCTAATTTTTCAAGTTTAAATTTCATTGGTTCAGTGGTGAATAATGGACCGCCAAGCTGCAGAACCTCAATTAATATCGCCACCATCGCAAGTGCTATAAGGGCTGGAACTGTGATTGAGACTAGAGTGCGCCATGCATGGAAGAAGATAAAACCAGGTGCTAGGTTTTCAAAGTCAGGGATATTCCCCCAGAAAAGCATGCACATCTCGTAAAGTTTTTCGTATACCTTTGCACTAAAAACAAAGAGCAAAACGAAACCCACGATCATAGTAAAGAGCTGAGTAAGGTCCTTACTTTTAAAGACATTACCCTTTTTTCTTTGTTCTCTTAATTTGTGCTGTGTAGCTTCAAACTGTTTATCTGAGCTATCGTCATCACCTGCCATGATCGAATTCCTCTATGCTTCTACATACTATATTATTCACAGCTTTTGGTTAAGGGCTAATTATGTCTTAACACTTATGCGTCATCACGAGGAGCGAAGCGACGAAGTGGTCCATGGATTACTTAGCCCTTTTGGCTCGCAATGACATGATTTATGCGCCTAGTGCTGTAGCTGGCTCTTCATCTTTAAGCTTAGCAACGCTTTTAATTGTTTTAACCACGCCTTCTTTAATAGCGCATTCTTGGACTGCTTTAGCTACATTAGCTGCAACGTTCTTGTCAAAAACATTAGGGATTATAAAATCAGGGGTTAATTCACTATCTGAAACACATTCAGCAATCGCTTTTGCTGCTGCAAGTTTCATGCCTTCAGTTACAGAGTGAGCATTAGCATCTAGAAGTCCTCTAAATAATCCAGGGAAACAAAGAACGTTATTAATCTGGTTAGGGTAATCAGATCTTCCAGTCGCCACTACTTTCGCGTACTTCTTAGCTACTTCGTATGGCACTTCTGGAGTAGGATTTGACATAGCAAAGATAATTGGATCTTTAGCCATAGTTTTCAGTTCTTCTTCACCAAAAAGATCTGGTCCAGAAACTCCAACAAATAAATCAGCACCTTTAAGTACATCAGCTAGCTTTCCTTTCTCTTGGTTAGGGTTTGTGTAAGTAGCAAAATCTTTTTTAGAAGAGTTCATGTTTTCTTCACGCCCTTCATAAATAGCACCAAGTCTATCGCAGCCAATAACATTTCTAACACCAGCAGCTTGAATGATCTTTGTGCAAGCAACACCAGCAGCGCCAACACCACTCATAACCACTTTAAGATCTTCAAGATTTTTATCAACAAGCTTAATAGCGTTAAATAATGCAGCAAGTGCAACTACAGCAGTACCGTGCTGGTCATCATGGAAAATAGGAATATCAGTTGCTTTTTTAAGCTTAGCTTCAATTTCAAAGCATGCAGGAGCAGCTATATCTTCTAAATTAATTCCACCAAAACCAAAACTAAACATGCGAATATTTTCAACAATCTCATCGTTTGTTTTACCTTTTGTATCGATGCAAATTGGATAAGCATCAATATCAGCAAGCTGTTTAAACAACATTGCTTTGCCTTCCATAACCGGCATCGCAGCTTTCGGTCCAATATTTCCAAGACCTAAAACAGCAGTTCCGTCAGTTACAACAGCAACGGAGTTTCTTTTAATAGTTAGCTCGTGATCTAAGTGCTCATCTTCATGAATCGCTAGGCAAACATCAGCAACACCAGGTGTGTATACAACAGCAAGATCCTCCATGCTAGTGATAGGATTCTTGCAATCTACCTTGATTTTGCCACCGATGTGGGCTTCATATACTTTCTTACTCATTGCCATAACGGGATACATTCTAACATGTATACATATTGATGGCTAAGCCAAAAGCTTAATATAAGGCAAATTAAATCTTATGCTAACTCTTGAAGAGCTTTTTTAATATCTATTACTTTTTGATAATTAGCTATTAGCTCGTTAAGTACATTATCCCAAGATCGTTTTTCGGCTTCTATTGTGCCTGCAGATCCATAGCTCTTTCTTAAGTCGATATTCTCTATTAGTTCTTTTAGGAAATTCTCAAATTGTATATTATTATCTTCTTCAGCAAGAAGCCCTGTTTCACTGTGTTTCACAAGATCTCTAACTCCTGGTGAGTCAAAACCTAAAACAGGTAAGCCTGATGCCATAGCCTCTAAAACCACTTGACCGAAGGTTTCTGTTTTACTTGGAAAAGCAAAAATATCACCAGCGCCAAAAAGCTCTGCGTACTCCTCGCCTTTTTTAAAGCCAGCAAATACAGTCGCAGTATCTTTAAGTTTCTTCTCAAGTTTTTTTCTATATGGACCATCACCAACAAAAAACAATTGAAGATTGTATTCTTCATGCATTCTTAAAAATGCATCAGCTAAGATGGGTAGTGATTTTTCTTCAGCTAGTCTGCCAGCATACATGATTGTTGTTTTATTTTTATCTAAATTATATTTCTCAAAAATCTCGTCACGCTTAGTTTTGTGATTAGGATTAAAGAGACTTGTGTCAACACCTCTACCAAAGAGCCCTATATTTTTAATCCCTACTTTTTCCAATTGTTTCTTTGTGCTTTCACTAGGCGCTAGTACTCGATCAGTTCTGTTGTAGGTCATTTTATTTGTTGCATCTATAAATGGCTCTAAGAACTGGATTTGATATTGCTTAGTGTAAGCAGAAAGGTCCGTGTGGAAAGAGGATAAACAAGGGAGATTCAATTTATCTACATAGTAATAGCCAATTGAACAAAGTGTTGCTGGTGTTACTAGATGAACAATATCCGGTTTAAATCTTTCAATAGCTTCTTCAACTACTGGGTGTGGCATTGGAAGTAAAGATTGAATAATACTGTAAGGTACTTGTGCTGGACTTACATTGCAAAGGATTTTTTTAATCCATTCATCTTGAGGAGCGACTATATTTAACTCTTCATAAAGCGCAAATTTAATGCCAGGTACTCTTGTTACCTTAGATTTTGAGTAAGTTGAATCACCCTCACCAATTGCAATTACTTCTACCTCATGACCATTTTTCTCTAGATGTTTAACGATCTTTTCAAGAGTGCGAACTATGCCATTTATTTGTGGAAGAAATGTTTCTGTAATTAAGGCGACTTTCATGCTTATTTCTTTTTAGGAAAGATTGGGGAGTCCTTGATTGTTTTAATAGTACTGGTAATTTCACTTAATTGTCTAAGTAAATCAAAAAGAGCTGTCTTGCCAGCTGGTTTTGCTACTAAAGCCATTCCTAAGGGCAAGAAGAGGGATTTTGTCATAGCTGTGTTTCTTGTAGTTGTTATTAATTTTTCAAGATTTTTTAAAGAGCTTTTTATTTTTCCAGATTTAAGTATAAGCACCCACATAGCAATTATTTTCAGCAATATTATTGCTATGAAAACTATTTTTACGGCTGTGTATAAAAATGCGACCATAAGAATTTATTGCCCCCAGGTGAGGAGAATAACTAACCTACACGATCAACGTGATTAACAGGAACTTCAGTTGGAGTAGATCTACCAAATACTACAACATTTACTTTCACTGTCATTTTCTCTTCGTTGATTTCAGCAACTTCACCAAGGAAGTCTTCAAAAGGACCAGCTTGGATCTTAACAGTCTCGCCGATCTTAAGATCGATTTCAGTTTTCTCGCCAACTTTAGGAGTTGTATGAACAGCACTTTTGCGAAGAATTTTTCTAACTTCAGCTTCACTAATTGGTGCAGGTTTGTTTTTGTTTCCAATAAAACCTAAAACACCAGGAGCTTCTCTTACAGTTCTCCAAGTTGCTTCGTCAAGAAGCATCTCAACAAGAACGTAGCCAGGGTATTCTTTTTCTTTTTTCTCTACTCTCTTACCTTTTTTAACTCTTGTTACAGTTCTTTCAGGTACAACAACAGCAAAAATACGATCCCAAACTTCCATAGTCTCGATGCGTTTCTCAATGTGTCCTTTAACTTTAGTTTCGTGCCCACTTGCTGTTTGAACAACATACCAAGCTCTTGATGCTGTACTTTGTTCAACTTGTGGATTGACTGGAGGAGCAGCTTTGCTAAATGCAGCAGCGGCAGCAGCTTGAGCAGTTAATGGCTCAGAGCTAGCAGCAAGAGCGGCAGGTTCTTTAATTTCTTCAACAGAATTAGCAGATGACATAGGGCATGCTTCGCTAGTTTCGTTTGCTTGATTTTCTTGATTTAAGTTTTCCATTTTATATTTTTGCTCCAGGTAAGACTTCGATTAGTTTGTCTAGGCCTTTATCGATTCCGAAAATTAGGATTGCAATGATTGTAACGATTACTATTACTGCAATGAACTCTTGAGTTACTTGCTCTCTTGTCGGCCATTCAATCTTTTTGAATTCTGATTTTACTCCTTTAGCGTAATCAGCTAAAGGTTCTTTCGTCGCGATACCAATATCTGGCGAATCATCTTCAGCTAGCATCTCTAGGAAGCTAGGTTTTTCTTTTTTTATTTTTTCTTTCTCGATTGTTTCTGTCATATTATTCCCCGTGAATAAAGATATTGTACTAGGGCTTTGATTTGGCGCGCCCTAGAGGACTTGAACCCCTGACATTCGGTTTTGGAGACCGACGTTCTACCAACTGAACTAAAGGCGCAAAAAAAGAGCCTAACTTGGCTCTTTCTGTCAAGATTCTAGCGTTTTCTTGCCGGTTTATCACTTTTCTTTAATAAATCTACATAATTTTCTTCATAAGCCTTGTTAAATCTGCGTTTTTGAGGTATTAAATTAATAGAGCCATGACAAGAATATGGGTATAACCTATTAGTGCTCGGAACACGTAAGGACGAATTATGCCAAATAGAAGAAGGGGAGACCCTAATAGAGTAATTACCGAGTTCGAAGAATCCAATAGCAATACTCGCCAGGTGGGCGAGTCTACTGGTTTGATTCGTAGAATTAGCTCACCAAAATTTGGTTCAATTTCTAGAACACAAACCTTTGTGATATCTTTGCTCACAGCTATTTCTGTGAATATCGCTTTTTACTACATTACTTCCCAGTAAGTCATCACGAGCGAAGCACTTGTCATCACGAGCGAAGCGTCGTGATCCATGGATTGCCACGTCGCTTCGCTCCTCGCAATGACAAGTGCTTCGCTCGCAATGACGAATTTATTTTTTTATACTTGCAAAAGTTTTTAGGTCTAACCCAAATAGATCTATGAAGCCAACTGCAGCGCCATGGTTAAACTGATCGCCTTGATCGTAAGTAGCTAAGCCATGATCGTAAAGAGAGTACTTAGACTCACGAGAGACCACAGTCGCGTTACCTTTGTAAAGTTTTAAAGTTAACTCGCCTGAAACTCTTTCTTGGGTTTTATCCAAAAATGCATCAAGGGCCTCTCTTAGTGGATTAAACCAGCGACCATTGTAGATGAGTTCTGAATATTTGTGATCGATTAAATCTTTAAAGTGTTTTGTTTCTTTAGTTAAAGTTAGATACTCAAGATCGTGATGCGCAAGATTTAAAATAATGCCCGTTGGTGATTCGTAAATTTCACGAGATTTAATGCCAACAATTCTATTTTCAATTTGATCAATCCGACCGATACCATTGCGCCCACCTATCTCATTAATTTTTTCAACAAGTTCAATGGCTCCAAGCTTCTCACCATTTATTGCTATAGGCACGCCTTTTTCAAATTTAA
Organism: uncultured Gammaproteobacteria bacterium; assembly: GCA_964352085.1. GTDB lineage: Bacteria > Cyanobacteriota > Vampirovibrionia > LMEP-6097 > CAYGPN01 > CAYGPN01. Next base: position 15,075 of record CAYGPN010000012.1, on the reverse strand, counting down.
TTTCTAAATACTCTGCTTCATCAGGAGCATCCAAGGGAGAAACAGTCATGCCGTAAGCCCCTTCAGGAGGCTCTTTAGAAGCGTCTTCTAAAACACCACATTCAGCAGACCTTCCCCAAAGATTTAAATCAATTGAAAAAGGATTTTCTTTTTTTACTGGAATTGGAATGTCATGTTTTTTAGCGTAATCAATACTTTCATCGCGCGTCATTCCCCACTCACGAGCTGGCGCAATAATTTTCATATTAGGATCAAGAGCCATAATTGAAACATCAAAACGAACTTGGTCATTTCCTTTTGCTGTGCAACCATGCGCGATCGCATCTGCGCCATGTTTTTTTGCAGCATCAACTAAAATTTTTGCAATTAAAGGTCTAGCTGTTGCTGTTGCTAGTGGGTAATTAGCATCATACTTAGCATTTGCTTTAAGTCCTTTAAAACAATAATCTTCTATAAATTCTTTACGCGCGTCTATAACTAAACTTTCGGATGCGCCAATTGTCAGAGCTTTTTCTTTTATTGGTCCAAGTTCCGCTCCCTGACCAAGGTCTATGGCTACGCAAATAACTTCATTGCACTTGTGCTCAAGTAACCACCTAATAGCGACCGAAGTATCAACTCCACCACTGTATGCAAGTACTACTTTATTAGCTATTTTTTCTGCCATAAGGCATAAGGATATCAAGCATATTTCTAAAAGAGGATTTTATTTATATTTGTCTTACTCTTTTGGTATCTAGACATATAAGCCGCAATCTTAACAAAGCTTGAAGCCTCCTTTCCTATATAATTGAGCCTATGGACAAACGTACAAAGTTGATTAGGGCTCTTGAAACAAAGAGATGTTTAAAAGTAATTGCCGGCATTGGTAATTTCGACAAAGAAAATGTCATGAAGATAGTAGGAGCTGCAAATGCTGCAGGTGCTGCAGCTGTTGATATTTGCGCGCGCGAAGATATTGTTTCTGATGTTGTTAGATCTTTCCCTGAACTTCCTGTCTTCGTTTCTTCTATTGATCCAAAAGAACTAAGAAGATCTATCGAGCTTGGTGCTGATGTTGTTGAGCTTGGTAATTTTGAAGTTCTTTATGAGCAAGGTATTCACATTAAAGCTGAAGAAGTGATTAAACTTACTGAAGAGATTATCTCATCTGTGAAATTCAATCTTGATGCTGGTTATAATCCGCTTGTGTCTGTGACTATTCCAGGTCATTTAAGTGTTGATAAGCAAATCAAACTTGCTATGAAATTAGATACTATGGGCGTAGATATTATTCAGACTGAAGGCGCTGCTATGGTAAGCCCTGATGGTGCTGGAGCGCTTGGTCAATTACAAAAAGTAACTTTAACTTTAGCTAATACTATTGAGTTTTCTAAAGTTTTAGAGAAAGCATTTTTATTAACAGCTTCAGGAATCACTCCTGAAACTGCTCCTTTAGCAATTGCTTCTGGCGCTAATGGAGTAGGGGTCGGTAAGTACATTAACAAACTAGAGAGTGACCTTGAGATGGTAGCGGCGTCTAGAACGCTCGTTGAGTCTCTTCAGAAGGTTGAAAATAAACACAGAGATCTTGTCGAAAGCATTATTGGGTAGATTAGATAGATACATAATCTCTGAATTCTGGCTGCCTCTTGCAAGTGGCGTTGGAGTTATCACTGGAGTTTGGCTTGGTATCGATAAATTTAAAGAGGTCTTTAAACTTCTTGCTAAATCTGGCGCGTCTTTTGACAAAGGAATCATCATCATTGGTTTGCAAATTCCAGAGATCGTTTCGATGACTGCACCTATTGGTGTTTTGCTCGCTGCCTTTTTAGTTTTCCAAAAACTCTCTGGTCAATCTGAAATCCTGGCGATGCGCGCTGCTGGTGCGAGTTTTCTTAGAATCATGAAGCCTGTAATTTTTATGGGTATCTTGATGGCATGTACTACTTTTATTCTTAGTGAATTTGTGGTGCCATTTGCTTCGCCTTTAGCTAGAAAGATGTATGTGCTTTCTTTATACAAAGATCCTATCCCAACTAAAACCATTAATAGTTTTAGTTATTTTGAAAAAAATGCAAGGGGAAGAATTCGTAGGATTTTTTACGTGAAGTCTTTTCAGGATGAATTGCTTAAAGATGTAATTATTTTAGATTTTTCTAAGCAGGGTTTAGCGCAAATTCTTACTTCAGCAGAAGGAAGCTGGTCTTCGCTAAAAGGTGGTTGGGAGCTGACTAAAGGTAATAGTCATATGATCCAGCAACGCGGTCAAAAATCAGATGGGAACTCCTTAGATTTGGTTTCTACTTTTGATTCTACTTTTGTGCCTAGTAAACTTAACCCTAAAAAGATTTTAGATAAAATTTCTAAGTTTAAAGATCTAAACTTTATAGAGCTTGGTAAGTTTATTGCTCTTCATGATGATGGCAGTATTGAGACTAGTAAAATTCATGAAGCATGGACGAAATTTCATAATAAATTTGCCTATCCAATTTCCTGTATCTTGCTTGCAATTATTGGCGCGTGTTTAGGGCTAGTAGGCAGAAGGCAAACAATTAACTGGGGTTATATACTTCTTGGTTTAGTCGTTTTTGTCTTCTATATGTCTCAGACTATTTTTAGTTCTTTTGGTGAGTCAGGGCGATTGGATCCATTTATATCAGTTTGGATTCCAAACTTTATTATGTTTTTAATGGCTTCATTAGGTATTTGGTATCGCACTGAAATGCGTTAAATAAAAGATCGTCATCACGAACGCAGTGAAGTGATCCAAAGACAGAATTGTTTCGCTTTGCTTGCAATGACGTTAAGCAATATTATCAGTATCGATAATAGGATTAGAGTTATTAAAGAATGGTTTGCTCAAATCTAACTGACGCATTTTAGTGCTAGCTAAAGATCCCACAAATTCAGCAGGTAGCTCAAGCCTTTTATCAGTTTTAGCAGCAGCTTTAGCAGCTGGCTTAGCGCCAAAGGCCTTGTTTATAGAATTATCAAAAGGGTTAGAACGCTCAGTTTTGTTAGCGCTTTTTACCTTTCCTAAATTTAAAGTCATGTTTCCTTTCATGATAGAACTATTTTTACGGATTTACTTTAAGAAGAGGTTAAAAGTCTCATAATACTCTGAAATTAGGGCTTTTAGACTATATAAATATAGTAAAGCCAATAGTGATATACTTATTTGGTTTGTTTGAATAGACAGATTCCTGATATATGGGTGTTCATGTTTTAGCAAAGCCAAGTCAACAGATTTGGGACAATAGACTAAATTTCACGCTTGGGGGAGCTGCGCCAAGTGCTCATAGCAAGCATGAAAAACACCATCAAAGAGCTCAAGCAGAATTAAAACCGACTTATACGCATAGTGAAGCGAATTATACAGACTATCTAGCTAATTATTATGCTCAAGAAAGAAGAGCAAGCATAGGACAAGTAAGAAATAGGAGACCTGCTAATAATCCTAGCGAAATAGCATTAAATTCAAACTTAGATTTGTTGTCTACTTTAAATTCCTCCTCTGGAAATTCAGAAGAGGATAATTATAAATTTTTAAAAGCTCAACTAAATAGAAATCAGCTTGTGGCACTTAGAAGCATAAAAATATTTATTGGTGATCCAAAATTTGATACAAAATCAAAAAAATTAAATGAGATTAGTAGTTTACTTAGTACAGCTATGCCTATAGTTGATAATAACCTGGCTTGTTTGATACTTAAAGAGCTAAAAAGAGCTGAAATAAAATTAGATGAAAATACAGAGGAAGCTTATCAAAAGCTATTGAGTAGAAGCTTCTTTTTACGGATATTTAAAAAGCTACCTAAAAACCCAGCAAGCAATGAAATAGGTGTTTTTCTGGAAATTTTTAAAGAATTAATGGATCTAAAGATTGATAAAAGGATAATTAGTGAAAGGGTTATAGATAAATATTGTAAAAGGTTCTTGGGATCTAAATATTTAACTGAAGGTCATATTTATATTTTCATTGGTAGCATCGAGATTTATCCGAAAGAATTTTTCCCAAGTAAGATAGACCAGCTTCTATTTCAGGCTATTAAATCAAATAATATTAAACTAAGCAAAAAGACTATTGTTGCATTGTGTCTAACCTGTGCTCTCATTCTTGATGAAAAGAAAGCTAGTGATAGCTCCTTGATCATTGCATTATCTAAAAAAATTCAAAGATTGAGTGATTTTAATTTAGATGATATAGCATCATCTACTCTTCTTTTAAGATTTATGAGCCCTAGTTTAGAGGCTAAAAAGTTTTATAAGTTTTTGATCGATGAATCTAAAAGAGAAGGTATAAAATACTCTGAAGAATTAATAAAAGATCATGGAGAAGAGTGTGTAAAAGTAGGCACAATTAGTCATTTATTACTTGCAGCATCAAGGATGACTGAAGAGTTAGTTACAGAGGATTTGATTACTTTAATTAATGACCAATTAAAAGATTTTGATTTTAAAATGAATATAGCTCAAGTGATATCTCTAGCTGACTCCATTCGTGGTATTCCTGTTTCATCAGTTAATCAGGATTTGATGAAATTTTTAGAGCAGAAGATTAAGCTAATAGATAGTGATATTTCCATTGATAAGTTTTCGCTACTTGTTTTTAAACTAGCTCTTTTGGATACTAAATTGATATCAAATTCTATGCTTGAGACAGTAAGCTCAATGGCAGAGTCATTTGGTGATGACTTTCAGCAACAAGAGGATTTGGTGGCATTATTTTACTTTGCCAGAGAAAAATATGAGCTTGATGCTTATCCTCAGTACATGGATTTATTGATTGGCAGGTTAGATAGAATTAATCAACCCATTGGTTTTCATTTGATAGCAGCAGTTAGCGCAGCTGCATTTATAGGACTTGGTCCTGCTAGGCACTGTGAGCTGCTGGAGAAATTAGCGAAGATGGAAAAGAGAGATCCAGATACAGTAAGTCTAGGTAATTTGGATGAAGCCTTTTGGCCTTTACATGCTTTAAATGCAAATCAAATTCCAAAGGGATTTTTAGATTATCTATTAGATAAGTTGAGGAGTTGTAAAGAAGATTTAGATATGAAGTCTAAAGCATATATTTTAATGGCTTTGAAAAATTATGATAAGAGACTTTTTAACCAAGAGGACTTAGATCTTTTATATCGTAAATTAAAGTTGAAACCTGGAGATTCTAATAAAGAAGGATATAATGACTTTCTTCTTTTACTGGAAATGCCAGGACTTGGTTTTGGCTTAGAAGATAGAGCTAGGTTTGGTATAGCTGACAATAAAATCGAACATACTGAAGATGATAATTGTAGTGATTATATTAGATTGATAATGAAAAGCATTTCTATTAAAAAACCTAAAGGTGTTTTAAATTTTCTTATTAAGCGAGTAAAATCGCAATTTGCTGTTCCTGGAATAGAATACGTTAGATATTTGCAAAAACACAAGCCAGAGATAAAGACTCTAGATGATCTTGCAGATTTTGTATGGGGTGAAGAGTCATGAGCATAGCTTTAGCAGCAGCTCCTAAAAGCGAAAGGAAGCCAAGCTATGAAGCTTATATGGCTAGAGCTTTTAATAATCACAGAGTTTCTCAGTTAGGTGCAGAGAGAGCCAGATCAATGCATAATCCTATTGAACTTGCTCTTAATTCTAATATTCCAAATTCTAATAGTAGTTTTTCTGCTGCAGCTAGTTCCGGCTCAAACCTAACTGCTTTTAGTTTATATCTATCAAGTGTGCTTCAGGATACAAAGACTTCTAAGCTAGAAAAATTGGAAAAGTTCTATAAGCACTTTTTACAGAATAAGAAAAAGATGACGGTAAGTGATTTCGGTCATTTTGTGGATAGTCTATCAAAGCTAGATTATAAGCTAGATGATGCTAATAGAAAAATGTATAAGATTTTGCTAACTAGGCTTCTTGACTTTACTAAAACTATTTCTAACTCTCCAATGCAAAGATTTTTTGGCTCTAAATTTATGCAGATGTTTTACAATCTTAATTTAGATAAGACTGTTTTAAAACAGTCTATGATTACTAATCTTGCAGATATCTTATTGGGACCTAGTAGCTCTCCTATTACAGAAAAAAAACTAGCTGAATTTTGTTTTTACATACAAAAATACGATGATGAGCTGATATCACAAAAAGTTATATCTTATATTAAAGATGCGATTTTTAATCCAGCTTTTCAATTTACTGAACAAGATTTGCCAGATATTTGTATTGGCTTCTCTTATATAAGCACCAAGGCTCTTGGTGAGCCACTTATCCAAGAACTTAGTAGACGCTTAAGTCTTTGTGATTCTCTTAGTCTTCTAGAACTACTACAAAGCTATTTAATGTTGAGGGATAAAGAAAAGTCTGAAGCTATAGAACAGTTTGTAGATGTATGGCTCGAAAAGCTAGAAGCTAATCCTTCTGATTACTTGTCTATTGTTGAACCAGTAAATCCTTCTGGCCCTAATGCTAAACATATTTCCAATATCACTTTGGTTGTAAATAGTGTGTTGAACGCTAACAGGATTAATTTTGATCAAATTGAGTTTGTATATAAAAGAGTATTTGCATCAGAATTGCAATTGGAGGCTGACGCTGCTTTCAACTTAGTTAAAATAATAATTAAGCATCAGACTAAAGCTAATCCTGAGCTTTTGATCAGGCTTTCTAAAAGAATAGAGAAAGATGAGATCCAATTCAGCTCTGAACAAATATGTGAGTTGGGGAGAATTATTCGTAATAATGATATAAGGCAATACCCTAAAGAGTTTTTTGATTTGATGGCAAAACAGTTAGAGAATAGAACAGATGATTTTGAAGTTGAAACACGTTTTTCTAACATCTTTTTTATTAGTAAAGGTCAAAGAAATTTAGATGATTACAGGGCTTATACTCTAGCTTTAATAGAAACAATTAAGTTACAAGATATTTCTGGACCTGCATCAGATTTCTTGCGAGCTTTAATTATTGGCAATTTATTTCTTGCAGTAGAAGCACTTCCAAATGACCCTTTAATTAAGAAACTTTTTGATACTGTGGCAGCTCAGATTTCTGATAATAGTTTTGAATTATATTCAACTGACTTGCTAAGAGGATCTTTCCTTGGTTTAAGTCGTTTAGGTCCTGACATTGTACCTAGAAAGATAGTGATGTCTTTAATGGATAGTTTGCTGAAGAGAGTGCATGTTGTGGATCACCAGATGAAAGCGGATATACTTTTTGGTCTTAGATTATTTGATAAAGATTATTTTGATAAAGAGACATTGACTAAGTTATTTGAGATTTTAGATTTTAGTAACTATGCTCCTACAGCAAAACAAACCTTTAAGTCAACGGTTGATCTTCCAGGCCAAACTTTCTTTAAAGCTGTGTCCTCTGAGCTTGGTTTAGATGATATAAGTGTTGATCATAAGCAGTGTTATTGTGAAAATTATTTAAAAGAAGATCTTAAGCATTTATCTCCTGAAAGACCAGCTAGCCTTATAGATCTTTTACAGAATAAAGCTCCAGCTAAATTTAAAGCTAAGGCTTCAGATTATATAGCTATGCTGAAAGAGCATAAGCCAGAGATAAAGACTCTAGATGATCTTGCAGATTTTATTTGGGGTAAAGCTTAAACAGCCACTTTCTTTCTAGGCGCTTCTATCTTCTTAAGACCATTCATATAAGGCACTAGCACCTCTGGAATATTTACTGAACCGTCTTCATTTTGGTAATTTTCTAAAATTGCAGCAAAGCATCTGCCTATAGCTAAAGCTGATCCATTTATAGTGTGCACAAACTCTGCTTTTGCTTTTTTGCCAGCGCTTGGATCTTTAGCTCGGATCTTAGCTCTGCGCGCTTGAAAATCTCCAAAGTTTGAGCAACTGCTAATTTCTCTGTATTTATTTTGGCTTGGAAACCAAACTTCTAGGTCGTAGCACTTCTGTGCGCTAAAGCCCATATCACCAGCACATAAAAGCATCTTTCTATAAGGAAGTCCTAGAGCTTGAAGCAAGGCTTCAGCATTTCCAGTAAGTTTTTCATGCTCGGCATCACTGTTTTCTGGCTTAGAGAATTTTACTAACTCTACTTTATTAAACTGGTGTTGTCTTATGATCCCGCGAGTGTCTCTACCAGCAGCGCCAGCTTCTGATCTAAAGCAAGGCGTGAAAGCTGTGTAATTAATAGGAAGATCATTAGTGTTTAAAATTTCATCAGCATGAATATTAGTAACTGGTACTTCAGCTGTTGGAATCAAGTACATAGATTTACCATCCTCATCACTTTGAGAAATCTTATAAAGATCTTCTTCAAATTTTGGTAATTGACCAGTTCCGTAAAGAGAATTCTCATTTACCATTAATGGAGGGAAGACTTCTTCGTACCCACTATTATCAGCTTGATCTAAAAAGAAACTAATAAGCGCTCTTTCTAATTTAGCGCCTTGTCCTTTAAGTAGAGTAAATTTTGTGCCAGCAATTTTAACGCCACGCTCAAAATCTAAAATTCCTAATTTCTCTCCGATTTCATCGTGCCACTTAGGCTCAAAACTAAATTTAGGCAGATCACCCCATTTTAAAATTTCTTGATTATCTTCTTCACTCAGTCCATCAGGTACTGATGGGTCTGGAATATTAGGAATAGCTTCTAGAATTTTTTTTTGTTTATCAAAAAGCTCTGGTTCTTTATCAGAGATGGCTTTAAGTGAGTCTTTAATAGTATTTAGCTCAGTCAGTTCAGCATCAGCGTCCTCGCCTTTGCCTTTCTTTTGACCTACTATCTTACTTAGCTCATTTCTTTTAGCTTGAAGAGCTTCCTGTTCTTGTAGGGCTGCTCTGTGTTCTTCATCTAGCTTAACGATTTCATCAATTTGTGCAGATATAGCAAGGTCCCTGCGGCTAAGTGCTGCCTTGACCTCTTCTGGATTTGATCTGATTAGTTTAAGATCTAACATATTGAAACATAGACTATAATACGATATATTCTTAAGTTTTGTATTTTGTCTTTAACTTTCTTAGCCAAAATGCATAGAACACTCATATTTCATGCCCAGACTATATAGATTTTATTTAGACCTAAAAAACTCAGCCAATCAGCTGGACTTAGATACTGGCATTATAAGTGTAGAGGATGCTGATATCCTGCATCAGCTTACTAAGGTCTTGAGAATGAGTGAGTCCTCTAAAGAAAGCGTTTCTTTTTTTGATGCTTCTGGAATGGTTTATGAAACTAAGATCCAGTCACTTGAAGGGACAGCGAGAATAGTAAAAAAAGCAATTTTTAAACTGATTAATCAAAAGCAGTCAGAGAGAGAACTAGAGTTAAAGACTAGATTCTTTGTGCCGATAATTAAATTAGAGATGCTGGAGTTAATGGTACAGAAGCTTACAGAGCTTGGTGTCTGTGAGCTAGTGCCAGTTAATTTTGAACGTAGCCAAAAGCAAAACTTAGAAAAAATAAATAACTCTAAAGCCTTTAGAAGACTTGAGAAAATAGCAATTGAAGCTGTAGAACAGTGTGAGGGAGGGGTTCTTCCCTTAATTAAAAAAACTATAGATTTTTCTCAAGTTAAAGATTGTATTAGTAAGTATGATTTAAATATTTACGCATCTGAGCGCTTGGCTGGTGCTAGTGCAAATAATTTGGAGAAAATTAAAACTGATATACAGAATGCTAAAGGCTATTTGAACCTATTGGTAGGTCCTGAAGGCGGGCTATCTGAAGATGAGAATAAAGTAATGCAGGGCATAGGCTTTTTGCCGATATCTCTAGGTAGGAGATTGCTAAAGGCTGAAACGGCTGCAATATCTCTATTTTCTATGTTTGATTTAAGATAAATATATTTTAGAGATTAAAAATATTTAATAGCTGACTAGTTCTTTTGCGGGACTTTCTTAACTGTTTCTAAATCTAGCCTGCGCATATAAAGTGCAGGTGCAATTTAGGTCTTATGGGGAAATCTAATGAGTGAGGAATTCAAAATCAGCAATTACATAGACGTCGGTCTTTTATTAGAACGGTTCTTGTCTGACTGTCAGGCAATTAGTGAAGAGATAGATGGTGACTCTTATTCATATACTTACATGGCGGACACTGTTGCAGCTGTCTACTATCACCGTGAATATGATTCAGCTATTGAGTTCATTGAAGAGAATAAAGATTTTATTGATCAAGAAAGAGCGGAGTGGGTTCGCTATATGTGGAAAACACTTGATGCGATGACAGAAGAGCAAAGAGCAAATATAGTAGTGGAATCTTTATCACAGCTTTCAGCTGTTGCAGACTACTAAGTAACTTTTAGAACTTTTGTGAGGGGGGAAGCTCAGAGTGAAAGCTCTGGGCTTTCTAATAGTTTTTTATAAGCTCAAGCACTTTAGCTTTGACAGTTTTAAAATTGCCATCTAGATTAAAACCAGCTGCTCTAGCGTGCCCGCCGCCGTTAAGCACTTTAGCAATCTTTGCGCAGTCTATCTTATCTGATGAGCTTCTAAGACTTCCTTTCATAACGCCTGGCTTATGTCCTTCTCGGAGATAAAGACTCATAGTGAGATCTTTAATACGCATAATGTGATCAACTATCTCATCGGTATCTTCGTCATCAGCGTTAAATTGATTTAGAAAATCTCTTGTTGTTTCAGTGTAAGCAAATTTTATTTTGCCATTCTTAGCAAAGTCTATTTCTTCGACTTCTATTTTATTTAAAGCATCACCAATAACCCTTAGAGTTTTAAAAGGCATGCAGTTGAAAAGTTTATGAAAAAGTTTATTAGGGTTAGCACCTGCCTCTACTAATTTTGCAGCCCACTCAAAAGCGTTTTGATTAGTATTTGAATGCATAAAGCCACCAGTATCAGTTAGAAGCGTTATGTACATTAAGCTTGCTAAATCCTCTGTAATCTCTGTGCCAAGCTCTTTGCAAATGTCATAAACAACTTGACCTGTGCTAGTAGCATCTACTTCTACTAAATTTATGTCAGCAAATAAAGGATTAGATTTATGGTGGTCAACGTTACCTGTTTGCTTAGCTTTCTTCCAGTACTCAGCTGCTGTACCAAGCCTATCCACTGAGCCACAATCACAGCTAAAGCTTAGATCATATTCTGCTAAAAGTTTAGTTTTATCATCTTCGTTTTGTGAGCAAAGTACTTTCTCTGAATCAGGGAAGAAGTTATAAGTCTCTGGGACTTTGTCATGCATCACTCTATCCACTCTCTCTAAACCAGCCTGCTCAAGCACTTTGGCTAGAGCTAGCATAGAGCCTAGAGTATCTCCATCAGGATTTACATGGGCAATTACTACAGCTGTTTTTGCTGATTTGATTGCATTAGTTAGGCTTTTAATGTCTGAACTCACTTAAGCAATCCTAGCATGGGGGCATCACGAGCTAAGCGTGCTTGTCATTGCAAGGAGCAATGCGACGTGGCAATCGCAATGATGCTTAGCGTTTAGCACCCATTCCAGCAAGAGCAGCTAGAGGATTCATGCCACCACGTTTAGCGCCGCCACCAGCTAATGCAGCAAGAGGATTCATGCCTTTGCCACCACCAAATAATCCACCGCCAGAATCATCATCTGTAGATGCTTGAAGAGGTATTTCTTTTCCTGGTGCTAATTTTTTAGCCATATTAGTTAATTTATGACCACCTAATTGTTTCCAGCCAGGGATTTGATTTTCTAAAACTTTGTTACCTAGATTTAATCCTTTTTGTAAAAAGTTTTCATCACCATTTTTAGCATCACCAACAAAAGCATCAGTTACTTTATCAGTTAGATCTGGTCCTTGAGCTCTTTGTGAAGCGTGCATGTCTCGCATCATATCAGCAGGAGCGCCGCCACCTTTAGCAAAGACTCCTTTAGCTTTCTTGCCAACAAATAAACCACCAATGATCATGAAAGGCCATTTCACAATTTTCCACACTAGAGGAATTACTACTTTAAGACCTATGTAAGCGCTAACTAGACCAAGACCAATAGCTGTCTTCGGTCTTGCTTTATAAAATGCTTTTATTTTTGCTAGCAATCCTTTATTTGAAGGTTTAGAAGGATCAGTTTTTTTATCTGTTTTCTTCGTATCTTTAACGTTGGCTTTAACATCTTTAACGACTTCGCCTTTTTTAGCTGTGCCAGCTTTTTCTAAACCAAGTACACCTTTAGCTGTCTTCAAAGCCTCTTCAGCAGCTTTTTTCCCGCTGCCATATAATTCTTCACCAGTTTTAGCGACAGTCTCTAAACTCTTTTTACCTAGATTTAAAATATCTCCAACCCCTGGAGCTGAAGCTAAGATGCTTTTGAGATCAATATTTTTTATAGCTTCAACTAATTGCTCTTCAACTTCACCACTTAGTTTTTTTGGATCATCACAAAGTTCTTTTAATTTAGCTCTAGAGATTTTCCCTAAAGTTGCTTTTTCAACAATGGGAGCTACTTTATCTACAATCTCAGGAAATTGCTGACCTACTCGTAGAAATAATTTTGTGTGATATATCGCAGAATCTAAACCGGCATAACCGCCGATATTAGTTAACTTTCCTAATACATCATTTGTTACCATTTTGGGCCTAGCTAGCTCTCCAATTTTCAAGCTATGGTATATATAACAAGTGACCAACTTGTTAATGCATATTGTAGCTTTTCTGGACCTGTATTGTCAATATTTCTTGAGCTTAAGGGCTATAAAAGCCCATTATTAGGGTTTTTTACCCATTTCTGGTTTGTATTGATCTGTTATTATTTAGCATATCCTGAGGGGGAGCGAATAATGGAAATTTTAAATAGACAAGAGAAGCTAGCAGCGCCTGCTGAAAGTATTTCTGATATTCAAGCTAAGCAAAAAAGAAAATTAAGCCAGGTTGAGCTTCAAACTCTCATTAAGGGAAAAGAAAGCACGGTAGTAGATGAAAAAGATCTAGTACTTCGACTTAACGGTGAGCAGCTTGCTGAGCTTATTGATAGTTATGCTAGTGATATTAAAAAACCTATTATAGAAATTCAAAGAACAAGAGGCAAAGAAACTATTCAAGATTTTGCTGCATTAAAGATGGGTAGATTGATGGGCTACTCAAACGATTATGGGAAACGTCCTAAGCTTGATGGATCAGATACTAAGGCAATCAATGAAGCAAATTTAGTTTTAGAGGCTGTTGCTTTTGCACTTATCGATGCTAAGTATGCTCAAACTAGCTCTAGGCCAGTTATAACTGTGGATTTAAAAAAAGGGACTTATGAAATTTCTGGATCTGAACTTAAGAAAAAAGAAACTGAGCCAGAGCATGAAGTTAGAATGCCAATTCTTGTTGAAGCTAAAGATTCTCTTGAAGACTCGCAGATGATTAAAAAAGCAGTTGCATTATTGCAAAAGTCTATGGCTGAAGATGAAGCTCCAAGAACTATTGAGCCTGCAAAAGCAAATTTTCAAGCAAGGAGAGATTTAGAGAAGCATCATGATTTTTCTGAAACAGCAGCTGATACTCGTAGTCAAAAGACAGTTAATAAAATAATTAATGCAGAGGGTAATTCTAAAACTCTAGCTAGTTGGGATGGTTTTAAGCGGATCTTTGATAGATATCAAGGACAAGGTGATCTTTCTATGTCATTTGCTGATATGGAAGTTGGGAATGTGGATGATCTTTTAGGCTTAGGTAGTGATTTTGTGATGCCTACTGTTCCAAAAACTAGAGAAGCTCAGGTTATTGACTATAGCTCTTTAAGAGTGCTTCCACTACAGAGAACTTTTAATAAATTTGCTGAATATGCTAGAGAGAAGTCTGGGACTTTTAATCGAGCGGTGATTAAACATCTTAGTGAGCTTAGATTGAGGCTAGATAAAATTATTGATAATTTGGCTGGTGAAGATTACTATGACATTACTTTAGAACAAATTGCTAATGGCGGTGATACGGATGCTAAGTTGTTAGTAAAAACTATTCAAGAATTTGATTTTGAAATAAGAAATGATGATAAAGCGCTTATGAATGTTTTAGCTTTAATAGGAGCATCTCAAAATAAACTAGATATGCTTCCTGATATTGAAAAGCATATTAGGCTTGCTCATGAAATAGGTTTTGAATTAGATGATGAAGAATCTACTAGCATTATTCGAGTAGTAGAAAAAACAGCTCGTGAAGCCATAGAAAATAGTCAAGATGGTGGTTTTGATGATAGTTTCACAGAAGATTTAGCTAATGCTTTATCTATATTTGATGAAGAAAAGGTAGTTGCTGCTCTTGAACAAACAGCTAGTTTAGATCTTTCTGAAAGATCTAAATCTGGAGAGAGAAATTGGCTTTTAGATACTGATGTAGAAGAAATGAAGCTTGATGAATCAAAGTTAAAGTCAGCAACTAGTCCTGTTATGTATGAAGTTAAAGAACTTTCAGCTACTAAGATGCAACGCATGCCTTTAGTTACTATGAATTTAACAGAAGGGCGTAACCCACAAAAAATAGTAATCAAACCTTTTGTCTTAAAAGACTCAAATGAAAACTCACAGATTGTTAGTCAGATCAAAAGTTTTCTAGAGAATGGTCCAAATGGCGATCTTACAGTTAGAGTACTTCAATACTTGGACGCTTTTGCTGATTGGGTTGCTGGTGATATTAGAAAAGAAGATCTTAGTAATAAGGAAGTGAAGTTTCCTATAGCATCGATCATTAGACATATAAGATCTCAAGAGTGCGCGCAAGGAAGGGACGGTCATCAAAGATTAAAGCCTTTTATTACTAGCTACCCAGTTAAAATCAGTGCAGATTTAACGCCTAAGTATTTAAATAAACTAAGAAGCTCTAATTCAGAGACAATAAATATCGCTTCACTTTTTGGAAACTTAAGAGGCTCTATTTTCAAAGCAAGTAAATAATAGAATTGAAGTTTAGCTCTAATTCATTTTGATGTTTAGAATTATGCAGCATATGGACTCCATAAAAAAGAGAGCCTCTGGGCTCTCTTTTTGCTTTTAATTTTCAAATTTATATGTAATTTGAAAACTGAATAGTAACGTATAACTCGTTTCTTTACTCAATCAAGAAGGAATGAGTTGGCTTCGTAAAAACCTTTCTTGATTTCATCGTAATCGCCTTGAGATGACAATTGTCAGTCTCATTCTCCTTAAAAAGGAGGTGATCCAGC
>CAYGPN010000011.1:47828-90784 GCA_964352085.1 uncultured Gammaproteobacteria bacterium | reverse complement strand
CTACTGGTCCTCAAGGTCCTGCTGGACCACAAGGTTTGAAAGGTGACACTGGCGCGACGGGTGCAACAGGTCCTCAAGGTCCCATTGGTTTAACTGGTCCTACTGGCGCGAACGGTGCTGACGGAGCTAAAGGTGATAAAGGAGACAAGGGTGACGCTGGTTCAACAACTGTAGGCTCAAGTCCTCCTTCAACTTGCACGCAGACTAATGCTGGAGCTATTTGGATGGATTCCGATAACGGTATCATGTTTGTCTGCGACAGTTCAAGAAACAAATGGTTAAGCACAAGCCGCGATGTTATTTTTGGTGAAAGAGATCGTACTTGTAACAAAAATGGCACCCCAAATAACTTTGCTTGCACTGTATCATTTGGTAGTGATGTAAACAATGGTCAAGTTGGTTTCTATATCCCTGAAGATATCACTATCATTGGTTATGGTTTCTCTGGCAAATCAGTAAGCTGCAACAGTGGATCTTTTGACATTGAGCTTTGGTCAACTGGAAGCAACAATAATGATGTTAATTTCACTAAAGAAATTGATATCGCAGCTAACTTAAATGATAAAACAGAAAATGCTAAAAACTTAAATTTAGATGTAGCTGGTGACCAATACGTTCTTGTAGGAATCGACAATAACTGTAACGGAAGCATCCAAGACTACAGCGTTCAAGTTTACTATCGTGAAAACGGAGGTGCTGGATCAACAGTGACAGCCTCCACCTGCAGTACTATAGATTTCAATAATCTATCAACGGGAACTAAACTTAATAGTCAGTTTGCAGCTCAAGGTTTAACTATTAGCACAACTAGTAGAACAAACCAATCAATAACATTTGACAGTGCTAATCCTACA
The DNA here is from genome assembly GCA_964352085.1 of uncultured Gammaproteobacteria bacterium. Lineage (GTDB taxonomy): Bacteria > Cyanobacteriota > Vampirovibrionia > LMEP-6097 > CAYGPN01 > CAYGPN01. The sequence continues at coordinate 89,930 of CAYGPN010000011.1, read as the reverse complement.
GGCGACGATCCAGATTTAAGAACTCCAGGTTCTGGTCCAAATAACAATTCAGCCTTAAGTCAAATACTAATTATTGCTGAAGATCTAGTTGATAGTAATGGCGATAATCTTGTCGATGATCCAGATGATGAATCTGCAGGTGGTACTATAAGGTTCACATTCAACCAAGATGTTGAAATCAAAAGCTTCGATATGATCGACATTGAATCAAATCAAAGCAACTACAAAATCTTAAACAACGGATCTCAAGTTCATACAGCAAATTTCCAAGCTCTTGGAGATAATTCTGTAGAGAGCTTAAGCCAGATCAATAAAACTGGTGATGTCCTTGAAATTCAATTAAGCGATTCAGGAGGCATGGATAATCTAATCTACTGCACACAATAAAACTTTCGGTGGTGCTGAGCTTTGCTACTTAACCAAAAAACCGAGCTCATCAGTCTAACAAACCTCAAACAGCTTGGCTACCACCGCTAAGCTGTTTTTCTTTTGTGCAAGAAATCAAAATGATTCATTGACCATTTCATTAAGTTACGCAAATATTGAACAGCAGCAGGCGCTTCAATACAGTACTCTTGCTTAAATGATAATTTCTCATAAAAATTTGTAATTAGATCATTAGCTTTAGCTGGATCTTTAAAGACATCTTTTCCATAGACATTAAAAACAATATCTTCATTTAAAGATTTACCCACAAACCTAAAGAACGGGTTAGAACTATTCATAAGTTTTCTAACTAACGGCTCAACATTTTCTTTCATTGCATCAAAAGATTTACCATCCTTCCCTTTCCAATTTCGAGAATCAGCAATGCGTTGCTTAATATCATAGTAGCCTGCCAACATCTGCGGCAACCTAGCTGTAACACCGTAAATGAGGGCGTTAGGGAGTGACAAAGCAACGTTTATCGTTCCCATAACTTTATCAAAAATCCTATATGGCGCAAAGGCATGTTGCTGAATATCTTTATCCAACCATTTTTCAAATGCATAAGCTACTGACACTGACCATTGCTCAAAAGCACCAAAGACTTTAAATAAATACATCATAGATTCAGACTTAGGTATAAAACCAAAAATCAAATTCTTTTTATTATTGTCAATCTCACGACTTTGAGCCATGCCATCAGCAGTTGGTGTTCCCAAGAAGTGTTTGTATTTTTCCTTACCCTCTATTTTCAGCTTCTCATCAACGGCTCTATGAGCCTCATCTTCAGTTTTTATAATATCTGTAAGAATATTTTTATAAACATCAAGAGGTATCTTCTCTTTACCCGTCTCAGGATCTTTTACTACTGGCAAGAAAGTTCTTAGAAGCAATCTAAAAGGAAGAAGATTCATTAGATTTTCTAAAATTGGAATAAAATTATCTCTAAAAACTTTAGCGGTGCCTTTTACAAAATTTGCACCATTCTCCTCAAAGTCTTTCTCTGTAGTATTTTTTGCTAAGCCAAGTTTAGTGAGAACACTATGCACAGTTTTAGCAAACTCCCTTGCTGATGGCACAAAAATGTAACGAGTGTCTTTATAGACTTGAGCCATACGAGCGAATGATCCAAAAGTAGAAGGCACAGCAGCAAGCCCACCTAAGACCCCATGGAACATCTTCCCAAAATTATCCATACCTAAATCTTTAAGGCATTCTTTAAGCGGTTTTCCTGTTTTACGGCTAGTACCAATAGCACTACAAATATTTATCGCAAGTTCAAGCGCGTGATTTCCAGGAATATGAATCGCACCAACAAGCGCCCATAGACTAGAAGCTGTAATTAAAAGTTTTTTACCAGTAAGCGCAAACATCCATGCCAAAAAAGATCCAGCAGGAGCAAAAACTGAAGCTACTGAAGAACTCAGAATTTTAACAGCATTAAGCATCTTACCTACAGCACCAATATTTTCTGGAGTCTTAGATCTTAAAACTTCAATATCATTTCTCACATTAAAAATAAAAGAAAGTGCGTTTCTAGATGTTGTGGGGTGATTAAGGTTATACCAGAAACCAGAAAGGCCTTTTCTTTCGGAGTTAACAGAAGGATCTGGGTTAACTTGTTCAACCCATTGTCTTATATGCCCTTTAGGGTCTTTAAATTTCCCATCTTTATCTTTAGTCAAATCCCGGTGTGCGATAAAGTTAAAAGGCGTCTTCTCACCATTAGGATCACCATCTGTAGGGAGATGGAAAGGAAGTTTAATTCCTAAAAATTCAAAAAGTGGAGAAAATACAGTCTGAAGAGCTCTAGCATAGAAAGTAATTGCACCGTCAAACTCTTTATTATTCTCTTTAGTTAAACCAAGAAGACGTCCAGGTATATGAAGTATCTTTTTAAAAATACTTGGTTTAGCTGTAGCACTTTCTATATATTCTTTATATTCAGGGTCAGCTTTTAACGTTTCATCACTTAAGCTATCAGCGTTGGTGATATGTTTTGCGCCCATCGCAACAAAGTTCTCAACTTGGTTACTTACAACACCAAGGTAAGTTAAAAGACTATAGAAACCAGTAAAGAGAGACCAAACATCACTCTTTACTTTAAATTTTTTATTCGCTTGATTTAAATTTTGTGCGTTACCAGTTTGTGCTTTTGCACCTTGCTCATCTCTAGAATTTCCAGCCTGACCCTTTGCAGAGTCAATCTGATTTGGAATTCTATTTACCGATTGAGTAGGTGCTAGCGCCATTAGTTAACACCTCTCGTGGCAGCGCCGCACTGTGATTGCACCCTTGCTAAAAGCGCAAGTATCTCTACCACCTCGCCGCGAGGTACATTTTTTCTACTTGAGCTGTGTTCTGTTATTGCTCTCATAATGAGCTACGGCCTTGTTCTTTCTTTTAAGAACAAAGCAATATTTACAACTATTACGCCAATTTATATTGACGCAATAGTCGTAATCTTAGCATGATTTATCCTATTATCTTAAACATTCACCATTTAGCTTATATATTTCCACCTATTTATAAGTCTAACTTATACTAAAACCCAAAACTTACTATAAATAAGGCTTCTCAGATTGTGTATAGTAAGAATATGAGAAAAATACTAACACTAGCATTAATAATCAGCTTCTTCGCTAGTAATCCAGCACTGGCTAGAAGAGCGCCAAAAGTCTACGATCTAGGACAGCTTGTAGACATGCAAATAGAAAAAATCCGCGAGACTAGTTTGACAACGACGACAAACATCTCTGAGGACTACGAAGAAAATGAGCACGTCTATAAAAGTAAACGTGTAAAAAATAGACACGAAAGTGGTTACAACGACTACCAAGCATCAATCACAACTAGACCAAGCACTTATGAAGAAACTACTTACTTCTTCAATATTCATTTAGATGGTGTTGACTACGTAACTGAATACACTCCTTTCTGGTCTTTAAGCCATAAACCAGCATGGATTATTGGTGACAACGTGCAAGTTCGCTTTAACAAGAAAGGAGACAGAATGTATCTTTTAAGAAGAGATGGCAAAGAGTTAAAGACTAAAGTAGTAAAAGCTCACAGAATTCCAACTAGACCAATAGTAATTTCAAAGAGAGCTCCTGAGTTTAAACATGCTCCTCAAAGACCTGATCTTCCTAAAGTAATTTCCGAAAAAGATAAGAGACCACGCTTGGCAGAACTAGAAGAAGCTTTTAATAGAGGAGTTCAAAGCTGCGCTCAGCATCACCATCAGCCAAAGCAAAATATAAATCCTTATAACGTTTACCAAAGTTTTAATGGATTTGAAGGGAATCAAGCAGATTACTATTTCTCTTACAATGGTTTCTGATTTTGAAAGAACCAGCTTTAAATAGCTGGTTCTTTTTTATCTTACTGTTCTTGCCCTAAAGAAACTAAAGTTATTAATTAATGACTTCATTGCATCTCTCATAAAGATAATCGCTGCTGGAATTTCAGTACTGTATTCTTGATCGAAACATAAGTTTTCAGTGAAATTTAAGTAGTGATCATCTGATGCAGCTTGGTCCTTAAAGACTTCTTCGCCATGCTGGTTATGCACAATATCCTGATCCATTTGCTTACCTAAGAATCTAAATAACGGGAAGCTACTATTTAAAAGCCAATCTCTATGTTTGTAAACCATATCTTTCATAACATCATAGTTACGCTCAACAACTTTTTCTGAGCCTTTTATTTTCTCTTTGGTCTTCCAGCCACCAGCATCAGCAAACCTTTGAGCCACTTCATAAATTGCTGCCATCATCTGTGGTGCTCTTGCAGTCAAACCGTAGATAAGAGTATTTGGCATTGCAACAAACATGTTAATTGTTCCAATTATCCTATCAGCCCACTTAAGAAGTCCATTACCATGTTCTTGAATATCTTTATCCAACATTTTTTCAGCAGCATGAGAGAAAACAACAGCCCAGCCCTGATACGGTACAAGGAGTTTGTATAAATACATCAAGAATCCTGATTTATGAATCGCACCACCGAACATAGTATTTTTTTCATCTTCTCTTTCTTTCTCAATGCTCATTGCATTAGGGTCAACCGTAGGCGCGCCCACAAAGTATTTATATTTATCTTTAGCTTGAGCAGCTTGATAGCCTTCTTTTTCAGTGTTGATAATATCATTAAGAATATTATGGTAAACATCAAAAGGTATGCGCTCAATCCCTGTCTTAGCATCAGTTACAACAGGCAAGAATCTCTTTAGAATAAATCTTATTGGTCCAAGATTTGCAATGCTATCAGCCGTTGGCACTACATAGTTTTTCAAAATACTAGTTAAATCAGTCATAAACTTCGCACCACTATTACCCCAAGTCTTTCTATTATTAGAGTCTGCCAAACCAATTTTAGAAAAGGCATCATGCATCACGGAGAAGAACTCTCTCATTGCTGGTACTAAGAAAAATTTAGTTTCTTTAAATACATGCAACTGCCTTGCCATAAAACCTGGAACAGCAAGAAGCGCTGTAGGACCTGCAGTTAAAGCATTAATTATAGTGGTCCATTTCATACCACGTTTTTTTAGCTCACTTGAAAGTGATGTGTTTTCTTTTGCACTTGTACGCCATGAGCTAATAAATTTAATTAGGTTTTCAAGTGCATGCCCTGTCATCACATGGATAGATCCCACAAGCGCCCATAAACTAGATGCTGAGATTAATGTTTTGTTACCAGTAACACCAAAGATCCAAGCCATAAATGATCCTGTTGGCTGAAATAAAGTCCCTACTGCAGTTGTAGCGAGTCTCGGCACAGAAAGCAGAGCACCAAGAAGACCAGTGTTTTTCAAATCTTTAAATGAGTGAAGAAGTACTTCAACAATATTTCTCATACCAAAGTTAAAAGAAAGAGCTTGGCGAGTGGTGGTTGGGTGGTTAAGCATCAACCAAAGATTATTTAACTTACCAAAAATATTTAAGTCCTTCATTTCTTCCAAGCGGAATTTATTAATCTCAGGATTAGGATTTACTTTAGCTGTCCACTGAGCTATGTGACCTCTAGGATTTTTTGGTTTACCATCTTTACCAAGACTCATGTCTTGGTAATTGATAAAGTCAAACTCACTACCAGGTTTTCCAGGCGCGCCTGGCTTAGCCGGCTTACCATCAATCATATAGCCGGGTATAGCTAAATCTTCATCAATATCACTAGGAACATTGAAAGGAACTTTAAGGCCAAGAAGCTTAAAGAACCAACCTGTTGCTTTCTGGATAGAGCGTGAGTAAAAAGAAATCAAACCATCAAAACCAGGATGACTATCCTCTTCTTGATCAGGACCTTTTGATTTCATGAAGCCAAGAGTCTTAGCTACTGGCTTTAAGAGAGTCTGAAAGAAACTAGGTTTGCTGTAAGCGTTTTCAATAGTCTCTTGAAGGTTTTCAGGAAGCTCTTCTTTGCTAACTATATGCGTCATAGAGTCAGCGTTATTCAAGTGACGAAGACCCATGCTCACAACATTCTCCAGCTGGTCACTTAACATTCCAATGTAAGTTAAGAAACTATAGAAACCTGTGAAGGTAGAGTAAAGTCCTCTAGTTTTTAATTTTTGAAAGCCATGCGGCTTTTCTTTATGTACTTGAGAATTGTTTTCTTTTGGCTTTTGATCATTTCGATTTTTTGCAGTATGTTTTTTTAAATTGTTGACCTGATCAACAATTCTATTTGGGCTTTGAGTTGGTATGCCTTTTAGTGCCATATTAAACTGCTGAAGCAGTCCTTTTATTTTATTTAGATGTCTTATCTTGATCGATTTTTCTACGCAAAAATCTAAGAATCAGATCTCAAAATTTAAAAACAGATACAAGAAATTGCATCTTCATTTAGAGATTTGATTTAAAAAAGATTTATCGTTCGAGTTACGAAAGCTCGCCTACTAGAACTTTAAAAACTGCCCCTTTTTGGGCCTGCTTTAAGATAATTCCAAAGTATTACTCAAATGAGCCTATACCCGGGCTATATTACTCAAATGAGCCTATATAACATGTATTAATGATATCAAAAATGAGGCTCTGCCATCTCTTATGTAAGTGCTTTAATTAAAATTTCAAAATCCTAAAAAGCACTATTCCACATGGCTTTTCAGCTTTCCTGAATTCATATTGCGAATAAATCTGGGATTTTTTGCTAGCTTTTAGCTAATGAACTGGTGCTTTTAAGCTATTTTTGACTTCAATTCGCGATCTAATTTCTTAGATTCGATTCTACGATTTCGGCTTTCTTTGAGGTAAATATCCGTAACCGCTTTAGCCAATCTTCTAAAATTATGACGAACCAAATTACCTTTTTGAATTAAATTTGTCTCGTAAACTTTTATACCATTATTTTTAATGCGATCATAATCAACTTCAACTGGTGCCTGATTTTTTTCTTGATACTTTTGAGTTTGATATTTATCTGGCATTTTATTATTCACAACAACATAGTCAAATATTTTTTTACCCGGTGCATGTTTTTTAAGTGCATCAACGTGATCACCAACACTATAGTTAGTAGTCTCGCCAGGTTGAGTCATCACATTACAAATATAAATTTTAGGAGCACTTGAACTATCAATCGCTTCAACCACTTCAGGGACAAGTAAATTTGGAATCACAGAAGTGTACAAACTTCCTGGACCTAAAATAATAATATCTGCAGCATCAATCGCATCAATTACATCTGGCAAAACTTTAGGTGGTTCTCCTTCACATGACATCATTTTAATTTTGCCATCTGCTTCTGGAATTTTTGATTCACCTTTAACAATAGTCCCGTCTTCCATCTCAGCAATTAAAATCATCGACTCATTACTAACAGGTAAAACCTGACCACGAGTTTTTAAAATTGAGCAAGCATTTTTAACAGCATCAGCCATATTCTTAGAACCACCAAGCTCCACTAAAGCAGTCAAGAAAAGGTTTCCAAAGCTATGACCACGAAGATCATCAGAAGCATCATCACCAAAACGGTATTGGAATAATCTAGTAATCACTTCTTCATCACTTGCAAGGGCAGCAATGCAGTTACGAATATCCCCAGGTGGAACTATGTCCATTTCTTTTCTAAGTCTTCCACTACTACCACCATCATCAGCAACTGTTACAACTGCTGTTATGTTACTAGTCAATGTTTTGAGACCACAAATCATATTTGAAAGACCAGTCCCGCCACCAATAGCAACGATCTTTATACCCCTACCTTCCATATGGTGACGATCAAGAGTATCCAATAAAGATGTTTCATCTGGAGCAACTGAAGTTAAAACTTGTTTACCAGCACTAAAGAAAGCAAAAATTAAAAAGAAAGATCCAGCAACAATAGCAACGATTCCACTAGCAACTGGAGGCATAATATCTGCCATCAAAGAAAGAAGACCCCAAATGCCATTAGCTATTAAAGTAACTGGGTGCGCTTTAACTATTAAAGCAACACCAAAGGCAATAACAAAAAGACCAATAACAGCAAAACCAAACCATCGTTTGAGCCCAGGAAGCATATACTTTCGCAGCTTACTTGAATACATATATTTTAATCTTCTTAGTTAAGCTTTGGCATATCGTGGCACATCTATGTGATTCACTTCAATATCAAGGCTTAATCCATTTATACCCTCGTTTATTTTAGCAGCAAACTCATCTTGAGCATATTTACATATAGATTCAGCAAAATAGACCGATCTATGCTTCCCGCCCGTGCATCTAAAGGCGAAAATCAATTCATCAGCATCAGTTCTATTTTCATTCACCAAAAAGTCATTTATAAAATCAAGGACTAATGTTTTTACAGAATTTAAGCGAGTCTGTGCAATTTCATTTTCACCAAAGAATTTAATAACAGGTTTTTCTAAACCAGTAAAAGGGCGAAGCTCTTCATTCCAATAGGGGTTTGGAAGATCTCTTAAATTAAAAAGGAAATCATGCTTAGGTGGACTGATTCCTTCAGCCTCATAGTATTTCTGCCCGTAGGATATAAAATGAATCTTCACTTAACTAATTCTAGCAAGATGGGGTCAGACCCGGAAAGCTTGGAAACCGGAAATTCAAAAAACCCTAATAGTTAATTTAATTTAAAAATTTTCCGGGTTTCCGGGTCTGACCCCATGCTGGTGCTACTTTAAGATAAATTGCCTAGCTAAACTAAAGCCAGCAAAAGCTAAAGCTATGCCCAAAATATTACTAACTAAAACATTCATTAGTGCAAATTTAATCTGACCATCTCTCATCAAATTTAAAGTTTCTAATGAAAAAGTGGAGAAGGTAGTAAAAGCTCCAAGCATCCCAACAAAGATAAATAACCTCATCGCAGCTGAGGGGATCATTTCTTCAGAAAGTCCCCACAAGAAACCAATTAAAAGTGAGCCAATCAAATTTACACTTAAAGTACCGTAAGGAAAAGCACTTGCAAAGCTGCGTTGCACTAAACCTGACATTAGATACCTAAGTACTGAGCCTAATGCACCACCTAAAGAAATAATAAGTAAGTTAACCACCCTTCTATTATAGTTTCTATTCAGTAAATCCCCTAGTATAAAGAAGGAAGGTGTAAACTTAAAACTATGTTTTTTAATAGAGGCAAAAGCTCAGAGGGAAACAATAACAAAGCAAAAGGCAACGCTGCTGAAGATATTGCTTGTGAATACCTAGAATCGCTGGGCTGGCAAATTGTTGAGCGTAACTGGCGCTTTCATAAAGTTGGCGAGATAGACATAATTGCGATTGACCCAAACCGCTTTGATGATCCTTATTTAATATTTGTAGAAGTGAAGGCTAGAAAATCTAAAGAAGATGCTTTACATGCCTACAGTAACGCGCAAAAGCAAAGACAAGTAAGGATGCTAGCGCCAGCATTTATAAGAGAGAAGAACATTGACCCGACTTATCTGGGAATTAGTTTTGACTTTATCGCAATTTTTGAAGGCGAGCTAGAGCATTTAAAAGATATATAAAGGTAGCTTATAATTGTTATATGAGGAAGATATTAAATACTAGCCTTGCTTTGAGCTTTGCCTTTTTATCGCTTAGTGTGAACTCTACTTTGATTGATGGCATTAAGCCAAAAAACCAAGCTGATTTCGCTCAGCAATCACCGCAGTTAAACGAGCCTGTAAACATAAACTTTAAAGACACAAATCTTTCAAATATACTTTTATTATTAGCTAAAGTTGCTGACTTAAATCTAATCTTCCCTCAAGAACTAGATACTAAAGTTACAATTCAACTGAAAGATAGACCAGTGCACTATGCTATCAGTGACCTTATTGAAATCAGCAAACTTAAGTATAAACTAGAAAAAAATACTCTAAGCGTTTTTAAAGATGATACAAACGCTGCTCACAACGAGACCGTTACTATCATTTACAGTGATGCTAGTGAGATTTCTAAAATTTTAAATGAGACTTTATTCAAACAACTAATTGATAGCCAGCCACCTGAAGCTCCAAAGCCCTTTGCAAGCATCATCCCTAGCAAGAATATTGTTTTAATTTCTGGAAACGATGACCAATTAAGATCAGCAAAAGACTACATCAAAAAGCTAGATAAAAAACCTGAAGTGGACTATTACACTACAAGCTTTATTGATCCACTAGACGCTCAGGCTGTGATCACTTCAGTCCTGCCCTTTAGTTCAGTTGAGACCAAGGTTTCAGATAGAGCTCTTTTTCTAAGAGGTAATAAAGAAGAGATTAAAAATGCAATTAACCTTTTAAAAGATTTTGACAAGCCACAAGCAGCAGTAAAAGTAAAAGCTGAGCTTTATTCTATTCCTAAAAAAGCAATCAAACAAGTAAATAGTTTAATCCCTTTAAATACGATCGCAAAGCTTTCTGAAGATTTCCATAAATCTTTGGATTTCCAGTCTATTTTAATAAACACAAACAAACTCCAAGACAAGGATTTTTCTGCAAGCAAAAATGCAGATGAAGATTTAAGAGCAGAATACGGTTTTGATATCGCCGTCTCTCAGAACGTTCTCCAGCCAAATCAATACGATGTTTTTATCGGCAATCAAAAACTAAGACACATAAACAAAGGTGATTATGCGGTCTTGAAACTTAAAGCAAAAGAACAGAATAAACTCAAATCTCAATATGAGCTAAAGAAAGATAGTGAAATTTTATTAGTACTTAAAGTGCTTGGTTAATTTTGCATTTGCTGCAAAAGTTTAAGCGTTTGTTTTTCACTTAACAAAAATCTTTTTTCCATAAAGAAGTTTGCTTCTTCGCGCTTAAGAAGTATTTCGTGATCAAGAATTTCTCTTTGATACTTATCAATAAGTCTCAAGTTCGGTTCTTTTTTAGACATCTCACGATCAAGAAGCATTTTACGTTTATCAACGAAACCCTCTTGTTCATTTTTAAAACTCTTCCAAGCTTTATCGATTTTATCTAGCTTAGTTGCTTGCTCATTTGTTAAGCCAAGCCTATTCCATTTCACTGCACCATCTTCAGGAGTTAGCACGTAGTTATACTCTTCTTTATACTTAAATCTTGCTATGCCCCCCAAACCAACAGCAACAAGCAGCATTGCAGCAACAGCCGCTTTTTTATAAGGAAAGACTTTGACAGTTTTAACTTCTTCTTGATCGATGATTTTTTCCATTTCATTCCAGAACTCATCTTTAGAAGGGTAATTTGAATCTTTTCTAAGAACTTTTTCTTTAATTACCTCATTGAGGTCTGTAAGGCTGTTAAATCTCTCGCGGCATAAACTGCACTCAAGTAAGTGTTCAGTGATTTTTCTTTGTTTAGAAGGCGCGCATTCATTGTCTATGTACTCTGAAAGACCAAGCCAATATCTATCTTCAATAGATGAAAGCTCTCCTGTTTCTTCAGCAAGAATTTCTTCGTGGAAAATCTCTAGTTTCTCTTTCTCAAGCTTACGAGCTCTAAACTCTGGAAGGTGATAAACCTTAGCGAGTCTTTTCTCTCTTTGATCTACTTCTTTTTTTATAGTTTCTTTCTCTGCTTTAACTTCTTGGAAATCATCATCCAAACGTTCACTTATTAAATTCCAAAGATCATCTGAATCATCTGCCTTAAATGATTGCTTCATGGCATCTGCGATGAACTTAGCTTCATCGTCTAGAATCTCTTCGTTTTTATCTTGATCTTCTTGATTCATCAATTAACTGATTACTCTATATCTATAATGATACAAAAGAGTAATAACGAATGCAAAGATTTATTATGAATACTGAGATTTAAGCGTATTTTTGATCTCTAAGCTGCTTGTCTGCTTCTTCCGCTGCTTTTTTCTCAAGAGCCAAGTATGGCTTAAGAATTTCTTGTAAACGTGAACGCGCTCTAGCGATTCTTGATTTAACGGTTCCTAATTCACAGCCAGCAATTTCCGCAATTTCTTCATAACGCAAGCCCTGCAGCTCTCTTAAGACGATTGCTGTTCTGAACTGTTCCGGTAATTGCGCCATCGCTTGTCTTATAACTGCCGCAAGCTCTTTGTTAGACGTCTTTTCATCAGGTAAAAGACCTTTATCTTTTACTTCACGAAGGAACTCACCTTCGCCATTATCCGCTTCAATACTTTGGTCTAAACTAACTGTTGATAAACGACGAGGTCTCTTTCTTAATTCATCATAAAAAAGATTAAGAACGATTTGATTTAACCAAGTTCTAAAAGTTTTTGGGTTACGAAGATTAGCGATACCTCTATAAACTCTTATGAAAACTTCTTGCGCTAAATCGTTGATATCCTTCCAATCTGGCGCCAGTTGATACAACAAAGTGAAGACTGTTTTTTGATATCTCTTGACAAGAATCTCAAAGGCTAGTTTAGTTCCCACTTGACAATGTTCAATAAGTTCAACGTTCTCCATTGCCTCGTAATCTGTTTTCGTTAGTTTTGTTCCCATGTATTTGATAGTATTCTTAAAGGCCCGGGCCGTCAATAAGTAATTTGTATGAGAAAAAAAGTTTTAGCTATGAATTTTGGAGGACTTGGAGACCAAATCCTTTTCCTGCCTGCAATTACGGCCCTAAGAAAAAAATTTGAGAAAGATGAAATTTATTTCATGACAGAAGGAAGGTCTCAGATTGCGGCCCAGCTAACGAATCTCATTTATAAAAAAAATCTAATCAGTTTTGATTATAAAAAAGGGAACAAAGTTCTAAAAGCCCTAGAACTAGTGAAAGTTTTACGGGAAGGAAAATACGATTATGTCTTTTCAACTGGCTCTAGTATTTTTGTACGAGTCCTCTTATTTTTATCAGGAATTAAAAGAAGATTTTATATTAAGCAAAGTTCCTTAAGAAAGTTTAAAAATGATTATGCCGCAAAGCTGCTCTTTGAGTGCGTTAGAGACTTCACCAAAGAAGGTTTTGAAAATCCAAAAATAGATATTGAATTAAATTTAGAAGAATCAAGTATTTCTGAAGAGATCAAAAAACTTCGAGAAACCAAAGCTCACGGCACAAGACTTATCGGCCTTCACCCTGGAGTTAGTAATTTGTCAAGAGAGCTGGGATATAAAAAACAATCTTCTCCAGAGGATTGGCAAAAGCTAATCAATGCTCTTTTAGGACAGAAAGATATTTCAATAATTCTTTTAGGAGGACCTGAAGATCAGCAAATTATCAGCGAGATAAAATCTGGCTTAGCTGTAGATTCTAGAATCATAGACTTAAGTCAAAAAACTAAAGACCTTAAAGACCTAGCTATTTTATTAAAAGAACTGGATACTTTTATCTGTCACGATAGCGGACCGATGCATATTGCTTGCGCGCTTGGTGTGAATACAATAGCTGTATTTAATTCAACGGATCATAGAAGATTGCTGCCAGAAGCTAGCAAGCACATGCAAGTCACCGACGGACCTGCTAAAGTTATGAATTATGTCAAGAAAGCCGTTAATCGCAGGAAACTGGAAACTAAATAAAAATATAGCTGAGACTCAAGAACTCGCATCTGAGCTTCTTAACAAAGTCAAAGACAAAAACTACGATGCTGAGATGATGATCATCCCAACTTTCACAAGTTTGGCTTCAGCACAATCCGTAATTAAAGATAGCTCTATCGAATTAGGCGCTCAAGATCTTTGCCAGTTTGAAGCTGGAGCTTACACAGGTGAGATTAGCGCTGAAATGCTAAAAGAAATTGGCGTGACTTCTGTTTTAATTGGACACTCTGAAAGAAGAGTAGTTTTCAATGAAGATGATTCTATTATTAATGCCAAAGTTAAAAGAGCGCTAGAAGCAAATTTAAAAATCATTCTTTGCTGTGGTGAAAGTTTAGAAACTCGCGAAGCTGGAAAAACAGACGAGTGGGTAACTGGTCAAATTGAAGCAGCCTTAAAAGATAATAAGATTGCACTTGCTAGTGAGCTAGTAGTTGCCTATGAGCCTATCTGGGCAATTGGCACTGGCAAGACTTGCGAGTCAGCTGAAGCTAATAGAGTTATTAAAGTTATTAGAGAAAAACTCGCCGCTTTGCTTGGTCAAGATTTAGCAGATAACATTCGCATTCTTTATGGTGGTTCCGTGAAGCCTACTAGCATTGAAGAGCAAATGGCTCAGTCAGACATTGATGGAGCGCTTGTAGGTGGCGCTTCTTTAAAGGCTGAGGATTTTGCACAAATCATTACTGGAGCAAGCCTAAGCAAGGTATAATAGAGAAAAGTATGATGTTCTTCAGCAATAACAAACCAGAGAAACCCCTTACAAAAGAGGAAATTTCTAAGAACAGGTTATTTAAATTTTTCGACGAGACAAATAAAGATGAGCTTCAGGAATTTTCCGATCAGGTTAGCCTTGAAGCCAAACAGCTTTTTGACGGGAGCGTCCAAGGGCTTTTAGGTCAAATGCCTGATGATGTGGCTATTACAAACCTAACTATAAATAAAGAGTCTCTTAAGAACCTGCTATTTAGCTCTATGATGACCGGCTATCTTACTAAAGCCCTTGAGAATAAGATGGATCTTGATAAGTGCTGGGAATCTGGTAAATCTGAAAGTGATAATTTAATCGAGAAGCAACTTAAAGAGATCACAGGTGATGATGAGCTTAAAGGCATTCTTTAAAATGTCACACCGGTGCCAGGGCTAATTTTGTGACATTTAGTTCTTTTCTATAGTTAAAATCCAAGTTTTATCAGATTTTTGTTCTTGGTTTAAAATCGCGTGCCCTTCTTCAGTAACGCTCTTTGAAACACTTTCAATAGCCTCACCATCATCAAGGCTTACTGTTAAAATATCAGCAGCTTGCATTTCATCAAGCTTGATTTTGGTTCTCACAAAATTCATCGGGCATTTCACCCCAACTAAATTTAATTCTTCTTGAGTCATCTTAAAGAAAAAGGGAGCCCGAAGACTCCCTTTATTTATGGTTGCGGAGGCAAGATTTGAACTTGCGACCTTTGGGTTATGAGCCCAACGAGCTACCAGGCTGCTCCACTCCGCGCTACAAGATCTCAGAATATCATAGATATGCCCTCTAAAGCGCCTGCTTTTAACAATATCTAAAGAAAGTCTGTCTTAGCGAATTCTTAAAAACTTAGCTAGAAGAAGTGAAAAATACTCTTTAAACACCGCTATCTTATGCCTAAAGCCGACACTGATCTCATCTACTAAATAGTTTAGCTCCTGAAGCCTCTTAGTTAAAAGATAATTTAAAATCACCTGATCATCTTCAGATAGCTCTTTTCTCCAAGCGCCAATTCGGCTAGAATCTAAATTTTGGCTCGCCTTGCCCTTCCAATCATTTTCCCAATCAGCAAAAACAGCGCCACCCGAAGTGCCTGCATTAAGCATAGATTCTTCAAAATCTTCATCCAAAAAATCACAAACAAATTTCAAAGTTTCTTCTGGCTTCTTAAGAAAATCCTCAAAATGAACTGTAAAAAATCTATCTCTTGGAAGGTTAATTTCTGCCTTTAAACCATGGAGTGTGTACTGCAGCCAATACCTAGTGTTATTTAAAAGACCTTCAGGGCGCCATGGCATTTTCAATAGCGAGTTTACAGTATCTCTTCCATCTCTAACAATATGAAGTATTTTAGCTTTGGGGTAAGTCTCCAATATTTCATTCACGCAGAGCATATGCTGTGGAGTCTTCTCGCAGACCCTCTCTTTAGAACTGTTTGCTAAAGCTTCTTGCATTAAAAGATCAAAGATAAGTGCTTTATCTTCTTTATTTTGACCTGTTTTTTGAGACAGATATTTTTCAATAAACTTTTGCTCATTGATCTTATTAGCGTTTATAAAATCTATGATTCTTTCTTCTTTAAAAAATTTATTTAGAGAAACTCTAGTAATGTCAGCTTTCAAATAAGGTTGCTTGGAAATATTATTAAAAAAATGCGTTTCAGTTGTAACTAAAATCTTAGAATGAGCATTTAAAGTTGCAGCCAAAACAGTAGTACCTGATCTTGGACAACCGACTATAAATATTGGGTTTTCAATCTTAGTAGCCATAAAGCTTCTGAAAAATCATAACATTTAAAGAGGTGCTTTTAGAGCTTTGCCAGTTATTCTTGGGTATTTTATATCTGTTTCTGCCATCTTTCTAAAAAAGATCAGCTGCTTATCTTCATACACAAAATTACCCTCATTTGCTGCAGCTAAAATCTTCAAAGCATTAGCAGCTGAACTAAGCTCTTCTTTTAGATCTTTATTTTTAAAGGCAATAAAAAGACCACCTGTTTTTAAAAATGGAATTGCATACTCAAGCAAGACAGGCATTTTAGCAACAGCCCTAGAAAGCACCACATCAAAAGATCCTCTATAGTTTTTGTCTTGCCCTAAATCTTCAGCCCTTGATGTAACAGCTTCAAGATTAGCTAAAGCAAATTTTTCTTTAGCAAGCTCCACGAATTTTATTTTTTTAGCCACGCTGTCCATTGCTAGGATTTTCAAATCAGGCAATGCAATTGCTAAAGGTAATGCGGGAAAACCTCCTCCGGTACCAATATCTAAAACTTTAAGTTCTTGACCTTCTCTAATTAAAAAAGGAATCACTTCAAGTGCATCTTTAATGTGTTTGCTATAAAAATCTTCTTCTTCTCGAATCGCTGAAATATTAACCTGAGAATTAAACTTAGAATACTCTGCCCAAAGAGAAGAGAATTTTTCTTTATTTTGATCAAATAGTTCTTGAGTGCTCATTTATAAATATATTGAAGAGATGATGTAATCGAGAAGTACAACAACGACAAAGCTTATCATAACTGTCTTAGTTGTTGCTCTACCAACCTCCTTAGCCCCGCCGTGCGTAGCCAGTCCAATGGATGTGCTAATTAGCACTATAGCTGCGCCAAAGACGCCACCTTTAAACATACAAATAAGGATGTCTTTAAATTGCAGGTAATCCCAAATTCCCCTTAGAAAACCACTAATTGCAACTCCTTCCATAAAATGGCTAACAATAAAGGTCCCAGCGACTCCAGCAATGGCACTCATAAAAATAACTGGTGGCGTCATAAAAACCGCAGCGAGAAATCTTGGCACAACTAAATACTCAAGAGGATCAACACCCAAAACTTTCATCGCATCGACTTGCTCAGTTACTTTCATGTTTGCAATCTCTGCAGCAATTCCAGTACCGTACTGTGTTGCAATCATCAAGCTACCAATAATAGGAGCTACTTCTCTTAGCATTGCAATAGTAGTAACAATTCCAATATTATTTCCAACACCACGAGATGCAAATTCTGGAGCAAGCTGAATACCTATAACTACACCAATAGATATCGTAGTCATAAAGACTACTGGAATAGCATCAAAGGAAATTCTTGCAGAGTGAGAAATCAACTCACGCTTATCTATCTTCGTATTACAAATCAATCGAAGGACATTATAAGAATTAAGAATCAGCTGCCCAAGAAAAACAAAGGAGTCAGAAACTATCTTTTTAAATTCAATAACTAATCCCACATAGAATATTCTATATCAGCAGAGCATAAACTGCTTTAAGCTCTGCTAGAAACTACGATACTAGCTGCGTGCTTAGCTATTTTGATACTTACATGCTGCCCAGCATTTGTATCAAAGTCAAAAAAGCTTGTGTCTCTTGAATTAGTGGTAATACTAGCTTCCTGGATACATTTTGCTTGCAATATATTAAACACTGTCTTTGCGTTCACTTTTTCAATAAAGTCCTCTAGGTTTAAGTGATTCCTCTCTGCGCAAGTCAGAATTTTTTTGTAATCTTGCCTTCTAAGACCATGCTCAGCAAATCGCTTCCAGATCTCAGCATCAAAGTTCATAGAATCTATTGCAGCTTTGTGATTTTTTGATTTACGCGAGACCAGAAGTTCAGCCCCCTTAGCCTTATCAGGCCAAACAGTTAAAACAGAGAACTCACCTGTTTCATAATCTAAATTTATATACTGCTTAAGGTATCCAAGCTCATAAGAACTTCGTTCTAAGCAAAACTTTCCATCCCTGCGTGAAACCATATGAGCTTTGCCATACTTATGGAATTTATCTGTCAACTTATCAATCTCTTGCGCCAAAAGCACGAAATTTTCTTTAAAACTAGCACTTTCAGAAAAGAACTCTAAAAACAATGACTTAGCTTCAGCAAAATTTCTTAAATTAACATGCGGGTTTCTTACAAAGAACTTAGCAATTTTACCAAGCCTATGCTCTTGCATCTTTCTAGCAAGCAGAACCTTTTCATCAACATCACTAACTGCTTTCTTTTCTAAATACTCTTCTACTTTATATAACTTAGGGAAAGATATTTTTTCTCTTGAGAACTCACGACTAATAGACTTAGCAGCTGGCTGCTTAGCAACTTTTAAACTAAGGCCTTCCTTAGCCAATCTACTTTCAATTACATCTATTAAAGTACTCATTTCGTACTTATATTAAAGACAAGTTTGGTTAAGGTTCGGTTAAAAGCCTAAAGAATGTTAACTTGAGTGATCGGCAGGGGCTTTTCAAAAGCGGTCGTCGCTTTTAGCAAAAAATACAGATAGCCAATCACCCCTCAGAGCTAGAATGCTTTCTCAAAGCCCCTACCGATCACTCTCAAATCAAATCACAAAAAGGCTTTAAACGAACCTTTGCCCTTGAATACCTTTGAAAATAGAATTAGTTTCTTATCAACTTTTTTCTGAATTTCCAGACAAGGAAAGCAAGTGCAAGCACAGCAGCGCCAATCAGCGAAAGTTTAAAGAAGTGCTCCATAATAGCTTCACTAAAGTTAACTAAAAGAAAAGTCACCACAAAAAATCTTCCACCACGCCCAAGAGTACTAAAAATCAAGAACTCTCTTTTGCGCATATCACTCATACCAGCAGCAATGGTAAAAACCTTATAAGGAACCGGCGTGAAGGCTGCTATTAAAATTGCCATAGGTCCATATTCTTCAAAAAGCCGATGAGCCTTCTCTAAATATTTGTGACTTATAAACTTATCAACAATTGGTCTACCACCATAAAAACCAATTGCATAACCAAAGAAGCCACCAAGCACACTTCCAATAGTTGCTATCAAAGCAAGCTGGTAAGGATTAGTTGCACCATTTAATATCATTGGGATATATAAAAAATCTGGCGGTATCGGAAAGAATGCTGATTCTATAAATGCAAGAATAAATAAACCCAACTCCCCCATCGAAGAACAAAAGTCCATCACAGGCTGACAAGTTGAAATCACAAAATCTTTGATCTGATCTAGCATTCAGCTTAAATTCTAGCAGTTATCCTTGAACACTTGAGATATCAGATTTAATCTGCTCAATTAATGATTCTTTTGAGTCAAACTTCTTCTCATCTCTAAGCCTATCTATAAAGATAATTTCAATTTCTTTATCGTAAATATCTTCATTAAAATCCAAGATATGAGCCTCTATAGTTTTAAGCCCATCATCTTTAAAAGTAGGTCTTAGACCAATATTTACCGCAGCATTAAAAAGCTCTCCTTTATTATCAGAGTGAGCCGAAAGCTCTAAATCATCGATCTTATTTAAAATCTTCACCTTAGCTGAGTAGACTCCTTCTTTAGGAACCGCTATTTCGGCAGGATATTTCAAGTTTGCAGTGGGGAAACCTAACTCCCTTCCTATTTGATCACCTTTAATCACCGAGCCTCTAATAAAGTACTCCCTGCCTAAAAGCGCAGCAGCCTTTTTTACATTGCCCTCTAAGACATACTCTCTAATCCTAGAACTACTAACCACTTCATCACTAGCTCTGACTGGCTCACAAAGATAAAGCTCACAATTATTATCATCAACCCATTTCTTTAAAAAGTCTGGTCCACCAGCCCTATTCTTTCCAAAATGATGGTTATAACCAACACTAATAAATTTAGCTTTAAGCGTATCCATCAAAAACTTCTTCACATAATCTTCTGGTGACATGTCTTTAAGCTCAGGGGTAAAATCTAAAAGCAAAACACAATCAATTCCAAGCTCTTTAAAAATTTGGATTTTAGAATCAAGATCAGTGAGCAAAGGAGGCGCCGAGCCTTGCACTAAAAGTCTAGGGTGCTTAGTGAGAGTAACAACGGCACTTTTTAGACCTTTGGCTTTAGCGTACTCAACTGTTTTTGAGATGATCTGCTTATGACCTAAATGCACGCCATCAAACATACCTAAAGCAACAGCTGTTTGCTCGTTAATTGCTTTTGGGTCGTAGCCATTGATGATTTGCATCTCAGCCTATTATAACTTGCTAATTAACAGTAGCAATGAGTTCGTCAAGTTTGATGTTATTTGCATACAACGCCTTCCCGACAATCACACCTTCAAGTGGAATACCTGTCGCTTTAAGTTCAGCAAGCTTTATCACATCATGGATTGAGGAGATGCCGCCACTAGCAACAGTAGGGATTTGAGTAGCATTAGCAAATTCTCTAAGCTCATCAAAATTAGGGCCTTGCAAAGTTCCATCACATTCAATATCTGTGTAAATAACTTTAGATAAACCAAAGTCTTTTAATTCATTAGCAAAATCAATTGCACTTATTTCTGTATTCTCCAGCCAGCCAGCAACCGCAGGTTTCCCGTTACGACAATCTAAGCCAAGAATAATTTTAGGACCAAACTCTTTTAATGCAGCTTTAGCAAATTCCTTATCATTAATAGCAGCGGTTCCAAGGATAACTTTGTCAACGCCTGCATCCAAAACCATTTTAATAGTAGCGAGACATCTAATGCCACCACCAACTTGAACTTTCAATCCATCAAGCCTAGCTATTTTTTTTACAATCTCAAGGTTCTCAGGCTGACCAGTTTTTGCGCCATCCAAATCCACGATGTGCAGATACTCAGCACCCAAACTAAGCCATTTCTTTGCCACAAAAACTGGATCAAAGTTATAAACAGTGTTTTGGGCATAGTCACCTTTAAAGAGGCGTACACATTTGCCATCTAGAATATCAATTGCTGGGTAAATATTTATTTTATTATCCATTACTAATCCTTATTTTTTTATATCAATCTTTTAAAAAAGCTTCTCTTATGAAGATATTCTACCACTTTAGCAATCCACCTAACTCAATCAGTGCAAGGGCTTTAACCCTGCATCCTAATTTCTATGGACTAGAAACGGTTTTAGATAATTAACTTTTTGTATAATCTCTTTTAACAGGCTCGTAAAGTGATGTATCTACATCTTCATAACTAATCTCAGGACCACTCTCTGTGTAAGTCGCAATAGTAGTTTTCAAGAATTTATCATCATCACGATCAGGGAAATCTGGCTTGTAATGCGCTCCTCGAGACTCATCACGAAGCAGCGCACCCTTGGTAACTACTTTAGCTAGCTCGATCATATAATAAAGTTCTCGTGTGTAGAACATGCTCTGATTAGCCCAGCTACCTGAGTCCGGCATAGATATTCTGTTGTATCTATCCTTAATTTCATCTAAAGTTTTAAGTGTTTCTTTAAGCTTGTCATTATGACGAACGACCGTAACATTGTCTGTCATCAAATCACCAAGCTCTCTATGAAGCTGACGCGCGTTCTCTTCGCCATCTTGCCTTGCAATTTTATCTACAAAATCTTGCTCAACTTTAATTTGCTTTTCAAATACGCTATCAGAAATATCATCTGAAGATTTGTCTAAACCTGCAATGTACTCTACTGCTGCAGGTCCAGCCACGAAACCACCATAAGTACAAGAAAGAAGACTATTTGCACCAAGTCTATTAGCGCCGTGGTACTGATACTCACACTCACCAGCTGCAAAAAGACCTTTAATGTTAGTCATTTGCTTTTCAGCATCAACCCACATGCCGCCCATACTGTAATGAACAGAAGGAAAAACTTCCATAGGAACTTCTCTAGGGTCAGTACCTTTAAACTTTTCGTAGATTTCTAAAATTCCATAAAGCTTACGATCTAATTCTTCGCGTGACTTATGAGTAAGATCCAAATAAACACAACGCTTACCTTCAGCTCCTAGACCTTGATTAACAACCACATCGAAAATTTCACGAGTGGCTACATCACGAGGAACAAGGTTGCCATATTTAGGGTATTTTTCTTCTAAGAAATACCAAGGCTTACCATCTTTATAAGTCCAAACTCTTCCACCCTCTCCGCGAGCAGATTCTGACATTAACCTATCTTTATCTTCGCCAGGGATTGCTGTGGGGTGGACTTGAATAAACTCACCATTAGCGTATTTAACACCTTGCATATAAGAAACACCAGCAGATAAACCGTGATTAATAGTACTATTTGTCGATCTCCCATAAACCAATCCAGGACCGCCAGTTGCAAGAATCACAGCATCAGCTTTAAATTCTTTAATTTCCATAGTGCGCATATTTTGTGCAACAACACCACGACAAACATTATCTTCATCAAGAATATTAGAAAGCATTTCCCAGCCTTCGTATTTATTTACCTTGCCTTCAGATTCAAAACGACGAACCTGCTCATCAAGCGCGTAAAGCAATTGCTGACCGGTAGTTGCTCCAGCATAAGCTGTTCTATTATAGAGAGTTCCACCAAAGCGACGAAAGTCTAGAATTCCTTCTGATGTTCTATTAAACATCACACCAAATCTATCGTAAAGATCAATAATCGCTGGGGCTGCATCGCACATTCTTTGTATAGGTCCTTGGTTACCCAAGAAATCCCCACCATAAGCCGTGTCCCAAGCATGCTTATCTGGATGGTCGCCCTGTCCTTTTAAGTTTTTAGCTGAGTTAATTCCACCCTGCGCGCAAACAGAATGCGAGCGTTTTACAGGAACTACAGAAATCAGATCGACATCAAGTCCCGCATCTGCGACTTTTAATGTTGCAGATAAACCTGCAAGACCACCACCTACTACTACTACTTTTCTAGACATCTTTACCATTAATCATTCTGCATCATTTCAGCAATTAATGGAATAGGTATAAATGATTTAAAAAGAAAAAGTAGGAAATACGTAATTGCATCCCCTACTTAGTTATTGTCATCGCGAGCAAAAGTTATTGTCATCGCGAGCAAAAGTTATTGTCATCGCGAGCAGAGCGTGGCGATCCACCCAATAAGTCCTGGTGATGAAAATTTACTTTTTCTTGATTCTTGCTGGCAGTGGACCATCATCATTCTCTGGCATAACAAGCCTGCCTTTTTTCCCATTAGCAGCCCATTTAATTCTTGCATCACTTACAGCAGATTCATTATAAGCAACAAACTGGACATTGAATTCAGTCATATTTGATTTGAGAGTTTCAACGTATTTTAAGTTTTTATAATCAACCACTATCATTACTGGATCAGACTTAGTATCAATTTTTGGTAATTCAGATTTTTTCAAATCAATATCAGTAATTTTATTTCCTCTAAGATCAATAAGCTCCGCGCCCTCTGGAATATTTAAAGCAATAGCTCCAGTTATCTTCGAGTTTCTTAAGTCAACAGTCTTTATGCCTTTAGGGAAAACCAAATTAGTGTCGCTAATTTTATTATGCCTAGCATTTAAAGTTTCAAGACCACTAGCTTCTGGAAGCTCCTTTAAGCTTTTCAAGCTACACCACTCAACGATTAAGGTTTTAACATGCGAAGAGATTTTGGCTTCCTTAAGCTTAAATGGCAAATCAGTGAAGTTCGCAACAGAGCCCCAACTATCATCTCTTCTTAAAGAAATGCTATTAAAACTATCAATAGCACCGTCAGCCTTCAAATCAAACATGACTCCAAGCACCTTGTCACCAGACGCCTTTCCAGCATATTTATAAATCGCAAAATCATATTTTTCTCTTAACTTATTAGCTTCAAAACTTTTTGGAACTCCACCTTCTAAAGCTTTATCAAAACTATCAACTGCTTTTTTCAAATCACTGCATTTAAGATCAGTGTCGATATCAAGCTCACCATTTTTATTTGAATCAAAAAAGACTTCCGAAATTTTGCCTTCTTTTCTTAGAACAAAAACATCTCTACCTGTAATTTCTTTTATAGATGCTTTGATTTTCTTAGGAAGCTTGCCATCTTCCTTTGCTTTATCAATTACTTTTACTAAAAGCCTTGCGTCTTCGCACTTACCAAGTGCGCCCATACTGTTTCCCATTTTGTACTCCCTTTTGTTTAACAGAATTATAAAGAGTATTATCTAGATCTTTTGATATAGATTTTTAATCCGCTGATATAATGACTTCTATGACAAAACTTCTTGAAGGAAAAACAGCAGTAATAACAGGCGCAGGTCGCGGCATAGGACAAGCTACAGCAAAGCTTTTTGCTGAGCATGGAGCTAAAATCGCAATCGCTGATATAGATGAAGCTCCAGCAAAGGAGACTCTAGAGATGGTAAAAGCAGCTGGCTCAGAAGGAGTTGTGGTGACTGGTGACGTTAGAAAGCAAGCTGATTGCGCAAAGATCATGGAAGCTGGCGCGAAGCTAGGTGGCGGTAGCGTAGATATTTTAGCGAACATTGCTGGAATTACTCGTGATGGCGTGATTCACAAGATGACAGAAGAGCAAT
Organism: uncultured Gammaproteobacteria bacterium; assembly: GCA_964352085.1. GTDB lineage: Bacteria > Cyanobacteriota > Vampirovibrionia > LMEP-6097 > CAYGPN01 > CAYGPN01. The sequence goes on along the minus strand of CAYGPN010000011.1, from coordinate 65,612 downwards.
GGGACTTCATTATAGATGTAAACCTTAAAGGTACTTTTAATATGACTCAAGCATCTGTGCCTTATATGCGTGATATCGCAAAGGGTGAGACAGAGAAAAAAACTAGATCTATTATAAATATTTCTTCAACTTCAGGCGTGAAAGGCAATCCTGGACAGGTAAATTATGCAGCAGCGAAGGCTGGCATAAATGGCATAACTAGAACTGTTGCTAAAGAGTGGGCTCGCTTCAACGTGAGGTGCAACTCAATTGCTCCAGGTTTTATCGAAACTAGATTAACTTCAGAAAAATCTGATGATCCAACGCTAGGTGTTCCAGACCAGCAAATGCAAATGATAAAAATGATGTACGACCAAACAGGTTTAGCAAGACCAAATGGCATGGGTAAACCAGAGGACATCGCAAACACTTGCCTATACTTTGCCTCAGATCTGTCAAGCTATGTTAGTGGTCAGGTGCTAGTAGTTGCTGGTGCGATGATTGACACTTACTAGCAAGCCAAAAAGTGCTAGAATATTGAGGTTCAAAGATTTATATGGTAACTGCAGAAAAGAGTAACGTGGCGAAAAAAGAAGAAAATCAAGACTATTCTTCAGATCAAATTGAAGTATTAGCCGGTCTTGAAGCGGTCAGAAAGAGACCGGGTATGTACATTGGTGGTACAGACCATAAAGCTTTACATCACTGCGTATATGAAGTAGTTGATAACTCAGTTGATGAAGCTCTAGCTGGTCACTGTACAGCTATCCACATTACTATAAATAAAGATAATTCTATTTCAGTTGAAGATGACGGTCGTGGTATTCCTACTGGACTTGTTAAGAAGACTGGCTTATCGGGAGTTGAGACTGTTTTCACTGTTCTTCATGCAGGTGGTAAATTCGGTGGCGAAAATTCTGGTTACAAAGTTTCTGGTGGTCTTCACGGTGTTGGTGCAAGTTGTGTAAACGCTGTATCAGAGAAAATGCATGTTGAAGTTTACCGCGAAGGCAAAATTCACTTCATCGAATTCAGAGGAAGAGTAAAGAAAGGTGAAGTAATTGGTGGGGCTTCAGAGCCTTTAAAAGTTACTGGCAAAACAGATAAAACTGGTACTAAAGTTACTTTCTGGCCTGATGATCAAATTTTTAAAGAAACTAATTCTGATGGTGATGAGTTCACTCCTCAGTTTGACAGAGAGACTTTAGCGGTTAGATTCCGTGAGATGACTTTTTTGAACAAAGGTTTGAAAATAATTTTTACGGATGAGAGACTTGAGAGTGATGATGCTCATTACACAGAAGAGTTTCATAACCCTGAAGGTTTGAAAAGTTATGTTCAATATTTAAACAAATCAAAAGCTGCTCTTCATAAAGAAGTTTTCTATTGTGACGGTGAAGCTGAGAATACAGAAGTTGAAGTTGCACTTCAATACACAGATGCTTACAGTGAAAATATTATTGCTTTTGCAAATAACATTAACAACCCAGATGGTGGTACTCACATGACGGGTTTCAGAAACGTTATCACGCGTATCGTGAATGATTATGCAAAAAAATCAGGCTTAATAAAAGCAAAAGAAGAGAGTTTAACTGGAGATGATGTGCGCGAGGGAGTTACAGCTATCATCTCTGTGAAGGTTCACAACCCACAGTTTGAGTCTCAAACAAAAGTAAAACTATTAAATAACGAAGTATCTTCAGCTGTTCAATCGGTTTTATCCAACAATCTTCAAGACTGGCTAGACAAGCATCCTAAAGATGCTAAGCAGATTGTAAATAAAGCTTTAATGGCTAGAAAAGCTAGAGAAGCTGCTAAAAAAGCTCGTAACGCTGTTCGCCGCCAATCATCGCTTGAAGGTAGTGGTGGACTTCCTGGCAAACTTGCAGATTGCTCAAACACAGATGCTGAAATTTCTGAAATATACATAGTTGAGGGAGATTCTGCGGGCGGCTCGGCGAAACAAGGTCGTGACCGTAATTTCCAAGCAATCCTTCCACTTAGAGGTAAGATTTTAAACGTTGAAAGAGCGACGATCGATAAGCTTTACGATAATAATGAAATTCAAGCTTTGATTCAATCAATTGGTCTTGTGCCACTTGAAGATGAAAACGCTAAGAAAAAAGGTGATAAATCTGAAGCGGTTCTTAAGATGGATGCTTCAAACTTAAACCTTAAAAAAGTTAGATACCACAGAGTCATAATCATGACCGACGCGGACGTTGATGGTTCTCACATTCGTATACTATTGCTTACTTTCTTCTTTAGATACGCTAGGCAGATTATTGAAGAAGGTTACATGTACATCGCACAACCTCCTTTATATAAAGTAGATGCTAAGAAGAAGACTAGATATTGCTACTCTGAGCACCAACTAGAGTTAGCTCTTGCAGAGCTTGGTGATAAAGCAAACATCCAAAGATTCAAAGGTCTTGGTGAGATGATGCCTCAACAGCTATGGGATACTACTATGAATCCTGAAACTAGAACTCTTAAGCGTGTCTCTATTGAAGATGCTAATGAAGCGAGCAGAATTTTTGATGTTCTTATGGGTGATGTGGTTTTACCTCGTAAAGAATTTATTGAAGAGCATGCCGGCATTGCGGTTCTTGATATTTAATTTAAATCAAGTGACACTCCCCCTATTGCGAGGTTAAGATCTTGAAAAACATTTTTATCGGAATTTTACTTTTTGCAGTTATATTCACAATTGGTGGGTCCAATATGATGGCTTATGCACCAACTCAGCTGCTTGCAGCTATCTTTGCATTAGCCAACTTAAAACAGATTTCCAGAACTCCTATTTTTTGGGGACTTTTTCTTTTAACTTTTTTCTTTTCATCTGAGCAAAGATTTAGTAGTGAATATATCTTATACGCCATGACTTTCTTTTCAGTTGGGGCAAACCCACTTTGACAAAAGGTTAAAGATAAAGATAAAATCATGATGTTACTTACTGCATTTGCTTTAATCGCTATTGTTGAACGTATAGGATTCGGGACTAGCGAAAAAGGCGCACATCTCCTCTGGTTACCAGTATTTCTAGCGGCTTATGTCACTGTTTTAAATAAAAAGAATGCCTTAATTTATGCAATATCATGCTTAGCGCTTTTTTATTCAAACAAAAAAACTTCTTTAATGGCTTTTATCTTTTCCCTCAAATCAAAAGCTTTCTACTTAGTTGCAAGTCTTGTTTTCGCCCTCTCTTTTATTTTCCGCGGCAATATAAATATTTTTATCGAGAAATCTCTAATCGCAAGATTAGCTTTCTGGCAGTCTATCGCAGAGGGCATTATGGACAAGCCTTTTCTAGGTCACGGCTTTGGAACTTTTGCTATAGATTTCCCTGTTTACAGGCTTTCGCAAGATCTTGCTCCAGCAAAAGCAAACATGCTAGTTCATCACGGACACAGCCAAATAATGCACAGCCTTTTTGAATTTGGGATAATTGGATTTTTACTACTTGCATTATTATTCTTTTTGATTTACAAAAATGCTCCAAGGATAATGATGCCTATTCTAATAATTTCTACATTTGATACTGCTTTCTTTAATTACAACCAAATGCTTTTAGCCAGTCTCATTCTCTTACCTTTAATGAAAGACCTGGGACCTTTTACATGGATTTTTAAACCCGCCTCTGGGAAGAAGGGTTTAGTTTTATATCTAAGTTCAATTTTAATTACCTCATCAATTATGCTTCCAAGTGTGATTGGTCATTTTTATTACAGCAAGGGTGATTTAGATAATGCCATTAAATGGGACCCTAAACATTCTTTTTATCATTTTATGAGAGGAACTAAATACCTAAAGATCGATTCGAAAAAAAGTGAAGTGGATTACTTAAAAGCAGTAGAGCTGTCTCCTTCGGTTTCATATTTTTATGGTTTTCTTGCTGCATCTCAATTAAGCAACTTTAAATTGGAAGAAGCTAATATCAGCATAGATAAAGCAATAAAATTTGATGGAGAGAATGGTTATTGGTACTACCTTAAAGGGATGATTAATTATAAGGATAAAGCCACAAGAGAAGTTTACATAAAAAGAGGTCTAGAAATTTCTCCTGAAATTTACTACTTAATCAATAAACCTGAATCCATCAAACTAAAAAAGACCCATTTCTATATAGGGCAGGTTGCTTTTTTTAGAAGAGGTTCGCAAATTTCACTTCCAGCACCTTACCCTATATACAGACAGGATTCTACGCATAAGTAAAGTCACCTAGCTTAAAAGTTTAATTAATGTGGAATAATAGCCTTAAGACCTTATATATGGAGATTTCTATGCACTTAAAAAAACTTTTTAATTTGGCACTCGCGTTAATGATAGCTATTATTTTTACAGGACCTGTAATTGCAGAAAAGACTGAAAATGAGTTAACAAAAAAAGAGTTAACGAAAAAAGAAAAGCTTATACAGCATCATAAAAAATTGCAAGCAAAGAAAAAGAAGCATGACAGAATACGCATGCACTCAAAAAAGCAAAGTAACTAGAGAAGGTTAAAGAGCTTTATCTTTCTATCCAACAACGATAGTCATGAGAAGAGCTAGGGAAAGCAATTCCAACTGCTGTTATTGATCCATTACCAACCAAACCAAAAGCACCTCCCGTATTAGAAAAATACATCTGATCACTAGTCCACTCGTTGGTATCTGTTTCATTACTTAACGCATAATTATTCATCGCAATATACCACTCAGCTCCAGTTGGAATTCTTGCACCATATGTTGCCCAGCAATCCTGAAGAGCGGTATGAAACTGTGCTGTTCCTTCTTCATCATTTTGCATACAACCTATCTGACTTCTATAACCATATGTGGTAGGCGTAGTTTGCTCAATACTAGTAAAACCAGAAGGACACGGTCTTGATAACAATCCGTAGTCATTTAATCTCATTAACTCAGTACCACCTGAAGTCGTAGAAGTGTTTTCCTTCCAAATAAAATGCCTACTACCCAAACCATCAGAATTATTAGCATCAATATCGAACTGAATACTAGCCGTAGAGTTTATAACAGGACCTTGAGAAGCATCAAAGGTAATGCTATTTTGAGAAGCTGACCCAAGGTAAACATTATTTGTACCAGCTGTTGCATTATCCAATATAATACTTCCACTATCAACATTTACATTACCATTAACATCAAGAGGCGTACCAGGACTTGACTCACCAATCCCAATATTTCCAGAACTATCAATCACCAATCTATCATTAGTACCAAGCTCTGAATTATCAGAAATTTTAAATTTACTAGCATCACTATCATCAAGACCCATCGTAATTTCTTGACCATCAAAAATATCAAATTTAATTGATGCATCAGACGTAGTTGTATTAGATAGGAATCTTGCTATTGGAGAAGTCCCAGATCCAACACCAGAAACATCCAAAGTGTGCAATGGACTTGTGGCATTAACACCAACTCTACTATTAGCAGTGTCCACCGCAAAAGGAACCAAGGTCATAGAAACATTGGTTGCAAATTTAAGCTTATCGCTATCACTTTCATCTATACCTATGTACATTCCGCCTCCAGTTGCATTTAACAAACGAAGCATTGCATCCTTCGATGCACCAGTTTGCTGCACTGTAAGCAATGCTTGAGATGTCACATCATCCGAAACAGTAACAATTTTACTCGCCGTAATTCCACTTGAACCAACAAACAAAGTGTCTTCAAAGACACCACTATCTGTGGTTTGAAAAGCAAGACCGCCAGTTATATTAGTACCATCTGTGTTATCTAAGTCCCCCATAATTCTCGCATACTCAGAAGGGTCACCAAACTCATTATCAGCAGTAAAAGTAATTGCGACATTGTCACCAGTTGGCGAAGGGCTTGCCGCACCAGTAGTATGAACCAAACTCAAGATTTCATAGGGAGCCGAGCCACCGCTTTCTTCAATTTTTAAAAGGTGACCATCAGAAGAACTTGCTGAACCTAATAGAAGTTCATCGGTTGCACTATCTGTGGTAATTGTAGAGCCATTATCAGTAAATCCACTATTAGCACCTGCAGCCTCAGTAATCGTCTCTGCAGATCCACCATCTTCAGAGAATAAAAAATTAGTACCATCAAAGTACATAAAGCCACCACCAGAAACAGGTGTAGGAGCAGACTGAGCTGTCATAAAAATTGGACCATCTACAACAGCTTCACCATTACTATTTCCATACATAACAGAACTTGCTAAAACTTCTTGAACTAAGCCAAATGAAAAGACGATCAAGGAAGAAACAGAAAGCTTAATAATTTTACTTTTTAATTTATCAAACCTAATCATTAATCAAGAACCTCCACACAAAATAATCTTCTACTTGCACTACAAATAGTAGTACTAGCAGCAAACCAAGGATTCAAACTACCATCTTCGGTGGCATCCCCAGCTCTTCCAGAATTACCACCACTAGCACTAGTCCAATCTACACAGTCAGTAGTTGAGGCGTCACCAAAATCATCAACTCCACCAGTCCAAACACCAGTATTAGTACTTATAGTTGCACCTGTTTCATCAAGATCAATTTCGTTTTCAATAGCTTGGTCTGACCATAAACTACATCTATTTACAACTGTTCCATCTACCAAAATTAAATTTTCAGTTTCTGCAAGTATTTCATTTGGATCCATATCTTCCAAGCCTGTTGGAGTAGATCCTAAAAATGCTCTAAAAGAACCATTTAAACCACCAGCATCAGCACGTGTTTGACATTTAGCATTTGCTCCTGCAATGCCTCCAAGGTTACCATCATATAAAGCTGATGTTGTAAATATTCTTCTGTGCTGAGCAGGTTTTTTAGTATGAAAATCTACGAAGCTTGCACCATCACAAAATTCCATTTGGCAATATGTTGTATTCCATCTCATAATCCCAGCATTTGAAGAGCCGCAAGCAACTGAGCCTGAACCAACTCTTAGTTCACCATTTACATCCAATGGTGCCGTAGGAGAAGACGAAGCAATCCCAACGAAACCTTGAGTACTACCAGCAGTACCTTCTATAATCATTCTAGTAACATCAGCCGTTTCAAATCCTAAATCAAATGCATCAGTGTTACCCAAAGTTCTATTAGCTGTACCCGCTTCACCTCCATTAGCAAAGTCTCCACCAGAAATTCCAGTCAAACCACTACCATCACCTATAAAGAAGTCTGCGTAAACTTGATCCCATTCATTTCCACTTGCACCAAGATCGTAGCTACTGTCATTTGATGGCACAAAACCTGTTCCATTAATTATCGCAATATCATCTATAGAACCTCCTGACATTGCAGAAAATTCTAATTGAGCTTCTTCAGCTCCACCAGTAACATCAGTCCAAGAAGTTTCAAGCGTACTTGCTATTTCAAATTGATCATTAGTGGCATTCTCTAAATCAAAACTAACCTGGAGACCCATTCCAACTCCGCCACCTGTTGCACCACCATCCTCTCTTCTCACTCTCAAAAGACCTGCGACTGTATCTTGGGCAACATTGCCATCAAGAATATCCAAAGTAAATTGAGGACCAGAAGTACCAATACCAACAGTATTCAAACTTGCATCAGTGAAGAATAGATTAGCATCTCCACTACCTTCTATTCTAAAGTCTCCAGCAGATGTAGCCTGCTCATTAAACACAGCACTACCATCATCATTTAATAATATATCTGCATTACCCACTGTTGAATCACCAATAATCACATCATCTGTCGTAGTCCCAGGATGCATAAAGGTTCCAGCATCTGTCCAGTCAGGGTCAGATGCAGTAATGTTAGTTAAGTTACTACCGTCACCATGAATAAAGTCACCATAAATATTTGTAAACCTAGTACCAGTTGCACCAATATTATAAGTGCTATCAGCCCCTGGAAGCAGATGTCCATCTTGCCCAATATCTAAAACATTAACTAAAGATCCGCCTATACTTAGATCAAATTCAATTCTTCCATCTTCACTAGTACTTGTAGCATCTGACCACAATGCAGAGATTGCAGCAGCATCAGATTCACCAGCAGCAGAATCAGAGATCTGGAACAATACTCTAGAACCTTCATTCACACCACCGGTACTAGCACCAGTAAATTCTCTATCCAAGATAAGCATATCTACAACAGCTGTAGAATCAGCTACCCTCGCTCTTGCCTCAATGGTTGCAGTTGGTGCACTAACACCACCAATACCAACGCTGTCATCAGTTAATGTCAATGTATCCTGGAAAATTGCTCCATCGTTTATAACCCTAAAGCTCATGCGAGCATCTTCAGAACCATTAGTTGGATTATCCCAAACAGTATCTATATATGCTGCTTCCTCATTAAAGTTTGAAGCATCTTCTAATCTGAATCTTATTCTCGTACCCATTCCAATACCAGCAGTTGAGGAAGTTTGTTTTGAAATGGTTAAAGCATCTTCTATACTTGTTGAGTTAGCATTACTGTAAGTTAAGTTCAAGATACTTTCTGTAATAGATGGTGTTTCACCAATAGTAACGGAATCAGCGCTTTCATCCATAGTAAAGAAGTTAGCGTTATTAGTGGTTCCGAACATTACATCTCCAGTAAAAGTAGAGAAATTGCCAACCACTCTTAATTTTTCACCACCAGAAGAAGTCGCACCAATAACCACATTATCTGAAGCGCCACCAGCTGGGCTTAGCAAACCAGCAGTATTATCCCACTCACCAGCAGAGATTCCAGTCAAAGCACTACCATCACCAGCAAAAGCTGTTGCAGTTACTGTTCCCGCTACATCCAAAGCAGTTGCAGGATTATTTTTCAAGATACCAACTTTATCAGCACTCGAATCAACAAACAATGCGTTATCATCATTTTGAGACTCTACTCTAAAGTCCACAAATTGACTACCTTCATCATTAACAACAACACCTGAAGATAAATCCATACTGAGTAAATCTCCAGTACCTGTTCCCAAAGAACTACCTTGTGAAATTTTTATTCTATCGCTATCGCTACTATCTATACCAAAGGTAAAGGTATCACCATCACTTTGGAATTCTACAAACGGGTCTCCAGTACCATCTTGCTCAATCAGCATCATCTCTGCTGCAGTGTTAGTAGAGTTTTCATATAGATGAAATTTAGCAAGAGGCACATCTGTACCAATACTCACTCTAGGAGAACCACTTAAATTTCTAAGGGACATGACTTTTGATAAAGTTCCAGAACTTGCAGCAAGAAAATCTAAAGTACCACTTGAACTTCCTGAACCAACAAGGTTATGCATATAAGCATCTATTGCTGCAGATTCAGCATTACCACCAGAATTGGTTTCTGTTTCAAAAGTAATTCTACTACCTATAGTTCCAGCCCCAGCGCCAGGGAAACCATCAGTATCTTCTCTAACTATTCTTAGAGCTTCTAAAACATCTTGGTTAGTGTCAGAAGCATTAATCTCTACTTGCGCAGCAGGGTCAGTACTTCCACCAAAGCCTACAAAGCCTTCAGTAGAACCAGTCCCATCACCTTCTATATGAAGATAAGTAGAACCATTAGTTTCAAAACCTAAATCAAAGGCATCGTTATTACCAAGTGTTCTATTAGCAGTAGCAGTATCACCACCGTCATTAAAATCTGCCGAGCTAGCAGGAAGGTTAGTCAGTCCACTACCGTCACCTATAAAGAAGTCAGCGTAAACTTGATCCCACTCATTTCCACTTTGTCCTAAATCATAAGTACTGTCATTTGACGGTACAATACCAGTTCCATTAATAATTGCAATGTCATCTAAAGCTCCAGAAGTCATAGCAGAAAATTCTATATGCGCTTCTTCTGCAGCACCTGTCACATCTGTCCACACAACATCAATAGCACCTGCATTCTCAAAAACATCATTAGTTGCATTCTCAAGATCCCACAGGAATCTTCCCCCCATTCCAACATCACCACCAGTTGCTCCTTGGTCTTCTCTTGTTAAACTTGCGATAGCAATAACATCATCAGTTGCAGTATTTCCATCTTTAGCATCAATCCTAACAGAAGGTGAGCTTTCTCCAATACCAAGATCGCCTGCAGCACTTATTCTCATTGACTCGGTGCCATCATTTGCAAACCCAATAAAGTCTGCATCTACAACACCACTAGAGAATAAACCGGTTCCAGTAGTAGCGCCTGCAAGAGTTAGTGAAGGTGTTGCTGCACTACCAGCACCCACGTTCACTGCAGTAGTATTAACTTCACCAGTAACAGTAAATTCTATACCACTTGTTGCTGCATTAATTGTAACCCTACCCTGATCATCAATATTTACTCTTTCCGTAGAACCTACAGAAAAGGATAATTCATTACCAGCAGGGCTATACATACCTGAAACACCACCAATAGTTGAAACGGCATAATCAGGAGAACCCGCTGAGCCACTAACATCAGTTATATATCTATCAGCCAAAGCTTGACCTTGCACATCCAAAACACTTCCCGTATTGTTAAAGATTGTCAAACCATTATCATGCATACTTAGAACTGATGAATTGCCAACTGCAAATGTAGTTTGCTGTGTTCCACCATAGAAAAATCCCATAGTTTGATCAGAGCTAAACGAGTATGAAGGTGCTGTGACGGCACCTTCAGGCGCTTTAAAGGCACCACCCACTAATCTAAGATCACCACCATTAACATATAATTGACTACCCGATGGACTATCAGTACCAATGCCCACACTTCCACTTGTATCAATGACGAATCTATCACTGGTTCCAAGAGACGCACTATCAGAAATTTTAAACATATTATCAGTGGTATCAATACCCATAGTAAATTGATGAACTGTTGAAGTACCATTTTCAAAAAGAACAGACGTGTCACTAGTCTCACTATTTTCGTCAAACTTAACCATTGGAGCTGTTGAAGATGAAACGTTACTATCAACTTCAAATCTTGCAGAACCATCTATAGTAGTAGCTCCTATCACAACATCATCAGTAGTAGTTTCAAGCCTTAAAACAGTACCATCATCTTGCCAGCCCGTACCAGAAGCAGCTGGTAAACCAGTCAAACCACTACCATCACCAACAAATGCTGTAGCAGTTACAGTACCAGTAACATCTAGAGCCGTACTCGGTCCACTATTAAAAATACCTAGACCAGTACTATTAAGATAAATACTGCTAGCTTCAGCACCACCAGTTGTCATCCCCACAACTCCATTCCCTAAAAATACACCTGTAGATGTTCCACCTGTTAACAATTGAGGGTTAGAAACTCCACTTGCATTATCAAAAGTAATATTGGTATTAGTTTTAGGAAGAGTAAGACCTCCATTATCTATCTGTAAAACTTCCTGGACAGTGGTATTAGTGCCATCTCTAATACTAAATTCCATTCTGGAAGTTAATGATGACCCTGTAGTAGTACTATCCAGAAGAGTATTGAAAGATCCAACTGTTTCAGCAAAGCCAGCAGATGTTTCAACTCCCATATTAATTCCAGTACCATCATTAACAGCAATAGAACCTGAAGCTAATTCAGACTCTAAGTTTAAAACAGTTTGCACACCGGCTCCACCAGTAGCGCTGGCATCTAAAACATCTAATTTAACAGCAGGAGATGCTTCACCAATACCAACTTGGTCACTAGCAGTTTCTAAAATTACATCCGTGCCACTCACTTCCCAACCAGTACCAGAAGCAGCTGGCAAGTTGGTCAAGTTTGAAGCATCACCATGCAAAGTATCAAAGTAACCATTTGCAAATCGAACTGTATCTGTACCAATGTCATAGGTGCTATCAGTCCGAGCAGCAATAGCCTGTGCAGTAGTAGTTCCAGCCACATCTAAAGTAGTACCAGGGTCAGTCACACCAATACCCACACTATTACCTCTAATGCGCATAGTCTCCGCAAGAGTTCCTGCTTCCATCACATTAAACCTAAAAGAAGACTCCTCAATACCATTAGTAGCAACATCCCAAGCTACATCAAAATCAGCAGCGTGAGTAAAGTCATTAGTACTTGAACTTTCTAAATCCACTCTGTAACGAGCACCTAAACCAGCGCTTCCAGTTCCACCAGGATCCTTAGTCACACGAAAAATCTCTGTAAGACCTGCATCAGTATTCCAAATATCAATTTCTGCAACTGGAGCTGCTGTTTGAATACCAATCTTTTCATCTCTTAGTCTCAAAACCTCTGTCAAAGAACCTCCTTGAACTTTAGTTTCAAAAACTAAATCCACAAATGGAGTTGCACCAGGTGCTCCACGAACTGAAGAAATTCTAGAATCAATTGAAGTTTCACCACCAGTGCTAGTTTCGTTATTAAAGGTGATCGCGCCACCTAAGCCGCTGCCACCAACACCAGAAGAATTAACCGAAACAATTTTAAATATATCGTTTACCGAATCACCCGCAATCTCACCTCTAACAGTCAAAGGATCTTGAGGGGCTGTGCCGCCAAGCACATGCTGAATACCTACAAAACCAGTTGATCCATCAATAGTGATAACCGGATCTGTACTAATTTGACTACCATTAGAAATAATAAAGTCATCATTAGTAGTTGAATTATCAATTCCCATCACGAAGTTTGTTGTACCTGACAATTGATAAGCGACCGTTGGGTCACCAGTACTCGTGTTGTCAATAGTTATACCAGAAGCAATCTCAGAAGTATTGCTAGTCGTAATATCTAAGACACTATCAGGTGTGGTATCTCCGATACCAACGAAACCAGCCGTAGAGCCAGATCCATCACCTTCTATATGTATTCTAGAAGCGCCTCCAGTTAACAACTCTAGATCTTGAGCAGTAGTATTACCAAGACTTCTAGCAGCACCAGCAGCATCACCACCATCAGAGAAATCTCCACCTGCTGCAATTCCAGTCAAATTAGAACCGTCACCATATAAAGTATCAAAGTAACCATTTGCAAACCTAGTTCCGCTTGTACCAATGTCATAAGTACTATCAGTTTCAGCAGTTATAGTTCTCATAGAAGAACTGCCATTTATATCTAAACCTGTTGAAGTTACCGAGCCAGTGAAAACACCATTACCAGTTTCATCAATAGTCAAAAGCTCATTACCAGCATCCCTATCAGCTCTATTACTAGCGATAATAAAACTAGATGTGCTGTTATTATTACTATCAATATTTAAGTACATGCTATCAACAGCATTTAAAATTATTTGGTTATCGTTCACACCACCATTAAAGAATTTTATATTATGCTCCAAACCCGTTAAATCACTTTGCCAAATTGCTTCATTAGGATCCAAGAAGATAGTTCCTTCAGGAAGCAAATCACCATCATTCTCAAGTTTCATCTGAACCGTGTTAGAAGTAAAATCAGCATTCGTACCATATATAAAGTCTAAGCTTCCATCCCCTGAGCCATCACCATTAGTTTGTCTAACTATTGACCAAGAGTTTTCAAAATCAGTACCGTTTGATGTATCTAATTGGTCAAAAATAATTCCCCCCGTATAGCTTCCATCGTCATCACCAACTATATGAATAATTGGATCACTTGCTTTAAGAGCAAAACCCTCAGATAAAACTTGTCCATCCCAAGAATCATCCATAGTTGAAGCAATTGCATCAGCATCTACTTCCAAAGCAAACACCGGTGTCGTTTCACCACCCAAGCCAATAAAGCCTTCTGTTGAACCTGTTCCATCTCCTTCGATATGAAGATATGAACTTCCATTTGTTTCAAACTGCATATCGAATGCATTACTATTACCAAGAACTCTAGTGGCACTTGCAGCGTCACCACCATCATTAAAGTCTGCAGAACTTGGCACCCCACTTAAAGTGTTCTGAGCAACCCAAGACACTTGACCCTGAGCATTGGATTGAAGAATATAACCATCACTAGCGCCATTGGTAAAGCTCAAAGTCCCATCGAACTGAGCAGCACCATCCATCTCAACAGCATTTTCAAAAACAACTGTACCGTCAGATTTAGTGTATGAAGTCGCAAAAACAGCATTAGGAATCATAGACATTCCAAATGCAATAACCATTAGCAATAAAAGTAACTTTCTATATCTCAATTGCGCACCATTACTCTTATTCCACTCAGAATCAAACAAACAAGCTACGCAATACTCAATTTTTTGGACCAAACCGAGTAGACCAAATGAACTAGTGTATTTATTTTTTCTTCGCTCTCCCATAATTATTGAATCGCTTCGATGCAGTATAAGCGTGCACTAGAAGCACAACTCAGGTCGGTAGTATCCACCCAAGTAGTAGCCGTAGTACCTACATCACCAATAGAACCAGTACCAGAAGTACTAGTAAAGTCCGTACATGTGTTGGCTGTCACAGCACCAACATTAGAAGTACCAGTCCAAACATCAGCACCTGCACCTGCTGTAGTCACGCCGTCTTCTTCAAGATTAATTGCAGCAAGCAAGGCACTTGCATCCCACAATCCACATCTATTAACATCTGTTCCATCTAATAGTTCTATATTTTCTGTATTAGAAAGAACTGTAGAAATATTTCTATTACTATTACTAATCAATGCCATCCATTTACCACCAAGGTCTTCAGCTTCAGCACGAGCTTGGCATTTAGCATCAGCACCATCCACTCCACCTAAGTCACCAGTATAAGTAGTAGATGTAACAAACGCTCTTCTAAAGTGATTAGCAATTCCTGTTCTCATGTTTACGAAGCCATAAGTAGCAGAAGCACCAGGAACTTGAGAACAAACTTGCATTTCACACATAGTGCTGTTGTACTGCATCATGCCTACAGTGCCAGAAGCGCAGGTCGCTACCGCGGCTCCAGGTTTAATAGCACCATCTACTTCTAATTTGGCAACAGGTGCAGCAATACCAATACCGATTCTATCTTCACTAGCATCAACAGTAAATAAATCAGCGTCAGTATCACCTTCCACTCTAAAATCAACTGCAGCACCTGAGTCATTAAAAACAGCACCACTATCTACATTTAACACACCTGTTCCATTAGGAATAATGTCTATGTTTGCACTAGAAGTTGAAACTATATCAAAACCATTTATGTCTAAATTACCACCTAGTTGTGGAGTTGTGTCTTCAACTACATTTGCAATACCACCTGCAGCAGCGACATCAGAAAGCGTTGCTAAAGTATCAGTAGTGTTTGGGAAAGTCAAAGTAATATTACTAGCTGGATCAGGCATAGAGAATAAAATATCTCCTGCTTGAGCGCCACCTTCAAATCTCATCGCTGTTGAAGTTCCCTGAACTGTTCCAGTCATTGAGATAGTATCCGATGTTGCGTTTCCAAGAAGCACATTACCTTCGGCATTAAAAATTGTTGAACCTTCAATAACGACACCATCACCACCGTGAATCGTCATTCGACCAACACCATCAGTAGTGAAGAACATAATATCCGTGGTTGTACCATACGCACCAATACCAGTATCTGACTTACCTACAAACACATGTGATGGATTATCTAAACCACTGTCTCCAGTTGCACCCATAAATTCATCTGCAGATACTTCACCTGTTACCTCTAGCTCAGTACCAGTTGAAGCAAGAATATCAATACCACTATTGTGAACCGTCATTCTATCTCCAGCATCTGTAATGAAGTGCAGAATATCACTTGTTGATCCGGTAACAGAAATTCCTGTATCAGTTTTACCCTGGAAAGAATATCTAGGATCGGTACTAGTACTTAATGGAACCTGGAATGAAGTTGAAGATGTTTCACCAGTTACAGCTAGCTCTGTGCCTGAACCTGCTGCATTAACTGTAATATTTCCACCAGCTGAAATTGACATTCTAGTGTTAGGTCCACTAGTGCCTGTTATAAAGTTAAGGGCATTAGCATCTAATGTTCCAAGGTCAGCAGCCTCCCCAAAGCTGTTTCCATCATCTACAAATCCTGGCAAGCCAGTCAAACCACTACCATCACCAGTAAAGCTAGTTGCAGTAACTGTTCCACTAACATCTAAATCTCCAGATGCTATATTCACATCACCAGACTCTACATTTAATGCATAGTTATTAGTAATAGTTGCATTAGTTCCTGGAGTTGGAGCAGCACTAATTGCAAGAGTTGCAGCTGTAGTAATTGTAGAAGCAGCATCAAAAGCGTAAGTTGGAGCCTGCATATAAATTGCTCTTTGGTTTGTTATTCCACCAGTTGCCCATGTCATAGTACGAGCTAAGTTAAAGTTTGCGTCTATAAATTCTGTTGAGGCTGTCAAGCTTGATGCTGTTTCACCAGTAAGTTCTAATAATCTATCCGTATCAGAAATTTCCAAAGTAGAACTTGGAGCTGCAACTCCTATACCCACACTATCAGCACTACCATCTACTATTAAAGTGTTTATATCACCATCACCTTCAACTCTAAAGTCAACAGCCGCACCTCCTTCATTAAAGATTGCGCTTCCATCAACTTCAAAAAGAGCGACAGGATTATCAGTGCCGATACCAACATTACCAGCTAAATCTATTCTCATTCTTTCAACCGCCTCAGTTGAAAAAGCTATTTCACCAGGTGCTGGCTTGAACATACCACTATCATGTCCACCTTCTGTTTCAAACCCAAATGCTGGACTAGCAGCAGAGCCATCAGCACCAGCCAAGAATCTATCTGCCTGAGCTTCACCTTCTACATCTAGAAGCGCTCCACCATCTGCAGCTGTTCCTCCAATGATCACATCACCACTCGCATCTACTCTTAAACCTTCATTGCCATTACCTGTAAGAGCTACCGCTCCTGCAGCCGGGCTATACATACCTGTATCATGAGCAAACTCTGATTCAAAAGAATATGCTGGCAAACTAACCGATCCACCAGTTTCAGATAAGAACTGATCTGCTTGAGCTTCACCGTCTACATCTAGAAGCGCCCCGCCATCTGCAGCTATTCCTCCAATGATCACATCACCACTCGCATCTACTCTTAAACCTTCATTACCATTACCTGTAAGAGCTACCGCTCCGGCAGCCGGACTATACATACCTGTATCATGTCCAGCCTCTGATTCAAAAGAATATGTAGGCAAAGCAACTGATCCACCAGTTTCAGATAAGAACTGATCTGCTTGAGCTTCACCGTCCACATCTAATAAAGCTGCGCCAACAACTGCAGTGTCACCAATTCTTAATGTACCACTCGCATCAACTCTCATCTTCTCAGTACCAGCAGTTGAAAAACCTAAAATATCTCCAGCGCCTGGTCTATAAATACCAGTGTTTGGATCACCGTCGAAGGTGAGAGTCGGCAATGCAGCAGTACCAACATTCACAAAGACCTGCCCAGAACCAGCTTGAGTTATGTCATTTGCACCTGGACTTGCTTCTGTCCAATCAGTGTCACCAAGACCAGACAAACCAGAACCATCTCCGACAAATGCTGTCGCTGTCACAGTTCCCAGAACATGTAATTTACTAGTAGGGGCAGCTATACCAATACCGATCGCACCCACATTAGTTAAAGCACTGGCATCTGCTACGAATAAATTAGCATCACCATCTCCTTCCATTCTAAAATCAAAATTACCACCAGCATTATTAAATATTACGGCACCGTCTAGCGTTGTTGTACCATCCACATCCAATGCATTTGCAATACTTACTCCGGTATTTGTTATTGACATTCTTTCTGTTCCAAGAGTAGAGAAACCTATTTGATCATTTGCAATTTGATACATTCCAGAATTAGTGTCCCCACCAAAAGTTATTGTTGGAGCAGCAGCACTACCTGCCGGTTGATCTATTCTAGTATCAGCTCTAAATGTCGTGGTATGAACTCCATAACTCGGTGCTCCACCTGTGCTTACTGAAAGTCCAGTGTTAGTTAAACGCATTCTCTCATTAGCGCCAGTAGAGAAGCCTATTTGATCTGCAG
>CAYGPN010000011.1:10345-47728 GCA_964352085.1 uncultured Gammaproteobacteria bacterium | reverse complement strand
TTGAAAGTTATTGTCGGAGCACCAGCAGTACCTGCCGGTTGATCTATTCTAGTATTAGCTCTAAATGTTGTAGTATGAACTCCATAACTTGGTGCACCACCAGTGTTTACAGAAAGCCCTGTATTAGTTAAACGCATTCTCTCATTAGCGCCAGTAGAGAAGCCTATTTGATCTGCAGCCGTTTGATAAATTCCAGAATTAGTATCTCCATTGAAAGTTATTGTCGGAGCACCAGCAGTACCTGCCGGTTGATCTATTCTAGTATCAGCTCTAAGTGTTCCACCAGAGTGGATTGTATAAGAAGGATTCGCATCAGTTTGAACTCCAAGTCCAGTTGCGTTGTATCGCATTGTTTCAGCACCAGTAGAAGAGAAACCGACAATATCATTACCAATCGAATACATACCTGAGTTGGTGTCACTTCCAAAAATAACGGATGGAGCCGCTGCAGATCCAGCATTAAATGAAGCATAACCAGTCCCGGTTTGTATTATATTATTTCCACTCTCTGTCCAATCGGTGTCACTAGCTGCATCTGCCCATGATAAAACCCCACTACCATTTGTTGACAGAAGTGCGTTCGGACTACCATCAGCATTTGGTAATGTCCAAATTACATTCGAGGCTATTGCATCTGCAGCTTGAAAACCTACATAGTTAGCGCCTGCTAAAACTTCTTCAAATCTCAACTCCGCAGCCTCACCAGCTGTTGTTCCATAATTTTCCATAACCAAAGCTTCAGCTTCACGGACAATAACATCACCTTCAGTCGCGTTAGAAGTTGGCTGCAAAGTTAAATCTTCGCCTGCTTGATCACCACCATGGATAGTTGGCAATGTGGAAATTCCATCCACCTCGAATAAAGTAGCAGGAGCAGCAAGCCCGATACCCACTCTATCAACGTCAGCATCAGCCGTAATTAAATTAGTATCATTATCACCTTCCACTCTAAAGTCATTATCGCCACCTGTTTCATTTACAACAACTGCACCATCAAGAGAAGTTGTACCCGTAACATGCAATGTACTCGTTGGTGTTCTAGTTCCAATACCTACTCTTCCACCAGCGCCATCCCAAGTCATTAAGTATGAAGGTAAGAAGTTTGTACTAGCAGCTTTAGTGCCCATATAAACAACTTCTAAATCATCTCCATTATTATGAAGGAAACCAAATGGTCTAGCAGAAGCACCTTGCCCACTAGAAGTAAAGCCATCACCATTACTAAATGAAGTTGGAGAGTTTTGTGCAAAGAACATCATATAAGGATTACCTTGGAAGTTCCAGTTACCTAATGTATTTCTAAAATTAGGATTAACGTTATAACCCCAATGCAGAGCATTACCTCTAGTTAAAAGTTCAATACCCACATTTTGAGTATCATCAGAACCGTTATAAACAGCTAAGTCAGCACCTGGCGTAGCTGTGCCCATACCGACTCTATCTTCAGAAGCATCTACTATCAGCATATTAGCTTGAGTGTCACCTTCTATTCTAAAGTCTACTGCAGCGCCAGTCTCGTTAACCACAATATCACCAGCACCAGCAATGCTTATTCTATCTACATTATTAGTTTCTATATTTAAAGCGAAGTTATCATTATTACCAATGTCTCTAGCTGCTCCAGCAGTGTCACCATTATTTGCAAAGTCACCCGTACCACTTGGCAAACCAGTCAAACCACTACCATCGCCAGTAATAGTTCCAGTGAATGCTATATCACCAACCACATCTAATTCCACACCAGCACTTGGGGTTTTACCAATACCAAGCAATCCGGTTTCAGTTAACCTCATTAACTCAGTGCCACCTGCGACATAAGAATTTGAATTTGCAGACCAAGCAAAGTGATGACCTGCTCCATCATTATTTGAATCGATGTTAAATTTCATAAATCCTGAAGAGTTTAATGATGGTCCATTAAAAGCATCCACAATAAAGCTGTTGAACTGGTTAAAACCCAAGTACCTATTATCAGTACCAGTTGTTGCAGTATCAAAAGTAATATTTCCAGAATCTACATTGAAATCACCATTCACATTCAACTTAGCAGAACCAGGTAAACCACCAATACCAACGCCATCAGCACTAGCATCTGCCACAAATAAATTTGCATCAGTGTCACCTTCTATTCTAAAGTCTACTGCAGCGCCAGTCTCGTTAACCACAATATCACCAGCACCAGCAATGCTTATTCTATCTACATTATTAGTTTCTATATTTAAAGCGAAGTTATCATTATTACCAATGTCTCTAGCTGCTCCAGCAGTGTCACCATTGTTTGCAAAGTCACCCGTGCCACTTGGCAAACCAGTCAAACCACTACCATCACCCACGAAGGCATTAGCCGTTACAGTACCCGTTGCAGCTACATCATCAACATATAAATTAGCCCACTCTGTTCCTAAAGCACCTAGGTCTTCCTGGCTATCAGTCACAGGAATAAAGTCACCACTAATAGACACGGTAGTTGCAGGAGAAAATCTCATTTCACCAGCACTTGTGATCATAAACCTTCCCGTAGGAGTGCCCGCAAAACCTGTTGCGCCTTCAGATATAATGAACGCATCTTGAGAGCCATCTATTCCCATAACCACATTATTAGTATCAGCTCTAAATAACATTGTTGAGTCACCAGCACCATCCTGATCAAGACTAAGCATTGCAGCAGTACTAGTGTCATCAAACTGAATTTCAAATTTATGTTCTGGAACGCCAGTAACACCTATACCTATAGTATTAGCATCAGCGTCTACTTTAAATGCATTTGCATCAGTTTGAGTTTCAATTCTAAAGTCAGAGTTTAGACCTTGCTCGTTAAATACAGCAGCACCAGTGTCACCCAAGACTATGTCTCCACCTGCAATTGAAGTGCCACCAATAACTAAATCTTCAGCTGTATCTGTCAAGTATGAAAAGCCTGTATCATCTGTAAACAAACTTCCACTTGGCAAGCCAGTCAACCCACTACCATCACCTACGAAAGCGGTTGCGGTTACGGTACCAGAAACTTCTAATGCTGTACTCGGATTGGTTACTCCAATACCTACATTGCCCGACTCATCAATTCTCATCTCTTCAGTTAAAACACCATTAGTCATTTTCAAAAAAATCATCTCGGCATCTTCACTTGCACCTGTTACATCCTGCCAAACAATGTCTATTGCACCAGCATTTTCAAAAGATCCATCAGTTGCATTTTCTAAATCCCAAAGCAATCTTCCACCTAAACCTTCTGCTGCACCAGTTGAGCCAGTAGTATTTTCTCTAGTTAAACTTACTATTTCTAAAACATCATCACTAGTGTCACCATCTCTAAGATCCAATCTTACAGTTGGCGTATTTTCACCGATACCCACATCTCCAGAATCATTCACTTCCATTCTTTGAGAACCACCGACAGTGATGCCAAAAGCGCCTGTTGCTGGTAAATAAATTCCTGTATCTGAGTCATTAGCGAAGAAGAATGCTGGAGAGCCCGGAGTACCTGTCCCACCTGAACGATAAGAGGTTGCAGAGACTTCACCAACTACTGTTAGTTCAATACCAGTACCAGCATTAATAGTCACTAACCCATTTTCATCTATGACCATTCTTTCGGTGCTTGTAGTTGAGAAGTTTAAGTTGTTAAAGCCATCACTGTAGATACCAGTCCCACCTGTTGTTGCAAAGCCAAAAGATGGGTTAGCAGCAGAACCAGATTGGCTTCCACCACCATCACCAATCATTTGATCAGCTTTCATTTCTCCTTGAACATCAAGTTCATATCCACTTGTTGCACCAAACATAAAAATATTACCGGTGCCATTAATATTCATTCTTGATGAGCCTGTTGTTGCAAAGCTCAAACTATTAGCAGTACTACTGAACATACCAGTATCTGCTTCGTTATAAAAAGAATATGCCGGAGCTGCTGCTGTTGATAGAGTATCAGCCAAAAATTGATTATCACCACTGATTTTAACATCCCCACTTACATCTAAAGGTGCAAACGGGATTGTAGTTCCTATTCCAATATTTCCAGAAGTTGTAATGGAAAGAACATCGTTAGTTCCGAGAACTGAGGACCTAGAAATTGTGAAATATCCACCGACACTGTCATCAATACCCATCGTGAATGATTGAGTACTTTGTTCAAACTGCAATGCAGCATCACCACTTGCACTGTTCTGATCAATTTTAACTAACGGAGTTGTACTTGCTGCGTTTGCATCAACTTCAAATCTTATTCCCGAATCAATTGTTGAAGAACCAATCACCACACTATCAGAAGTGGTTTCCATTCTTACAGTCGAGCCATCATCTTGCCATCCAGTTCCCGTTGCAGCAGGAAGCCCAGTCAATCCACTACCATCACCAGCAAATGCTGTAGCGGTAACTGTTCCTGAAACTTCTAATTTCGTAGAAGGATTATTTAAACCTATACCGACTCTGTCGTTACCCGCATCTGCAAAAATCAAGTTGATATCACTATCACCTTCTACTCTAGTATTATTATCACCACCAGACTCGTTAAAGACAGATTCATTCTGAACTGTTAAACCTAAATCACTTATAGTCACTTCTGGAGTTACTTGTAAATCTGTGCCATCACTAACTGAGAATTCTATTTGACCTAGAGCACTAGCACCACCAACGGATCTTATATTTGCTGAAATTTGAGCAATGTCTTCCATATTTCCTGAAGTGTTTGCATACTCAGATCTAAAGAGAAGGTTGGTACCCATTCCATTATTACCACCAGAGCTTCCAGCTCTTTCTCTATTAAAATAAATAGTGTTTGCAGTAGTTGAATTAGTTTTATCTGATATTTGAAGAACTGAAGTTTCTCCAAAACCTGTTCCACCAATTGCCACTGTATTATTAGTTCCTTCAACTATTAATGCATTTGGATTAGTGTCTGTTTCTACTCTAAAGTCAACTGCGGAACCTTGTTCATTAAAAACAGCTGAACCATCAGCATTTAAAACAATGTCTCCACCAGCTTGAGTCGTCCCACCTACTATTGCATTTGTGTCAGTTGGAGAGTTTGGTGAAAGATCATTTGTATTTAATGTCCACGCGCCTGATACGAAAGTTGTACCATCAACACTCAAAACACCAGCATCAGTTAATGTCATCTCTGCTGTGCCGTCTCCATCTGGATCCCACTCAAATCGATCACTTGTAGTGTTGTAAGAAATCTGTCCTGAATCACCACTTGTACCCAAGTCAATATCTCCTGTTAGAAAAAGGTCTTGAACGCGCGTACTATCATTACCAATATCATAAGTGTTATCAGCACCAGGAAGGAAGTGACCATCTTGTCCCATACTCCATACATTAGTTGCTGTTCCAGCGCCACCTATTGTTACCCTAAAGTCTATCGCGCCATCTTCTGCCGTGTCTGTTGCATCTGCTAATCTAAAATCTATAGCACCAGCTTCATGCACTGCTGTACTTGCGCTCTCTATATTTGCAGTTATGCTTAAACCAAGTCCTGTTGCACCAGTCCCAGAGCTTGTTCTAGTCATACTAACCATTTCTAAAACATCAGAAGTTCCAGCTGTTTCATCACCAATATCCAATTTAACTGCAGGTACTGGTACACCAATACCAACATCATCTGTACTGGTTGCAAGAGCAACTGTAGTTCCAGCATCTGTCCAACCACCGCCTGATGCAGCTGCAGGTAAGTTTGTAAGCAAGCTACCATCACCAGTAATAGTTCCAGTAAACGCTATATCACCAACTACATCTAATTCAACTCCAGCACTTGGAGTTTTACCAATACCTAAAAGTCCTGCCTCTGTTAATCTCATGAGCTCAGTACTTAAATTTGTTTCACCATTAGCACCCCAAGCAAAGAAATTACCAGTATTATTAGCGTCAGCATCTAAGTTAAAGTAAACATCACTAGCACCATTAATACCCATACCAACTGCATTTTTATGCAAAGTAATATTAACAGGAGTGAAGCCATCTAAATAAACGGTCTCGCCAATATCCATTTCCACACTACCGCCTTCAATATCCATATCACCATTAAACTCAGATGTGCCCACAACATCTAAAGTCGCGGATGGTGCTCCACCTATACCAACTTGATCAGCACTTGCATCCACTCTTATCATATTTATATTGTTTTCAGACTCAACTCTAAAATCAAAATCACCACCTGCTTCATTAAATGTAGCTGTTCCTCGTACATCTAATTTTGCAGCTGGGACATTAGTGCCCAAACCTAAGTTACCAGCTTCATTCAATCTCATAATCTCTGTAGATGCTGCCCCTACAGCATTATTACCCCATATAAACGCATCACCAGATGAGTTGTTTAAAGTATCGATATTAAAGTGAAAGTCTGCTGAGCCGTTTAACGAACTAGTTCCACCACCTGTGTCAATTGGGAAGTAAGCATTAATTCCAGATGGAAAATCTGCACCAAAGAAATTACCATTATCATCAAGTTCAACATTACCCCCATCAATTGTCAAATCACCACCAAAGACCTCAAACCTTGATTCTGGTATATTAGTACCAATACCAACTCTGTTATTACCAGCATCTACATAAAACATATTTACTTCCGTATCACCCTGTATTCTTGTATCAGAATCAGCACCAGCATCATTGACTAAAATTCTATTATCAAAGCTAGCATCACCACCAACATCTAATTCAATACCAGCTGTTGGGGTTTTACCAATACCTAAATCGCCACCCTCAGTTAATCTCATCAATTCAGTAGCAGCAGAGCCAATACCATCACGTCCCCAAATAAAAGCGTTAGCTCCAGAATCACTGTTACTATCAATATTGAAGCGCAAATCCAAAGATGAATTAACAGATCCACCCAGTGGACCAGTCTCTACAGGCATATATGAGTTAAATGCACTTGCGTTATCAGCACCGATCCAGTTTCCAAAATCTTCAAATTGAATATTACCAGCATCCACATGCACATCACCATTAACTTCTAATTTTGCACTTGGTGCTGCAACACCTATACCAACTCTATCTGCGCTACCATCTACTATCAAAGCATTTTCGTCAGTGTTACTTTCAACTCTAAAATCTACAGATGCACTTTGTTCGTTAAAGACAGCTGCACCATTATCTCCTAAGAAAATATCTGCTGTAGCCACAGCCGTGTCACCAATAATCACATCATCCGTTGCTTCGTCTGGATGAACAGCTGTACCAATATCTGTCCACTGACCAGCAACAATTCCAGTCAAACCACTACCATCACCAGTTATAGTTCCACTAAACGCTATATCACCAGCAACGTCTAATTCAACTCCAGCAGTTGGAGTCTTACCAATACCAACAGTATCTGCACTACCATCCACAAATATCATATTTGCATTTGTTGCACCTTCAACCCTAAAGTCAACATCATTTGCACTTTGTTCATTAAAAACAGCTGAGCCATCAGCATTTAAAACAATGTCTCCACCAGCTTGAGTCGTCCCACCAACAATTGCGTTAGTTGTTGTAGGTGCGTTTGGTGATAAATCATTTGTGTTTAATGTCCATTCACCAGAAGTGAATGTTGTACCATCAACACTCAAAACACCAGCATCAGTTAAAGTCATCTCTGCAGTACCATCACCATCTGGATCCCACTCAAATCTATTTGATGTAGTATTGTAAGAAATTTGTCCAGAATTTCCAGTAGTACCTAAATCAATATCACCTGCTGTTGAAATTGAACCATTCACTTCAAGAGCTGTTCTAGGTTCCGTGGTTCCGATACCAACAAAACCAGCAGTTGAACCTGTGCCGTCACCTTCAATATGAATGCGTGTCGTGTCACCTGTTTCAAAACCTAAATCAAAAGCGTCATCATTACCAAGTGTTCTATTTGCTGTTGCATCTTCACCATTATTTTTAAAATCACCAGCATCAGCTTCTGTAACTAAAGTACCAGAGGTTGGAAAGGTGATGTTAGTAGCACCTGTAGTTGTAAAAGTTATATTATCTGTAAAAGTTAAAGTTCCTGTATTATTTGCAACGCCAGTACCACCAAAAGATGGATCCAAAATTCCACTTGTAATATTACTAGCATTTAAATTTGTAACGCCTGAGCCATCACCAATCAAAAAGTCACCATAGATTTGATCAAATCTATTTGCAGCAGTACCAATATCATAAGTACTATCTGCAGCAGGTAGAATTTCCTGCATGCTTGATGAGCCATTAATATCTAAACCTGTTGAAGTCACAGTACCAGTTACATCTAAAACTGAAGCCGGTGTAGTATTTCCAATACCAACAAAGCCAGCAGTTGAACCTGTTCCATCACCTTCAATGTGAACTCGAGTAGTGTCATTTGTTTCAAAAGCTAAGTCATAATCATCAGTGTTACCTAAAGATCTATTTGCTCCACCAGCATCACCACCATCAGCAAAGTCGCCAGCCTGATCTTCAGTAACCAAAGTACCAGAGGTTGGGAAAGTCAAGTTAGTAGGACCAGTAGTAGTAAAAGTTATATTATCTGTAAAAGTTAAGGTTCCTGTATTATTTACAACACCCGTACCACCAAAAGATGGGTCTAAAATTCCGCTTGTGATATTACTAGCATTTAAGTTTGTAATAGTTGAACCATCACCTGTGATAGTTCCTTCAAGAACATTCAAACCACCAGCATCTTGAGTAGTAATTTTTGTTAGCACATTATTTTTCAAAGCAAAGGTTTCAACACTAGTAGCAGTGGTTGTTGCTCCGGCATTGGTGGTTTTCACATCAAAAGCTGCTGCAGTTTCGATATTACCACCAGCATCTTCTAGCTCAATTGCAATTCCTGTTGCAAAGTTTGTTGTTACAGTCGAAGAACTATCTCTTGAAATAGTTAGCACTCTATCTAAATCATCATTGCCAGCTCCAGTTTGTCCAAGATGTAAAAGCGTACTTGGGTTAGCGATACCAATACCAACATCACCACCATTTTCAATTAGCATTTTTGTTGTGCCGTTTGTTTCAAGAGCAACGTTAAAATTATCATTTGTACCAAATACTAACGGAGCCCCTAAAGTATTACCATCAACAGCAACGTTATTAGTTTGATCACCAAGCAAGTTTGTAACCTGCCCATTGTTTTCTATCACCTGTAATTTATCAGCTGCAGAGTTATAGAAAATTAGACCTTTGCCAACTATCCCACTTGGTGCAGTTTGAGAATCAAGTACTAGACCTTTTGAAGTTAAGCTATTAGAAATTTTTGCAGCACCTATAACATCTAATTTTGTTTCAGGTGTAGCCGTACCAAAACCTACTCTGTCCGTGCTTGCATCAACAAAAATAAGGTTTTCATCATTCTCACCTTCAATACGTGTATCGAAATCGCCACCATCTTCGTTAATGGTCGCCTCTTCGTCTACTATAATTTCACCAGTAATAATAGTTTTTGAACCATCAGACAAAACAGTAGCGTTAACTGCGCCCGGAGGAATTAGGCTCAATAAAAAACTAAAAATTATAATGAATATGAGTGGAACTTTTCTCATTTCACCCCTTAAGTGAATCCTTATGTATTATTCCCTTAAGCAGCCTTAATAAAGTATGTAAGGCTTCATCTATATGAATGAGCACAAGATTAAATTAGCTGAAATCACTAGGTTTTTGGTTTGGGTTTATATGCTTTCCATAACTGTTTCTTAATGAATACATAGAATAATAGTTTTAAGAAAGGTTAAGAAAGGAAAAAAGCAAAATGGCAATTGGCGGCGTAAGACAAACAGGCAAATTTGGTAACACTACAGGTAATCAGGGCCATGCAGCAGAAAAGTCTGGTGGAGAAGCTTTTGACGTTGAAAAACACGCGGCCGGCTCAAGCGAAGAGACCAAGGGTGCTGAATTAACTAGGTACAATAAAAAATCAAAAGTCTCTAAAATTGTCGATAAGAACAAGAAAAACCGTAGGGGTTCACCTAGAACTGTTTTAGTTGACGGTGAAATCTACGAAGTATTCCTTCTTGCTATAGCCTAAACAATTATCTTAAATAAAGAATACCGTCATTGCGAGTGCGGAATTGTCATTGCGAGCGCGGAATTGTCATTGCGAGCAAAGCGAAGCAATCCAGATCACCACGCTTCGCTCGTGATGGCTACCATTGAATTGGCACATAATTACGCGCATTACAGTTAGGGCAGACAAAAACTGGGTCATCTCGTCCAGGAAGCATTTTGCGCTTAAAGACATTTTCACAATTTCCACAAACTAAAGTGACGTAACGTCCTGCCATTTGAATTGTAATTGGCAAGCAAGCATTTCTTGCCGCCGCCGCTTGTGCCCATTCTTGTATTTCTTCAGGTGTCGGTTGCATAAAAAATTACCTATTATAAATTATTCCACAATCCAGATATAAGATCCTTCATCATCAATTTTTAAATCTTTTGCTATTTTCATTTCATTGTTTTCGTCTTCTAAAACTATTTTCGACTCCGGTGAAATTAAAATCGGCTCACCCTGAAGAAGTAAATATCTAGGTGCATATAAACTTTTAGCAATTGTCCAAGAAGGGCTATTTAAATCATCTTTATTAATAATTTTTATTTTTATATCAGCTTCTCTTAAATTTGATATTTTTATCTTTCTTTCTTTAGTTAAATCATCAGAAACATAATAATCATTCTTTGCATTCAAATCTACAAGCTCTGCATCCTCTTCAAGCAGCTTATCAAGAGGATCTACTACAGGAGTCGCTATCTTTCTCCTGACTAATCTTGAAAGAACAAATCTATTTATAGTTAAAGTTTCTATCTCGCCATCAGCTTTTATTGATCTGTTCATCTCACCAAGAAAATTATTAGATACGTCATAAACAGCAACCTTAATATCACTTTGGTCGAGCCAACCAAGATAAATTGTTTGATATGGTTTTAAATAAAAGTTTCTTTTCTCATTCAAGCAAGCTCTAATACTCTCTCCAAATTGATTTTTCAAATAAACTTGTGACTTATCTTTTGGATCTTCAATGATTGGTTCTTTAACAATTTTCGTATTAAGGTCTATTTCTTTATAAGTAACTTTTTCTGGAAGCTTTTTAATTTCTTGATACGTCGATTTTACTGGCTGGGTAAGCATTTCCTCAGCCTGCTCTTTTACAATTTGAGGTGTTTTAATAACAGGCTTAGCTCTTGTCTGATAAACAGGCTCGTCTTCAGAGTGCTCGTGAATTTCCTGAACAGTTATAAATTCTTCAGCTAAAACTGGCTGAAGTGCAAGCAATAATATTATTAGAAAAATGAATTTCCTAATCAAGAGCATACGTATATCATAAACCAAGTCATGGGGTCAGGACTAGTAAGCTTTTGCAATTATTATTTCTCTATTTTTATCACTAGTTTCGCCAGAAAAAACACATGGCGTGTCAGCTGCAAGCTTAGTATCGAATGGCATACATCTTATGCTCGCTTTGAACTTATCTTTAAGGACATTCTCAAACTCTGTATCACCATTCCACATAGCTCTAGCAAAACCATTTTGATTATCGAGTTGTTCAGCCAGCTCTTCCATATTCTTTACAGATTTAGTTTTTTCTTCTCTAAATGATGATGCCCTTGCGTAAAGTTCTTTTTGAATAGTATCTAAAGTTTTCGAAATAAGATCATCCAAAGCTTCTAAAGCTATGTCTTTGGTTTTCTCTTTAGTATCTCTTCTATGAAGCTCTATCACACCATTTTCAATATCGCGCGGACCCACTACCAATCTAAGCGGCACACCTTTTTGCTCGTACTCATTAAATTTAATACCTTGAGTAATAGTATCTCTAGCATCCACTTTTACACGAATACCCTTTACTTTAAGGCTTTCAGCAATCTCATAAGCTTTATCAAGCTGAAGAGAATTATCCATATTCTTTTTCAAAATAGGAATAATTACGACTTGGTAAGGAGCTACCTGAGGCGGCAGGACTAAGCCAATTTCATCATGGTGCCCCATAACTACTGCACCAATAAGCCTTGTACTCACTCCCCAACTAGTCTGCCAAACAAAATCTAGTTTATTTTCTTTATTTGTAAAAGTAGTTTCAAAAGCTTTACCAAAATTCTGCCCAAGATTATGTGAAGTCCCAGCCTGAAGAGCTTTACCATCACGCATCATTGTTTCAACAGTATATGTACTTTCAGCTCCAGCAAATTTTTCTGATTCTGTTTTTTTACCATCATGAACAGGAAGAGCTAAGTAGTCTTGTATTAGTGTTTTATAAACTCCAAGCATTAATTTAGTCTCGTCTTCAGCTTCTTGCCATTCCGCATGGCATGTATGACCCTCTTGCCATAAGAACTCTGAAGTTCTTAAAAATAATCTAGTACGCTTTTCCCAACGCATAACATTTGCCCACTGGTTTAATTTAAGAGGTAAATCTCTATATGAATTTATCCATTTGGAAAACATATGATTAATAATTGTTTCTGATGTTGGTCTGATCACAAACTTTTCACTAAGCTCTTTACCACCAGCGTGACTTACTACAGCACACTCAGGAGCAAATCCTTCAACATGCTCAGCCTCTTTAGTAATAAAACTTTCTGGAATCAAAAGAGGGAAGTAAGCATTTTCATGACCAGTATCTTTAATCATCTGATCTAAAATTTCTTTTATTCTTTCCCAAATTGCATAACCATATGGTCTTATAACCATACAGCCTTTGACAGGACTATGATCAGCAAGCTCAGCACCAATTGCTATATCAGCAAGTATGCTTTCTGCGTCTTCTAATTGCTTTTTATTCTTTGTTTGAGTCACAAGACTTAATTATACTGTGCCGTTTGAATCTGTGCTTTTTTTAGCTTTTAATCTTGCGCCCAAACTAGCTCTAGATGCTCTTTGGGGTCTATTAGTCGGTACTTTAGTTTCCTCTTCCGTTTTCGGCTGGCTAGCCTTAGTGCTAGCACTGCCAGAGAAAAGATTTTGCAATTCTGCAGTTGCTTTTTTAAGACGTCTTGAGACTTGCATTTGAGAAATGCCTAATCTTTGAGCAACATCCGCTTGTGGGATATCTTGGAAATAAATCATCGTAATAATGTCACGAAGAGGCTCTTTTAATTTTGCAATCAAATCTTTAAGCATTAAGAAATCTTCTTTAGAACCTTCAAGCTTATGAGCTTTAATGTCCATAAGAGTATCTATGAGGTAAGTATCGTTATCAGATGTGTTAGTGCTAATAGTTTGATCTAATGAAATTAAAGTTCTTCTTCTATCTACTTCATAAGCTTCCTGAATCTTTCCAGGTCTCACTTCTTGAAGTACTTCCGCAATCTCTAAGTCAGTTGGGTCACGTCCAAGCTCTGATTGAAGACGCTGAACAATTTTATTAATTCTAAAACTAAGTTCTTGAAGCTCTCTAGGCGCTCGAATCATCGAAGTCTTATCTCTAAGATAGTGACGAATCTCACCAGTGATTAGGTGAGTTGCGTAGGTAGTAAATTTAGCTCCCGCTTCTGGATTAAAATATTCTATTGCTTTAATTAGACCTATCGATCCAATTTGTATTAAATCATCAACAGGGTCACTGCTTCTTCGAGCAAGACCATGACCGATTTTTCTTACAAGGTTCATATTAAGTTCGACAATCTTGTCTCGCTTTCTAGAATCTTGAGTAGCTTTATAATCTGCAAGCAGCTTATGTACAATCCTCGTGTGCTCTGCTTTTGATAGTTGTTCGTTATTGCGACCGTATGCCATTGTTTTTATTTTATGTCCTTTTTGTATAATGAATTATGACTTTAAGATAAAACTCCGAGCCAAAGCTTATTAGACTACAATTGATTATGCTTTGTTCCTTTATTAGACATACATATGCAAGAGAACTCTAAGACCAAGTTAAAATTCCAAAACTTCTCTTACGAAGAGCTGGATTCTACAAATACAGAAGCTTTTAGACTTTACAAAAAGCTAGGTAATGACGCATTGCCTTTTGTAGTGAATGCCCAAAGACAAAGCTCAGGCAGAGGACAATTTGATAGAGAATGGAAATCTCCAGAAGGCAATCTTTATATGACTTTTGCAATATCCAAGTCCCACTATGAATGGATGCACAAAAAACGGATCGATGAAACTGGAATCACTTTAAAAGTTGGTGATCTAGTCTATCAAACAGTTTTAGACTTAATTGATGACAAGAAAAAACTAAGTATAAAAAAACCAAACGATATTTTATTCGATTCAAAAAAACTAGCTGGCATTTTAACTGAAGTTAAAAATGATCTAATTGTTATAGGCATTGGCTTAAACCTTGCAAAGGCTCCTAAAGTTGAGCAAGGAACTATTTCATTAAACGAAATTACCAAGAAGCCAGTCTCTCTCAAAGAGCTTCAAAACTCTCTAGAATCAAGCTTTATTGAGATTTTCTGACATTGGCGTCAGTTTTTGCTATACTAGAAGGCATGTTTTACGGAGCAGAAATAGCAGGTGTCGGTAGAGGTTTACCAGTAACAGTTGTAAAGAACACAGATCTTGAAAAGCTTTTTGATACTAGCGACGAGTGGATAACTCAGCGCACCGGAATAAAAGAACGTCGTGTTGTTGATCCCGCTAAGGGTGAAACTGCTGTTAGCCTTGGTTTAATTGCTGCAAAAGATGCGCTGGAAAATTCTAAAGCTAATGGCAAAGAGATAAAACCTGAAGACATTGATCTAATTATCTGTGCAACAGCAACGGGTGATCAGCTTTTCCCCTCAACAGCTTGTATGATCCAAGCAGAACTTGGCGCTGTTAACGCTGCTGCTTTTGATATTTCTGCAGCTTGCACAGGATACATTTACGCTTTAAACACTGGCTACAACTTTATTAAAACTGATAGTGCTAAAAATGTTTTGGTTATCGCTGTTGACTTGATGTCAAAATTTGTTGATTGGTCTGATAGAAAAGCTGCGATCATTTTTGGTGATGGTGCTGGAGCAACTTTAATGACTCAAACCAGCTCTGAAAAAGATAAATTTAAATCATTCTTCATTAAATCTACAGGTGATAAAAAAGGCGCGCTTTGTCTTCCAAACGTTGCTTCACATTACCCAATGAAAGCAAGTGATGTTAAAGAATCTATTGGTGTAGTCTACATGGACGGGCCAGCTGTTTACGAATTTGCCGTAAAAGCAATGCCAACTGCACTTAAAGAAGCTTGCGATAGAGCCGGTATAGCACCAACTGATCTTGACTTTGTGATCCCTCATCAAGCCAATAAAAGAATCACAGATAGCGCAGCTAAAAGATTAGGAATAGACCCTGGAAAATTCATAATAAATATCCACAAATACGGAAACACAAGCGCTGCCAGCATCCCAATCGCCTTCTCTGAGGTACTTGAAGAAGGTAAAATTAAAAAAACAAATAATGGCGGTCAGCCTCTTAAAATTGCTATGGTAGGTTTTGGTGCTGGTCTTACATGGGGCGCAACCGTAGTAGAATTCTAAATCCTGAAATGGAAACTATCGATAAAATAAATCAGACAAAAACTATGCTTCAAGATTATCAAAAAGATCTTGAAAAAGAATTTGAAGACCTTTTTAAAAACTCTAAAGAAAGCTCTGAGCTACTAGCTTCCATTAAATACAGCGTGCTAAATGGTGGCAAAAGAATCAGACCAATTCTAAGTTTGATTACAGCTGAAGCGGTTTTAAAGAAAAAAGAGAAGTTATCTCTTAAAGAAAACCCGGGTCTTGGGATAGCACTAGCAGTTGAGCTCGTGCATTGCGGAAGTTTGATTCATGATGATCTTCCTTGTATGGATGACGATGATTTACGAAGAGGAAAGCCTAGTAACCATAAAAAATTTGGTGAAGCAACTGCCCTTCTTGCTGGTGACTTTCTTATGACTTTCCCCCATGAAGTCTTGCTAAAAAAATCAACTACTAAAGAAGCTTTATTAAACGCTTCCTTGAAATTAAACAAAGCCGTACAAGCAATGATTAATGGGCAAGCTTTAGACATCGAATATACAGATTCTCCAAAGACTATAGATTTTGAAGAATTGCTTAAGATGCAAGAGCAAAAAACTGGCGCTTTACTCAAAGCTTCTGTGGAAATTGCAGCTTTACTGGCTGGAGCAAAGAAAAAAGAGCTCGAAGCATTAACTCTTTATGCTGAAAACCTGGGTAAAGCCTTTCAAATAGCTGACGACATACTAGATGTGACAGCAAGCACTGAAGAATTAGGTAAAACTTCAGGAAAAGACCAAGAGCAAAATAAATTAACCTACGTAAAAGAGTTTGGCTTAGAAAAATCTAAGGAAATTGCGCACTCGCTAATTTTTGAAGCGAAGTGTAGAATAGAAGAGGTAGAAATCTACTCGGAAAAACTTAATTTAATTGCAGACTATGTCATTTCTCGAACAAATTGATCTTAACGGCTACGAAGTTTTAACAGCTTTAATATTTGCAAACATCACAGCACAAATTGCTAAAACTTTTTTTCACTTTCTAACTCACAGGGAATTTGACTTTTCAATTCTAACGACTACTGGCGGAATGCCATCAAGTCACAGCGCCTCTGTTTGTGCGATGGCAACGACAGTTGGCTTAGTAGAAGGTTTTGATTCAACATTATTTGCGATCAGTCTTTCTTTTGCAATCGTAGTTATGTACGACGCTGCTGGAGTAAGGCGCGCAGCAGGAAGACAGGCACGTGCATTAAACAGTATAGTTAGAGAGCTTATGGCTCCTGATCATCAACTTAACGAAGATAAGTTAAAAGAATTTTTAGGACACACTCCAAAAGAAGTTATTGCTGGAGCAACTTGGGGTGTTTTAATTAGCTTTGGCTTAAGGCATCTTATAGAGTCATCATATGCATTCTAAAAGACCTTCCGATCTTAAATATTACATTCACGAATGGCTACCTCAAAGAGAAAAACAAATCAGAGAGGACCTAGATTTTCCTGCAGATGGTGAATATAGCCACTTAGTTTTCGCAATTCACGGTCTCGGTGGTCACGCTGCTTGGTTTGAAGGTCTTGCAAATAATTTTAAGGCAGCAGACATTCCTTTTTATTCATATGACCTAAAAGGCTTTGGCAAAAGTGGCTACCAAAAAGGTCACATTGATTCATATAGAGAATGGATAAATGATAACCAAATTATTTATAATGCTCTTAAAGCTAAATACCCTAAGGCTAAAATCACAATCTTCGGTCACAGCCTTGGAGCAAGCTTGGCAACTAACATGCCACAAATTTTTCCAGGTGATAACCTAATACTTTCTGTTCCTGGTTTTAGAGGGGCAAGAGACAAATGGGATTTCTGGGGCTTCACGGTGCCTACAGTTTTAAAGTTAATCTTTGCACCAAAAACATATGTGGATCTTCCAGAGCCTGAACATAGTAATCCTTCTCACTCAGACCCACTTAGAATTGCAACTACAACAGCAAAATTACTTGGTGAAATACTAGCTCTTAATAAATCTACAAAAGAACAGGTCACAAAACTAGAGACTCCTCTTTTAGTTATTAAAAGCCGCGAAGATGATGTGATTTGCAATAAGACTATTGATGCTTATTTCGCAAAGATACCATCAAATGATAAAAAACTTTACACCATAGATACCATTCATCATGACTGGATTTGGTATGAAGTCGACAATGTCTCCAAGGACATCATCGATTGGATTAAATCAAAATAAGTTAATTAAAAAATACTTCTGAAAATTTTCTGGACTACGCCCTTATCTCTTTCTTTAGTAAGTGCGCCATTACCAATGATTTGAATTTGTGCATTTGCCAGCTTATAACTAGGCACTTCGTTATTAGCGTCAAGATCTTTAGGGTTCAAGACACCTCGCACATATAAACTTTTAGTTTGACCTTCAATTAAGATCTGCCTACTTCCTTCAACCACCATATTTCCATTTTCAGAATCAACTTCTACAACTAGCGAGCTAACTAAAGCCACCAAAGAATCCTGGTTATCTACAGCGATTGATCTTGATCTTGACTTACCGTAATCTACTGGCACAGCAAACTCTATAGTCATATTTATTCTGTCATTTGTTGTTGGAGTTAAAGTACTAGATGTATTATTATTCTGACTAAATTTAAGAAGTGCATCATGGTCTGTTTGAGTGTCAAGATTAATGTCAGCCACTTTAATAGCATCAACACTCTCTATTACTTTTACAGTTATTACATCACCAACACTCTTTGCTTTATAGTTTTCATAGAAACTCCTTGGAGTTCCTAAAGTTGATTGTTGAGTCAAACCACCCTGCTTTAAAAGGCTCTTACTTGAGACCTGGTGCGTAGAAACTAAACTCATTATTAGTAAAATAATAAAAAGAAGCATCCAAGCATAAATTCTTGGTACTTTCGATATTTTATGAAATAGTAGGTCAAAATCTGACATCCACCGTATTTATGCCGTTTATTGACTTATTAAAACTAATATATAAGTAGTAGTATTCCAAATTATCTAGAATTAGCCAAAAACACTTATTTCTAGGGCTTTTTCAATACTTGAAAAAATACTAAATATTATTATGTAATACTTGAAGTTTTACTAAGGATTTGGGTAGAATTAAGATGTAAGCTAGACATATTACGCATAGGCATAATGTCTCTAGTCTTAAAGGTTTAGAGGAGCTTCCATGAAGATCACATCAAACGAAGAATACGGCTTAAGAATATTGCTTAGAATCGCCAAGCTTTCTAAGGAAAGTTCTGGCAGCCTTGTTACTCTCAATGAGATTTCTAAACATGAAGGCATTACTACTGATTACGCAATGATTTTCATAACCTGCCTTAAAAATGCTGGCTTTGTTGAAAGCGTGCGCGGGAAAAATGGTGGTTACAAACTCACCAAAGAACCTAAAAATATAACTCTTCATGATATTTCAAAATCTCTAACTAGCGATATTTTTGGTGAGAATTATTGTGACAAACACTCTGGAGGTCAAATGGAGCACTGTGTTCACACAAATGATTGCAGCATAAGATCTGTCTGGAGCACTGTAACCAATGTCGTTAATAATGTTTTATCAAATATTACATTAGAGCAACTCATGGATAATGATGAAGAATCCTTAAACAAATTACTTAATGAAAGAATCGAGAAGGGAGAATTGGTGACTAAGCTTTAAGCTAAGCCAAGGGAAAAAATGTCAACAAATTTAGAAGAACTTCATAACCAAGAATACAAGTATGGCTTTACCACAGAGCTTGACACTGAGACTTTTGAAAAAGGTCTCTCTGAAGAAGTTATACGCAGAATTTCTGCCAGAAAAAATGAGCCTGAGTTCATGCTTGATTTTAGACTAAAAGCATATAAAAATTACATTGAACAAAAAGAACCTAAATGGGCAAAAGTTCACTACCCTGAAATAGACTTTCAAGACATCACTTACTTTTCTGCTCCTAAAAAAATGGAGACTAAAGAAAGTTTAGATGAAGTAGACCCAGAGATCTTAAGAACTTACGAAAAGCTCGGCATTCCAATTCAAGAACAAAAGCAACTTCAAGGAATAGCAGTAGATGCTATCTTTGACAGCGTTTCAGTAGCTAACACACATAAAAAAGCTCTTGCTGAAATCGGAATTATTTTTTGCTCTATATCTGAAGCAATTGTTGAGCACCCAGAATTAGTTAAAAAATATTTAGGTACAGTAGTTCCTTATACTGATAATTTTTATGCAACTTTAAATAGTGCCGTATTTAGTGATGGTACTTTTATTTACATTCCACCAAACACTAAATGTCCTATTGAATTATCAACAAACTTTAGAATCAACACCGAAGGTTCGGGGCAATTTGAAAGAACTCTTATAATTTGCGATAAAGGCAGCTATGTATCATACCTAGAGGGTTGCACAGCACCAGCCTTTGACACAAACCAGCTTCATGCTGCAGTAGTAGAGCTTATTACTTTAGATGATGCTGAAATTAAATACTCAACAGTTCAAAACTGGTATGCTGGTGATGAAAATGGCAAAGGCGGAGTTTATAATTTTGTAACTAAAAGAGGGAAATGTGCTGGAGTGAACTCTAAAATCTCTTGGACTCAAGTAGAAACTGGTTCTGCTGTTACCTGGAAATATCCAAGCTGCATCCTTCAAGGTGATAACTCTGTTGGTGAGTTTTACTCAGTAGCTCTTACTAATAACTACCAGCAAGCAGATACTGGTACTAAGATGATCCACATTGGTAAGAACACCAGATCAACAATCATCGCAAAAGGGATCTCTGCAGGTAAATCAGAAAGTACTTATAGAGGATTAGTGAAAATCACTCCTAAAGCTAAAAATGCTAGAAACTTTACTCAGTGTGATTCTATGCTTATTGGCTCAAAATGCAAAGCAAATACCACACCATATATTGAAGTTGATCAAAACAGCTCTGCAAGAGTAGAGCATGAAGCTTCGACTTCTAAAATTTCTGAAGAGCAGCTTTTTTACATGCAACAAAGAGGCATTAACACTGAAGATGCTATAGGAAGTATCATTGGTGGTTTTTGCAAGGACGTATTTAGAGAACTTCCAGGCGAGTTTGCAGCTGAAGCAAACCAATTAATGTCACTTAAATTGGAGAATAGTGTGGGATAGTCGTTGCGAGCATAAAGAGGTCATTGCCAGAAGCGAAGCGACGAAGCAATCCAAATCAAAAGAGAGGTCATTGCCAGAAGCGAAGCGACGAAGCAATCCATAAACAGAAATTTAACAAAAAGAGAAAGAAAAATGACAAAAGCAATAATCAAAATAAAAAATCTACACGCAAAGATCGTTGACGGTCCCGAGATCATCAAAGGGATAGACCTCACCATTAATCCTGGCGAAATTCACGCGATAATGGGACCCAATGGCTCAGGGAAAAGCACCTTATCTAAAGTTCTTGCTGGACACCCCTCATATGAAATCACTAAAGGCAGCGTAACTTTTAATGGCAAAGAACTAAAGGATTTAGAAATAGATGAAAGGGCAAATACTGGACTTTTTCTTGCTTTTCAATACCCAGTTGAGATCCCTGGTGTTAATAACACTAGTTTTTTGAGAATGGCTTACAACTCACGTGAAAAATTTCATGGTAGAGAAGAAATGGATCCTCTAGATTTTGATGATTTCCTTCTAGATAAAATCAATGTTCTTAAAATGGACTCTGAATTTTTAGACAGATCACTTAACGAAGGTTTTTCAGGTGGAGAGAAAAAGAAAAATGAAATTCTTCAGCTTTTAGTACTTGACCCTAAACTAGCAATCCTCGATGAAACAGACTCTGGTTTAGACATTGACGCTCTTAGAATTGTTTCTGAAGGCATCAACGAGTATCACGACAAAGAAAATGGCGTGCTTTTAATCACCCACTATCAGAGACTTTTAGACTACGTAGAGCCTAGCCATGTTCACATACTTGCTGATGGCAAGATTGTTAAAACTGGTGATAAGACCCTAGCTTTAGAATTAGAGAAATCAGGTTACACAAAAGATTTAGTAGCTTCGTAAGAGAACGGAAAGAAAATGAGCGCAACAATGACAGCATTAAAAACTAAAGAAGATCCAAAGATCAAAGATTACGTAGAATCATTAATATTTGCTGCTCCAAAATTTGAATCAAAAATATCTTTCATAGCAAAAAAACAAGCGGCAGCTATTCAAGTAGCCAAAAAATTAGGCTTCCCTCATAAATCTCTTGAAGATTGGAGATACTATGATTTCAACCCGATCCTAAAATCAAACTTTGAAAACTATGATCACTCTCATGAGCTCAGTGATGAAGAAATAAAATCTTACAAAGAGCTTATCTCTCACCATGTTTATCCAGAAACAACTGGCAGCTTGCTAGTAACTATTAATGGAGCTTATTCAGATGAACTATCAAATCTTGAAAGTTTTGACAATGAGAAGCTTCAGATCTTTGATTTCAATAAAGCTGAAGAGCTTGAGAAAAATCCAAAAGCCAAAGCTATAGTGGAAAAACATTTTGCTGAAAATATAGATAAAGAGACTAACTTCTTTAAAGCAATCAACACAGCCTTCCTTCAAAAAGGTTTCTTGCTAAAAGTCACTGACAACTACACAAGCGATAATCCTCTTCAGATTTTACACATCTCTAGTAAAAATACCTTTAACCAAATGAGGTCTTTAATCTATGCCGGCAAAAACTCTAGCTTAAATACAATCGTAAATTACATTGGGCTTGAAGATGCTAAATACTTTACAAACGCTAGCATTGAAGTAATTCTAGATGAAAACTCTAGATTCAAACTAGACAAAATTCAAAATGAATCTCAGAACGCCATTCAAATGTATAACCTAAATGCGAGCCTTGAAAGAGATAGTCACTTTGAATTTAACAGCTATACTTTTGGCGCTGCTACAGCAAGAGACGATGTAAGAGTTGAAGTTAATGGGAAAGGAGCTCACGCAAGCGTTAACGGGCTCTATGTTCTAACTAACGAACGTAGATCACATAATCATATTGTGATGAATCATAATGTCGAACATACAACAAGCGAGCAAGTTTTCAAAGGTCTTCTGTATGACAAAGGAAGAGGCGAGTTTAATGGCATAGTCGTAGTAAAAGAAGACGCGCAGCAAGTAAACGCTGAGCAGTTAAATAGAAACCTTCTACTGTCAGAAGAGGCTCACGTAGACTCAAGACCTCAAATGGATATCTATGCTGATGATGTTAAATGCGCGCATGGCTCAACTATAGGTCAGTTGCAAGAAGACGAGCTTTTCTACCTTCAAAGTCGTGGTCTAAGCAAAGAAGAAGCTACTACCACTCTTACTTACAGTTTTTGCGAAGAATTAATTCATAACATTTCCTTGGAATCAGCTAGAGACGTTTTAACTAAACTCGCTCTTAGAAACCTAAACAAAGGACTTATTTCAATGACAAACTCTTCAGCTAAGAAGCAATGTTTAAGCTAAAGGAAGACTAAGTAGATAGACAGAGAAGCAAAACAGAAATCAATGACAAAAACAAACACAAAAAACAAAATAGCTCCAGTCAAAATCCCAGAGGGTTTTGATATTAATGCTATTCGCAAAGATTTCCCTATACTTGATAGCCTGCAGCCAAACGGCAAGAAGCTAGTTTACTTAGATAGCGCAGCAACCACTCACAAACCTAAGCAAGTCATAAAAAGAGTTTATGATTTTATGCTTAATGAGAATGCAACAGTCAGGAGAGGCATGTACTCAATGGCAGCAGCATCTACAAAGGCTTACGACGAGATCAGAGTCCAAGCACAGAGCTTTCTAAATGCTAAATCAAGTAACGAAATTATCTTTGTTAGAGGAACGACTGAAGGCATTAACTTGGTTACTAGTTCTTTTAGTGAAGTCTTCATATCTAAAGGTGACATGATACTTATTTCGGCTATCGAGCATCACTCAAACATAGTGCCTTGGCAATTAGTTTGTGAGCGCAAAGGCGCTAAGCTACAAATAATTCCCGTTCTAGATAATGGAGAGCTTGATCAAGTAGCATTTGAAAAAATATTGAACGAACATGGCAAGAAGATTAAAATCATGGCTTTAACTCATGTCTCTAATTCTTTAGGTACTGTTAACCCAATTAAAGAGATGATTGCCAAAGCTCATGCTAAAGACATCCTTGTTTTAATTGATGGCGCTCAAGCAGTTCAGCATTACAAAGTAGATGTTCAAGATTTAGATGCTGATTTTTATGTTTTCTCTGGTCACAAACTTTATGCTCCAACAGGAATTGGAGTACTCTACGGGAAAGAAGAACTTCTAAATAAAATGCCGCCTTATCATGGTGGTGGCGAGATGATTAAAAAAGTCACATTTGAGAAAACCACATATGCTGAAGCACCTAATAAATTTGAAGCAGGCACACCAGCAATAGCAGAAGCTATTGGTTTAGGTGAGGCACTTAGCTACATAGAAAATATTGGCATTGACAAGATTCAAGCCTACGAAAAAGAACTTTTAAGGTACGCAACAGAAAAAGCTAAACAGACTAACGGTCTAAAGATTATTGGTGAAGCAAAAGATAAAGCTGGAGTGATTTCTATGGTTTTTGATAATGCTGAGGCATTTGATGTCGGCATGCTTATAAATGAGCATGGGATTGCAATTCGCACCGGGCATCATTGCGCGCAACCTGTCATGGACAGGTTTGAAGTGACTGCAACAGCACGCTTATCGCTTGCTTTTTACAACACTCAAGAAGATATAGATAAGTTCTTCATAGCTTTGGAGGAAGTTTTAAAGATATTTGAATAGCCCATCCCGGTCACCAGGGAAGATCAAAGCGAGAAAAGTATAATATCTTCTGATCTCCCGAGCATGCCGAAGGCATAAGCAGAGAAACAAACACTTCGATATAATAGGGTAAGAAATTATGAAAATGAACATGACGAACAATTTAACAGTAGAAGATATTGAGCAAATGCTTAATGAAGGTTTAGAAAAACCTGTTTCTGTTTCTGCTACTGACCTTAAAGGTGGAGATCACTGGCAGGTAGACTTAGTAGCTGAAGACTTTAACGGTTTAAATACCATGAAAAAACACAAGATAGTTTACAAGATTTTAGCGGAACCACTAGCTAATAATACTATTCATGCAATAGTAATTAATGCTAAAGGAACTGAAGAGGATAAATAAAAGGACATATTATGCAAATCAACCAAGACTTAAATAAAGATTCATTACCAGCAGAGGCAGTTGAAAAACTTGACCAAATCGTTGGCACTTCTAAAGTAGTACTTTTCATGAAAGGTAATCGCGAAATGCCGCAATGCGGTTTTTCTGATGCTGTAATCAAAGCACTCAACGCTACTGGTACTGAATACCACACTGTAGATGTTCTGACTAATCCAGAAGTACGCCAAGGAATGAAATTTTACTCTGAATGGCCGACCTTCCCTCAACTTTATATAAATAAAGAGTTTGTTGGCGGCTGCGATATCGTCATTGAGATGTTCCAAAGCGGCGAGCTTGAAAAGCTTATTAAAGCCTAGTAGCCTCAAATGCAGGCAATATGCCACAATTATTAAATGCTTAAAAACCCGTTTGCTAAAGAAGACAAGCGCTCAGAGACCGTCAAGTTTGACCTGGATCATATCTGGCACCCTTTTACTCAGCACAAGATTGCACCAGATCCTATTTTAATTAAATCTGCCAAAGACGAGTTCCTTATTATTGAAGACGAAGATGGTAACGAGAAAAAAATCATTGATGGAATCTCTTCTTGGTGGGTAAACACTCATGGTCACAGCAATTCTTACATAAATGAGCAAATCAAAAAACAGCTAGATACTTGCGAGCATGCAATCTTTGCTGGCTTTACTCATGAGCCTGCAGTTAAACTAGTAGAAAAACTACTGCCTCTACTACCTTCAGTTGATGTTTCTGACATTGACTCTAAAAAGCAAAGCTCTAAATTATCTAAGGTTTTCTTTTCAGATAATGGCTCAACTTCTGTTGAAGTAGCTATCAAAATGGCGATTCAACACTGGTACAATATTGGCAAAATAGAAAAAAATGGCGTTATTGCTTT
Source organism: uncultured Gammaproteobacteria bacterium (assembly GCA_964352085.1). Classification (GTDB taxonomy): domain Bacteria; phylum Cyanobacteriota; class Vampirovibrionia; order LMEP-6097; family CAYGPN01; genus CAYGPN01. Next base: position 22,291 of record CAYGPN010000011.1, on the reverse strand, counting down.
TAAGGGTAGTTATCATGGTGATACTCTTGGAGCTATGTCAGCAAGCGGAACTGGGCTTTTCTTTGATGCTTTTAAAAAGATAATGTTTGATGTAGATTTCGTGGACTCACCATCATCTTCTCCATATTACTCAAACAGCCCAAATGAGCAAAATACTTTGGAACAAATCGAGGCTTTACTTAGAACTAAAAAAGATAAAATAGCTGCTTTAATCATCGAGCCTTTAGTGCAAGGCGCTGGTGGCATGAAGTTCCATAGCGCTAGATTCTTGCAAAAATTAAAAAGACTATGTAATCAAAACAATATAATTTTTATAGCAGATGAAGTTTTTGTAGGCTTTGGACGCACAGGAAAGATGTTTGCTTGTGAAAAAGCTATGATAGTTCCAGATATCATCTGCCTATCAAAAGGACTTACTGGTGGTTATTTGCCATTGGGTCTTACAGTCACTAGCCAAGATATCTACCAGGCTTTTCATTCCGACTCCAAAATGAAGACTTTCTTCCATGGTCATTCTTTTACCGGAAACCCACTTAGCTGCACAGCTGCAATAGCCAGCTTAGAGCTCTTTGAAAATGAGAACCGCATGAAAGATGTGGACTTCATTAACGCCAAGATGGAAAGAGTTTTAAACGTCCCGTCACTAAAAGAAAACCCACTTGTTAAAGATGTAAGAATCATTGGTGCTCTTGCAGTTATAGAGCTTCATGACTCACAAGATGACTACCTTTCTGATATAGGACCTAAGCTGAGTAAAGAGTTTTTGAAAAGACACATGCTACTTAGACCTTTAGGGAATGTGCTTTACTTTCTCCCGCCTTATACTATAAGCGTAAAGTCTCTAGACTACTGTCTTGAAAGCATCAAGCAGGTGCTTAGCTCACTATCACAGTAGCAACTACTAATATGTCTTCGTGGCTTATAGAGACTGACCAGTTTGTCAAATCTTGCTTTTCAGCTTCCCTTGCTGCTTCACCATAAAGTTTTATGCTTGGTGCATTTTTCTCCCCACGCACCACTTCTATATCTTTAAAATTTATACCTTCTCTAATGCCAGTACCAAGCGCCTTAGAGACTGCTTCTTTAGCAGCATATCTAGCTGTGAGCCTAGTAATCATATGAGCTTTTTCACTAAGCACATATTCTTTTTCTTTCTCAGTTAAGATTCTATCTAAAAATTTATCACCAAATTCAGCATAGGTTTTAGCTATGCGCTTAGGGCTAGCAAGATCAGTGCCCACCTTATATTTAGTTTTTTCTGCTACTGCCATTATCTAGCCGCTAGCTCCTTTTTATTTTCATAGAACTTCAGCCTGTGAGCATAAGCATCTTTAACTATTTGCTCAATATCATTAAACTTAGGTTTCCATGAAAGTTCTTTTTTTATAGTAGTTGAATCAGCCACTAATTCAGCAGGATCACCAGCTCGTCTTCCTTCTTCTAAAACCTTAAAATCTTTTCCAGTCACTTTTTTAACAGCACTTATTATCTCTTTTACTGAAAAGCCTTTACCATAGCCAAGGTTATAAGGCTTGAAGAGCTGATTAGAGCTACTCTTATTAAGATTTTCTAGAGCTAAAATATGAGCGTCAGCCAAATCAACTACATGCACGTAATCTCTAATTGCTGTGCCATCTGCTGTAGGATAATCAGTACCAAAGATTTTTATATTATCTCTTTTCTGAAGTGCCGCATCTAAAACAAGAGGAATCAGATGAGTCTCTGGATCGTGGCACTCTCCATAATCACCATAAGCGCCGCAGACATTAAAATATCTAAGAGCTATAGTCTTTAAATCATACTTATCACTATAAAATTTAAGAACATTTTCAAAAGCTAATTTCGTTTCACCATAAGGGTTTATTGCTTCTTTTTTAGCGTCTTCCTTTATAGGTACTGAATTAGGGTTACCGTAAACTGCAGCACTACTTGAAAAAACAAAGTTAATTGGTTTTTCTGGTTTAAACATTTCATGATGGTTAATTAAGGTATCTAAGAATTTAATGTTATTAACTAAATTATTATCAAAATATTTTTTAGGATCAGTAACAGATTCTCCCACCTGGATATAGCCAGCAAAATGAATAACTGAATCTATATCATTGGCTCTTAAAATTTCAAGAAGATCAGTCTCGTCACCAATAGAACTATTGAAAAATTTAACTCCCTCTGGCACATTCTTTCTAAAACCAGTACTAAGGTTATCTAAACCAATAACTTCGTAACCCGACTCCAAAAGTCTTTTGCAGGCAACAGAGCCAATATATCCAGCACACCCAGTAACTAAAACAGCCATCGAGCAACTATTCTAGCAAGAATACACGTATTTATGAGTTATAATTTAAAAAGCTTAACAGGGGGCTTTTCATGATCGCAACAAGAGAAAGGGTTAGCAGCATAGCACCTAGTCTTCAGAGAACTAGGAAAGATTTATTTGAAATCAATAAAGCTTTAGTTTTACACGGTAAAGGTGAAATAGAACTAGCTCTTGAAAAAAGAGAAGCTTTGCTAAGAAGCAGAAATTTACTTTTAAAAGACTTAAGTAAAGCGAAAGCTTCTGAAACAGAGAAGTTAAAACTTGAAATTAATGCCTACAATAAAAAGCGAGAGCGCTTCAGAAAAGCACTGCCAGAAATTATCAAAACAGGAAGCCTAGAATTAAAAGCATCCAGCGCTAAAAGATTATTTTCTTTTCTTAGAGACAAAAAACAAGTCGATAAAAAACAATTACTTGGGTCTTGGTCCAATGATAAAAATTCTTTCACCTTAAAAGTAACTGACGACAAAAGTACTTTAGAAGAACTTGAAAGAGAGCTTTCCATAGAAGCTCTTGAAGCTTTAAGGTCTCAATTTGAGGCTTACGAAGAGCTTCGTGATCCTGATGAAATCAAAAAAGCCTTAATAGAATTTAAAAAAGCCAAAGATTCAAAACTTAAAGAGCTTACATCAATCACTCAAAGACCTCTTTTTATTCCAGAAGATGGTATAGAAGAGATTGTTAATGCAATTTACCCAAGAAGATCTATCAGAGACATTAAAGGACCTAAAGAGAATAAAGCTTCTGAGTTTAAAGAAGTGAACGATATTATCAGAGCAGTTAGCCAAGAAACAAATAACCAAAGAAGGATGCTTGAAAGGAACCAGCAGCCAAGAGCAAGATCCAAGAGGCAAAGAAGCAGACCTAGTAAAAGCCACTTCGCTAGAAAAGAACTATTCAAAACCCCAAACCCTGAAAAAGACGTGGACAAAAGCAAATGGCCTCAAAGATGGGGTAGAATTGATCTTCACTGGACAGATATTAAAAAACCACTGAGTGATTCTTGGGCAAATATAATTTTAAGCTCAAGAGGATACACCCCAAAGAATTAAAAGCAACTTAGTGAGCCAACTCAACTTTCTTAACTTCACACAACTCTAAAGCCTCATCATAACTTTCTACTAATTTAGCTTCAAGACCTAAAGACTTAGCTGTCTTATTTAAAATAGTTTGGTTTTCTTTAATTGAAATCAACTCTATATTATGCTTAGCAGCCTCGTGCATAGGAATGCCATCACAGCTATCATAAGGCACTAACAAATTAGAAAGATCTGAAATAAAGATGTCATCAGATTTTAAATTAAAGTTCGTTTCAATCAAACCATCAAAAGATTTTAAGCTTCTTTCCTCAAACTTAAATTTAAGCTCATCATCTAAAAGAATAATTCCAGCAGAATGATTTAAACACTGCAAAACAGAAGGCAAAAAACTAAAACCAAGGTACTCCGCACTAGCTTTAGGGTGCACCACAGCTTCACTCAATATAGCTTCACAAATAGGCGGGTCTAAAATCGGTGCGTGCGCGCATGGGATCATAAATTTTTGAGCAACTAGATGAGAGATCTTTGCTTCAACTAAACCTATTGGATCATAGCCTTTGCCTTCACTATAATTTTTGCTCTCATTAGTCTCTGGCGGATCAGGAATCTTTGCCATCACAGCAAGTGCTGTAGCACCCTTCTTAATAGCTTCTTCGCAAGCATCAAAAATAGTTTGCATATTATCTATCTGACATTCTTCAATCGCCTGAGCCATATCACCAAGTGCCATTGACTCAGGGCTCTGTACTTGCACGCCCACTGCTTCTTCGGTCCAAATAATATCGAGAAGATCTAAACCATAAAAAGCTCTTCCTGCATTGACTGCGTTTTGCACTATCTCTTTTTCTTTTTGAGAAATATCAGAATCTACTATCACCGCAATTTTATGCTCAATCTTAGGACGCAGAGCCACTTTATTTAAAAAGAACTGGTCTAGAAGATAGCCTTCAACTAGCAAAGTGTTATCAGAGATTTTGGTGAGTGTAGCGCCATTAACTACATTAGGGTGGGTGATTAAATAATCAGACTTTTTAGCCATTTTAAGTGCTACAGGATTAGCATCACCAGCAAAGCCTCCAATTGAGGCGCCGATTCCTGTTGGCACAATTAAACAATTTATATTCACAATGCTTATTTTACTGCAAAAAAGAAGTCCAGGCTCAACTCTAAGCCTGGACTTGAAATCCCCCGAAAGCCCATTGCATGTGCGCGTGCAATGAGCAAAATCAATAATTTTTAGTCATGCCTCCAGCGATAATATAAGATTGCATTCCAATCATCTATATCTTGACCACAATTGTTGTCTATCCCCCACATAATATACTGATCACCAGCAATATCAAGATTTAAATTTTTTGCATTTTCAGTTTGATCGCTTAGATTTGATGCTATAGTCTGCTCTAAAGAAAAGCTTGTGTCATCATTATTGCTACCAGTACCCCAAACTTCTAAATCAAAAGATCCACTAGTACAATCATCAGAGTCATTTGAAAACCCATAACCAGTAATAGTCATATCATGAGGGATATAGAATCCCATGCTATCAGAGTCAGAGCCCAAAGAACCACCCCAATCAACACTGCAACTACCATCATTATCTAAATCATTACCAGCATTACAAGCACCAGCATTTTCACCATAAATAACTAAATCTTGCATTGAAAGCCATTTATTTCTACTATTGCTCGTTGCACAAATATAAAGCATATCTGTGTCTGTATCAAACCACTGCATACCTGCTACTGAAGAGCTACATGCAAGTGGAGGCGTAGAGCCTTGACGATTTCTAAACCTTAACTCGTTATCAAATGTAGAGATTGCTCCTTCTGAATCATCCCAACCGAAATTACGATCAGTGCCATCATCAAAATTAATATAGGCATCAGCTGCAGTACCGTCGCCTAGCTCTACTGCTTCAGCTGTAGTGTTTACATCAACTAAGCCTGTGATTGTTGGGGTGGTTACAGTTGGGCTATTAACTGTTGGTGAAGTTAAAGTTTTATTCGTTAAGGTATCTGTCGTAGCTCTACCAACTAAAGTGTCAGTTGAACTTGGTAAAGTTAAAGTACCAGTATTAGAGATAGTTGAAATTACTGGAGCAGTTAATGTTTTATTAGTTAAAGTCTGAGTCCCAGCAAGCAGAACAACATTAGAACTTAACCTAGCATCAGCCAAAGTTCCAGCACTAACATTATCAGCATCTAAGCTTGTTAAACCAGAAGCAGCACCAGTAAAAGCTGTAGCATTTACCGTTCCATTAACATCTAATTTTGTTGTTGGTGCAGCAACCCCAACCCCAACTCTATCAGTGCTTCCATCAACAACTAAAGCATTTGCGTCAGTATCTCCTTCAACTCTGAAATCTACAGCAGCAGCAGAATCATTTATGGTAACCGTACCATCAAGATCTATTGTTCCTGAACTAGACGGTGATGTAATAGTTGGCGAAGTCAAAGTCTTATTAGTTAAAGTATCTGTCGTAGCTCTACCAACAAGAGTGTCAGTTGAACTTGGTAAAGTTAAAGTACCTGTGTTTGAGATAGTTGAAATTACTGGAGCAGTTAAAGTCTTATTAGTTAAAGTCTGAGTCCCAGCAAGCAAAACAACATTAGAACTCAATCTAGCATCAGCCAAAGTTCCAGCACTTATATTATCAGCATCTAAATCCATTAGCATTGAACCATCACTATCTTCAAAAACAATCTTCTTTCTAGAGTCCCCGGTGATTGTCATATAAACATTTGTGCCATCATATTCAAAAGCTCCAGCTTCAGGTGATGTCATCAAAGAACCAGAATCTATTTTAATAGGCGCTGAAGAAGCTGCAGTCGTCCCGCCTTTAATATGCAAATAAGCAGTTGGCGCAGCCACACCGATACTATCAGCCATTACAGGCAGGGTTAAAAGCTGAAGTAAGGAAGTCAGCAAAATCAAGATATTAATATAGAGTTTTTTATTTTTATTTTTCATTATTGCGCACCAATAAATTCTTTTTTTAATTATTTTATATACATGAACCTGTCCCTGAAACCACACTCCAAGAACTACCGTCGTAAAAACATAGAGCACCTGACGTGTCTACATAAAGATCACCAAGCCCGGCTGAACCTGGAGCACTAGCAATTGGCTCAAGTCTCATAGCATCACCTATATGAAGCTTTCTAACTGGAGCAGCAACTCCAATGCCGACAGCATCAGCACTGCCATCAACTGTAAGTAAATTAGCATCCGTGTCTCCTTCAACTCTAAGATCAACAGCTGCTCCTGAATCATTCATAACAACAGCACCGCTTATAGTTGGTGCATCAATTGTTGCAGAGTTGATTGTTGGAGACGTTAAAGTCTTATTGGTTAAAGTATCTGTTGTATCCTTACCTACTAAAGTAGTAGTTGCATCAGGAATAGTCACCACATTATCTGCAGTCGGGTTTGCTATTGCCATAGTTGTTTCAAAAGCATCAGCACTAGAGCCTTCAAAAACTAGAGCGTTTGCACCTTGAATAATTCCAGTTACTGTCACAGTATCAGAAACAGCATTACCTAAAGTCACATTGCCATTAGCTGTAATATCAGCATTTACTGTTAAGGTGCCAGAAAGAGTTGCTGCTGCAACTGTCGCTGTGCCCGTAAGAGTTGGCGAGCTTAAAGTTTTGTTAGTTAAGGTTTCAGTTGTATCAGAACCAATCAGCGTAGTAGTAACACTTGGTAAAGTAACTGTCACATCAGATCCAACATCAGGAATAGCTAAAGTTAATTCATTAGCATCAGAGCTAGAGCCTTCAAAGACTAGAGCATTTGCACCTTGAATAGTAGCGTTAACAGTCAAAGTATCAGCTGCAGCATCACCAATTGTAGTGTTCTCATTAGCAGTTAGCGCGCCTGATAAAGTAATCGCTGAAGCTGTTGTTGTGCCAGATAAAGAAGGAGCTGTTAATGTTTTGTTTGTCAAAGTATCAGCAGTATCTCTTCCCACTAAAGTATCTGTTGAACTTGGTAAAGTTAAAGTTCCAGTATTAGAAATAGTAGATATTACAGGTGCTGTTAATGTCTTATTAGTTAAAGTCTGCGATCCTGCTAGAGTAACAACATTTGAGCTTAATCTAGCATCGGCTAAAGTACCAGCACTGATATTATCAGCATCAAGATTAGTCAGAGAAGATCCATCACCACTAACTGGGCTATCAGTGAAAGCAAGAGTCTTTCTTAGATTACCACCAATAGTTACAAATAAATTTGAACCATCATACTCAATAGCACCAGCCTCTGGACTTGTCATATTAGTGCCAGCGGTCAGTTTAATTGGAGCAGTAGATGCTGTTGCAGTTCCTGCAGCTATGTGCAATTGAGCTGTAGGCAAGCTGAGGCCAAGACCTAGATCACCATCGTTTTTAACAATTAGCAGATCACCATCACCACTATCATCAGCACTAAGCATTAATAAATCTTTAGCTCCGCCTGATGCGCTCACTTCAAGTAAAGAGTCAGGTCCTGAATCACCAATACCTAAGTCACCATCCGATTCAAGCACACCACTTCCAGGAATTGCAGTATCGCCAGAAATAGTTGCAGCTGAAATAGTTTTATTAGTTAGAGTATCTGTTGTTGCTCTACCAACTAAAGTATCTGTTGAACTTGGAAGACTTAGAGTACCAGTGTTAGTGATTGATGCAATAGTAGGAGCTGTTAAAGTTTTATTAGTTAAAGTTTGTGAGCCTGTTAAAGTCACCACATTTGATGAAAGTCTAGCGTCTGGCACTGTACCAGAGCTAAGCTCATTAGCATTTAAGCTAGTTATAGATGAGCCATCACCAGTCAATGCACTATCTGTGTAAGCAAGAGTCTTACGAGCGCCACCTACAGTAATAAATAAATTAGAACCATCATATTCCATCGCTCCATTTTCTGGAGTCGTCAAGTTAGTACCAGAAGAGAATTTCAAAGGAGCAGTAGAAGCAGTTGCTGTTCCTGCTGCAAGGTGTAATTTAGCGCTAGGTGTTGCTACGCCTAAACCAACAGCATCAGCACTAGCATCAACTGTAAGAAGATTGGCATCAGTGTCACCCTCAACTCTCAAATCTACATTAGCACCACTATCATTAACAGTTAAAGCACCATCAATAGAGCTTGTTCCAGAAATCACTGGAGCTGTAATAGTTGGTGCCGTGATAGTTTTATTAGTTAAAGTATCAGTAGTATCAGCACCAATTAAAGTTGTGCTTGTATCAGGGAAAGTTATTGTGCGATCTGCAGTAGGGTCAGCAATTGCAAAAGTTGTTTCAAAAGCATCATCAGTTGAGCCTTCAAAGACTAACGGTGAAGCACCTTGAATTGTTGAAGTCACTGTTAAAGTATCTGTTGCTGCATCACCTAAGCTTGCGTTTCCAGAGAAGCTGTTATTAGCATCAAGTAGAGCAACATTAGCGCTTAATCTTCCATCAGCTAAAGTTCCAGCAGAAATATCACCAGCTTCAAGTCCAGTTAAACCCGAAGCATCACCAGTAAATGCAGTTGCATTAACAGTTCCATTAACATCTAGTTTTGTTGTTGGTGCTGCAACACCAATACCAACTCTATCAGTACTACCATCAGCAATTATTAAATTAGCATCGCCATCACCTTCAACTCTAAAGTCGACTGCTGCACTTTGCTCATTAAAGATTGCACTACCATCAGCATTTAAAAGAATATCTGCTGCACCAGCCGAAGTTCCACCAATAGCAACTGCTTCAGCACCCGAGTTATCAGCAGGGTGAATAAGTGAGCCAGTGTCAGTCCATTCATTTGTATCAGCGCTGATATCAGCAAGGTAAGCGACTGTACCACTTGCATCTGGGAAAGTTATAGTGCGATCTGCCGTTGGATCAGTGATAGCAAAGTTTGTCTCAAAAGCATCATCAGTAGAACCTTCAAAAACTAACGGTGAAGCTCCTTGAAGAGTTGCTGTTACAGTTAAAGTATCCGTTACAGCATCACCAATTGTAGTGTTGGCATTTGCTGCAATATCACCATTTGCTGTGATTGTTCCTGAAGCAGTAATTGCAGCAGCTGTAGTTGTGCCTGTTAAAGTAGCAGCACTTATAGTTTTATTTGTCAACGTATCAGTTGTTGCTCTACCAACAAGAGTGTCTGTCGACGTAGGTAAAGTAAGAGTTCCAGTATTAGAGATTGTTGATATCACTGGAGCAGTTAAAGTTTTATTAGTTAAAGTATCAGTTGTGTCCAAACCAACAAGAGTAGTACTAGCGTCTGGGAAAGTTATAGTGCGATCTGCCGTTGGATCAGTGATAGCAAAGTTTGTCTCAAAAGCATCATCAGTAGAACCTTCAAAAACTAACGGTGAAGCTCCTTGAAGAGTTGCTGTTACAGTTAAAGTATCCGTTACAGCATCACCAATTGTTGTGTTTCCATTTAAAGCAACCTCACCTGTAAGAGTTGGCGCATCGATAGTAGCTGAATTTACTACTGGCGACGTTAAAGTTTTATTCGTTAAAGTATCTGTGGTATCTCTGCCTACTAAAGTAGTAGTCGCGTCTGGAAGAGTTATAGTGCGATCTGCTGTTGGGTCAGCTACAGCTAAAGTAGTTTCATTAACATCATCTGTAGCACCCTCAAAAACTAATGGTGAAGCTCCTTGAAGAGTTGCTGTTACAGTTAAAGTATCTGTTACAGCATCACCAATGCTGCTATTTCCAGCAAAAGTATTATTTCCATCAAGAAGAGCCACGTTAGCAGAGAGTCTTGCATCAGCCAAGCTTCCACTAGCAATATTACCAGCATCTAGGTTTGTAATAGCCGAGCCATCACCTGAAAGACTACTATCAGTGAAAGCCATAGTCTTTCTAGCACCACCAACAGTCAAGAATAAATTTGAGCCATCAAATTCTACAGCACCATTTTCTGGAGTCGTTAAGTTAGTACCAGCTGTTAATTTTATCGGGGCAGTATTTGCTGCTGCAGTTCCTGCACTTAAAGCTAAACGCTTATTAGTTAAAGTATCAGTTGTATCCAAACCAACTAGAGTAGTACTTGCATCTGGAAGTGTGATTGTACGATCTCCCGTCGGATCAGCAATTGCAAGTGTAGTTTCAAAAGCATCATCAGTAGAACCTTCAAACACTAACGGAGAAGCACCTTGAATTGTTGAAGCCACTGTTAAAGTATCTGTTACTGCATCACCAATTGTTGTGTTTCCATTTAAAGCAACCTCACCTGTAAGAGTTGGCGCATCTATGGTAGCTGAATTTACTACTGGCGACGTTAAAGTTTTATTTGTCAAAGTATCTGTAGTATCTCTGCCTACTAAAGTAGTACTAGCATCTGGAAGAGTAATTGTTCTATCAGCACTTGGATCTGTCACAGCTATAGTAGTTTCAAAGCCATCAGCTGTTGAGCCTTCAAAAACTAGAGGGCTTGCTCCTTGGATAGTTGATGTCACAGTCAAAGTATCAGTAGACGCATCACCAATTACAGTGTTTTCATTTGCAGTCAAAGTTCCAGAAAGAGTTAAGTCTACAGCCGTAGATGCTCCTGTTAAAGTAGCTGCGCTTAAAGTCTTATTAGTTAAAGTTTCACTTGCTGTTCTAGTTACAAGAGTATCTGTTGTATCTGGAAGAGTTAATGTGTTTACTCCACTTGGTTTGATTTGTGCAATTTCAGGTGTCGTTAGAGTTTTATTAGTTAAAGTCTGAGAGCCAGTCAAAGTTACTACATTAGAACTTAATCTAGCATCAGCCAATGTACCACTAGCAATATTACTAGCATTTAAATTTGTTATAGAAGATCCATCACCACTAAGCGAGCTATCTGTATACGCCAGAGTCTTGCGTGAGCCACCTACAGTCAAGAAGATATTTGAGCCATCAAACTCAACAGCACCATTCTCTGGAGTCGTCATATTCGTGCCAGATGTTAGCTTTATTGGTGCAGTACCAGCACTAGTCGTGCCTGCTGCCATTACCATACGCTTATTAGTTAAAGTGTCGCTTGTATCAGTACCTACTAAAGTAGTAGTAGAATCTGGAAGACTAATATTATTATCTGCAGTTGGATCAGTTACCACCAAAGTAGTTTCAAAGCCATCATCAGTCGCGCCTTCAAAGACTAGAGGCGAAGCGCCTTGAATAGATGAGTTAATAGTTAGAGCATCACTAGCAGCATCACCTAAAGTAACTGTAGTATTTGCTGTTAAAGCACCGTTAGCTGTTAAAGTTCCAGAAAAATTAGCCGTAACCGCTGACAGGGTACCAGTGACTGTTGGCGAGCTAATAGAAGGAGTGTTAATAGTTGGCGAAGTTAAAGTTTTATTCGTTAAAGTATCACTTGTATCTGCACCAATTAAAGTAGTGCTCGAATCAGGAAAAGTTATAGTGCGATCAGCTGTAGGATCAGTAATAGCTAAAGTAGTTTCAAAAGCATCATCAGTAGCACCCTCAAATATAAGTGGGCTAGCTCCTTGAAGAGTAGAGTTGATAGTTAAAGTATCACTAGCTGCATCACCAAGAGTCGCATCACCATTAGCGGTTAAAGTTCCAGATAATGTAGCAGCAGCGATTGTTGCTGTGCCAGTTAATGCTGGAGAACTTAAAGTTT
>CAYGPN010000011.1:7949-10245 GCA_964352085.1 uncultured Gammaproteobacteria bacterium | reverse complement strand
AAAGTAGTTTCAAAAGCATCATCAGTACTACCTTCAAAGCTAATTGGGCTAGCACCTTGAACAGTTGAAGTAATAGTTAAAGTATCAGACGCCGCATCACCTAAAGTCGCGTTTCCAGAGAAGCTATTATTTGCATCCAAAAGAGCTACATTAGCTGATAACCTAGCATCAGCAAGAGAACCTGAAGAAATATTAGCAGCATCTAAATTAGTAATTGTGTTTGATGCTCCACTAATAGTTTTATTTGATAAAGTGTCAGTGGTATCAGTACCCACTAAAGTTGTTGTTGCGTCTGGAAGAGTTATAGTACGATCAGCACTTGGGTCAGTGATAGCGATAGTTAACTCACTAGCATCATTAGTTGCGCCCTCAAATACTAGCGGGCTAGCGCCTTGAATAGTTCCATTTACAGTTAGCGTATCAGTTGCAGCATCACCCAGAACAGTGTTTGCATTTGCTGTTAAATCACCACTAGTAGTAAGAGCACCAGAGAAAGTAGCAATTGCAGCGCTCATAGTACCAGTTACAGTTGGTGCAGCTAAAGTTTTATTTGATAAAGTATCTGTTGTATCTGCGCCCACTAAAGTAGTAGTAGCGTCTGGAAGACTTATAGTGCGATCAGCTGTTGGATCAGTCACAGCTATAGTAGTTTCAAAAGTATCAACTGTTGAGCCTTCAAATACTAGAGGAGATGCGCCTTGAATTGTTGAAGTCACAGTTAAAGTATCAGATGCTGCATCACCTAGTGTTGCATTGCCAGAGAAACTATTATTTGCATCAAGCAAAGCGACATTAGCAGTTAATCTTGCATCAGCCAAAGTACCAGAATCAATATTTGAAGCATCTAATGCTGTTAAAGCTGAGCCATCACCAGAGAAGCTTGCTGCTGTTACAGCGCCACTATAGTTTGCTGCAGCAGCAGTTACTGTTCCAGTCAAAGTTGGTGAAGCTAAAGTTTTATTAGTCAGTGTATCAGTAGTGTCTCTGCCAACTAAAGTTGTTGTTGCATCTGGATAAGTAATCGTTCTATCAGCTGTTGGATCTGTGATAGCAAAAGTTGTCTCAAAAGCATCATCAGTAGCGCCTTCAAACACAAGCGGGCTTGCTCCTTGAATTGTTGAAGTTAAAGTTAAGGTATCAGTAGCTGCATCACCCAAAGTACTATTGCCAGAGAAAGTGTTGTTAGCATCAAGAAGTGCTACGTTAGCACTCAATCTTGCATCAGCTACAGTACCAGAGCTTAAGTTAGAAGCATTAAGGTTAGTTATGGTGTTAGACGCGCCGCTAATTGTTTTATTAGTTAAAGTTTGACTAGCTGCAATCAACGCCACATTAGCGCTTAGCCTAGCGTCAGCCAAAGAACCAGAGCTGATATTTGAAGCATCTAGATTTGTAATAGTGTTTGAAGCGCCGCTGATTGTTTTATTCGTTAAAGTATCTGTGCTATCAGCACCAATAAGAGTTGTACTAGCATCAGGAAGAGTAATAGTACGATCAGCCGTCGGGTCAGTGATAGCGATAGTTGTTTCAAAACCATCATCACTAGCACCTTCAAAGCTTAGTGGGCTAGCACCTTGAATTGTTGAGCTAATTGTTAAAGTGTCTGTAGCAGCATCACCAATTGTAGTATTAGCATTTGCCGCCAGATCACCATTAGCAGTTAATGTGCCAGAGAAGCTTGCTGCTGCTGCACTAACTGTTCCAGTTAAACTTGGCGATGCAATAGTTTTATTAGTTAAAGTATCTGTTGTGTTTGTACCAACTAGAGTGGTAGTAGCGTCAGGGAAACTAATGACTCTATCAGATGTCGGATCAGTGATAGCAAATAAAGTTTCAAAAGCATCATCAGTTGAGCCTTCAAAAGATAATGGATTAGCGCCCTGAATAGTTCCATTCACTGTTACAGCATCTACTGCAGCATTGCCTAGAGTCACGTCGCCATTAGCAGTCAAAGCACCAGAAAGAGTAGCAGCTGCAATTGTTGCAGTGCCAGTTATTGTTGGGTTAGAAATACTTGGACTCGTTATTGTTTTATTAGTCAAAGTATCAGTGGTATCAGCACCAATTAAAGTAGTAGTCACATCAGGAAGAGTTATAGTACGATCTGCTGTTGGGTCAGCAACGGCAAGAGTCGTCTCAAAAACATCATCCGTAGCACCTTCAAAAATTAGCGGGCTAGCACCTTGAATTGTTGAATTTATAGTTAAGCTATCAGTGTCTACATCACCTAAAGTCGCGTTGCCAGAGAAGCTATTGTTTGCATCTAGAAGTGCTACATTAGCGCTCAATCTTGCAT
>CAYGPN010000011.1:5146-7849 GCA_964352085.1 uncultured Gammaproteobacteria bacterium | reverse complement strand
CGTTAAAGTCTTATTTGTTAAAGTATCTGTTGTATCTGTGCCAACTAAAGTTGTAGTTGCATCAGGAAGAGTAACAGTACGATCAACAGTTGGGTCAATTACAGTAAGTGTCATTTCAAACGCATCAGCTGTCGCACCCTCAAAGACAAGCGGGCTAGCGCCACTAAGGCTTGCTGCAGTCGCATCAACAAGACCAGTTAAAGTTAAGCCATTCACTGTTGGTGTTGTTAATGTCTTATTAGTTAAAGTGTCTGTTGTATCTGCACCAATCAAAGTAGTAGTAGCGTCTGGGTAAGTGATGGTTCTATCTGCTGTTGGGTCAGTAATAGCAAAAGTAGTTTCAAAAGCATCATCAGTAGCACCTTCAAATACAAACGGACTTGCTCCTTGGATAGTTCCGTTTACAGTAACAGTATCTGTAACAGCATCACCCAAGCTTGTGTTAGCTGAGAAGCTATTATTTGCATCTAGAAGTGCTACATTAGCACTTAATCTTGCATCAGCTAAAGTGCCTGAAGAAATATTAGATGCGTTTAAAGAAGTTAACGCTGAGCCATCACCAGAGAAACTAGCTGCTGTTAGAGCACCACTATAATTAGCTGCTGCTGCTGTCATCGTACCCGTTACAGTTGGGTTACTGATTGATGGTGAAGTTAAAGTTTTATTGCTTAGTGTATCTGTCGTGCTTAGCCCGACTAGTGTATCAGTTGCGTCTGGTAGTGTTATTGTGCGATCAGCTGTTGGGTCAGTGATAGCAATAGTTGTTTCAAAAGCATCATCAGTCGCGCCTTCCATAACAAACGGTGAAGCACCTTGAATAGTTGATGTGATAGTTAAAGTATCACTTGCAGCATCACCTAAAGTTGCGTTTCCAGAGAAGCTATTATTTGCATCTAGAAGCGCTACGTTAGCACTTAATCTTGCATCAGCAACTGTACCAGAGCTTAAATTAGATGCATTTAAGTTAGTGATAGTGTTTGAAGAAGCGTCTATTGTTTTATTCGTTAAAGTTTGGCTTGCTGCATTTAAAGTTACATTGCTGCTTAATCTAGCATCAGCTAAAGTACCAGAACTTAAATTAGAAGCGTTTAAATTAGATACAGTATTTAAAGAAGCATCAATTGTTTTGTTAGTTAAAGTTTGACTTGCTGCAATTAAAGCAACATTAGCGCTTAATCTAGCATCAGCCAAAGTTCCTGAACTGATATTATCAGCATCTAGATTTGTAATAGCTGAACCATCTCCTGTTAAAGCATCACCATCGAAGGTCACAGCTTTGCGAGAACCGCCAATGGTCATGAAGAGATCAGAGCCATCAAACTCTATAGCGCCATTTTCTGGTGTAGTCAGATTAGTGCCAGCTGTCAATTTAATTGGCGCAGCACCTGCTCCTGAATCACCAGCAGCTAAGTGTAACTTAGCAGTTGGAGATGCTACTCCTATACCAACAGCGTCGCTACTAGCATCTAGATTAAATAAGTTTGCATCAGTATCACCTTCAATTCTAAAGTCAACATCAGCGCCACTATCATTAGCAACTACAGCGCCAGTAATAGACGGTGCATCTATCACTGCAGAGTTGATAGTTTTATTAGTTAAAGTATCAGTTGTATCAGCACCAATCAATGTAGTACTTGCATTTGGCAAAGTAATCGTTCTATCTGCTGTTGGGTCAGTGATAGCTAAAGTAGTTTCAAACCCGTCGCTAGTAGCACCTTCAAATATTAGCGGGCTTGCACCTTGAATCGTTGAGCTCAGAGTCAAAGTATCAGTTGCAGCATCACCCAAGCTCACGTTTCCAGAGAAACTAGCAGCATCAGCAACCATAGTCCCAGTCACCGTTGGAGCTGCAATAGTCTTATTAGTTAATGTATCAGTAGTGTTTCTACCAACAAGAGTATCTGTAGCATCTGGAATTGTAATAGTGCGATCAGCTGTTGGATCAGTTACAGAAATAACTGTTTCAAAAGCATCACTAGTCGCGCCTTCAAGAATAAACGGTGAGCCACCTTGAACTGTGCCATTTAGTGAAATAGTATCAGCATCAGAATCACCTAGAGTAAGATTAGCGTTAGCCACAAGATCACCATTTGCAGTCAGAGTAGCAGAGAAACTAGCAGCTGCCATTGAAGCTGTGCCTGTTACTGTCGGTGAAGCGATAGTCTTATTAGAAAGAGTGTCTGTTGTATCCGTTCCAACTAAAGTAGTAGTTGCATCAGGAAGAGTAACCGTGCGATCAGCTGTTGGATCAGTCACCGCAAATGTAGTTTCAAAAGAATCAGCCGTCGCGCCTTCAAATATAAATGGATTAGCACCCTGTAGAGTACCGTTTATGGTAACTAGATCTGTTGCAGCGTCACCTAAAGTCGCGTTACCTGAGTAGCTGTTATCAGCATCAAGCAGTGCTACATTAGCGCTTAATCTAGCATCAGCAATAGTTCCTGATGAAATATTTGAAGCGTTTAAAGAAGTCATAGCTGAGCCATCACCTGCAAAGCTAAGTCCAGTTACAGCTCCACTAAAGTTTGCAGCAGCGCCAGTCAAAGTACCAGTTACTGTTGGAGAGGCAATAGTTTTATTGCTTAAAATGTCTGTTGTATCAGCACCTACTAAAGTAGTAGTCGCGTCTGGAAGAGTAATAGTACGATCAGCCGTTGGGTCAGTTAGAGAAATAGTTGTTTCAAAAGCATCATCAGTCGCGCC
>CAYGPN010000011.1:3369-5046 GCA_964352085.1 uncultured Gammaproteobacteria bacterium | reverse complement strand
AGTTGTTTCAAAAGCATCATCAGTCGCGCCTTCAAAGACTAAAGGACTAGCACCCTGAATAGTAGAGCTTACAGTTAAAGTATCAGTTGCAGCATCACCAAGACTTACATCACCATTAGCAGTCAGTGCACCAGATAGCGTTGCAACTGCCATCGTTGCAGTGCCAGTTAGAGTTGGGCTTGCAATAGTTTTATTTGATAAAGTTTCAGCGCCAGCTAAAGTAGATAAAGTACCTGTTGTAGGCAAAGTCACATTAGTTGCTCCTGTTTGAGTTAATGTTAGAGCGCCACCTGTCACCACAACATTATTAGCACCAAGCGTAATAGTTCCAGTGTTACTTACACCAGTACCGCCACGAGCAGCAGCTAAAGTACCAGAAGAAATATTATCAGCATTTAAATTAGTAATTGCTGAGCCATCACCACTTAAAGCATCACCATCGAAGGTCACTGCCTTACGAGAACCACCAATGGTCATGAATAAATCACTACCATCAAACTCTAGAGCACCATTTTCTGGCGTCGTCATATTTGTGCCAGCTGATAGTTTTAGAGGAGAGCTTCCAGCAGCCGTTGTACCAGCAGCTAGATGTAATTTTGAACTTGGACTTGCCACACCAAGACCAATAGCATCAGCGCTAGCATCTAAGTTAAATAAGTTTGCATCACTATCACCTTCAATTCTAAAGTCAACATCAGCACCAGAATCATTAGCAACTACAGCACCAGTAATTGATGGTGCATCGATAATTGCTGAATTAATAGTTTTATTAGTTAAAGTATCTGTTGTATCTCTACCTACTAAAGTAGTAGTTGCATCAGGAATTGTAACAGTACGATCTGCTGTTGGGTCAGCAACTGAGATAGTAGTTTCAAAAGCGTCATCAGTAGGACCTTCAAGAATAAATGGTGAAGCACCTTGAATCGCTGAATTAATAGTTAAAGTATCTGTAACAGCGTCACCCAAGCTCACATTTCCATTGCTAGTTAAGTCTCCAGACATTGAAATATCAGAAGCTGTCATATTTCCTGTAACGGTTGGTGCTGTTAAAGTTTTATTCGTTAAAGTATCTATTGTATCTCTGCCTACTAAAGTTGTTGTTGCATCAGGGATTGTGACAGTGCGATCTGCTGTTGGGTCAGCTACAGCAAGAATCGTTTCAAACGCATCACTAGTTGCGCCTTCAAAAGCAAGTGGATTAGCACCTAAAACTACGCTATTAACAGTTAAAGTATCTGTTGCAGAATCACCAATTGTCATATTAGCGTTTGCATCAATATCTCCATTTGCTGTTATAGTTCCTGAAGCAGTGATTGCTGCAGCTGTAGCAGTTCCAGTTATAACTGGAGAAGCCAAAGTTTTATTAGATAAAGTATCTGTTGTATCTGCTCCAACTATTGTTGTTGTTACATCAGGGAAAGTAATAGTGCGATCTGCGGTTGGATCAACAAAAGCAAAGCTAGTTTCAAAGCCATCAGCAGTTGCTCCTTCAAAGATCAACGGTGAAGCACCTTGAATAGAAGAGTTTATTGTTAATGTGTCATTAATTGCATCTCCTAAAGTAGTATTAGCGTTAGCAATAATATTGCCACTAGCTGTAGTCGTACCATTTAAACCAAGAGCTCCAGAAAAGTTTGCTGCAGCCGCTGTCATAGTTCCTGTAACAGTTGGAGAAGC
>CAYGPN010000011.1:0-3269 GCA_964352085.1 uncultured Gammaproteobacteria bacterium | reverse complement strand
GTTCCTGTAACAGTTGGAGAAGCAATAGTCTTATTAGATAAAGTGTCTGTTGTATCAGCACCTATTAAAGTTGTGCTTGCATCAGGGAAGCTAATTGTTCTATCAGCTGTTGGATCAGTGATAGCAAAGCTTGTTTCAAAAGCATCATCAGTTGCGCCTTCAAAAGCTAGAGGGCTAGCACCCTGAATAGTAGCGTTGATAGTTAAAGTATCAGCTGCAGCGTCACCTAAACTTACTGCATCATTTGCTGTTAAAGCTCCAGATAGAGTTGCTGCTGCCATAGTTGCAGTGCCTGTTACTGTTGGCGCTGCGATAGTTTTATTTGATAAAGTTTCAGCACCAGCCAGACTAGCAAGTGTACCTGTTGTAGGCAAAGTCACATTTGTTGACGCTGTTGCTGTAAAAGTTGTATCACCACCAGTAACAACTAAGCTATTTGCACCAAGACTTATAGTACCTGTGTTACTTACACCAGTACCACCACGCGCTGCCGCCAAAGTACCAGAGCTAATATTATCAGCATTAAGATTTGTAATAGCTGAGCCATCACCACTTAAAGCATCACCATCAAAAGTTACAGCTTTTCTAGAGCCACCAATAGTCATAAATAAATCTGTGCCATCAAACTCAACAGCACCATTTTCTGGAGTCGTTAAGTTTGTACCTGCATTTAATTTCAATGGAGCAGTTCCAGCTGTTGCCGTTCCAGCAACGATATGCAATTTAGCACTAGGAGCTGCAAGCCCAAGACCAATGCCATCAACACTAGCATCTAAGTTAAATAAATTAGCATCGCTATCACCCTCAATTCTAAAGTCAACATCAGCACCTGAATCATTAGCAACTACAGCACCTGTTATAGTTGGCGCGTCTATCGTAGCTGAGTTAATAGTTTTATTAGTTAAAGTTTCAGTACCAGCTAGCGTAGAGACAGTACCTGATGTCGGTAAAGTTAAACTAGTTATACCTGAAGTAGTTAATGAAATATTATTAGCACCATAAGATAAAGTACCAGCGTTACTCACTCCAGTACCACCTCTTGCTGAAGCCAGAGTTCCAGAGCTTACATTACTTGCATTTAGATTTGTTAAACCAGAGCCATCACCTGTGAAGTTTGATGCTGTAACAGAAGAGCCTGAAGTGATAGCGCCAGAAGCGTTGATAGCACCAGAAACATCTAAAGCTGTAGTAGGAACTGCAACTCCAATACCCACTCTATTTAAACCAGCATCCACTAAAAGTAAATTTGCTTCAGAACTACCTTCTACTCTAAAATCAACATCATTAGCATCTTCATTAAAGATCGCAGATCCTCTTACATCCAATCTAGCATTAGGAGTAGTTGTACCCACACCCACATCACCATCATTTTCAATGTGAACTCTAGCTATATTGTTTGTTAAAAGAGAAAGATCGAAGCTATCAGTGTTACCCAATGATCTATCAGCACCAGCCACATCACCACCATTAGCGAAGTCACCAGACTGTCCTGGAATTGGCTCCCAAGTAGCTAGACCTGAAGCATTAGAAGTTAAAACTTGACCAGAAGCCGGGCTCCCTCCAGAGATTTTAATTTGACCATTAATATCTAATTTAGCTAAAGCATCTGGAGTGTTTGTACCAAGACCTACATTATCATTACTTGCATCAATGAAGAAAAGATTAGCGTCACTATCGCCTTCAACACGCATGTCAGCATCAGCACCAGACTCATTTACAGTTAAAGCTCCATCTATCGATGTAGCGCCACTAACACTAGGATTAGTAATTGATGGCGAACTTAAAGTTTTATTCGATAATGTTTCAGCGCCAGCCAAGGTAGATAAAGTACCCGTTGCTGGAAGCGTTACGTTAGTTGCTCCAGAAGATGTGATAGTAGTATCACCACCAGTGAAAACTACATTATTAGCACCATAGGTCATAGTTCCAGCATTACTAACGCCAGTACCACCACGAGCTGAAGCCAAAGTACCCGAGCTGATATTATCAGCATCTAAATTTGTGATTCCAGAACCATCACCAATCAAAGTATCTCCACTTAATAAAACAGAGTTTCTAGCTCCACCACTTGTAAACAAAAGGTCAGTGCCATCATACTCAATCGCTCCATTTTCAACAATCGCCAAGTTTGTTCCAGCTGTAAGTTTAATAGGTGCTGTCCCTGGTATTGCAGTACCTGCTTTTATGTGAAGTGCTGCTGTTGGAGATAAACCCACACCAATATTTGGTGCACTTATAGTTCCAGAAAATGCCTGACCAGCAATAGCTGCTTTAGTCGCTATTGCTGCAAGGTTAGTTGCTATATCAGTAACGTTTGTTGCGATGTTTGTAAGATTTGTTGCAATATTTGTTGCATTCGTTCCAATGCTTGCTGTATTTGTTGCGATGTTTCCAGCATTAGTACCAATACTTGTCGTGTTTGTTGTGATATTTCCAGAGTTAGTTGTAATATTAGCGGCGTTTGCTGGCACATCAGTTCCCACATCCACACCATCAACAGTTCCGCTCACTGCAATATTTCCTGCAATATCAATTGCAGCAGTTGGAGTTAATGAGCCAATACCTAAATTACCAGCATCAGTCATCACAAAATCAGCATTAGTATCACCATCTGCATCAAAAGTGATTCTATTATTAGTTGTATCGTAACCAATAGTTGCTTCATTACCATTAGTACCCACATGAAGACTCGCTGGACCAACATAAACATCACGCCATCTAGCTGCTGGGCTACCTAAATCATAAGTATCATCAAGAGTTGGATTCACAGTACTACCAAAACTCTTATTAACAAAAGTTTCAGTGTTAGTTAAAGTTGCCAAAGTACCACTTGTTGGAAGAGTAAGATTAGTCGCGCCTGTTTGAGTCAATGTTAAAGCGCCACCTGTCACAACTACGTTGTTTGCACCCACATTTATAGTTCCAGTGTTACTAAGCCCAGTACCACCACGAGCTGCAGCTAAAGTACCTGTTGCGATATTATTAGCATTTAAATTTGTTAAACCGGAACCGTCACCAGATAAACCTGTTGCAGAAATGCTTCCACCAGCGACAATGTTACCTGATGCATTTATATTGCCTGTTACATCTAACTTTTGAGTCGGTGCGTTATTACCAATACCCACTCTATCAACATCAGCATCTACAAAAAGAAGATTAGCATCAGTATCACCCTCAATTCTAGTGTCAAGATCTGCACCAGCATCATTAACTATTAGAGAACCATCTAAAGCAGAATTTCCACTCACATTTAATCCAGTTAAAGTACC
>CAYGPN010000010.1:0-95555 GCA_964352085.1 uncultured Gammaproteobacteria bacterium | reverse complement strand
GTTTAGAAGAAGTTTGCGGTAGTTGCACAATGGTTATCAACGGTAAAGTTCAGCAAGCTTGCACAGCACTTGTAAAAAACTTAAGCACTCCACTTACCATCGAGCCAATGTCTAAGTTTCCAACTCAAAGAGATTTAGTGGTTGATCGCTCTAATATGTTTCAAAATTTAAAAGATGTAAAAGCATGGATACAGCTAGATGGCACTTATGATCTAGGTCCTGGACCTCGTGTTTCACAGAAAATTCAAGAAGAAAACTACACGCTTAGTCGTTGTATGACTTGCGGTTGTTGTTTAGAAGCTTGCCCGCAGTGGACAAATGATAATAACTTTGTTGGACCACAGGCAATTTCTCAAGTTGTTCTATTTAATAGTCACCCACTAGGTGAGAGTCTTAAAGATGAGAGAACAAAATCTTTAATTGATAACGGGCTTAATGATTGCGGTAACGCTCAAGAGTGCGTAAAAGCTTGTCCTAAAGATATTCCTCTTACTGATAGTATTGGTAGAGCAAATAGACAAGCGACTGTTTACTCTATTCTTGACTGGCTAAGAGATAGCACTCACTAAGCTTTAATGAAAAGTGAATCCAAAAAAGCATTTTACTTTTTATCACCCTGGATAATTGGTCTTGGGATTTTTCTTTTAATTCCTATTATTGCTAGCTTGTTTTTAAGCTTCACTCGCTTTGATGGCTTGAACATGCCAGTCTTCAACGGTCTTTCTAATTACAGCGAGATGTTTTTAGACCCGATGTTTCTTACTTCTTTAAAAGTAACTTTTCTTTTTGCATTTATAACTCTGCCTATTGCTACTTTGCTTGCAATTACCGTTGCAATTCTTTTAAATCAAAAGATAATTGGCATGTCAGTTTTTAGAACTTTAATCTACCTTCCTACTATCGTGCCAATTGTGGCATCAAGTGTAGTTTGGATTTGGATTTTTAAAGGTGATAGCACTGGACTTTTAAATCAAGCATTAAGTGCTGTAGGCATCAACGGTCCTATGTGGCTCTCTGACCCTAATTGGGCTCTACCAGCTTTAATACTTATGAGTTTTTGGTCCATAGGAAATCCTATTTTAATTTACCTAGCTGGGCTCCAAAATATTCCAGAAGCGCTTTATGAATCTGCTGAACTTGATGGCGCAACAGAATGGGATAAACTTTTTCACATAACACTCCCGCTTTTATCACCAACAATATTTTTTAATGTGATAGTTGGAATTATCCAAGTCTTTCAATATTTCGTGCCAGCTTACGTGATGACTAGTGGTGGTCCACAAGGCGCAACGATGTTTTACTCACTCTATGCATACCAAACTGCATTTGATGATTTCAGGATGGGTTATGCCAGTGCACTCGCTTGGCTTTTATTTTTAATAGTTTTAATAGCTACTCTTAGTGCGTTTTATTCTGCTAAAAAGTTAGTGCATTATAGTAATTAACGTCATCGCGAGCGTATCGTGGCGATCCATAGCGTCATCACGAGCAAAGCGAAGTGATCCATAGATTGCTTCACTTCGTTCGCAATGACCGTCATCACGAGCAAAGCGAAGTGATCCATAGATTGCTTCACTTCGTTCGCAATGACCGTCATCACGAGCAAAGCGAAGTGATCCATGGATTGCTTCACCTTTCAGGTTCGCAATGACGAGCTAGGTTCGCAATGACAAAAGTATTAAGGAGCAAACACGTGAATGCTTACTCCTTAAAGAGGGGTGGTGTATTTTTATCATTACATATATACCCTTTCTGGGCGTGAAAGCAATACAGATTCTAGGCTATTCTTTTAGTTTTTAGTAGCTTTACTTAGTAGTTATAAGCTAGTTTCTGACTGATTTTGAGTAGTTCCACCTAAGTTATTCATACATTTCTTTATTTTCCCTTCGTTTTTCATTAATTTCTTTAAATCATAGGCTTTATAATCATAGATGTTAATACATCCATATTAGTATGAATCATAACTGGGGGGTTAGATCATGACACAGATAGGACAAGCTGGAAGAATAGGCAGCGACAACATAGAGAGGAGACGTTCAGTTCCTCAAGAAACTAACAAGCGCCTTGTTAATGAAACAGCTGAACAATTAAAAGAATTACTAAGCTATGACCGTATAAGAGTTGAGGACCAGACTAGAAACTCTCAAGCTGTAGACAAAGATGAGATCCAAATTCTTGATGACAATAAGTGGAACGAAGCTTTAACAATTGTACGCGAACTTAATCTTGATATCAGAGAAGAAGTAATAGAAAAGCTATCAGCAGAACTTTACAATGATTATCCTATTAACAACCTAATGCCAGTAGCACACTTAAATCCCGAAAATTTAGCTGAAGGTTTAAAAGAAAAGTTTGAGTATGAATTAGAGAGCCCTCAAATAAGCGGAGTTGAAGAAATAGCTGAAGGTGTTTATTTACTTGGGGAAGCAGAAAACACAATTAATCTGGGTGAAGTTGAGCGCTTTAGTCAGCAAAGACAAGCGTCAACAAACAACCCAACTGGAATTCAAATCAATATGGCTCCTAGAGAAGCTACAGTAACTACGGATTCAGGGAATCTTGAAAGACCGACCATAAGCATAAGACACCCAAGACCACAAGGGTCTATTAGAACAAGCGCCGCTAGAGATCCTGTTGAAGGCATGGACAAACTTAAGTTTAGTGAGAGCTGGAAAGAATTCTTTAAAACTAAAGAGGGCTTTAATGCTCTTATAGAAGTGATTGGAGAGATACAAGGGCAAAATATGTACAAGGCAACGGTTGATAAAAACATGGAAGACAACAGTACATTTAGAAGAAACCTTGCTCGCATAAACCCCTTCTTTGCAATTCAAAATGAGGAAATTGAAAACAATAAAATACTTCGCGGGAAATCTGATGACGTAACTATAAAAAATAGATTTTTCATCAATAGATTACTAAGTCCCATTGCAGATAAAATTACTGAAGATGCAGGAAATCCAACCAAGATAGCAATGGCAGTTATTTCTAAATATGGTCTAACTTTTAACCATACAACTAAATCAGTTGAAGAAATGAACGGGAATTAAACAAAAAAAACAGCAAGCCTATTTCTAAGCTTGCTGTTCCAAATGGGGGGTGTTTGATTATGAGATTACCCTTCTTAAAAGCCCGAAAACTTCGTTCAAACTCTAGTTCATTTGACCTATATCATGTATATCTTCTAGTCCAAATAGTCTAAAAAGCAGTAGCTAATGAAAGAATAAAAGCTTTATGGATATGTTATTATAAATCCCAGCTTTAGGGGGCATTGAAATGAAATTAGACAGCAAAACAGCAGCAGCAGCACTAGGAATGGTTCTATATACCGGCTGTGATGGCAAGAAAGAATTACCAAAATTAAAAGAACCAGCAGCAAAGACTATAACTGTTGACGATAGTCAAAATGAGAGAATTAAAGCTTTAGAAACAAAGCTTGCTGCATTAGTTAAAGCTGAAGAATTAGAAGATAAAGCTGATGGGGCGAAATTCAAAAAACTAGAAGACACTATAGCTGTTTATAAAAAAGCTTTAGAAGACATGAAAACTGGCGGGGATATTAGCAAGAAGATTTTAGAAATAGCAAAACAAGGCGATTACAAGAATGCAGATGAATTCCATTTCAGCTTAACTAAAATTGTTAACCTTGCTTGCAATAACAAAGAACATGTTCAGGCATTAGATAAAGCTATAAAAACTTTAAGAGACAAAGTAAACGGGAAGCACGAAAAAGCTAGATCAGTTTACTTTAAAAAGATGAATGACTTTATCCAAGCTAATAAAACAGATAAACAGTTTAGTTTCGATGTATTAGATAAAAATCTTCCAAAAGGTTTCCATATAATACACCCAGCCAAAGAAGAGAGAGAAGAGTTTTTAAAAGACGCTTCTGATGTTCACCTTGTTATTGGCACTACTCATAATAGTGAGGGTGGCTTGAAAGAACTTGCTCAAAATGAACTTAAAACAGTTAAATTTGTAAAAACACTTGAAGCTAAATACCCTGGTCTTGCAAAGCATATAGAAATGAATAACTTTATGGAAACAGCTTATAATTACAAAGAAGGTCCGAAATTCAATGCTGAGCAATTAATCAATGCAGGTGTGCCAAGCAATGTGATTTTGACAATGCATGCAAAAGGTAGAGGCATTCATAATGCAATCTATGCAGAGACCGAAGGTGATTACATGAGAACTCTGCTAGCATTTATTCAAAAATATACTGTTAATGATTTAGATTTAGATAGCTACAAAAAATATCTGAGTACTTTCAACTTCATTGATCCAGTAACACAAGAGATCTCAGATGACAGAGTCAATCTTTATAAGCTTGAGCTTGCTAGGATTCTTTTACTTTGTGGTGGAACTTGTGAGAAGGATAATTTTCTTAGAATTGGTTTCTCGCCAGAAGATAAGCATGGCAACAAAGCTGCAGGATCTGCACCTAATCTAGGTATGAATTTCTTTAATCAAATTAGAGCTGTAAATGTTGCTAACGGTATCATCCAGCAATCTGCGAACCATAGAACAGTTCAAATGTATAGGAGGATCGATCGAGAACTTGATCAACTTAAAACCCCAGTATCAGTTTCACTAGATGGTCTTGCTCATATTGCAGAATGGGATGGTAAAAAGGTTGTTCCTGACCCTAGAGTCCTATCTACATTCTCTAAATCTAATGCAAAGAAAAAAGGTGCAAAGAAACGAAAGGTGATCTTTATTTCTGCATTAGATTTCAATAAATACAATAATGAAGAGTTAAAGACACTTCTTAATCTGGATGTAAAAGCAAAATAATCGTTTGTGATCTTTCAATTCTATGATTTAATAAAAGCAAATGCTTTTTTGTAATAAATCTAACCAAGCTAAAAATCTTCTATTGTTTGCTCTAATCTCTATGGCAATTGCTATTACCTTAGGTGCTTTTGCAGCACATTACTTAAGGGGACATCTCCCTTTAAAAGCTCTAATGGTCTTTAGGACCGGCGTACATTACCAGATTATTCACTCATTAGCGCTAATTCTTTTAGTCAGTCTTTGGGATAAATTAAAAAATAAAAAATCAGAAAACTATCTAAAAGCCTCTGCTATTCTCTTTAAGACTGGAATCTTTCTTTTTTCTGGATCGCTTTATCTATTAGCCACAAATGGTTTTCTATGGACAGGATCCAAAGCGATAGTTGGACCACTTACACCAATTGGCGGTCTTTTATTTATAGCTGCGTGGATAAGCTTTGCAATTGCTGCAAGCAAATCAAAATAAACTTATTCTAGAAATTCAATCACAGCACCATATTTTGGAGAGAAAGGATCAAAATCAGATCTTTTATCAAAATGATCTTTTCTTAATTCTGCAACTTGAAGTTCTTCAAGTTTAATTGTGTCCCAATGTGCTTCAGGACTGCTGCCTTGCTCATCAAAACCATTTAAGAAATAGTAACCTAACATTTTTTCGCCTTTTTGATCTTCGTAAATAATGTAAGGTTCTACTGTCCTTATATGACCGACACTATCTGTCAAAGAAGTTACAAGATGCCCTTCTATTGACTCTTTTAGGGTTGCTTCTATATTCATGATTAATCCTTTTATTAAGGAGACCTTTATATAAATTATTCCGCTAATCAAAGGATTAGTAACAATTTTTAGCTAACGAGAAGCTATTAATATCAAATAAACTTGATTTATAGGCTTTATATGGCAATTATTACAAATATATTTGATAAATAATTTAATTTTACTATAAATATCAAATAAACTTGATTTTAAATCATTATATGGTGATTATTATAAATATATTTGATATTTTATGCAATATTGTGGTAAAATATCAAATATATTTGAATTTATGGCAGCAAATAATTGGGTTAAAGTTTATTTTCAAGATAGTTTTGCCGGTACTTTAGAGCAAAGACCTGGCGGTGATTATTTATTTACCTATGATAATGAATTTCAAAAAAAACAAATATCTATTTCAACTCAATTGCCAATAGGTAAAAAAGAACATATTAATCCAAATGGTCTGCACCCATTTTTCGACAACCTAATTGCAGAAGGTCCATTAGCCAAAATACAAGCAAAAGCAATTGGAACAAAAGAAACTAATCGCTTGAAATTATTAATGGCTTTTGGCTCTGACTTAATCGGAGCTGTTAGTGTCGTAGATCCTAGACCTGATTATCAGGTCAAAATTGATCCTGATGACTACTTCCAAGAATTAAGCTTACGCTCCAGAGCCTCTATATCTGGTGTCCAAACAAAATTACTTGCTGTCAAGAAAGATGGTAAATTTCATGCGGCTAATTATCAAGAAGCTTCAACCCATATAGCGAAACTAGCTGGAGGACAATTTCCCTTAATCGTAGAGAATGAATTCCTCACAATGAAAGCTTCTGAGATTTTACTATTCAATGATGAAGTTGCAGAAGTTGAAATATCAGAGCTTGAAAATTTGGGGCAAGCACTGCTAGTAAAAAGGTTTGATAGAAATGAAAAAGGGGGGAAATTAGCTTTCGAAGAATTTACTCAGTTATTGAATATAGAGTCTGATGATAAATATGAAGGGAGTTACAAGGATATGGCTGACTACATGAAGGAAAGCCGTTTGTGCACTAAAGTTGATATCGAGAAATTACTGAGAAGAATACTTGCCTGTATCTTACTAGGCAATACTGATGCACATTTGAAAAATTTTGCAATGTTTCGCCAAAGAGACGCCTTAAACTTCACACCGTTATACGACATGGTTTTTGCAAAGTATTACGATCTTGCAGGTGAAACAGCCTTAGCACTTAGACCAAATGAAGATAAGCCCAGGATTCAAGATCTAAAACCTAAACATCTTCAAGCCCTAACTGAAAGCTTTGGCTTTAATACAAGAGTGCTTTTAAATATAAAAAAGGATTTTGAAAAACGTTTGGATTTAGTTTACAAATTTCTAGAAAACGAGAAGCAGATTGACTTAGACTTAAGAGCAAAATTTAAGGAGTATATAGAAAAAAGATGGAACGGATTATTCAAAAATATTGGTCAAAAGTAGTAGCTAAGGTTAAGGCAAAAAGAAAAGCCGAAGCTATAACCCAAAAAAACCTTTCAGCTATAACTGGAATAAGTTTCCAGACAATTTCAAGGTTTGAGCAAGCAGATGAAAACATTCAGCTCTCTACTGTACTTGGGATTTGTGATAGTTTAGGGCTGGAGCTAGATATTCAAGAATCATATTCTTTTCGTTTGATGATTTTTAAAATACTTGTTGATGGAGTAAAAAAAGACCCTTATTTTTTTTCCAGCATGCTTCATAATGCAGATCCTGGACACCCAGTTTATCTTTTTGGCTCTCAAAACAAAAAATACTCCTTCCCAGAGGATGATAACGAGAACAAGAATCCGGTATTCCAGTTTATGAAAAGTATCTCAGAAGATATGCTCGAGTACGAAGATCTCTTGGAAGGGTATCCTACTATACAAAGCTGGCAAGAATTTTGTGACTTAATATGCACAAGTTACAAAAATAAGTTTCATTAGAGTTTCGATACAAGAATTGAACCCCTGTTGCACATGGGTTTTAGAAGCTAGCTTGTATAAAAATGGTACCCCCAAGGGGACTCGAACCCCTGTTGGGCGCATTGAGAAGCAGATGTGAATAAAATGGTACCCCCAAGGGGACTCGAACCCCTGTTGCTCGGATGAAAACCGAGTGTCCTAGGCCACTAGACGATGGGGGCACAGGCACAAAAACCATATTTTTCTGGGTCATTTGACCTATGAAAATACGTGTTTTCCAACTTTGTAATTATAGTTTAAGTTCATATCATACGGAATAAAAAGTTTATGAAATGTCTGATATTACTGATATCAGTGCAAAATCAAGCAAAATACTAGGCAAATGCTTTGCTTAGTCAAGTTAATTAGGGCCAAAATATATGATTAATGACATTACAGAAATAGATAATTGGTTCGAAATCCTTGCCATGGAAAAAAGTGAGTACCACCTTCCTGGCACTTTTTTAACACTTCTTAAATCTGTATTTCCATATGATTCTGGCGTTTTTGCAAATAACGCTGATTCAAATATTCGAGCAGTTCAATGGCTTGGTAGAAACCCAACCATGCTTAGAAGATGTTTTAGTAAGTTAAAAAAAGATGGCTTCTTTTTAAATGGTTTTCATGCTGTTCACGAAGTAGAAATGAACGATAAGTATTTTTACTTCCTGCCAATGAGAAGTCAAAATAAACTTATCTCACTTGCAGGCTTAGAAAGCTCTAATAAAATTAAAGAAGAAGTTTTAGAAACATATCAATTCATAGCAAAAAAAGCTGCTGAGACAA
This sequence comes from uncultured Gammaproteobacteria bacterium, assembly GCA_964352085.1. Taxonomy (GTDB): domain Bacteria; phylum Cyanobacteriota; class Vampirovibrionia; order LMEP-6097; family CAYGPN01; genus CAYGPN01. The sequence continues at coordinate 87,230 of CAYGPN010000010.1, read as the reverse complement.
TTGCTAAAAATAGGCTTGAAGAATGGACAAGCATGACTGACTGCTTAATTCATATTCTTGAGCCAATTTTTGCAGCACAAAGTTTTGCAGATCTTGAAGAAGCTATTAAAAAAGGAGCCCTGACTTTGCTCGGCTCTGATAACGCTGCAGTTTACTTTGATAACCAAGAAAATGACGATAGCGAAGTAAACGAAACGATTGAAAAACACTTAGCTAGGTACGCTTTTGAAAGCCAGTATAAATGGGTTGGCAGCATAGGACAGTACAGAGCAGAGTTTCCATCTAGAAAAAATCTGGATTCTAATGAAAATCTGAGATCACTATTAGCCCTTCCAATTCATGACAATAACGGAAATTATATTGGTGGTATTGCAACTAGTTACTATTACACAGATCTTCCCTTTGAAGAAGCTGACCAAAAACTCTTTGAGGTTTTTGCAAATAAATTATTTAGGGCTGTCATTAATCGGTCTCAATTTATACAAATGGAAAAAGCAAACGCGCATCTAGAAGAGCTTGATGCAGTTAAAGAACAGGCTATGCATCAGGTGACTCACGACTTAAAAACCCCTATCGGTGCAATCAAGGGTTTCTCCGAGCTAATTCTACAAACTAAAGTAGATCAAGATTCTCAAAAATTATATATCGAACATATTTTCAAATCTTCAGAAAGCTTACTAACTATGGTTGAAGACCTTTTAGATTTAGCTAGACTCAAGTCTACTGGAGACTTTCAGCTTAAAGAATTTGAGCTTTGCTCTGTCAAAGAACTAATATCTGATGTTTGCACTACAACTTCTGGTATAAGTACGATTCATAGCATAAGTCATAGTATAGGCAAAAATATTTCTAGTGTTAATGTTGATCCACAAGCTATAAAAAGAGTTATTAGTAATTTTGTATCAAATGCAATTAAATACTCACCTCGCGGTGGAAAAATTGATGTCGTAGCAAAGTTAGTAGAAGATCAAGACAAAAAAGAACTAGAAATATCTATATCTGATGAAGGTTTAGGTATACCTGAAGATAAAATTGAGGGATTATTTGATAGTTTTAGTAGAGTTGATACAAAAGACCATAAAAAAATTGATGGTACGGGTTTAGGTTTAGCAATCTGCAAAGAAATTGTGACAGCACACAATGGCAGAGTATGGGTTGAGTCAGAACACACTGTTGGCAGTACTTTTTACTTCACAATACCACTAGATTTGCATTAAACTAATAGAGAGGGAATATGCTCTCATTAGGATTCACCCAACTTTGTTAAAAAACAAAGCACAGTTAATTCATGCGCAAATAAGAAAGACCCGAAATCAAAGCGGGTTTACTTTAGCTTTTGCATTAATACTAACAATCATCTTCTCAAGTCTTTTACTCGGAATCTTTGTTTTTGTAAACTCAAACTCAAAACAATCCCTTAGAAGTATTAATAAACTCCAATCAATTGCACTTGCCGAAGCTGGAAATGGAAGAGCCATAGCTAGAATGAACGTGAAGACCTTACCTGACATAGATGGTGAGGACGTTTATGACGATGATGATTTTGAAGATGATGATTTTGATGAAGATGACGATGATTTCTTTGATGATGAGGATGACGACGACTTCTTTGACGATGACGATGACGATGATGATGACTTCTTTGATGATGAGGACGATGATGATGATGAATTCTTTGAAGATGAGTTCAACCTAAAAAAAATACCAAGGTACATAAACTTTTTTATAAAGGATCCTTATTACGTAAATGTCAATTCAGGAGAGGTTGTTAGCCAAAACAGATATTTTAATCTTATCTCTGAGCAAAGAGAATCTATAGCACTAGCTAGAAAAGAAAATCCTGATGATCCTGACCTCGCCAACCAGCTTTTAATTGAAGATCTTTACTTACCACTACCCGAGGTGAATGTTCAAAGAGTTGGTGCTATCCCCTTTCCAAGAGGTATTCATTTTAAACCTGGTTTAAAAGTAATAATTGCAAATAAAGTACCTGTTGAACTAAAACAAAATAGTATCCGTGAAGAATATCTCAACGTCTTTCCTGAAGAAGGACTTGGTGGAGTAAAAACAAAACTTTATAGTGTAAGTCCAAACTATGGTGAGTTTGGTCAAATAATCGATATTAATGCTAGTGGTGAAAACCTAGATTCCGCAAGCCCGAGATTTAGTGACCCTAAAGCAATTAATATCATCAATAGTGATCAAGATTACTTAACTGCAGAAATCACAGCCGATGCTAAAGCCGGGAAATATAGACTCAAATGGGGCTCTGATTATACTTTCTTTTATGTAACACCAACCTTTGAAGGTGGTGACGAGCCTGAAGTTGACAACCTATTTAGAGAACGAAGTCAAGAAGAGGGTGGCGGTAAAGAACAGTTTAGCTCAATTAAAAATGGTGAAAGCCAAAGAATAACAATTATAGGCAACCATTTAGGTAGTCCGGAAAATCCACCGATAGTAGTACCTGATGCTAAGGGAATTGAGATAGATATAGAATCCATTAGTGAAACTAATCTTGTATTCACCATGAAAGCCAGGAAAGCAATTCCTGGCAATGGAGTGCTCTCAGTTTTCACTAAAGGTGGTCAAAGTAATTCGTGGATATTTAATATAGAAGAAGCTACAGCTGATGATGCTATTGCTCCAACACTTGGTACTTACACCACAGTCATTACACTGCTTGAAGCTAATTCATTATCTAATATTCCTTTTGGCGAGCCTATAGAAAGTACTGTAGACCCGTCAGGTAGAGCAGATGCGCCTGATACTGGTTCTGGAAGAGCTGAAGATACTAGAGGCGCGGACGAGGCAGGGAATAAAAGAATTCGTAGAAACTTCAATCTACTTCAATCAGATTTAGAAACTATATGGAAAGTAGAAACTGTTGCAACAGTAAATAAAATAAGCCATAAAGCAACTACCATTGTACGCAGATCCCTTCCTATAGTTAATGCTGCTTTAACTACTAATTCTAGACTAAGCTTTGGGCAAACAGATATAGAAATTAAAGGCGTGGAACAAGCCGCAACTTCTCTTCAAGATTCAGCAAGCACTGGTGATATCACAATTGAAGTTGAAGGCGAAGATGCTGACGGGCTTAGAGGTATTACTGCAATTGATGATGATAGAGAAAGCCTAGAGTGTGGAGCCGTTATAGAAGATTTAAATTGCCAAGAACAAGAACTAGGACCTGGAAGCCGAGGTTTTGAAATTGGCAAACTTGTTGCAATTATTGATCCAAACGCTTCAGATCAAGTAACTGATTACAGCATAATTGAGAGCTTAGGCAGCAATACTATTACAGTTGAAGATCCGGGTTTTAATAACTCACACTTTATAAATGATAAGGTTGTTCAGTTTATTCCTTCAGTTGTAACTGACTTTCCAATTGGCAGATTAGCAGCTGAAAAGCATTTAAAGCCAGGTTCAACTCATATAAAGTTAGAAGGCTCTGATAGTTTCCAAAATGTTTTCCAATCAAGACTAGATGACATAAAAAACTGGACTGGTACTTTCACTGAAGATACAGAGGTGCCGCTTGATGATTTTGAAGATTTTGAAGGTTACTATGGCTTAAATATAATTAGCGGGACACCTAATTTTGACGGGCTTAATGCTCTTGCTGGAGAAGGTTTACTAATCATAGATACAACTCAAGGTGGCATTAGTCCAGCTGGCACAGTTAGGCTTGGCGGAAATTCAAAGCTTCCCAGTCTTTTTGATGGCATCATTTATATAATCGGTAAACTCAAAATTACTGGAGCTGTTGAAATTAGCGGGGGTGTTGTGGTTAACTCACCAGAGCAGTCAACTATAGATATTGGAGGAAGAGGTTTTATTTCTTATAATGAACAAGCTATTTCTAAAGCACTTTTAGGTGTACCTTTTACAAAACAACTCCACGGTTTAAAAATAGAGACTTCAGAGAATCAAGAAAATTTCCTCAAAGCTAATAGTGGTGCAATTGAACAGAAAGTTGAAATAGAGCAAAAAGAGCGAGAAGAAAAAATAAGGAGTGGTGATGACCAAAATTAGAAACCAGTCAGGGATTACTCTTGTTGAGTTATTAATCACTATAATTGTACTTTCTACTAGCCTTGTTGCTATTTTTCAATTCTATGCTACTAGTTTAAGATCAACAACAAAAACAGAATCCAGATCAAAATCAAAATTTTTAGCAGAACAAGAAATAGAGAGATTTAGAGCCCTAGATTATAATGATCCAGAGTTAGATGCTTTCAACAATTTTGCAGGCAAAGTGCAGTTCTTTGAAGATGAGCTATTTGTTATCAAAAGCAAAGTTACATTTATAGATCCGAAAACAGCAATTGCAGCAGAGCCATATCCTGTAAGCTTTGAAGAGGACACCCATCTTAAAGAAGTTATTGTTAGTGTAGTAAGAAAAGATGGCATAGGTGGTCAAGTCGATTTAACCACCTATATAACACCATAGACTTAAGCAAAAAATTATTCAGCGACTCCAGTAAGCTCAGCCTCGTCAAGACCTTCAGCTACAGCATCAGCAATTATCTCTTCCATCTCAGCAGATCTTTCTGGCTCAGCTGAGGCTATTTGTGCAAGTGACCCACCTTCATAACTAACCATAGCAGAGGATTTAGCTTCTAAGTCACTTGGCACTTCGTTATAACCAAGCACTGAAAGGTGAGGTAAGACTCTTTCTACTACTTTACGAAGAGCTAATCTAACTTTGCTATTACAAAGAAGTACAGGAGGGCAACCCTGCCTTGTAAGCTCTTCACAAGCATCTTTCAAATTATCTAAAATTAGTTTTACTTTCTCTGGTTCTAGAGCAAGTCTATCTAAATGCAAAGAATTAACTAAGTCTTCTTCAATACTTGGATGGAAAGTTATACTTTGCAAAACACCATCTGTAAGTAAAGTGGAGCAAATTTGCCTGCCTAAACCTTGCCTGACTCTCTCTGATAAAAACTCTGGTTCTTTGTTAATTTTTGCGTAGTTTGCACAAATTTCTAAAATTGCAGCGAAATCTCTAATTGAAATCTGCTCTTTAAGAAGGTTTCTAAGAATTTGCAAAAGATCTCCCATAGCAAGAAGATTAGGACAAACTTCTTCAACAATCGATGCATTGCTTTGTTTTACTTCCTCCATCATACGCACAAGATCTTGTCTTGAAAGAATCTCATGAGCGTAACTAGAAATGATTTCAGTAAAATGAGTAGCAAGAACAGCAGAAGCAGTTGCAACAGTATAACCAGCGGTTTCAGCTTTCTCTCTATCTACTTCATCTATCCAAATAGCATCTAAGCCGTAGCTTGGCTCCTTAGTCACATCACCAGGAGGAGTATCAACACTAGGATCTACAAGCCCAGTATCTACTGCTAAATATTTACTTGCTTGAACAGAACCCTTAGCAATCTTGACGCCTTTTAATTTCACTTGATAGCAATCAGGCGCTAATTGCAAGTTATCATGCACTCTAACAGCAGGGACTGGCAATCCTAGATTAACCATCAGTTGCCTGCGTATTTGACCAAGACGCTCCATAAGATCGCCTTCCTTATCAGGATCAATTAAATGCACAAGCTTATAACCAAGCTCTATTTCTAACTGATCAACTTTTAAAAGTTTAATAACACCCTCTGGACTATTGTCTTGTTTTTTAGCTTCAAGTTTTCTTTCAATAGCTTCATCAGCATCAATTTGATTGGGTCCTTCACCACCAGTGATTTCTGCCACATAATCATCAGCACTAAATTTTTTATAAGACCAAAAACTAAAAGCAGCAGCACCAATAAAGAAAGGAATAAAAGCACCTCTAATCCCAAAAGCTAATAAAAGCATAGTAAGACCAGCTGCTGCAAGAACTTCAGGTCTACCAAAAAGTTGCGCGCCAACATCTTCAGCCAGGTTAATATCAGGATCCGCGCGAGTAACAATGATACCTGTTGCCACACTAATAATTAAAGCTGGGATTTGTGAAGCTAAGCCTTCACCAACAGTTAGAACAGTGTATAAAGACGCTGATTCACCAGCACTCATCCCAAGCTGCATCATTCCAATGACAAAACCAGCTAGAACATTCACTAAAGCAATTATGATACTTGCAATTGCATCACCTTTAACAAACTTACTACCACCATCCATAGTTGCGTAAAAATCTGCTTCTTTAGATATAGACTTTCTTCGTTTCTTCGCTGTCTCTTCATCAATGAGCCCTGCATTCAAGTCAGCATCAACAGCGAGTTGCTTACCTGGCATACTATCTAAAGCAAACCTTGCAGCCACTTCTGAAACTCTTCCAGCACCTTGAGTAACAACCATAAAGTTAACTACAAACAAGATTAAAAAGATAATTACACCAACAACAAAATTACCACCAATAACAAATTCACCAACAGAGTGAATAATATTACCAGCATGTCCGTTAAGTAAAATTGCTCTTGTAGCACTGATCTCTAAAGCGAGCCTGCCAAGAGTAACTAAAAGTAAAACTGTTGGGAAAGTACTAAACTCAAATGGATCCTTTGCATACATCGTAACCAAAATAATTGCGATTGCTAATGCAAAATTAATAACAAAAGCTAAGTCTAATAAAAAAGGAGGGATTGGAATGAGAAGCATCCCAATAATCAAAACTAAAAACGTAGCAAGCAGGTTGCTACGATTATTGATAATAGTTTTTAATATCTCTTTTGTTTTCACTTAATCCCCAGCCATAACTACTGACTAGGAATCTTATTCCAGTATCTATATAGGCACTCCTCTAGATCATCTCTTGTAAAAGATTCAAAAAGCAGCTTATTTTCTAGGTGATTTAGACTATTTTAAAAATCATCATCAAGAAGTATGTCTTCTTCTTCATAGAGATCATCATAATGCTCTCTATTCTCTAGAGCTTCGTTCATCAGCATCTCTTTATTTGTTAATGGATCGCTAAGAGCTTCAAGACGTAGTGTTCTATGCCCTTCAACAAGCTCAGCAATGCCTCTGTGGTACTGTTTGATACGAATGTAATCAAAATTCTTGACATTCACATGAAGCCTTCGATTGAAAACTATAGTGCTGTCAGCTTCACTAGAAAAAACTTCTACGATATAACCTTCGTCTTCAATTTCAACCTTTCCATCAATAATATCAGTGAATTTAACGTGGTCGAAACCTCGAAGGACACGCATCATGTCTTTTTTGGAAGCGACAACCCCATTCCCAATGATGCATGGGATTTGTTTGTCGTCATTATTTTCCATAAAATGAGGTACCTCTATTATACATATTAGACCCAGCTTCGCTTCTCGTCTAACAATGTTAATGAAGTTATTAAGATTTAGGTCAATTTGCTAGAATTTAACGGCTCAGGTGAAAACCACTAGCTTTATCTAGAGAATCTTCTAATGGCAATCAAATACGAATTACTAAAAACCCACGGCAAGGCAAGAGCTGGCAAAATCACAACCCCGCATGGTGAGGTAGAAACACCTGTTTTCATGCCGGTAGGTACCCAGTCTACTGTTAAAGCAATCACTTTTGAGCAGCTAGATAGCTGTGGAACAGAAATAGTTTTAGCAAATACTTATCATCTTTATCTTAGGCCAGGAGGAGATTTAATTGATAAATTTGGTGGCTTACACGGTTGGACATCTTACAAGAAGCCTTTCCTTACAGATTCTGGTGGCTTTCAAATTTTTTCACAAGGCAAAATCAATAAATGCAAAGTAACAGATGAGGGTGCGCACTTTGTTGATCACATACGTGGTGACAAGCATTTCATTGGACCTAAAGAAGCTACGGAAATCCAAAACAAACTTGGCGCAGATATTATGATGGCTTTTGACCATTGTCCTGAAGGTAAAGCAAGTTATGAAGATGTTCTTGACGCCACTGAGCGCACACACAGATGGGCGAAACTCTGCCAAGAGGCGCATCAAAGAAAAGAAGACCAAGCTTTATTTTTAATTGTTCAAGGTGGTATTTATAAAGATCTTAGGAAAATGAGCGTTGACGAACTCACCAAACTTGACGCGCCTGGTTATGCAATCGGCGGAGTCTCTGTTGGTGAGGAGCGCGAAGACATAGATGCAATTGTTGAATACACCGCGCCTTTGCTTCCAGAAAATAAACCAAGATACTTAATGGGAGTGGGTACTAAAGAGGATATTGTTAAAGCTATAGCCTCTGGTGTCGATATGTTTGATTGTGTGATGCCAACACGCATCGCAAGACACGGTGCTTTCTTTACTAAAAACGGTAACGAACTTATCAAAGCATCTAAATTTGAGAGTGATGAGAAGCCACTTATTGAAGGCTGCAAATGTTACACCTGCAGGAATCATTCGCGAGCTTACCTGAGACATTTATTTAGATCAGGCGAGGCAGTAGCAGGAACACTACTAAGTATGCATAACCTTAGCTATCTTATCGGACTCACTAAAGAAATCAGAGAAGCTATATTAAATAGTACTTTTGACCCACAAGATTATCTAAACTAAGCCGTATATCTACTATAATGCCAGATAGCGTTACTACAGAGGAAGCTCTTGAAGATAAGGTGCATCCAGAAAATAAAGACGAAATTGTCCTTGAAGAGACTCTTGATGCAGCTATTGATACTAGTGAAGCAAAGATAGAAGACTTGGCTGGCGAGACACTTGAAGATTTATCAGAAGAAGATAGAATCGAAACCATAAAACGCCAAGCAATTCAAGCCTTACTCAGCGATAAAATAAAAGGGTTTTTTACAATTTTAGTAAAAGCTGTAAGTATCTCGATCATAGTTTTAATTTTCCTTGTCTTTGTGGTGCTTGCATTAGAAATAAAAACTAATGAAGACTACAACAACCTTGAGGGTTACATAAGAGTCAATCATGCTGCGCCTCTTGATTATAAAGATGAGGTTCCTCCAGAGCTTCAAAAAATTATTGACAATTATAATCGCATACATAACAAAAAAGTTGTAAACCCAGACTATCTTTTCCATGGACCTAATGAGAAAATCATGGGCGAAATGTTTCCAGAGAAACTATCAAATGAAGATTTATTTTTAATTCTTGAATACCAAAAAATAGGTCAGGTGACTAGAGCAGGAATAAAAGAAACTGCTTTGATGAACCTTTCGGGCTTGGATCTTAGAAATATTAATTTTTTATACCTAAAAGAATTTTTACAAAGCAATCTAAGAAAAACAAATTTTAATAATGTTGTAAATCAAAAAGCAAACTTTAGGGCAGCGAGCATGGAAGAAGCTAGCTTTATAAATTCAGACCTTAGATTTGCTAAATTTATCAGATCAAAAATGAGTTACAGTAACTTTAGTGGAGCGGACCTTAGACATTCAGATCTTCGTGAAGCAAAGGCTCTAACAAGTAAATTTGAAGCTAGTAATAGCTCAAATAGCAAATTTGAGAATGCTAATTTTAATTTTTCAAGTTTCAAAGATGCGATTAGCGAACATTCTATTTTTAAAAGTGCATCGTTTGAAGGTGTGGACTTTTCAAATGCAAAGTTAGCTCATTCCAGCTTTAAATATGCAAAATTAAGAGCCTGTGATTTTAGCGGCGCTGATTTAAGTCACGTAGATTTCACGCAAGCGAATTTAGATGGCTGTAATTTCTATAAGGCGAACTTAGAGGGTGCTATTTTTAAAGATGCTACAGTCCAGGAAACAGATTTCTTTGGTGCTTTAAATGCTAGTAAAAAGCAATTAGATGCCAGTGATTTTCTACTCGGCGCAAAGAGTCTGCCCAAAGACTTAATCCCGCAAAGACGTAGCTGGAAAGAAAGATTTTAGTTACTTAGTTCTAAATAAAACATAAGCAGCATAAAAATTCAAAGCAGCAAGGCAAGCGATATTAACCACTCTATCTAAGAGAACTGCTGTAAGGGTGCTATGTATTGGAACATTCACAAAATCAGCAAAGAAAGTATCTATAGACTCTTTTACTCCAAGCGCGCCTGGAGTAATGGCTGCAAAACAAAGAATATTAGATGTAACAAGGCTAATCAAACTTGACTTCCAAAAACCAACATCAAAATTCAAAGAAGCATAAGAGAACATATAACGCAGAATCATCCCTAGCCCACTTAAAGCATTCATTGCATATAAGAAGATATAGTACTTAGGTTTTTTAAGTAATCTAAATCGCATAATGACTCTAACAATTCTTAAAAAAGCTATTCCTAAGTAATAATAAAAAGGAATTATCTTCTTTAGAATAGAATTTATCTTATGAACCACTGGCATTGAGGGTGTTACAAAAAGAAAAGATGAGGATAAGCCAATTAAAAATATAAAGCCAGCCCAAACTAGCGGATTATAGTATCCAACCATGATTAAAGTAAGTATCGCGAAGATCGAATTAAAAGAAATAAAAAAAGATGTAATAAGGCAGATATAGCTAAAAGAAGATGTGTAGCTGGCTCCATAACGATCTTTAATTATTGTTGTAGTTGAAGCTAGTGCCCCTTTCCCTAAACTCAAAAAAGAGAATTGATGGAAAAAAGCAAGCGCTGAAGCTTCTTTCATATTCGCTCTATCTTTAGTCACTACCTTAAGGCAAAAGCCCCAAGCTATTCCATAAAATACTAAAAATACCAGGTTCGCCAGAACTAGCCATAGAAGATTGCCAAGGCTGATATCCAGAAAAAGCTTGTAATTATCAGCGATAATTTTGTATGCTGCAATTCCAACTAATACATAGACCAAAGGAATCCAGTAATTATGAAAAGCTTGTCTTATTTTAGGAAGAATCTGCACCTTGACAGTTTAACAGCAGTCTAAATTTAAACATACTGCTAATATATTTTTGTGGCGGCAAAATCAGCAGCACTAAGTCCTGCAAAGCTAGTTAAATCCTTCTTCTATATGCTCAGTAGCGCTGGCGGCGCGCTAGCTCTTGCGCTTGGTACTACATTACTTCTTGCATTCTATTTAAGCCCTAAAGAGCTTGGCATTTTAATGACAGCAGAAGCTTTTGTAGGTCTTTTCTCTTTATTTTTTGAATTTGGCTTTAAAAACTCTATTATTAAAATTTCTGCCAAACATGAATCTTTAGAAGAAGGCTTAAATACTACTGTTGGTAACGCACTTTTAATTAAATCAATAATTACTCTACCACTAGCAATTCTAATTTATCTTGCTAGCCAATGGATGCACTACGATTCATTAACTAGTTATATTTTGATTTGCTATATAGTGATTTTCACTTCTGATAATTTTTCTAGAATATTTGGAATAGTGAGACGCAGCCTGGGTCAGTTTAAATTAATGGCTTTTGTAAATGTCTTTAATCCTCTTCTTAGAATAGCTACTGTCTTTATCATTCTAGGACTACTTTCTGGTGATTTAAAGCTACTTGTTCATTTCTTTTTAGCACTTAGTTTAATGCGCTTTATCATTTCATTTTTCAGTACCATAAGTTTCGTAAAACCTAAGCTTGACACTAGTCAGATTAAAGAGATGTTTATGGAGTCTTATAAATATGGACTTTTTGATTTCTTGGAAGACTTGCAAACAAGAGTTGATAGAGTAATGATCAATTATTTCATAGGACCCGCCAGTGTAGCTTTTTATGCAATACCAGCAAAGATAAATAGAGTAGTTAAAATCATTCCTAAAACTATCTCTCAAGTATTCTTGCCAACACTGCATGATCATTACGAAAAATCAGATCAAAAGTATAAGGACGTGACTAAAAATCTTGCTAAATACATAGCGATAATAGGCGCTTTTGCTTTCTTTGCCATTTTCTATTTCTCTGAACCTGTTATCACAAAGCTTTATGGTGATAAATATGCTGAATCTTTGCAAATCGTTGAGCTCTTTGCTTTTGTGAGCATGGCATGGCTTTTAAATAGCACTCCTGGTGTTGTTTTAGCTACTCAAAGCGCTCACAGACAGCGTATTTGGGCGCAAGTGATATCAACTCTAGCCAATATTATTCTAAACTTTATACTAATTCCTAAAATAGGGATAGTCGGCGCGGTTTACGCAACACTGGCTTCTAATCTTATTAAGCTCTTTATCATTAGCTATATGACTAGAGATTGCATTGATAATCTTAAAATCATTATCATTACAATTATTCCTATAACATTAGCTCTTTTCTTAAAATACTATTTTGCTATTCCATTATTTTTAATAGCAATAGTACTTACTAAGACTATTTCTGAAGATGATTTTAACTTTGCAAAAAATATCATCTCTAAGCGTTAGCTTTAAAAACGCTGTTCTGGAGTAAATTAGTCTAAATCGAAGCCGTATTTTGAGATGTAGTTCTTTGCTGCCTTCCCGCTCCCATAAAAGACCCTAGCTCCAATATTCTTAGCGCAATGCGATATAAGAGCAAAAGCATTTGGCATTATTTGAAGCCTATAATCAACAAACATTTCATAGATAGTTTCATCAGGAATCAGCGTCTTAAGATAAGCTCTACGTTCTTCTATGGTCAAAGGAACTAGAAAATTTCTAATGGTTGCAAGCTCCTTATAATTCATACCAGGAATTGCTGTTAGTATTTTCCCGCTTGTACCAATTAAAATTAATTTTTCTTGCTTAGAAAAACCTTCGGCTAGAAAATCAGGCATCTCTAGTTTACTTAAATCACTATGTGAGCCAATTGGCTTAGAGACCATTTTAACTAGCTCACGATTTTTAACTTCTATAAGTTGATGACTAGCCCCGCCCGTATCTAAAATAGCTATATCCAAAAGCTCAGGAAACTCTTCAAGGACCCCCATAGCACCGTACTTACTTTCCTCATCCCCACTAAAAACCTTAATATCTTTAAAGCCTAAATTCTCTAAATCAGCAATAAATTTCTCACCAGATTTAGCAGGATCCTTCATAGATTCACGAATTGCTGCTGTAGCAAAAACAAGAAGCTCAGATGGATTAATATTTTTCTCTCTCAAAAAAGGGATTATGCCATTTCTAATGCTATCAAAAGCTATAGCAAGAGATTCTTTAGCCAGGGCGCCATCAGCACCCAAATCTTTACCAAGGCTACTTTGAAATCTTTCAGAAAAAGCATCTTCTTTATGAAGCTTAAAGCTACCACTACCAATTTCTAAAATAACCTTATAGTCTTGGGGCATCTTTAAATAAACTGAGCATTAGCCAAGTACATTTCTTGAGGAACATCAATTAGAGAATAATCTTTAGAGCTAACAAACATCAATGACTGAGAGCCTTTACCTAAAAGCTCTTGCTTGCTATTATAAATCTCATGCTCAAGAGTAACAAACTTACGGTTATGATCTTTGATTTTAATATGCACCGAGATCGGATCAAACTCTTTAGTCTCACGCACATACTTATGCTCATAAGATCTAGTTAAGATATAAAAATCCGTGCTCTCTAGATCAAACTCTGGCATTGTATGTAAGAAAAATAACTCACGCGTCTTGCCAACCCACATAGCGTACATTGCAAAATAAACATTACCCACTGAATTAGTGTCTTGGTAAGTAGGGATAAAACTATGCACGAACCATTTATCTTTAACATAACAACCTTGCACTGTTGAAGGCACTGCTCCACCAGGCAAAGAATAGTTGCTCATTGGTACTATCTCAAGCTTGCTTGGGGAACTTGTATCAGCCATTACTTGTGTTTTTGATTCGATGACTTCCTCTTCAGCTTCTTCTTCAGGATGCTTAGTATGTTTATCAAAAGCAAAGATCCCGTAAACCAAAGGTAAAACAGAAGCAAAAGCCATAATAAAAGTATTCTCACTAAAATAACCTATTCCAAATATAGATAAACTACATAAGCCAATAGAGAAGAGTTTTAGAAAAGCAAACTCAATTTCTCTATTTGATTTCATCATGGTTCTTATGAAGGTCACAGCAAACATCACAAAGAATGAAGCATAGAAAGCCATATAGTATTCAAGCTCAAATTGGAAAAATCTAACTAAACTAGGATCAAAATTACCTATAAATTTACCAATCTGAGTAAAGTGCAAAGTAGTTACTGCAGAAACTGCAAAAAGAAAGAACCAAGGAATCGGAGACACCACAATCGCCTGAGGGATTATAGAAAGAACAATATTATTAGAACCTTTCACTAAAGATTTGAGGTACCACTTTAAAGCTACATAAGCGCTATCAAAAGTCGCTAAGGCAGCAAGGCAAATAAAGACGATATAAAACCCTAGTAGACTTGGGTCATTAAGACTTAGGTGATTAGTGATCACATCTTTCACATGATCAAAAAGTCCAATTGGAGTTTTAATCGTTGTGCTTTTATTAAAAATTGCAATTGCTAAAGAGCCGTGAGCAATTAGGATTGCCCAAAAAACAAAGCCGCCAATGATATAACTCTTTGCTATAGATAATTTTTCTTTATGAATATAAATAGCTCTTTGCCAATGTTGCAGATCAAGCCATGGACCAAGCATAAAACCAACTGCTATAGGAATTAAATAAGCAAGGTAGTTAAGATCTTCAAATAAACTATTAGAACCGCTGCCTGTAACGCTAGCTAAAATCCCGCCACTTTCTGCATCCCAAACATTAGCTTTAAGCAAAACATATAAAGATACAGCAATCAGAACTGCCATTACAGCATGGCTATATTTAATACGATTAATCTTAAACTCTTCACCTAAAAAGATAGTTGCTCCCACAAACATTACACAGACTAGAATAGAGAGAATTCCAAGAGGAAAAGTCACATATTTTAATACTGCAAAAAGCGTTAATGTAACAGCAACAAACTGATAAAAGAGAAATGCAAATCTAAAATTACGGGCTCTTGCTAAAAACTTCTTTTCAAATTCTTCAGGACTAGCGTACTGCTTAGCTAAGTAGCCATTCACCAAGCCAAACAAGGTCAGACCAAAGGCATTGATAGTTGCAAAAATAAGCAAACCTTTAAAACCAAATTGTATAGCTGTCTGAACTGAAAAGAACAAGCCAATGCCCCAAGTCCATGCTAAAGCAACTGAAATGCCCCAGAATCCGGTTTTAATTGTTTTAGATAAAGCTTCCATATTAACTAACTAAGTATAGCAAAAGCTATTAAGCACCTAATTCAAACAGTGGAAGTTTTTCAAGTATTAAATCACCATCATCATTTATGGCGTTGCTTACTGCATCTTTAACTTTTTTGCGGCTTGCTAATGTGTTATCTCTAGTTTGAAGCTGCGCATTTATGCTTTTAGCGCGGGATAAAACAGCTTTTGGCAAACCTGCAAGTCTTGCCACTTCAATTCCATAACTTCTATCAGCCGAGCCTTTAGTAACTTTATGTAAAAACTCGATAACTGTTTTACCTTGAGAATTTTTAGTTTCTGAAACAAGCATTTGATAATTAACAATATTAGGAAAGAGCGTCTCAAGATCAGCAAGCTCATGATAATGAGTAGCAAAAATAGTTCTAGCTTTTTTAGTCTTGGCTATAAACTCGATAACTGACCAAGCAATAGCAACACCATCATAAGTGCTAGTTCCTCTTCCTATTTCATCAAGCACTATAAAACTTTTTTCGCTCATGCCATTTAAAATCGCTGCTGTTTCATTCATCTCAACCATAAAAGTTGATTGACCAGAGCTAAGATCATCGCTAGCACCAATTCGAGTAAAGATCCTGTCACAAAGACCTATACGCGCCGCTGTAGCAGGTACAAAAGATCCAATTTGAGCCAGCAAAATCACTAAAGCATTCTGTCTCATATAAGTACTTTTACCAGCCATATTAGGTCCAGTAAGAACAATCACATCAGCATTCTCATCAGACTCAGCGCCAAGCACCAAATTATTAGGCACAAAATCACCCAAAGATAATTTTTGTTCTATAACAGGATGCCTAGCTTCTTTTATATAAAGCGAGTTTGATTCGTTGATTTCTGGACAAGCATAGCCATGTTCATCAGCAAGAGTCGCTAAAGAAACAATTGCATCAAGGTTTGCAATATTTTGTGCAATCTCTTTAAGCATTAAAGATGATCTAGAGAGTGATTTTTTAAGTTCTGTAAAGAGTTTGTGCTCTAAAGAGTTGCGCCTTGTTTCAGCATTTGTAATTTTCTCTTCAAATTCTTTAAGCTCTTCAGTGATATATCTGGCTGTGTTCACCATAGTTTGCTTGCATACATAGTGCTCAGGGATTAGCTTTGTATTTGCGCGTGAAGTTTCCAGGAAATAACCATGTACTTTATTAAAGTTGACTTTTAGATTTTTAATGCCACTTGCTGTGCGTTCTGTTTCCTGAAAGTTTGTGAGCCAAGTCTGGCTATCATTAACAAGCCCCAAATATTCATCAAGCTCTTCGTTATAACCTTCACGAATCACACCACCTTCAGTAATGGTATTTGGAGGACTATCAGTAAGTGCCAGCTCAACTCTACCAATAAAATCCATAAGCTCACTTGGCAAATTTTGCATTTTTCTTAAATAAGGACCTTTAGCTTTTTCAAGCAGGAAGCTGATTTCTGGCACCAATAGAAGTGATTCTTTGAGTGAAGAAAGCTCTCTTGGATTTATGGATTCATTAGCTATTCTATTGGCGAGTCTTTCAATGTCATAAATTTTATTTAAAGCCTCAACTAAAGCCAGTCTTATTCTTGGCTCAGCGATTAACTCTTTAACTGAATCTTGCCTTTCCTTAATAGACTCTAGATTAAACAATGGCTGCTCTATCCAAGCTCTAAGACGCCTGCGCCCAAGGTTTGAAGAAGTTCTATCTATAGCTGACATAAGGCTGCCATCATAAATGCCATTTGTAGTTTTAACTAATTCTAAATTACGGCGAGTACTTGCATCTAAAAGCATAAACTCATTGGTAGTATAAGTTTTGATCCCATCAAAATTACTCATCGCAGCTTGCTGAGTCTCATCTAAGTAAGCAAAGATTGCTCCAGCAGCTCTCACACCATTTTTAAAAGATAATTCTTCATCGTCTTTTTTAATACCAAAACCATCAAGAGACTTAAGTTTAAATTGTTTTAAAAGTCTAGTTTCTGCCGCCTCATAGTCAAAAGACTTTTTATCTAGTTTAGAAACAACAGCCTCAAGCTCTTTAGTTAAATCTAAATCAATTAAAAGTTCATCCTGAGCCTCTATCTCGCCTTCTTTTTTCTTAGCTTTTTGACTAGCTAAAAGTAACTCAGCAGGGCTAATTCGAGCTAATTCTTGGTAAAGCTGATCCTCACTCAGCTCAGCAAGGTAAAACTCGCCAGTTGTTACATCGGCATAGGAAAAACCAAATTGTCTTTTCGCTGCATCACTCGGAAAGCTTTTTTTCGTGGTGAAAACAGCTGCTATAAAATTATTTTTATAAGAGCGAACTAAGTTTAAATCGCTAACTGTTCCTGGAGTTAAAACCTTCGTAATTTCACGCGGCACTAGACCTTTGCATTTGCTTGGATCAGCCATTTGCTCAGCTATGCAAACTCTATAACCACGCTCTATTAGCTTTGCAGCATAGGGCTCCATCGCTTTTGATGGCACGCCAGCCATAGGTATTCTTCCACCTGGATAATTAGACTCTGGTCTTCCCGTTAAAGTAATCTCAAGTTCTTTAGCTGCAAGCTCTGCGTCATGAAAGAAAGTCTCATAAAAATCCCCCATTCTAAAAAAGAGGACGCTTTTATCCTTTAAGCCATGGCGAGCATTTAGGTATTGTTGCATCACTGGAGTGAATTTATGAAAATCGTCTGGGTGGATAGTGAAGGACTGAGAAGCCATGGACCTAAACCATAATAAAACATTAGGGGCTCTCAGTCAGTTAAAATAAAAAGCTTCTATATAAACAAAAAGGTCCTGAACCGACCGATTCAAGACCCTTTCTATTAAGTTATATCCCGCTTACTTAAGCTCACGGCACTTCAAGCCGCCAACGTCGGGGAGTCAGGACCAAGTCCTGGTGCCCTCTTCAGATGCTTAAATTCGAGATAATAGTATTATACCACAAATTTTTGTTATTAATAACAAGTATGACTATATTTCTTTGAAATTAGTGATTAATTGTTTTTAATTAAAATTTCGGAACAATTACTTTCACCTAAACGAAAGCAGCGAGGTAAGCAAAAAACAACCCTCTCTTAAACCCAATCTCTGAGGGGTTTAGCAAGACCAGTGCGCATTCTCAAAACATTTGCTAAAATTAATTATTAGAATGGCAAACTTTAAAGCGTTATTAAGCACCTATAAAACTCAGAAAAAAAAGAAGCCAAAACTTGAAGATTGGTCTGATTCTAATCTTTTAAAAATGAGAGATAAGTTTAGAAAACTAGCTAGAAAGACTAGGGGTGATTGGACCCTGGAGTTTTATGAAACTCTTCAAGATTTAAATAAAATTGGGGCAAAGAAAAAATTGCCTCCTCAAACTGTTTAATTAATTAGCTGGTTGCTCTGCAGCTTGATAAGCTGTCTCAGCGCCATCGGCGAACTCTAAAACCTTACCAAGACCTTTAATCTCAGCCTCGTACTCAGATATCATGTGATCTAGCTCTTTTCTCTTTTTATATAGTTTAGCTAGCTCTCTTGCATGTTGCTTAAATCTATCTACTACACTTTGTTTCATTTCTTAGTCTCTAATGGGTTGTATTTTAGTACTCGGATGGATAAGACTTAGCTTGAATGAAATGACACTCATTTCCAAGTCACACAAAGATTCTAGCTGCTGCAATACAGTTATAGCAAGGGTGAGAGCCCCTATTCTAGGTAAAATCAACCATATAACCTAGACATCATTGCAAGCAAAAATGTCATTGCGAGCACAAAGGTCATTAATTAATTGAGAAAACCGACTTGTTCTCAGGAGCATCTTTATCAATCTCTTCAAACTTAGGTCTATAATTTTCTATATCTTTAGGTGAAGCAAGCCTTGCATAACCGCAACCCTTAGTATCAGAGCAGGCGATCTTATCACCACGCTTAAGAGTTTTATACATAACAGGCTTCTTGCACTCTGGGCATTCTTCTAAAGCAGGGTCTATTGGAGGATACCAAAAAACTGTTTCACATTTTGTTTGTGACCAGCTATTACATCCATAGAAGACTTTTCCAAATCTAGATTTTTTCTCAACAAGCTCACCAGGGCAGCCTTCGCGAGGACACTTAATGCCTAATTTTTTCTGAATTGGAGATGTAAACCCACAATCTTCAGTTGTGCAGGCTATGTAATCACCATAACGCCCATAACGAATTACTAGAGAAGATTTTTTATTACATTTCTCGCAATCTTCAACTTCATAAGGTCTATCTTCTGGAGCAGGTGTTCCTTCTTTAGTTAGATTAACAATCGTGTTGCAATCTGGATAATTAGAACAACCCAAGAAAGGGCCGAAACGACTACCTTTGAGGTTCATAGGAGCTTCACAAGTAGGGCATTTAAATTCAGTTTCAATAACTACATTTTCAATATCCTTAGACGCTTTTTTAACAATGTCATCAAAACCAATAGCACGTCTATCTTTAGCCGCTTCTTCTGCTTTTAATTCAGCAGCAGTTTTATTCTCTGGTTTCTTTCTACTTTTTGGTGGTGGAGGACCATCTGGACCAAAGTAAAACTCAGATAAAACCTTATGCCAATCCAAACCATGCACTGAAATCTTATCCAGATTATCTTCCATTTGAGAAGTGAAAGTTTCATTGATAAATTCACCAAAGTGATCAACTAAAAGTTTATTCACTGTTATTCCAAGCTTAGTAGGAGCTAATGCTTTTCCATCAAGCTTCTCAACATACTTTCTATCTAAAACCGTTGCAATAGTAGGCGCGTAGGTAGATGGTCTACCAATACCTTTTTCCTCAAGCGTTTTAACCAAACTTGCCTCATTGTATCTAGGTGGCGGCTCAGTGAAGTGTTGGTGTGGTAAAACTTCGTGAAGATTAATCTTATGACCTTTCTCAATATCATGAGGGAAAGAAGTATTTTCTTCAGCAGCCTCATCATCCTCTGAAGCTTCTTTGTTTTTACCAAACACAATAGAGTAACCAGGGAAAATTATTTTACTAGCACTCGCTCTAAAGATATGTTGATTATCAGTATCAGAAATTTCTACAGACTTTGTCTCTAGTTTCATAGGAGACATTTGGCTAGTTATAAACCTTTCCCAGATTAGCTTATAGAGTTTGTACTGATCATCAGTAAGAAACTGCTTAATAGAATCTGGACTTTTATCAGCATAAGTTGGTCTAATTGCCTCGTGAGCATCCTGAGTATTGTCTGCTTTCTCTCCAGCCTTTTTAGTCTTTTTAGATTTATCGTAATTGGTCGCTTCACCCGGATAAAAATCTTCTCCCCATTTAGAAACTATGTACTCTTTAGCAGCCTCTAAAGCTTCAGGAGCTAAACGTAAACTATCAGTTCTCATATATGTGATCAAACCTGTTTGGTCACCGGCTCTTCCAAGCTTTACACCTTCATAAAGCCCTTGAGCTATTTGCATGGTTCTTTTAACTGTATAACCTAGAGCATTACTGGCTGCTCGTTGCAAGGTTGAAGTTTTAAACGGTGGTTTGGCGTTTCTAGTACCTGTTTTAGATGCTACTGAGCTAACTGCTAGTTCGCTAGCATTTATCTTTTTAACTATCTCCTCAACTTCTGCTTCAGATGATATAACTCTATTTTTATCATTCTCAGCATCTTTAGGTGAGCTTACTCTTTTACCTTCAACATTTACTAAATTTACTTCAAAGACCTGTTTCTTGGAATCACTTTGATCATCGACATTAGCTTTGATAGACCAATATTCCTTAGCATCAAAACCTCTAATCTCTTCTTCTCTTTCACAGATTAATCTAACAGCGATAGATTGTACTCTACCAGCACTTCTTCCACCAATTTTCCTCCAAAGAAGTGGACTAATTTTATAACCAACTAATCTATCTAAAATTCTACGAGCTTGCTGCGCGTCAACTAAATCCAAGTCAAGATCACGTGGATTCTTAACAGAGCTAGTCACAGCATCAGGAGTGATCTGGTTAAATGTAATTCTCGAAATTTTCTTCTTCGGTACTTTAAGTACATGACTCAAGTGCCAGGCAATAGCCTCTCCCTCGCGATCCGGGTCACTAGCCAGATAAACTAGCTCAGCTTTCTTAGCATATGTGTTAAGTTCGTTAACAACTTTCTCTTTACCTTTAAGGATTTCATAGGTCGGCTCAAAATTTTCCTTAACCTTAATACCCAAACCCTTAGCCGGAAGGTCTCTAATATGACCAATACTGGATTTAACTAGATAATCCTTACCTAAAATCTTTGTAAGAGTCTTTGATTTAGCAGGTGACTCAACAATTACTAGGTATTTGAAATTTTCTTCTTTTTTAGTGGTTTTTTCCTTAGTTGCCATTTATTTCCTCAATCTCAATACTATCTACCTTATATATAGATTAGTGAGAAGCACTGAGCTATAAAATAACAAAAGTTAGGAAAATTCGTCAAAAAAAATCTGCATTTTCTAAGATTCTTTAGGGTTGGATAAATAAAAATCCCTACTTTAAAGGCTTTTCAGCTCTTCTCGATTAGCAATATATAATAATAAAATTCTGAAAATAATATGATAATACGCTATTATTGATTGTACTGGTAAAGCTATTTTGCCAGCAATATAAGCACTAATAAGCACGGCTTTGGGCCGCTTATATTTCTGCTATTTAGCAACGGAGGCTAAATTGTCATCTCAAGCAACAGCAACAATGCATAAAGCAGCTCATATACCTAAGGAGCCTGGTAGAGGTCTTATAAAAGCTCGTCCTTTTGCAAATACAAACTCCAAGTTAGCACGCAGTTCTTTCAAGTCTCCAGCGAGGCAATATCATCACACTATTCCTGCCCAAAGGCCAAGTCACAGTGTTGTAAATTCAAATCAAAATGAAGAAGCTAAAAACGCAGATAGTTCATCAGCAATTTTCCATGAAGGTATCACCGAAACAGTAGGTAATGTTTTGGGACCAATTAAGAAGATTGGTAAAAATGCACTTAAAACAACTAACAGTCTAGTGAAAGATTCCGGATCAATCACAGGCTCTTTTGCAAAAAGGCTTTTAACAGATACCAGTCCTGGAATGATGAAGGCAAGAACTTGGGTTTTTGGACTTGGCGGTCTTGTTTTTGCTTATCAAACTTTGAAGAGTGCTATTGAAGCATTAAAACTTTTCTACGGAAGAAAGAAAGATGACTTCTCTCCATGGGTTCATATTTTCTCTGGTCTTCTGAATGGCGGCGCTGCAGCAAGTTTCCTAGCTCCTTTCTTTGGTGGACTTAGAAACCCAGCAACTAAAATTAAAGATGGAAAACTTGCTATTGATCCTTTAAGACTTGGTGGTGTTATTGCAGCTCCAATTTTAATGAAGACTGTTATGGCTATCTCACAAGGTCAATCTATCTTCAATAAGATATTTAGAATTATTGGAATTGATTTAACTGAAGTATTTAGACCACCATTTGAAGGTGTGAATTGGGTAACCAATGCTAACGACAATCCTGGTGGAGCTCAAGGAGTGCCTGGAGGCGGAGCTGGAGCAAATCCTCTAGCTGGCCTTACTAGATAAATCAAATCAAAAATTCTTAAGCTAAGAATTTAGCTAGAAGCTCATTAACCATTTGAGGTGGTGCTTTACCGCCAGATTTTTTCATCACCTGACCCACAAAAAAGCCTTTAATTTTTTCATTGCCGCCTTTAAACTGCTCAACTTGTTTAGGGTTAGCATCCACGACTTCTTTAACCATCGCTTCAATCTCTGAACTATCAGTGATTTGAGCCAAACCTTTTTTATCAATAAGTTCTTGAACTCCTGTACCATTTTCTAAAAGGTCATTGATGATATCGTTCTTAGCGATGTTATCAGAGATAGTTCCAGCATCAATTAGCTTAATCATTTCAGCCAGAAGAACTGGAGTCAACTTAGTTTGAGCTAAATCTTTTTTACTTTCATTAAGGTAAGCTGCTACAGACCCTGTTAACCATTTAGCTACTTTCTTAGCATCAGCTCCGCCAGCAACTGCTTCTTCAAAGAACCTCACAAGTCCAATTTCTTCAGTGATAATAGTAGCTGCTTCATCAGAAATAGAAAACTCTTCTATGTATCTAGCTTTCTTAGCAATAGGAAGTTCAGGGATAGATGATTTAATTTTTTCTATAAAAGCTTTATCCAAATCCATTGGTACCAAATCAGGCTCAGGGAAGTAACGGTAGTCATGAGCCTCTTCTTTAGATCTCATAGAGTGAGTCTTGCCAGAACCTTCTTCAAAAAGTCTAGTTTCTTGGACCACCTTACCGCCATCATTTAAAATTTTTGTTTGGCGTTTAACCTCATACTCAATAGCTCTAGAAACCGATCTGAAACTATTAACATTTTTAATCTCAGCGCGCGTTCCAAATTCAGCACCTGGTTTACGTAAACTAATATTCACATCACATCTAAGTGAACCTTCTTGCATGTTGCCATCAGTCACATCGATAGCGCATAAAAGCTTACGCAGCTCTTTTACATAAGCAACAGCCTCATCAGCAGATCTAATATCAGGCTCTGAAACCACCTCTATAAGAGGAGTTCCAGCACGGTTCAAATCCACTAGGCTATAATCCGATCCATGAAGTCTATTATCTTCAAAATCATTTTCGCCACCACTTGCGTGAACTAATTTTCCAGCATCTTCTTCCATGTGGATTCTAGTAATGCCGATCTCTTTATCTAGAGCTTTAAGTTTTCCACCAACACAAATTGGTTTATCAAATTGACTAATCTGATAGCCCTTAGGAAGATCAGGATAGAAGTATTGTTTGCGGTCAAATTTATTTGTGGGATCAATATCACAGCCAAGCGCTAAGCCAGCTCTTATAGCGTACTCAACTGCAGTTTCATTTAGAACTGGAAGCACACCAGGGTAGCCCATGCATACTGGACAAGTATTTTCATTTGGCTCTTTACCAAACTCTGTAGAACAGCTACAAAAAAGCTTAGAATTAGTGCTTAACTGCGCATGAACTTCAAGACCTATAACCATCTCATATGTCATAAGACAAAATGTTATCATACGAGATACATGCTAGGTATATTCATTACAGCAGGTCATCCAAGTATCGAGAAATCGGTAGAGGCTTTGCAAATACTAGATCAAGAAGGCGTAGATCTTATAGAACTTGGTGTGCCTTTTTCTGACCCTATGGCTGATGGTCCTGTGATCCAAGAGTCTAGTCACAAAGCTTTAGAAAACGGCGTGAATTTAGATAAAGTCTTTGAAATTATCAAAGAAGCTAAAAATGGTGGAGTAAAAAAAGAAAACAAAGGTCTAGATAATCTTATTCTTTTCTCTTACTATAATCCTCTTTTTGCTTATGGATTTGACAAGCTAATTAGTAAATGTAAAGAGCATGGAGTCAAGGGTGCGCTCATTCCAGACCTGCCTATGGATGAGGCTGAAGAGCTTTGCGCAAAATTTAAAGAAAACGGCTTATGCATCACTTTGCTTGCAGCTCCCACTAGCACGAAAGAACGCGCTAAAAAAATCTGCGAGCTTTCTAGCCCCTTTGTATACCTTGTAAGTCGTACAGGGATTACAGGTGGCAGCGAAGATTTATCAACAAATACTGATCTTAAAAAGCTTATTAAAGAACTAAAAACTTACACTAAAAATCCTATAGGTTTAGGCTTTGGTATAGATAGTAAAGAAAAAGCAGAGCAGGCAATTAAACTTGGTGCTGATATGGCAATAATTGGCTCTAAAACCGTTAAGCTACTAGATAAAGATATCTCTGAATTCAAGTCTTTCGTTGAGACTTGCATGAAAAACTAGCTAAAATTTTTAAGAATATTATTGAGAAAACCCTGCTAGAATTTCCTATATTATGAGGAAAACAATAAAACTTTTACTTACTTTATGCCTACTGGCATTACCTATACCAGCTCTAGCTAAAGATAAGCTAAAGCTTGGAAAAGCAAAATTCAAAGTTCAAACTGAAGGTGTTAGCACTGGACTTATAATCGGAAACGACTTTACGCTAAACATGGCTGGCACTAGAGGAATTGGTGGCACTGCATTTTTAGTTCTTATCTTCCAAGATCTAGCTGACAAAATCGTTAATGGTGCAGAGTTCCCTATCGCTGCTGGACCAAATGGCGAGGATGGCAAAGTATTAATTACTTTCTCTTCTGGTAGCGTAAAAAGATCTGGAAAGACTAAGACTGTTGCTGCTGATGAAGAGTCTACTCTTTCAGGTTCTGTAAAGATCAGCAAAGTTAAAGAAGATGGTACTTTCACTGCTAAATTTAAAATCGGAATCAAAAATCCTGTGATTTTAAAAAGCAACCCTTTAAGCGGTGTGTTTACAGCGTCTGAATCTCGCGGTAAATCAGCTAAAGTTACTGGTAAAGTTACAGCTAAGCTATAAGCTTAAAATACTTTAAACTAGTCAGGGTCTTGCTTAGCGGGTCCCTGATTTTTTTGTGCTTAAATGGGTATAATTAGTGATGGATAAAGCAATTTATCTTTGAAGTCTGAAAAATAATTCAAACCTATGGGGGCGTATTAGCTTTGACAGGGATATTGAATTTAGAATTGCGAGTCGAGGTAGTTTAGGTCCTTGTAAAACCAAAACAAAAAACAAATGCAGATGAATTCGCATTCGATACACAGTCAGTTGATTCTGGCTTAGCATTAGCTGCGTAACCATTCCGTTACGTTGTATCCTCTGATCATAGTGTGCTTACCAGCCGTGTGAAGAGTATTTTTGGTGAGTGCTATCTAAGTAGTTATTAAGTTTGCGCTTAGGTCTAAGATTTAAACTTGAAACCCTGTTTAGCTGTCCTAGCTTCAGATACAGTAAAAATCTAGAATAGGAACACACTCGTAGTATATTCTTCAGGATCTATTTTTGGACGAGGGGGGCAGTTCCTCTCCGCCTCCACCATTTTTAATTAGTGCCACTGTTTCGGCATCAAACTCAGGCTCTATGCAGGTTGGAAGGGTGGGAAACCTACTATCATCTATCCAATCTTCCTTACTAAGTTTGGCGACTGCTTTATATGCTGGATCTAGTTCTAGACTTAACTTCCCATCTAGAAGTGTCCAGTGGGAACCCAAAGTATCAAGAATCTGCTTCCTCGCTGGATAGCTTAAATTGGCGAACCTTCCATTAATATTTTTACAAAGTTCAAATACTTCAATTGTTTTATCAACTCTGTAAGCTTGAGAGTTGATACCAAGCTTTATTTGTTTGCTTATTTGACGTTTCTCCTCCATTAGTGTCTCGTTTTTAATCTTAAAGGTATCAATGTCTATCAAGCCATTTAGCTGCATGTCTAGAAGCCTATGGAGCTGATCATTAAGCTTATCAAGTGAAATTTTCTGCTCATTTAGTACAGACTGTTCTTTAGTCATTGACTCATCATTGTTATCTTTCAACCACTGAATAGCCCATTGTACAAACGACTCAGGCATTGTAACTCCCTCTAGGACCTCTGTAATTTGCTCTTCTAGTAATTCTTTCCTTATTGATTTCTGCTTGCATTCAATATTTACTTTCCTGCGAGTGCAACGATAATAGATCCTATAGTTTACAGTTCCATCAGCTCTTGTTTTGTCTTTTGGCGCTGCTGTAATTGAAGCTCCACAGCAGCCACATTTAATCATATTCGTATAAGGGAATGAATACTTTCTAGATTTTGGTCTACTTCTACCACTTACGAAATCTTGGGCTTTGTCAAATTCTTTTTTACTTATCAGAGGTTCATGGTTACCTTCATATATTTCACCAGACCATCTAAAATGACCATAATAGAAAGGATTTTTAAGAAGATTATACATGCCATTTAATGAAAGGTGCTTTTCTGGCTTTGACCTTGTAGCAGGAACCTTCAGACCAAGTCTCTTACTCTCTCTAAGCACTTCTGGTACTGTCATGCCTTCAAGCACTAGATCCCAGCACTTACGTACGAGATTAAATCTTTCTGGATCTGGATGGATTTCCTTCTCACCTTTAACGCGATCAGTAGTATTGATGTAGCCCAGAGGTGCAACGCTTGGATACCAACCTTTTTTAGTTTTAAATTTTTGACCCCGTTTTGTATTCTCCGCCAAGGCACGACTGTACTCTGTAGCCATCCCCAACTCAATTGTCATGAGTAAGCCATTGTCATTAGGAAAATAAGTTTTATCATATGTAATGATTTTTTTTATAACTCCATCTTGGAGCATTTGCATAACTAGTCCACCTTCTTGCTGATTACGACTTAGCCGGTCTAATTTCCAGCAAACTATTCCATCAATTTCACCAGCCTTAAGATCTTCCAGCATTTGGTTAAACTGTTCTCTTCTGCCAGGCACTTTTGCTGACCTAGACTCTGTATAAATTTTATTTATTACAAATCCATCCCTGTAAGCCTTCTCCTGAAAAGTTGCTATCTGATCTTCGATGGACTGAATTTGTTTGCCGGCATCCTCAGAACTCCTTCTTGCATATAAACCAAATTTCATTTTATTTTATCCCCCTTAAAAACTTTTCCAAGTCTTGCTTCCTATACAAACGGTAATTACTTGAAGGGTGCCTTCTTGCAACAAGCTTCCCTGCATCATCCCAGCGCCTAAGTGTCATCTCACTAACACCAATAACTTCGGCTGCTTCTTTTATTCTCAAGTAGTGAGATAAATTTCTCATACAAACATTATACAACCTTATACAGATTATTTGCAGCATATTTTTCGAAATTTCAAAGTACCCCCCCCATCAAAACAACAAAGTTCGTTTAGGGGGTGGGTTGTAGATTTGATATATCTAGCTGACAGTATTTTTTGAATTTCAAAAAACTATGTACAAGGCTGTATAATGTTTCACTATTGTTTATCTTTCAAACTTGCTGATGGAAAAAGAATAGCCTTAAAACCTATACACAGCCACATTTCTATAAGCATCAAAATTCCTTTAATATCAGGAAGATCCCCTATGATAATAAAAAGCCCAAGCGCAGTAAGAATAAAAAATAATACTTTATCCGCGTGTCGCTTATGTTTTGAAAGTTTTTTAATAAGCGGATAAGCTATGCCCAAAAAAATTGAACAATAGAATAAGAATTGACCAATTTGCTGATAGAAGAAGGCCCTAATTTGAATATTTTCTAGCATAATTGTTTCAGATATGAAATATCGATTTTAATTATACCTCAAAGTTTCAGATATGAAGCTTGTGAGAAGGAAAATAGGTAAAGAACTCAAAAGAATACGGGAAACCAAAGAAATCCCGCAAGATGTAGTTATTGAGAGTCTTAAAGATCTAAAAATTCAATGTTCCAAAGCAAACTTATCTAAAATAGAGAGGGATTTAATCTCTTGTAGAGCAGATATTCTTGCTGCACTGTGTTTAATATATGAAATAAGCCCTGATCTAATCCTATTTACCTATAAAAAACGTTAGTAAACATACACAGTATGGTTTTTGTTGGTAGAATTATCGCCATATATGCTCAAGGTAAGTAAATCATCATTAGAGATAGCTGTACTTATTTTACTTATAGCTCAGATTGGAATGCTGATATTTATTCGTGAGATAAAACTTGAATCAATAGAGGATATTAAAGATGAAGCAAATCAGATAAAACAATCTAGCTCTGACTATTGCCTAAACAAAATGCAAACTTATTTAGGAGAGCCTAATGACGTACAAGCAACAGAAGAAAGAAGAAAAATACTCATCGCGAGCTATGGTTATGGCTTGCCTCAACTAGATGAAGAAATGGATTAATTATTAATGGTAGAAAAAAACAATAGTCTAATACTCCTTCTGATTTGCTTGATCTTTCTCTTGCAGATATCGTCTTTCTTCTATATTCACAATTTTAAAGAAGAATATTATTGGGAAATGAAAGAAGAATCAGCGAAATCAGTATTCCTAGGTTCATACTACTGTTTAAGCTTGCTGAACACACACACGAATAAACTCAATACTGAAGAATTTAATAAAGAAAGAAAAACTGCATACAAGCGATATTTAAAGTGGAGCGACCCTGAAGTCTCTTTAGACTTGTTTGCTTTTGATGCAGAGATATCTAAGACGCAGAAGATGCTTGAATAAGGATCAATTAGAGTGTTGTAAATGATGCTTTTATCGTATTCATAGTTTTGTATCAATCAACCTAACTACATATGAGTCCAAGATCTAACAACACACCTCTTGATGACTGTCCATGAAGTGTTCTAGAATGCTTGGCAATAGATATGTGAGGGAGATTATGGAGATAAATTTTCAAATTAATAATATTCAACTTCTCTTTTAGCAATTGCTCTAGACTGTCGTTGTTAGTAGCAATAAATAAAAATCCTTTCTTAGTTATCGCAAAGCCATATCTAGCTAGGTTTCGTTTTGCAAGATCATATGGCATACCAGGAATTGTAATTAATTTCAGAGCAACTTTAACCAGATCTATAATTTTTATCCTTACTATAGAGGCATCCTTGGTGATGTAAATATCAAGCTCTAAGTTCCCTAAATTTGATATTTCCACCTGTGGGTCTTCATATTTTGGTGCCTCTGCCCTGACAGCACTCCACATAGCGTCATGCACAAATGGGTCTATCAATTCATCTCTATCCATATTTCTTACTCCTTAATGACAGGCATGACAGCTAAAATGGACTAATACTATCATTAAAATTTAAACCTATACTTCTACGATTAGAAACTCTAGATTTTGCTAGCTTAGGGTATATTTTTTTTAGTCTTTTACCCATATCAGCAGCAGTTGAAATAATTCGATCATATTCATTCGGGTGATAGAATTTTCTACTTTTCCTGTCATAGCTGTCATTTAACTCTATATATCCTTCCTCAGTGCACCACTTCTCATAATGCTTATAGATCTCACTAACCGTAGTACCTTTTTGCTCTGAGCACTCTTCCAGACCAGTTTCATTAATAAACCTAATCAAATGACTGCCTTCTTCTCTAATTTCTTTCAGTAGCTTTTCACCGCCAGAATAATCTATACCTTCTTCAAATACCAACTCATAAGCTTCAATTAGTAAGTTTAAAAACCCAGGTAAAATCTTTTCTTTTATAAATTTATGATCTTCTTTGTAAGAAGGGTTAGCTTGCTTCTCAAAAGAATTAGAGGTGTCCGGATTGCGCTTGAATATATTAGGAAATTTGATTACATAATATCGAGAAAGTATTGCTTCCTGGTTTGCTTCAAGGTGTGGACAGTCATTGATATTAAATAAGAAGATCGTATTGCATTTGAGTTTAAAAGGAGGCTTACCTTTGTCTTCTATCTGTATCTCTTCGCCTGTAATGCAGTTTTTCAAAGACTGACACTTATCAATTGATATGGGTTTGTTCTCTGAAGGCCAATTTATTATGCTATTAACCAGACTAACTAACTGAAAAGTTCTCCCCTGGTCTGCCTGCCTAAAAGCAATTAAACCAACCTTGGTCAAACCTTCTCTTAGCAATAAGTTGATCCATTCTTGAATAGTATCCTTGCCATTACTTCCATCTCCCCAAAGTAACAAAGCCCTAATCCTACCAACTCTCTTTCTAATCGAACTAATATCAAATTGTGAAGCAATTGTTTTAAGCAATACTTTCAGGTCATCTTCGTTTATCATCTCAAGCAGTATATTTCTGACAAACTCAACATCCGCATTAGGATCATATATGCACCTCGCTGTATAGGTGAAATAGTTTTTCTTTGAATGATTCAGTAACTCAAACCTTGGCTTACCCTCCTGGTAACTAAGCTTAAGATATCCATTCTCAACATTAATACCCGGAGGGTTGACTTCTGTTGATAAGATCTGAGATTTGACCTTGACATACTCTAATGCCTCATTAAAATTAGATATCCTGCCCAAATTCAGAGTTGATGCATTTTTATCAAGGTCGTCTGCAATTATTTTTTTCAAATAATCATCACTCAACTCTTTAAAGTATCCAAGCTCACAATCATATTCATGCAATTTACCATTGATAGTAACTATGTCTGCCCCTCCCTTAAA
The DNA here is from genome assembly GCA_964352085.1 of uncultured Gammaproteobacteria bacterium. Taxonomy (GTDB): domain Bacteria; phylum Cyanobacteriota; class Vampirovibrionia; order LMEP-6097; family CAYGPN01; genus CAYGPN01. Next base: position 56,314 of record CAYGPN010000010.1, on the reverse strand, counting down.
CAATGACTTAAAAACCATTTGCCCCACAGTTTCTTCAGGTAGATTACCTTGAGCAAGACTAAAAACTGTTTGGGCTAAAGCTTTCTCCTTTAACTGCTTCGATACTTTTGTTAACTCTTGCTTTATCAAACTCTTAGTGAGTTTTTGCTTTCTCTGTTCCAAAAGATCCAGTAGCATTTTAGGTCTCGTTTCTGGCTCAACTGCGTATAAATAATCATCTATCCCTAATTTCGAATCTCCTCCTCCATCCCCAGGTACAATAATTAAAAACACTTTTACTCCTTTCTCTATCAAGCTAGATGCTAGGGTTAAAGCTGCTTGCTTCACACTTGGGTTGGTTTTATAATCGCTATCAATGAGCAAATAAAATTCACGACTAGGCAAAATAAATCGATCTATAAGATCATGAATTTCTTTATTGCCATTTGACCAATTCCATACACCAGATAGACCTACCGGTAAATAATTCAAATCATCTTTTAACAAGTGTTTAATCAGACAGTCTGTCTTCTTCTCCCCTTCAGCTAGAATAATTTTTACGCCATCTCTTGCAGACATCTCAAGCCATTTACTATCTGTTATTTGTTGACTAAAATACGGGCAAACCCTTGTCCCCTTAACTTGGTGATACTTCCTTTTGGGATCTTCTGGATTATCAAGGCGATATCTGGTTGCAATAGTTTGCTTAGTAAAAGGGTTTCTATAATTTATTGACCAACACTTCTCCTCTATGCCATTAATAGTGATAGTAGTTGACTCATACCCTGCTTTGGCTGCTTCTTTTTTTGTGATGCAAGAATTTTCAAAGTCTTGCAAATGTTTATCTATGATTATCATTACTTGCCCCCTTAAGAATTGCATAAACTACAAAGTAGTAATTAGCAGTGGCTTCTATAACTTGTGGGAAAATTTTGCTGGTCATAGTCATCGACTCACATCCCCAAAACGGAATCATGATCTCTAAAACTCTCCCTAAATTTGGCATCAAACTGATCATTTCTTCCTCCGTGATTTGACCCTCAATACCTAAATCTCTCATTTTTCTATTCAAGTCTGCGACACTCTCGGTGACATCTTCCTTAATCTCTTTCCAGTTTTCTTTCATCATTTATTCTTTCCTTTTGTTCTTTTGCTAAAAATTTCACTAATCCAATGAGCTTTTCTCCCTTTGCAGAAGCTTCTTCTGAAGTAAGCCTAATGCTGGTTTCAGCATAATAAATATCCTTAAATTCTTGAATAGATTTAGGGTCTAGCAGAATTCGACTCCTTCTTTCTTTTTTCGCCACCACAGTATCGTCTCCTTAGAGAACTATTAGAACATTGATAGATAGTAAAGAATTACAAGTGTTAAAAAGATTTCAATTATACACTCGCTACCTGCAAATAATTCCAAAGTAATCTTCTATAAATAGGAGACTTCCTTACAGCCAAGGCCTGGTTCTTTTTTAATTGCTTTAAGAGTAAAGATTCAATCAGCTCAACAATATCTTCCTGAATTCTTTCATTAATAAAGCGACAACTTGATTTAAAACCCTTTATTTCATTTAAAATCTCAGGTTCTGCCTCTTTTAGTATTTCAGAAAATGATTCCATGACAGGAAGAGACGAATGAACACTATCACCAGAGGTTTGATTTTTTTCGGATAAAATCCTTCTTGTCATTGTATTAGCAACAGATTCAATTCTTGAATGAAAGTCAGACTCCTCAGAATATGTGATGTCAGATTTAAGGTCAGTAGACAAAATAATTTTTTCGTCAATAGAATTAGTCGATTCCAGTTCAGCAAGCTGAGAGAGCACACTATTTTGTCTACGGCTATAAAAATTTTTATAATGGTCGATATTACAAAAATGATATTTATCTGGAGCACTAATTGTTAACGGTTTACAACAATGCAAACACAAGTTTGTCAGTTTATTATGCAGGTGCTTATTAAAATACAGTGGTTTTCCTGATTCCACAAACCAATTAGACATAATATCTACATGTGCCAAAAAAATTTTCCTCGCTCTTTTATTGCATCTGTTGTGGTCATTGGTTCCCTTGGAAATTTTAGATTTAAGTTTGTTGAATACAAGATACAAAAGATAATCTGAAGTAACATCATAATAAACACCAGGTTCATTTACCAATGGTCCATAAAAGTCAAATAAGTTTAAAAGATATATCGGATGTTGCATTTCATTCTTTAAAACAATTAAGTCTACATAATTGAAATCAATTTTTTTAAAGGGTAAACCTTCCACGGGAAATGGCATCTGAGTAAGTAAAGGCTTTTTTCTAACAATTCTCCAATTCGATCCAAGCTTTTTGGCTCTATAACCAAAAGGTAATTTAGCCTTCCGGCCATATGAATCTACATGCTCTCGGCAAGCCTGTCTAATATACTCCGCAGATAATTCCATTTTGCTGGCAAATTCATTAATAGAGTAATCTTCCATACCTAGCATGATACTAGGTATTATCAAGATAGCAAAAAAATCAAACCTATTATCAAGAAACCCAGTAGCAAAAACACTTCTACTAATGCTAGGATATGCAGCAGGTTCTTTAGGACCTACATTTTAGAAATTGGCGACTCCACCTTGCAAACAATAGTAGAACTCTCTTAGGAGAGTAAGTGGAGGTATAAATGAATTTAGAGTTTTCAAAAAGAAAGTTAGTAGATATAGTCAAGGAGTTTGATAATCTTGATACCGCGTTCTCAGAGTCCCAAATTTGTGACAAGCTTAGAATAGATGGTGTTGAACCAATAAGTGAAGGTGAGATTGCAGAATCTGCAGCATTTTCATTTAAAGAAAATTACCAAAACGAAGACTATGGCTGGGGTACTTATTATGGACCCAAGTGGATTGGTAATAATGGTGATGGAACAGCAACAGTATCTCCTAGCTTGAAGAAAATTACAGCTCAAATGATTTCATATTGGGAGAAAAGAGTTGACGAAGCAAAAAACCCATTAATCAGATCTAGATATGCAGACTTAGTCTGGGACTTTTGTAAAGAGATTACTGGTCAAAAGCCTGCTTATAAATTTGCACTAATAGTCATTGATTCAAACCTGGCTATTGCAAAACAAAAGCTACACAAATATAGCAACGTTATTTTTACTAAGCTTGAGCGTGCTTTAGAATTATCAATTCGTCTTAAAAATAAATCGAAAATTGAAGAAGTTAAAAAAATGATCTTTGACCTAGAAGAAGACACAAAAGGTGAAAATAGTGTTTATGTCCACACTTATTCGTATGACATCTTGATGCATCAAAAAAACTTTATAAATAACGAAGAAGAGCAAACTATCATAAATCGCCTTGAAGAAAGGCTAGAGGAGGTACTTTCGCGAGAGCCTGAAATAGTTTCAAATCCTTTTCTTGTTGAAAATCCTGCAATTAGATTAGCTGATTATTACAAGGCTTCAGGAAATATTAGTGATTTAAAAAGAGTTCTTCTGGATATAGAGAAAGCAAACACTGGTTTTGGTAAGTTGTCTGGATCAAACCTTATTTTTGGTCTAGAAAAAATGCAAGAACTCTATAATCAATTTTCTCTGAAAGATGAAGAAAAAAGGATCTTAAAACTTATCCAAGAAAGAAGTCCAGAAATGCTTCAAGAGATGAAAAAAGTTATGATTCCTGTTGAAGTAAATCTTGAAGAAGAAGATAAGTTCATTAATAGCTTGATCGACGGTAGTTTAGATAGCGATATTGCAAAAATTGTTTCTAGCCATACACCGAGCAGAGATAATCTTGAGGAAGAACTAAAAGATCTTTATGAGTATAATTTTCTAAAATTCATTGGTAGAGAGTCCTATATAGAAGAAGGTACGGGCAGAAAGACTGCAGAAATACCCTCTGGACTTGATGATGTTGAAGGTAAAATGGTTACTCTACTTACAAGAAACCTTTCTTTTGAAGCCAGAACTCTAAAAAAATCACTGTGGGCTCTAATTGAAAAACATGAACTTACAGCTGAATCTTTAGTTGATCTACTTTATGAATCATCTATCTTTGAAGAAAATAGGAAAGAAATGATTCAAAAAGGTATTTCTGCATATTTTGACAGGGACTATATTACTTGTATACACGTGCTAATTCCTCAAATAGAAAATTTATTTTGGACTTTTTTGATGAGAATAGGGCAAGTAGTAACAAAACCAGGCTATAAATCTAATGGCTACGATCGTATTTCCCTTGGTTCGTTACTCCAATATCAAGAGGTTAAAGATACATTTGGAGAAGACATATCGTTTTATTTGCAAACAGTTTTGACTGACCCAAGAGGATTAAATTTAAGAAATGATACTGCTCATGGTATACCTAGTTCTGATTATTTTAGTGAGTCTAAAGCAGATAGAGTTTTGCATATCTTACTATGCTTAGGATTACTTAGAGAAAAGCCTTTAGATAAAAGCTAGACCTCAGAAATACAGTGGGAAACCATAGTAACTCCGCCTCCACCATTTTCAGCAACATCTATCTAAACCCTAATAACTTTTTTGAATCTTTTCAATTTGATCATCAAAATCAGCTTTAAGCTCTAGCGCCATTTCGTTGCTAAGAGCTCCTTTTGAAGCTAGGTCATTTACTATTGCTTTTTTATGCTTTAGAAGCTGAGTTCTAGTCTCGATGGTGTCTTCTAATAGAATCAACTCGTTTGAGATGTGCAGATCTTCCAAACTGCTATTCAAATCAGAAATCTCCTCTTCCAGCTCCTCTCTAAGCTCTTTGGCTACAGGCGTCATAACCTCACCTCGATTCTGAAAAATATAAAGAGTTTCTAGAGCAGATTTAGCTGCTTGCAGCTTTGCTTTAAAAAATTGGTGCTTGTTTAATTCAGGGCTTAAGACTTCTCCAATATTTAAAAGCTTGAGCATTTTTGCAATGCTTAATCCTTGTGGTATGAGTGTAAATAAAACGACACCAAAAATCATGTGTATCATCAGCTCTCTTGTTTCTTCATCCAGCAACTCTCTAGGAATACTCAAGACAAGAGCCATTGATAAAGCACCTTTCAGTCCAGATAAAACTAAAACATGCTGCCATGATTTAGGGATATTAGTAAGCTTTGTAAGGTTCATAGCTCCTGACAAGAAATAAACAGACAAGATTCTAGATAAAAGAACTGCAAGTACCCCAATTGAAACAGGGATCCAATGATTAAGAAGACTAGATATTTGAATCTCCAGACCTATCAAAAGAAAAATAAGTGAGTTCATGAAGAAAGCAGCGTACTCCCAGAAACCAGAAATAATAATCTTAGTTGAAGACGACATTCCTGTATGCCTGCCATAATTGCCCATTACCAGCCCAGCAGAGACTGTTGCCACCACACCAGATAGATGCAGTCCTTCTATCTGTCCAGGCACAGGTATTAGTTCAGCAAGCATGAAAGAACCATAGGCAACTATCGTTGTAAAAGTTAGTTCTAATAAATGATCATCAAAGAACTTAGTAATCACCGAAAAACAAAGACCAATTGCTGAGCCTAAAGCTACTCCCCCTAGAACAACTATTAAAAATTGCACAAAACCACTACTTAAATAAGCAGCAAGGTTCTCTTGAGGCACAGTCAGACCAAAATTAATAATAAGAGCTAAGATCAGCTTAAAAAACACAACAGAAGTACCATCATTAAACAAGCTTTCAGCCTCAACCAAACTTGATATCTTATGGTCTATATGTACTTTCTTCATTATGGCTACGACGCTTACAGGATCTGTTGGGGCAATAATTGCTCCAAAAAGCAAAGCTACTAGCCATGGGATATGAAGGAAGAAATTTAAACAAAAACCAATTATAAGAATCGATAATGCAACTCCAATAGTTGCAAATATAACAACGTGTAGTTTATAGGATTTTAAATTAGATAAATTGAGATTCCAGCTAGCTTCAAATAATAAAGCTGGCAATAAGATAAATAAGACCAAATGTTCAGTTAAGGGTATGGGCTGCAAAGCATTAAAGAATCCAAGAGCCAAACCCACTAAAACCAATGCAACTGTATAAGGTATTTTTATATGCTTTACTGCAACCACAACAAAAGATGCGATCACCAGCAAAATCACAAGCATTTCTATACTAAACTGAGCGTGTCCACTAGTAGTCTCAATAAGAGCTTCATGGTTTAATTGCATACTTGAATGATATCAGAAGCACTAAATATTATCGCTAGCTACTTTATAAGTAGGGTCTTCAAAGACATTTACATCAATTATCTTTTCAGCATTTTTAAGCAATTTAAGACAATCAGAGCTTAAGTGTTTAAGGTGAATTTTCTTCCCTACTTTTTGATAGCGCCCAGTAAGCTTATTCAGGGCTTCTATTGCTGACATATCGGCAACTCTACTTTTAGCAAAGTCAATAATCACTTCATCAGGATCATTTAAAATATCAAACTTAGAATTAAAAGCTGCTATTGAAGCAAAGAATATCGGTCCAAAAACCTCATAATGCTTCACCCCATTATCATCAAGATAGACTTCTACTCTTGTTTGTTTAGCGTTATCCCAAGCAAAGACTAAAGCCGCTAGAATCACACCAATCACCACTGCAAGAGCAAGGTTATGCAAAATAGCTGTAACCAAAGTAACTAAAACCATAAGAACAATATCTGATTTAGGCATGCGAGTAAAAGTTCTAAGACTAGCCCATTCAAAAGTCCCAATAGCCACCATCACCATAAGCCCAACTAAAGCAGCTATAGGTAATTGCTCCACTAAACCCGCGCCAAACATAATAAAAAATAAAAGCATCAAAGCAGCAGTAACACCTGAGAGCCTAGCTCTAGCACCTGAAGAAATATTAATCAGACTTTGACCAAGCATCGCACAACCTCCCATACCAGAGAAAAAACCAGAACAAATATTAGCGACTCCTTGAGCCACAGCTTCTTTATTACCTTTACCTCTAGTTTCAGTAATTTCATCAATGATATTTAAAGTTAAAAGACTTTCTATTAAACCCACTAGAGCTGCAACAAGCGCAAAAGGAAAAATGATTGATAAAGTTTCTAAATTAAATGGAATCATTGGAATATGAAAAGGCGGAAAGCCTCCCTTAATAGATGCCATATCACCTACCGTTTTAGTCTCTAATCCTGTCAGGCTCACTAAAGCAAAGACCACCAGGATAGCCACTAAAGAAGCTGGGATAGCTTTGCTAATTTTTGGCAAGCCCCAAATGATAAACATGGTTAATAAAACTAAAGCTAATAAAATATAGAAAGGAGTGCCACTAAGCCACTCACCTGATTCAGTTTTAAAGTGATCCATCTGCGACATAAAAATAATGATCGCAAGCCCATTAACAAAACCAAAAATAACTGGATGCGGAACGAGGCGCATTAATTTTCCTAACTTAAAAGACCCAGCAAGTACTTGCAGAATTCCAGCTAGGACAACAGTAGCGAAGATGTATTCAACTCCATGTATTTTAGAAAGAGAGACATAGATAACTGCAATAGCTCCAGTCGCGCCAGAAATCATTCCAGGGCGACCACCAAAAAGAGCAGTCACTAAACCCATTACAAAGGCTGCATATAATCCTGTTAAAGGCGATAAACCAGCAATAAACGCAAAGGCAACAGCCTCAGGTATTAAAGCAATTGCAACAGTTAACCCAGAGAGAAGTTCTGTTTTGTAGTCAATTTTAGTTTGTAAATCAAATAAGTTAAAAAGTTTTTGCATTAAGCCCCTGAAAACCTAGCTTAAGCTATTTCCAGGTAAATACACAGAAACTTAACAATTTGCTAATACTTGTTTGATTTTTTATTGAATTTAGAGCAATTTTGAAGCACAAACAAGCTTAATCAGAAAGCAAGTCTCTAAATTTACACTTAACAATAGTTGAGCCAACTGTTTTGTCAGAAGTCTTAGTCCCTTTTGTTTTAGTTAGAGTCCCGCCGCTCATATTAATTTGGAATTGACCAGAAGTCAGAGTCTTGCCTCTGTCACTAGTTGAAGTACCAGTAATTTTAATCAAACCATCAAAGGGTCCAGCACCAACAAGACCACCAATATTAAGCTCACCTTTAGTTACAACGAAGCCCTTACCTAAACTACTTTTTACAGTATTAAGTCTTGTGTCATTTGATGTGAAGCTCTGTGTTTCTCCTAAAAGTAAAGTGGAAAGATCTGGCAAAGCAGGCATAGAACCACTTAATCCAAATACAGTTGAAGACTTACCTTCATTGCCATTAATAACGAAGATGAATCTTCTAGGATTTTTGTCAAGTTCTAAACTACTAGCTATAGCACCTTCATCCAAGAAAGCGCTTGTCTTTTTAAGTGGGCTTGTGCCTTTTATTACACATGCGATTTTCCCTCTAGGTGCGCTTTCTAAACCAGAATTAAATCTTGCAGGTCTAGAATTAACTTTTATACGGCTAAATTTATCATCACTAGGACTAACTAAACCAGAATCAACCACTATATCTAAATCCTTGCCTTCTAAAGTATCAGGCATCGAAACTTTAAAAACTAATTTTGCTAAAGCATTGTCAGGGCCAAGAGCTTTAAGCTTGCATTGGATTTGCGCTGGGTTTTGAGGATCTACAACTTGACTACAATCACTAATTGCTCGGCTACCACTATCTTCAGAAGGAAGAAGAGTAATGCTACTTGCACTTATCTCATCACTTAATTGAATAAAGATAGCTGTCTCATCATCTGCCATAGCACTATTACCAAAAGATCTCACTGTTGCAATAAAAGTAGCTATATCACCAACAACTAACTTCCCTTTACCATCTCGTTTAATAGAGTTATTTAGTTTAAGCTTTGATCTTTTAGGGAATTTTTTTCTTGTGGCAGTAAATATAATATCTGGTGCTGGCACGCTATCAATTTCATAAAACACAGCACCGCTTAATTTATCATTAGCCTCATCTATATTCACGCTAAAACCTATTCTAGAAGCGCCTTGCAAGTTTGCAGACTTTACCTTAGCTCTATTAGTAAAGGTAGGAGCTGAGTTTGCTGGATACTTTTTAGTAAAGCCTAAAACTGCATCACTAACTTTCTGCAATTTATCCCCAAGAAAAGCATCATTAAAACAAATAAATAACATAGAAGCTTTTCCTTTTAGGGGGGTGAAAAAATCTTCAACACTATCAATTAAATCAAACTCATCCTCACTATCAAAATTTCTATGCGGAAAAACTATTGAACACTTAGCATTTGGACTTCCTGGGATATTAACAGTTTGATCAAATTGCCAAAGACCAGCTAAGGGCACAAAATCTGCTGCCCTTGCGTCAGCTGCTAAAGAGTTTACTTGAAGCATTAAAGCCACAAGGGAAAGGTAGAAGTATTTATTAAAAGACATAATCCCATTATAACTGGGCTTTTAGTTTTTGAATTAGAGAAGTTCAAACTCAGAATCCGATACTCTAATTAGCTTTTCAGTAGATAATTTCCTAAGAGCTCTTGATAAGGTAGATGGCACGGTTCCAAGCAATTGAGCCAAATCTGTCTTGGGGATATCTAATTCAAAGCTACAAGTATCATGCTTCTGACTTTCAGCTTCTAAAAACTTTAAAAGCCTTTCAGCAACTTCAGTTAAGGCAAAATCCAATCTTGAATCTTCTAACTCAGTGATATTTTCAGAAAGACAAGATAGAAGATTAGCCATAATGATTGGATTCTTTAAGATTAGCTTCTTGAGTTTTTTTCTATCTAGCAAAAGTATCGTTGACTCTTCAGCAGCTTCTGATGAAAAACTTGCCTGATCATTATTCCCAAAGATTTTCTCAAGAAATATACCATCACCCTTTCTAGCAAAGTTACTAATAAAGACTTTTTCAGAATTATCATCACTTTTATAAAGCTTCACTTTACCCTCGAGCACGAAATAAACCTTATCTAGCTTTTCACCATCAAAAAAGAGACACTGACCTTCCTTCAGCTTTCTGACATCAGCTATTTCAGATAATCTATGAGTCTCTTCTCTTTCTATATCTTTAAACAAAGGGTGCCTAAGAATTACATTACAAATGCAGAGTACTCGCCTTGCTAAACATCTCTGAATTTCTAGATTTGAGCAAATCTTCTTCTGTTCTTTTTTAGTGACTTTTATATTCTTCAATATTAATTAACAATACTAACCTTTAGACTTGACTTAAGTCAAGTCAGCTAAAAACCAGCTGGCTACTATGAAGCTAAGGAGATTTACTATGACAATTGCAGAAATTAAAAAAATAGATGAAGAAAAACTAGAAAACGATTTGGGCTACAGATTTGAATACCTCACTGAATTTATAGGCTTTGGCGAAGAGGACATAAAAACTATTTTAGGAGCTGCTCCATTACTAGCTCCAGTGGTTCCAGCCTTAGTCGATGCTGTTTACGATAAATTATTTAGCTACGATGCTACAAAAAGACATTTTGTAAAAAGACAATCTGGTTATGAGGGCGATCTACCAGAAGGCATGGAAGAACTAAGCCAAGAGCACACGATGATTCAATTCAGAAAATCACACTTGTCTAAGTATTTGGAAAAATTAGTAACTGGTCCTTATAACCCTGACATGGTGCAGTATTTAGATTTTGTTGGGAAAATGCACACACCAAAAGCTGGCAGTAAAGAACTAGATGTGCCACTTGTGCAAATGAACGCTCTAATGGGTTTTGTGGCTGATGCAGTAAACGCTACTATCTTTAGCTTTGATATTTCTCTTGAAGCGAAAGAAAAAGCTATTAGATCTTTTGCTAAATTACTTTGGATACAAAACGACCTAATAAATAGACACTACCAAAATTAACTACTTGATTGCTTTGTAAAGCTCAAGGGCTCTTTCTCTAGCATGCTTATGATCTACCATAGGTTCAACTTTTTCTTGTAGCCAAGTCTCTCTATAAATATCATCAGGATCAAACTTTTCAGCTTGGGTTTCTGGATTAAAAATCCTGTAGAAAGGTGATGCGTCAGCGCCGCAGCCAGCGACCCACTGCCAGCCCATAGTGTTATTAGCAAGATCTGCATCCACTAGCGTATCCCAAAACCAAGAAGCGCCTTCTTGCCATGGAATTAAAAGATCTTTAGTAAGAAAAGAAGCAACTACCATGCGAGCTCTATTATGCATCCAGCCAGTTTCCCAGAGTTGGTTCATGGCAGCATCTACCACATCAAATCCAGTCTTAGCCCCTTGCCATTTTTTTAAGTTTTTAGATGATGGCTCCCATTTAAAATTCTTGAATTTTTCACTTAAAGACTCATTAATTGTATGAGGGAAATGATAAAGGAGATGATAAGAAAACTCTCTCCAAAAGAGTTGCCTAATATATGATTCAGCGCCATTTATGTCTTTAAACTTAAACCAAATTTGCCTTGGGCTTAACTGCCCCCAGGCTAGGTATGGAGCTACTTTAGAAGTACCATTAAGAGCAAGCATATCTCTTTCATCAGAATATTTAACAGGACTAAATTTATCTAAGAACTTAGTGTTTGGTTTTTCCAGATTCCAAAACTTAACTATCGACTTATGCCATTCAATCTCGGGAAGCAGCGACAAGTCTTCAAGCTTAAGAGATTTAAATTTAGTTTTTTTAAGTTTATGCTTCGCCAAAGGTTTGCCAAAGTTATTATCTTTTATTGATTTATAATACGGTGTAAAAACTCTATAAGGCAAAGCCTGTTTATTAGCGACTTCCCATGGTTCTATGAGCAAAGATCCATTAAAACTTTCTACACTTACTTGTTTAGAAAGCTCCTCTTTAATTTTTTTATCACGTTCAATAATAAAAGGCTCGTAGCGTCTATTCCAAAAAATATGAGTTGCACTTGTTTCTTCAATTAGCTTACTAAGCTCTTCTAAACTTGCCCCTTGACGCACAAGAAGCTCAGGAATTGACTTTAGTGCATAATGCAACCAAACTTTAGAAGCAGACCCTATATCAACTTTATGTGATCCTAATTTAAAACTCTCTTCTTCGGGCGCATATATAAAAACTGGGATTATTTCAAATCCATTTTGAATTGCATAATCCAAAGCTGGGTTATCTTCTAGCCTTAGATCTTTGCGAAACCATACTATCGCCTTTGCCATACTATTATTTATAGCAAGATAATCAATTCCTAAATTAATTAAGTTTAAGAATCCAGATCTAGTGTTTATTCTTCAGAAAATTATCTAAGCTACGCCATAGCTATTGAGCTAGCTTAAATCAAAATAAGAGCAGTGGAACAAAGGCTTTTCAATAAGAATCTATATATAGATCAAGATACGCGCGTGCCTATTATTAATATTGCTTTTAAGCTCACTACCTGTCAGGCCAGTCCCAGAAACAATTTTGCTGAAACACGACAGCAAAGTAAAAATCAAATACATCTCTGAAGAAACAAATAAACTTGGAACTGAACTTGTCTTTGAAGTTAAAGAAGACGTAGTGGGGAAAATCTTTAGTGCTGAATATCCTGTGATAAAGAAAGGGGCACGAGGCAGAATTAAAATCACTCGCTTAAGTGGTTTTCGCAAAGACATAGTAACTGATGTAGAAGGTCAAATCGAAGCTGTTGATGGCACAGAAGTAGATTTAGTTTTTTACAAGGCAGCCAGAAAAAAACTGAGAAAAACTCTTAAAGCAGTCTCTTACATAGGTCTTAAAGATCCTATTGGCATTCTAGTAAAGATTGCAGAGTCTAATATTAGAAGGAAGGTCAACGAGTACAATCTTCCTAGCAAACTCTGGGTTAAAGATGATTTGCTGATCAAACTGAGAGCTTAAGCTTTTAGTGAAATTATTTTTAATAGAGGGGAAGTCACCCAGCTGACTTAACTGATAAAGTTCAAAACAATTGTGCTTACAGACTTTACAAAGCTAAGCAATATATGTTATGATATATTACTTGTGGGCGAAAAATACAGCAAAATTAACTTAGACCAATCCTTTGACGAATTTATTGAAGAGTCAGAGCTAAAGCCAAATGATGATGCAAATCAACTTAATTTGGAAAATATTGATAACTCTCTAGACCAGCTTCACCAAAATAAAGACTTCAAATACCTAAATAACTTTGAAGTAAGCTTTAATGACGGTTACAAAGTTAAACGAGAAGAAGCAGATGATAACACCAAACTTACCTTCTCTGGTGAGCAAATGTCGGATGTGACGCTAGAAAAAAGTCATACTGGTGAGCTTAAAAGTATCGAAATCGAATCAGAACATGATAAGAATTTTGTGTTTAATATTCCAGAATCAAACATCACGATTGATCCATTTTTAGATGGTAAAATCTCAAGCTTTAAAAATCCTGAACAACAGAAAATTGCAATTCTGAAGATAGGCACTTCCTCTATCACAACAGAAAGAGGTAAAATCAACTACTCAATTATCCAAGAATTTGCTGAAATAATTTTACGATTAAAAGTGCTTGGTTATGCTCCTATTATTGTTAGCTCTGGAGCTAAAGGGCTCGGCAAAAATTTATTAAAAGGTAAGAACTGTGATGATATTAGTGCACAATGCCTAACATCAATTGGTCAATCTCACTTAATTTCAATCTACGACAATATTTTCAAAAACTACAATTTAATAACAGCTCAAATTCTTTTGGCTTACAATGACCTTGAGTATAAAGAAAATATCAGAGAAACAATTTTTGACTTAACTGCTCATGGAATCATACCGATCATCAATTCTAACGATCCAGTAATTTGTTCAGATAATATTGATATTGATAACGATAAGTTAGCTGCCGCAATTGGTAAAATCTTAAACGCTAGTCATCTATTTATAATTAGTGATTCTGGTGGACTATACGACGATTCTCCTGATGAGAACCCTAACGCTAAAATCATCAAGCATGTTTCAGAAATCAATGATGAAATCACAGCTCTTGCAAATACAGAAAGTGGTTCTGGCTTAGGTACTGGTGGCGTGAAAAGTAAAATCATTGCAGCTAAATCATGCCTAGCTAGAGGAGCAAACATGGTATTACTCTCTAAGAATGTTATGGACACGATCCCTGAAATAATCAAAGACCCAGATTATAAATTTCAAGGTACTACTTTTTCCAAAAGAAAAGAAAAGATCTATAATTAAATTATGCTTGAAAATAAAGAAGGAAATAGCGTACCAGACGTAACTTTTAAAGTCCAGGACAATGGTGCTTGGAAGACTGTGAGCACAGATGACTTATTTAAAGGCAAAAATGTAGTGGTCTTTTCTTTGCCAGGAGCCTTCACACCAACCTGCTCATCAACTCACCTACCAAGATATAACGAACTCGCTCCAGTATTTAAAGATAATGGCATCGATGAGATCATTTGCATGTCTGTAAATGATACATTTGTGATGAACGAGTGGGCTAAAGATCAAGAAGCTGAAAATGTCACTTTAATTCCAGACGGGAATGGAGATTTCTCTGAAGGCATGGGACTACTGGTAGACAAGACTGCAATTGGTTTTGGTAAAAGGTCTTGGAGATATTCGATGTTAGTTCGCGACAAGAAAATCGAGAAGATGTTTATAGAACCAGAGAAAGATGGTGATCCTTTTGAAGTTTCAGATGCTGACACTATGCTTAAGCACATAAATGCTAAAGCTAAGCTTCCTAGCTTCGCTACACTATTTACTCGCAAAGGTTGCCCTCACTGTACTAGAGCGAAAAAGCTTTTAGATGATAAGGGCGTGATTTACGAAGAAATCCTATTAACTAATGAAGTAACTGGTAGATCTATGTCTAATATCACTGGCGGCAAGACTACTCCTCAGATCTATTTAGATGGCAAGTATATAGGGACTGCTGATGATCTTGAAAAAGCTCTTAAATAGTCACTTATATCTAAGCTAAGTTTTTCTTATAATAAATCATACAAATTAATCTCTGATTAGTGTACAATCAGTCTGTACTTTAAATCAAAGGAGATTGAGATGTCAAAATTTTTAATAACAACTGGTTCTGCACTTAGCATTTTATTGGCCAGCCTTAGTCCGATCAATGCAGCCCAGCTGATAATACCTGATGGATTAAATGTTCCACTTAGTTTTAAGCATGCAGTAATCAGCGACCAAATCAAACTCGGTGATTCTTTAGCCATGCGCATCGATCAAGATGTAAAAGTTGGTAGCGTTACTGTTTTTAAAAAAGGTGATGAAGCTACTTCTTACGTGGAAAAATCAAAACACGGAAGAGCTTTTGGTAGAGCTGGTTTAGTAGAAATCAAATCTGCAATAGTTAAAGATACTTTTGGCAACAAGCATAATGTAAACCTTTCAGTAAATAGAAAAGGTGAAACGAAAAGCTCAGGAATCATTCTTCCCGTAGTTGGCGCGCTTATCTTTTTACCTTTGATGCTTTTTGGATTTAAAAAAGGCGAGAATGTAACTATTAACCCTGGTAATGTCTTTGATGCTTTCACAGTGGATTCAAGCACTATTGAAATCTAGTTTGCTATAGTTAAGTCATGGCAGTAAAAGTCAGTGGCGAGTATTTAGGTGCTCTTAGAACTAAGAGTATACATGGACCATCAAACTCTATTTTAGAAACTGATGCGCCGACTGATAATAACGGTAAAGGTGAGAAATTTTCACCAACTGATTTAGTGGGCACAGCACTAGCTGCTTGCATGTTAACTATCATGTCTATGCTCGCTGAAAGAAGCGGAATAGAGATGAAGGGCGTGACATACTCCGTTGAAAAACATATGTCAGAAGATATGCCACGAAGAATCGTGAAGCTTATTATTGAGTTTAATATGCCTAAAGATCTTAGTGATGAGCAAAAGAAAAAATTAGAAAAAGCAGCCCACACATGCCCTGTGCACTACAGCTTAAATCCAGAAATAGATAAACAAGTAAGCTTTAATTACTAGTTTTAGAGATTCTTATGAAAAAAACAAAAAGTATTATCTTCGATCAAGTCTGGAAAGCTCATTCTGAAGATAAGCGCAAACATAATCTAGGAGGGCTTGGTGTTCACTTAGGTATTCTAATTCTATTTTCGTTTTCAATTGTCTTGGTGCCACTTTTTCTTTTCTTTTTAACTATAAGCCCAATTTACTTTTGGCTTTATAAAGAAGAATGGGTTAACCCAAAAGATTATTTTCATTTTGATAGGCATAATTTAAAAGAAATGAATTTTTTTGATGCACTAAGCTGCGAGTATTGTGAATTTGCAAATGGTACTTTAGAGTGGGTTCTTGCTATTGCAAATAAAATCGAAAAAGAGTGGTGCCCAATTAAAAATAACTGTAATGCTGACTGCTCTAAAGTCAAAAAGTGGCGCAAAGAATATGTAGATAATGACTACGAGACTGAAGAGCTGGAGCATTACTACAAAGAGCATTTTAAGCCTTAATCTGAATCTGCTATTATATACTTCGCATTTAAGGGAGGGGTATATGCCTGAGCTAGTTAAAATAAATTTTCAACGCTATCAGCCAATAAATCAAGACTTTCATGCCACTGCAAATCCAGGTGCCACAGAAACTGATGGGGATTTTTATGAAACTAAGAACCCAATAAACACAGCTATTAGATATAACAGGCTTGGGCAAGAGAAGAGCACCTTTCTAACTTTTCAAAGTTTTGATGTTCTGAGAAAAAAACAAGATTTAGAAATTGAAAGAAGATCTCATATACAAAGAATTAAAGAGAACCCTGCTTATTACAAAGAACTTCCAAAAAAATGGAAAGATGATCACAGACTAGCTAGCGCCGCATTATTTGCAGCATTTCCAGACAAGAAAGAACTAAACCAACTCTGCTTTAATCCTTCTAAAGATAAATACAAACTACTAGAAGAGCCTCATATATTTTTATTAATAGCAGCAAATTCATATTGTGACTCGTCATCATATTTGTTTAAAGTGCTTAGAAGAAGATATCCTCTCTATAAAGAGAATGAGGATTTTATCAAAAGAGCTGTGTCTTTAGATGGTGAAATCTATTTAGAAATCCCAAAAAAATTCAAATATAAAAGAGAAATTTTAGAAGCTGCTGTCAATTCAGAAATCAATCCAGGAATAGCATACGAATTTATACCATATAATTCAAAGCATAGAAAAGACAAAGAGCTAGCGCTTGAGGCTATCAAATTTGCCTATGCAAGTGAACACAATAACAGTATATTTAACAGACTAAGAGATGAGCATTTAAAAGATAGAGATTTTGTACTTGAAGGCGTAAAACGAAATCCTTTACTTTATATGAAACTTGTAAAAGATGAGAATCCACTAAAAGATGATAAAGAAATTTTATATTATGCAAATTTACTTAGAAGACAGATAAACACTCTAGCTTTTTTTCTAGACGACCCACTTACAAACCCTATTAAAAAACTTAGTTATAAAAAACACCCAGAGCTTTATCTAGCAGTAGCCCAAAATGAAGCATCAATTTTTGGTGTAAATTTAATGAGCCATAATACTTGGCTAAAGAGTGATAGAGAATTTCTATTAGAAGCTATAGAACGTGGTACTGAAATCCCTCCATATATTAGTAGAAGACTGGCTCATGATGAAAAATTTGTTACTGAAGCTAAAAATAGAAACTGGAAATTAGCAAGTGATGCTGAAGCTATAAAAATGATTCGAACACAAGATCCTGCATTAATAAAAGATCTAGAGAAATTCTCAATAGCTAGCCCACGAAGATTAAAAAACCTAAAACTAGCAAGGAAGATAGTGAATATGCGCAAGAAACTTTCTTTAGAAGGTCCTAAGTCTAACTTAATTGACCCAAGCAAGCCTAGCTGCGTTTATATAGGAGCCAAAGATGACCATAATGGTGGGCTAAGTTTTAGTAGACTGGAAGATTACAAAGACTATAATATTTTCTATTTTGAAGTTGATAAGAAACAAGATATCGTTGAAGCTTTTAACGAATTAAGGTGGTATTTAGATAAATATGATAAAAAAATTGACTCGCTTTATCTAGCTGGTCACTCTAGTCAAAGATCTATGACTTTAGGTAAGGAAAATTTATCAGTCAATGACTATGAATGGTTAAATGATTTAGGTTTAAGTCATTATCTAAATCAAGATCCTAGAGACCCTTCAATAATTAGTATTCAAGGATGCTCAACTGGCGCAAGAGGAAAATATAAAAACAACATCGCATCTATGTTCGCTCGTTTATTTCCTAATTCAGAAATCTATGCTGCTTTAGAGAATGGTCAGCTAATAAATAATCTAGAGGATGGAAGAGGAAAGCTAATACCTTACTACTCTGTGCCATCAATAGATATTAAGCCTAGTAGCTCTGTCTTAAAAAAACATGCAAGAAGAAGAAGAATCCCTGCATAAAAGCTTCAAAAGCCCCTAAAATAAGCCTTTTTTTCTATATTATTCTTTCCCTTTTGTTGTCTTGACAATATTAGCAGTTTAAAGCTAGTATGACTACTGTTTTGCCAAAGCAAAACTCCAAACAGGAAGCATCATGCATAAAATTGAAACTATTCGTAACCTAGCAATTATCGCTCACGTTGACCACGGGAAAACAACTCTCTTGGATGCGATTTTAAGTCACACAGACAGTCTTGCTAAACACAAAGAATTTGATAGCTGCATCATGGACAGTAACCCTCTTGAGCGTGAGCGTGGAATTACTATTACAAGTAAAAATACATCAGTAAGTTTTAAAGATCATATTGTAAATATCGTAGACACACCGGGTCACTCGGATTTTGGTGGTGAAGTTGAGCGTGTACTTGGTATGGTTCAAGGTTGTTTACTTTTAGTAGATGCTTTTGAAGGACCAATGCCTCAAACTCGTTTCGTTTTACAAAAAGCTTTTGCACAAGGTTTAAAACCAATTGTTGTAATTAATAAAATTGATAAACCAAATACTAATATTGATAAGGTTATAGACCAGGTCCTAGAGCTATTTATAGACCTTGGTGCTGATGATCATCAGATCGAATTCCCAATCATCTACGCTTCTGGTATTAAAGGACGCACTAGCTTAGATCTAGAAGATGCGCTTTCTAGTAACGAAGCTAATATCGAACCTTTAATGGACACTATTTTAAAGAACGTACCTGTTCCTCCTGGTGACCTTGATAAACCATTTTTATTCCAAGCAGTTAGTTTAGATGCTAACGATTATATGGGCAGGATGCTTATTGGAAGAATTATTGATGGTGATGTTTCAACAAACGACCAAGTAAATTTAATCTGCTCAGAAACTGGCGAAGTATTAAAAAGAAAAATCGCTAGAATTTATGGTTTTGATGGTCTCGAAAAAGTAGAAATTCAAAAAGCAAGTGCTGGAATGATAGTTATTCTTGCCGGACTTCAAGAAGGAAACATTGGAGACACTGTCTGCCACAGTGATCGCACAGAGCCTCTTGAAACTATTACAATTGACGAGCCAACGCTTGAGATGGTATTTTCAGTAAACGATAGTCCTTTTGCAGGTCTTGAAGGTAAGTTTGTTACCTCAAGACAAATAAAAGATAGATTAGATAAAGAACTTCAAGTAAACGTTTCACTTAGAGTTAAAGAGACTGATCGCACGGATGCGTTTTTAGTATCTGGTAGAGGTGAGCTTCATTTAGGAATTCTAATAGAGACTATGCGCCGTGAAGGTTTTGAGATGCAGGTTTCTAAGCCACATGTTATTGAAAAAGATATTGATGGAGTTAAGTGTGAGCCTTTTGAAGAGCTTGTTATCGATGTCCCAGAAGAAGCTTCAGGTATTTGCATTGAAACATTAGGTAAACGCAAAGCTGAAATGGTTCTTATGGACTCAGCTCACGGTAGATCTATTATTACTTTCCATATCCCAACACGCGGGCTTATTGGTTACAACACAGATTTTATAAAAATGACTAAAGGCGAAGGAATTCTAAACCATGTATTCCTTGAATACAGACCTCACGTTGGTGAGATTAGTAAAATTAGACCTGGCGTTTTAGTAAACCTTGAAAAAGGAAGTGCTACTCCATACGCACTTGGTCAATTCGCTGATCGTGGTGTATTTTTCCTAGAACCTAGTACTGATGTGTATAAGGGGATGATAGTTGGTGAGGCTAATCGTCCTCAAGACATTGAACTTAATCTTACTAAAGCTAAGCAGCTTACTAATATGAGATCCTCTGGTGCTGACGTGCTTGTTCAGCTTAAAGTACCTCGCAAGATAGTTTTAGAAGAAGCTCTAGTTTACATTAATGATGAAGAGCTTGTTGAAATTACTCCAGAGAATATCAGATTACGTAAGAAAATCTTAGACAAAAAATCTCATCGGTTTGAGCAAACTAAAGTCAAGTAAACTTAATTACTGATCTAATACTCTTGCCTTCTTTCATAAGTTCGAAAGCTTCATTTATCTCTTCAAGAGGCATTGTAAAGCTGACCATGTCATCAAGATTTATTTCTTTAGACATGTATTTATCCACGTATCCAGGAAGTTCACTGCGTCCTTTTACTCCACCAAAGGCAGACCCGCGCCAGACTCTACCAGTAACAAGCTGAAAAGGTCTAGTTTGAATCTCTTCACCAGCTCCAGCTACGCCAATTATTATCGACTCACCCCAGCCTTTATGGCAGCATTCTAAAGCTGATCGCATAAGTTTTGTGTTGCCAACACATTCAAAAGAATAATCCACACCACCATCTGTCATAGCGACGATGTGATCTTGAATAGTCCCTTCAATTTTTTTCGGGTTGATAAAATCAGTTGCACCTAAAGATTTAGCTAAAGCAAATTTATCTTCATTAATATCAACAGCAATAATTCTAGATGCCTTTGCCATTTTTGCGCCTTGAATCACAGAAAGTCCTATCCCGCCTAAACCAAAAACTGCAATCGTAGATCCTTCCTGGACTTTAGCGGTATTTAAAACCGCGCCTATTCCAGTAGTCACCCCACATCCAAGCAAGCAAACTTTATCAAGCGGCGCTTTGGGGTTTATTTTAGCTAGCGAAATTTCTGGCACAACTGTGTATTCAGCAAAAGTCGATGTGCCCATATAATGAAAGATTTGTTTTCCATCTTTAGAAAAACGGCTAGTACCATCAGGCATCAAACCTTTACCCTGAGTCTCTCGCACACTTTGGCAAAGATTAGTTTTTCCAGATTTACAAAACTTACAGTCACCGCATTCAGGAATGTAAAGAGGGATCACATGATCACCTGGCTTTAAACTAGTGACTCCCTCGCCTATTTCTTCAACTATCCCGCCACCTTCGTGCCCTAAAATCACTGGAAAAACCCCTTCTGGATCTGCGCCAGAAAGCGTGAAAGCATCAGTATGACAAACGCCAGTAGCTACTAATTTTACTAAAACCTCACCTTTTTTAGGAGCCTCAAGATCCACTTCCTCTATAGATAAAGGTTTATTCGCTTCCCAAGCTACAGCTGCTTTTATTTTCATAAATACCATTTTAACTGATAAAGGATTTGTGCTTAAATATAGATATGGATATTGATTTGATAGTTTTGGTACCTGCCATTCTTGGCTTTATGTTTATCTTCCTTTCACTTCAGGTAATTCTTGTGAGACGAAAAGAGGAAATAGCTCTTGGTGATGGCGGGAATGAAAAATTAATGAGGGCAATAAAAGCTCAAGCTAATTTTGTAGAATATACAGCAATTTTCCTATTGATGTTTTTATATGCAGAATCATATGAAACTCCTCTCTGGCTTATGAACTTAACTGGTCTTGCATTTATTTTTGCAAGATTGCTTCATAATTTCAGCATAAGAGTTTGGGAAGTAGAGAAAAAATGCTATAACTTAAGAAAAATTAGTATATTAACTAGCTTCGCTTGCATAGGTGCTCTAGCAGCAAACCTACTCTACACAAGTATTGTAGGATACTAAGTATTAGCCCCATTTCTTTTTCATATATTGCTGATGATATTCTTCAGCATCATAATAGCTCGTGAATGGTGAGATTTCTGTGACAATCTTCTCTTTAAATTTTCCAGAATTTTGCATTTTTTCTCTAGAGGCGCAGGCTATTTCTTTTTGTGCTTCGTCAACTACAAAAATTGCAGAGCGATACTGCGTACCTAAATCAGGTCCTTGTCTATTTGCTGTGGTTGGGTCATGTAAATTCCAAAAAACATTTAAAAGCTCTTCGAAGCCAACTATCTCAGGATCAAATTCTACTTTGATAGTCTCAGCATGCCCTGTTTCGCCAGAGCAGACTTCTTCGTAACTAGGATTAAGCCAGTTACCGCCAGCGTAACCAACTCGAGTAGATAAAACACCCTCTACTTTAGCAAAAGTATTTTCTGGTCCCCAAAAGCATCCAGCAGCTAAGTAAGCAGTTTCTGACATATCAAAAGTATACAAAAAAAGAGAGCCTTTGATGGGCTCTCTTTTTAGTAATCAAGTTTCAGTAAGATTTAGAACTGATATGGATCAAAATCCATATAATCTCCATCCATGCTTATGCTTTCTTCAGAAAACGGTTCTGACCATCCATCACGAACGCCGTTTACTCCACCATTAAGAGCTCCTGTTAAACCACCTGTAACTCCACCGACTAAAAGTCCGCCGTGAAATCCTAGGAATTTACCAAGGTAACCATCTCCCATAGCTTCTGAAAAAGAAGCACCGTACTCAACACCTTTGTTGATTGCGCCTCTCTGCAAACCAGAGATCATTCCAACTGGAACACCAGCAACAACACCTAAAGTGCTAAGTAACACATCACCAGCCTCATTAGCCTTAGCAGGAGTAGCTAAGCTAGCCAATGAGATAGCAACTGCAACTGTAATTTTAGTTATATTTTTTAACATATGTTATTTTCTCCTATTCACATATAATAATGCCAGTTTAGTTATTTGAACAGAGAAAGATCAAATTAGTTATCACTTCAGGTAATTACTTATTAAAAGTAGGCTCAAGAATTTATTTGACTGTTAGGATAAATATTTATGAGATTACTTCACACGATGATAAGAGTGGCTGATTTAGAAAAATCACTAGCTTTTTACAAAGAAATACTTGGCATGGAAGAGCTTCGTCGTAAAGATTACCCGGACGGGAAATTCACTCTAGCTTTTCTTGGTTATGGAAAGGAAAGCGAGCATACAGCACTCGAGTTAACTCATAACTGGGAAACTGATAAATATGAGCATGGCAACGCTTTTGGGCATATAGCTATAGAGGTTGATGATGTTTACAAGGCATGTGAAACAATTAAAGAAAAGGGCGGTCAAATAGTAAGAGAAGCTGGACCGATGAAACATGGCAGCACGGTACTCGCCTTTGTCAAAGATCCTGATGGTTACATGATCGAGCTTCTGGGCTGCAAGAACTAATGAATATCTTAGAAGATTTTAAAGCCTATAATGAATCTTTGATTTGGAGTGTCTCCAATGAATACTACCTGAAGAAAGGCATAGCAGCTTGGAGCGAAACTTCAGATAAAAGAATCCCACATGAAGTAACCACTAACTATCAAAATGCCATCGCGCTTGCTGAGATTATAAAAAGCAATTTAGACAATTACCCGAAAGATTATAAAGTGAAAGTACTTGAGTGCGGCGCTGGCTCAGGACGCTTCTCCAGAAACTTTCTCTTTGCGGCTAAAGAGCTAGGAATTTTAGAAAAAATAGAATTTCTAGTTAGTGATATCTCTAAAAAAAACTTAGAAGAGATCAAAGAAAGAAAAATTCTAAGTGACTTTAAAGAAAATGATGACTATAAGTTTATTCTTCTAGATATTACTAAGCCTAATGAAGCTAAAGAGCTTAGTGGTGGTGATTATAAATTAGAAAAGCTTTCTGCAATTAGCCTAAACTATGTTTTAGATGCACTCCCTTTAACGATTCTAAAAAAAGAAGGCGCGCAATATAAAGAGCTTTTTCTAAAATGCCTTTTAAGAGCTGATATAGAAGCTGATGTCATAGAAAATCTCTTTTACCAAGCTAGAATCCAGAAAGAATATGAGTGGCGTGACTACGACATTAACAAAGAAAGCCAGCTAGAGAAGGACTATAAAGATGAGCTTAGTTTTTATGATAAAAAAGAAGGTGATATCTTTTATCTCTATGGCGCGCTTGATGCTTGCAAAAAACTCACTAGCCTTCTAGATGATCACGGCTTTATGCTAAGTCAGGATATTATCCCGGGACAAAAAGATAGAGCTCTAATAGTAGGTAATTCAATTGGTCACGAAATAGATAATGAGTTTATAGCTAGTTATTTAAAAAAACTAAATCTTGATTCTGAAATTCACACTAGTGAACTCATTTCAAGAATAATCACTTATAAAAAACCTACTGCAAAAGAAAGTTTCGAGAAAGTCTTTATAAGTGAAAATAAAATTGCACGCCTGCTAGAGCTTAATAGATTAACTAGGGCTTTTAGTGACAAAGAAAATGCCTCTAAGTTAAAAGAAATGCTTGAAGAAACAGATGAGCTCTGCACTAAATCAGCCAGTAATTATGCTCGCTGGGGAAATTACTATGATTTAATTGGCGATAATAGCAAGGCAAAAGAACATTACAGCAAAGCTAAAGAGCTGGATTTCTGGCATGATTGCGACTTTTAGTCTATTTAGCCTATCTCTTTATTAAAAAGCTCGCCGAGGACCATAATATATGGTTCTTCATGGCATTAAAAGACTTTTTATAGGAAACTCTGCGCGCAAAAACGCAGAAAGAATTAACGCTGTTGACAGATTCATAGCCGAAACAAGAGCTAAAGAAATTATTGCCAAATATGGCAAATCTTCGCTCGACCCATTTAAAGTTTGGGAAGATAAATCATATTATTTTTCAAAAACAAAAGAAAGTTTCATTGCTTATAGAATTGAAGCTGATTACGCTTTAGTGCTTGGTGATCCTGTTGGACCAGACTTTGAAATCAAAGTGATTATTAAAGAATTTGAAACGCTATGTAAAGAATCTAAGCTAAAACTTGCATTTTTCCAAACCGAAGCTAATCATTTAGAAATTTACGATCAGCTTGGTTTTAAAAAAATAAAAATGGGTGATGAGGGCATTGCCGATATAAACAGCTACGAACTTAAAGGCAAGAAGGGCAGAAAAATCCGTAATAGAATTAAAAAATTTGAGAAGCTAAATGTAAGCATTCAAATCCATAATCAACCGAGCGATGAGCTTATGCAAGAAATCCAAGCCATCTCTAATGAGTGGCTGAAAATACCAGGCAAAAAAGAAAGAAGCTTCTCTCTTGGTCACTTTGATTACGACTATGTGAAATCCACTACTGTAATCACAGCAAATAACGAAAATGGAAAGGTGATAGCTTTTCTAAATCTTCTACCATCAGGCAAGAAAGGCGAGATGATAGTTGATCTTATGCGCAGAAAGCTTTCAGCACCAAGTGGCATTATGGATTATCTGTTTATAAAGCTATTTTTAGAATCTGCAGAATCAGAAATAAAGAGAATTAATATAGGGCTTGCTCCCATGTCAGGCTTTAGTAAAGATGAGGAGCCTAGCCTAGAAGAAATAGCTATTCATGGACTCTTTCAGAATTTAAATTTTATTTTTAGTTACAAAGGCCTAAGAGAGTACAAAGACAAGTATGCAAATATATGGGAGCCTAGATATTTGATTTTCAAAAATCATCTACAGCTTCCTAGCCTTGCTTTGGTTATAAATAAAACTTTTAGTTAGGTTCTTAAACTATTTCAACTAGCTTAATATCAAAAGTTAGATCTTGACCAGCTAAAGGATGATTAGCGTCAAGCTTAACAGAAGCATCGCCAATTTCAGCAATAATCACTTGGATGATATTTCCATCATCTTGGCTTAAAACCAATTCCTGACCAACTTCCGGCTCCATATCTTGAGGAAGCTGACCTTTATCAACTTCAAGAATCATATCGTCATGTCTTGGACCGTAAGCTTCATCGGATGGAATAGTTACTGTTTTATCATCACCAGCGCCCATGCCTTCAACAGCCACTTCAAAGCCAGGAATTACCATTTTAGAACCAAGTGTAAACTCTAAAGGATCACCACCATCTGAACTATCAAAAATTGTTCCGTCATTAAGCTTACCTGTGTAGTGAACTTTTACTGTATCGCCTTGTTTTGCTGCTGCCATCTAAAACTCCTAAGTTTCGAATGCAAATAATCATTTGCATGTATTTTTTAATCCATTCAATTCTAACAGATAAGAGATTTATCTTCGTTGCTGGCTTATATATTTACCAACCAGCATGGCAACAAGGATTGTCAGATAAAATTGCCCTAAAATGCTGAGCATCACTGCAAAAATCTGCGAATATGGCGCTGTAGGCACCACATCACCGTATCCTAAAGTCGCAAGTGTAACAAAACTATAATAAATAAAGACGTGCATTCCCTGATCTGAACCAACAGGAATATTAAAAGCGTTTGGATCCATTATTGCTATTGCAAAGAAAATCATAGCTCCAGATAAACCTATTAAAAGATAACCGGCTATAGCGCCATAAATCATCTGCGGGCTTACTTCTTTACTCTTAACGACTTCAGAGATAATAACGATTGTCGTAAAAGAAAAAAAGAGAAATAAAACCACTAATTTAGCTACGCCAAACAGAAGATCAGTGACAAAAAGAACCCTAGCAAGACTCATCAAAACAGCCAAAGAGCCTAAAGCAATGCCAAAGCGTCTCACATGCCTCTCTTCACTAATCACATGTATGCCTAATAAAAGAACTAGTGTGAGCGCAAAAGTATAAACAAAAGCCTGAAGCTCAGTATTTATAAAAAATGGAAATGCAAGCAATAAAAAAAGAATAGATAATAGAAAAAATAAAACTCTATTTTTCTGCTCAATCTCTAGAAATTCTTTAAACATAACTTAGCTCCATTATATCTGAGTATTAAAAAGAATCTAGCTATAATGATCCATATGACAGCGCTCTTTAAAGTAGATATGCAGGTACGTAGCTATGAAGTTGATCTTCAGGGGATAGTTAATAACGCTGTTTACCAAAATTACCTGGAATTTGCTAGGCATGAGTTTTTAAAGGACAGGGACGTAGATTTTGTAAAGATGCATGATGAGGGCAAAGATCTAGTCATAGTAAAAGCTGAGCTCGAATATAAGTTTCCGCTAAGGTCAGATGAGAAATTTACTGTTTCTAGCAAACTCGTTAAAGAAAGTAAAATTAAATTTACTTTTTATCAAGAGATTTATAGAGCTGATGAGAAATTAATCATGAAAGCTAAGATGACTGGCACATGCTTATCAAGCAAGACTGGCAGACCAATTGAATGTGCTGAAGTAGATAAAATAGCTGAAAAATTAGAACCTGTTCAAAAATAGTAAAGAACGAGGCTTGCGAAACGACGAGAGCCGCAGTTGACTTACTGGTCAATGAGGATTTGAGAAGTGAGCGTAACGAAGTTCTTTGCTATTTTTGGATAGGTTCCTAGTCGTCTAGATCCTGCCAGGTCTTATCATTACGAATATATCTTTCATTTTCAAAACCATTAAAGAAAATTTGCATAAGTGGATGTTCTATTTCAGAATTATCATCGCAATTTTCTAAATTCTCTTGGGCGACATAATGCACTGTATTAGTGTCATCAGCTAGAACATAGTACCAAGGCATGTCTTTAGGTGGTTTTGATTCGTTTGCTTCGTACCATTTCTCATCATTTAAAAAGTACATATCAAAATCAGCTATCACACCACGATAATCGTAGAGTTTATGATGCACGATTTGCCCGCGACTAAATTTATTCTTTTCAAATTCAGATAAATTTGATGAGAGATAGAATCTAGGAATATCAGCAAGAAAATTCTCACCAGTCTTATCGGTGAACTCGTAAGATCCTTCCATAGTTCCAAACTCAGTAGCTAAATTACAAAAACTAAAATACTGATGAGACTCACCAGGCTCAAGCTCTGGCTGCTGCCCAACTACGCCAGGACCTTTTATCTCTTCTTTGTGAGATTCTGAATCTATGATTATCCAATGACGATTTAAAAGCTTTACCCATTTATCACTCTCATTAGTAATCGTGATGCGATAACAAAAAAGATAGTTTTTCTTAGCTGGCTTAGAGTACTCGTCTAAATAAACGGTACTTATATCTATTTTTATTCCTTGACTAGTACAACTTGACGGCATTTATGCTTCCTAATAGGAACATTTTAACATCTAGAGGAACATAGACTAATTTTGATTTAAATACTATCCTTAATAGAAATAGGAGTTTCTATGTATTTAAATTTATTCTTGGTTCTAGTGATCTTACTTAGCTTATTCAGCCCTGCGGGCGCATCTATCCCTTTGCCGCCATCGAGACCAGACAGGAATTTAAGCTCTGATCTTAAAGGTATCTGGAAAGGTAATTTAACAGTTGGAGTGCCAAGTGAATCAGAAGCTCCGAATTGCAAAAACAATATTGGCTCACCAAAAAAATTAACTTTAAAAATGTGCACAGAAACAAACCTTGATGACGGGATAGATACCATCACTGGTAAAGCAAATTTTAAAAGAAGATACAAACTCCTTCAGAGAGACGCTAGCTTCAAAAAAATCGCTAAGAAAAATAGGTTTCGCACATCAACAGCAACTAATGGTTCAGACAACCCGGGTGGAGAAGATGCAACTGCTGCTATCACTTGGTTCCAGAAAAATATGAATAACGATAATAGCCGTCACGGAAACATAACTATGGAAATTGCTGAGACTGATTCTGAAGGCTTAGATACAAATGGAGATCCACTTTTCTTAGCTGGTCAACTAGTGGTGACTCTAGGAAATTGCATAAGCGGCATACTTACTAGAACTGGTCCTAATCCACTTTGTCCTTAAAGCGGTCATTGCGAGCAGAGCTCCGTCATTGCGAGCGTTAGCGAAGCAATCCAGCAAGCCCCACTAGCAGATTTTCAAAGTCTATTTCCAAATGAGGAGAATTATAGTTCTCCAGATTTTTCACTGCTCTTAGATAGACTTTCTTAGCGCCAGGCAAACGCTCCTCACCATAAAGATAATGCGAAACAGATATTTGGATTAAACCCTGCAGGAAACTACGATCAGGGTCAGCCTCTTTCTCTGTCCAAAGCTCTTCCCAGATATCATGAGCTTCATGATATTGCTTATCATTAAAAAGCTCGAGTCCTTTTTTAAAGCGCGGGTCTTCGATCATAAAAACAAAAGCCTCAAACTAGCTAAAAATAGAAAGCCGCAGACCACATAGCGAAAGTGTTTTTGTGAGATTTTATCAACTAATTTTTTACCGATAAATGTGCCCACATAAGCCATCACAATAAAAGCTATAAGCCCAAAAGCTAGATGCTCAGTAAGTCTCACTCCAGCACTAAGATAAGTAGCCAAGCGAGTGCTATCAACTATAAGTGCTATAGATGCTGATGTGTGAAGAAAAACAGCTTTAGGCAAATCAAAAGCAGATAACATCGCTGCGCGAAAAGCACCACCCACTCCAAACATGCCGGCCATAAAGCCTGAGCTCGCGCCACCAGCAATAGCTAATGGAGTTTTGTACTCAAACTTAAAATGTGGATTAAAGAAAAGATAAATGACATAGACTATAAAAAACCCGCCTATAATTTTCACTATTAGCTCACTAGGAAGATCTAGTGTGAGCCTTGCACCTATAAAAGCAGCTACCCCACCAGCGATAGCAAAGTCTAAAACTATTTTTGGCTTAAAGCCTTCTTTAAATAAAATCAAACGCCAAAGATTTTGAAACCAATGCACCACAGCTGCTAGCAATATCGCTTCATAAACTGGCATAAAGAAAAGCAGAACCGGCACCATGATAGTTGACGTGCCAAAACCACTGATAGTACCAATGGTGCTTGCTAAAAGGGTTAGAACTGATATGAGAACTATATCCAAACTAGAAAAGATATTTGAGCATTTGCACTAAGTCATAAATAATGAAAATAAAGAAAGAGCCTGACATCACTAGACCTATAGATCTGTAAGGAGGGTTAATGCGATACGCTACCCAGAAGATTATTCTTCCAATTACAAAAAGTATGCTTAAGATAGGAATTACTTTTGACATGCATGCTGGAAGGAATAAGCTAGTAATCATAAGTGTTACAAAGAACATCAAGAAATGATGAGTAGTGTTATCAAAAACATTACTGTTGATTTTAAAAACCTTATCTTCTTTAGAGTTAAGCGGATCGATGAGGTGATCATTACAAGATCTACTTAGACCAACTACTAAGAAGCTGATGAAATAAAAAGTAAGCGGGAAGATAGACCATTTTATGGCTTTAATGACAGTAGCCATTTTCCACTTAGTACAAACTGAACATCCAGGTAAAACTTGCCAAAGCACAAACCATAAAAGTGCAGTTAAGGCGATACCAAAGATGATCCCCTCGATCACCATCTTACGAGTGTCTTTTTTTTTCTTACCAAATATACCTAGGAATGCCATATAAGCAATTTAACAGCAAAGGTATTTTTTAAAAATGTAATAACATTTGAGGGCTAGCTAAATCAGCAGTTTTTCGCTAATATATCACTATGCTAGCGATTTATATAGCTTTACCTGTAATAGTAATTGTCGGAACGGTCTGCTTCTTCTTATATCAAGACGCCAATCAGGACCACAATACTGAAGAAGAAGTACTAGACGCTGATTATTAATTTAAAGGCAAATTAATATCACCAATTATTTTTCTAATTCATTCTTGATACAATTTAAATTCTGTTAGTGAAAACTGACAGAATTTCCTATTTTTATAGGGCTGTACCTCAGCTGGATAGAGGACTCGGCTACGAACCGAGGCGTCAGGGGTTCGAATCCCTTCAGCCCTACCATAATGAAAGAAAAGAGTGCCCATCGGGTACTCTTTTCTTTTTATAGGGGTGCAGGATTTGCATCCCTTTCGCCGTAGGCGGAATGGGAAGTGGTGGTCGTGAGGAACGGAGATCTCAAAAATAAACCAGAATCCCACCACAAGTTTCAAGATCGATTTAGTATCGATTTTGAAACTCACTCCCAAAGCCCCATAGCAATTTTGCAGAAGTTAACCCCTCTCACATTCTATTTCACACCTTATGGATGTAAAATAGATTACTAGAATATGCATCAAATCTGCTCAAACTGTTTTGAAGATGAAGACATCATTAGATTCATAAATGCGGCTAATGAAGGACCCGGATGCACCTTTTGTCAGGGGGAAGATGCTCCAACTGCAAGTATTGATTTAATTGTGAAGTTTATGCATACAGGCATAAATGAATTCTACATACACCCTGTTGATGAAGTACCTTATGAAGATGGATACCAAATAGCTAATATTATGGATACGCGCGATCTACTAGTAGATCATATTCAACTTGAGTTACCTAGAGATAAAAATAATGATTTATTTGAAGCATTATCAGAACAAATTATAAATTTGAGCACAGAAGACTTATGGTGTGAAAAAGATTGGCTTGGATGTAGCTTAACAGATACTCTCAATGACTCATGGGAATATTTTTCTGAGCTTATAAAGCATGAATTTAGATTTTTCTTTATTGAAACAGGCAAAAAACAAAAATTGAGCCCCTACCATATGGTCTATCCACCAAATGAATTCCTGAAAGCCCTAAAGAAAATAATTGATGGAAATGACTTAGTAAAAAAATTAAAAGCAGAAACAACTTTCTATAGAGCACGAAAGCCAGAAGGCAGTAAAATTTTTAAGACAGCAATTGATTTAGGTCCACCACCAGTAAAACAATCAATTCAATCAAACAGAATGAATCCTCCTGGTATACCTATGTTGTATGGTAGTGACAACATAGATTTAGCATTGCGAGAGATATATTCCAGCAAAGGCTATGTTGGTAAATTTAAGGTAACTAAAGATATAAATATAATTGATTTAGTAAAATTACCTAAAGTACCTGGGGTTTTCTCAGGAGCATACTACGATGAAGTACAAAGCTTACAGTTCATCAATGGGTTTTCAAAAGAAATCAGCAAACCTATTAAAAGAGATAATATTGTTCACATTGAATACATTCCCACACAAGTTGTAACTGAATTCATAAAAACAACTAAATTTAGAAACAAAAACATACATGGAATAAAATTCAAAAGTGCAAATGGAGGTGGCAACAATCTTGTATTTTTCGCAGGTCAAAATGATTTAGTTAATGGCTTAGAAACAAAGTCGAAATATAAATTAGTTAACAGACAACAAAAGCCTTGGATTCGCCTCGTAGAGTACGAATATATTGAGTAAACTACCTCTTATATAAATAGCCATTCTACAGCTTAATCACCAAAAAGAATGTTTCACATTGCAGGGAGTGTGTATTTGTGTAAAATAAAAACTCTAAGTGTACTTACGATATAAGTTAAAGCTATAATTCAAGTAAGGCTTAGTTTTATGAAATCAGATAAATTTTCTATTGCTTCAATAACAATGTTAATTTTAGTAATTATCATTGTAAACATTGATTTTCTCTCCAGTTTTACGTATAAGATTATTAAGAACAATCTACCTACTCAAAACTCGAAATCAATTCTATCCGTAACACCATTACTTCGAGATCATTATTACGAAGAGCTATACTGCAGTAAAATCAGAGATCTCAAAAAATCCTACAGTGCCATTTCCTTAAGCAATCTTTGCTTTGATGAATATGAAGAGTTTGGATTCTTACATGAATTACAATCAAAAATCAATAAAAAGTCCGGTAAAAGAGTTATCATCTCTGGTAATTTAGAAAATATAATACTGAAGGGCAATAAAACTTTTTTACGTTTGAGTGAAGAACTCATCTCAGAAAGAGGAATTTATGAATTTAAATATGAGCTTGAGATTCCAAGTGAAAAAATGAATGAGCTAAATAAATATCATGGTCTTTTAACTCTAGTCACTAATATTAGTTCATTAAAAGCATCTGATAAAAATTATTTTGATTCTATAAATTACTATGCAATTGCTAAAGGTGAGTTCATCGAGTTAGTTAAATTTTAATGACGCCTTCTACTGGCTTTTCTTGATATCTCTCTTTCTACATGATGAAAATGACGTGACAGCTTAGAGAACTGGCTATTGTCAATTCTTACAGATTGAGGTACCAACAAACTAGAAATTAACATGATTGTTGAAATAAAAAAGGCACCAAATGAAAGCATTAGTGATTTATTCGCTTTGTCTAAGGACTTCAAGGAGGCTTCTCTGGCTTCTTTTAATTTTTCATAATCTAATAGCTTGAAATAAGCCTCAATATTCATCGCACCTCCCGTATCAGGATTGCTTCTGTTCTCAAAGATATAATTGATGGCTCTATTAAATAAAGTGCTAAGAGTTGGAGTATTCTCCACATCGTATCCTCTTTCTAGTAAGTGTCTTTTAGCTGCCTCTCTAATTTCTCCTGAAGCCATTGTTAAATTATTATTTGCAAACTCCAACAATGTTATGAAGATATCTTTTTCATTTTCAATATTCTTATTCATATCTAATATTATAAATCGTGACACGAAATAATAAAATAAACTTCACCCACCACAAACCTTACAAGCCCTACCAAGCCTCATAGCTCTTGATTTATCCACAGCTATGCAATTCTTAGTGCAACGCTTAGCCCAAATACAAGAAAGCTTGTGATAGATATGACTATTAGTGTTGTAATAAACTGTTTGGTGAATCTCATAAGCTAAGTTCTTATTACTGTGATCATAGTCAACAGAAAAACTAGGACTTATTTGAAAAAGTCCTATAAATAAAAGGATGAAAATTAAATTAAGAAATTTCAAAACATCTCTTTAAAAACTAATGCTATTCACTTTATTCCACAATTTTTTTAGGTGAGTTTATCTAAATCAATTTCCTTAATGGGTTTCAAGTGAAGATTTCAAGGAATAAATTAATCAAATGCTTTATAAGCTTATTTTTATCCTAATGTTACTCTCTTGCAACCCCTCCTATGCAAAATGGGAATTAGTGCACCAAGATGAAGAGTCAAAATACTATATTGATTTAGATAATATTAATTGTGATCATTTTGATACACACTGCATAGTTTATACCTTGACTGAGTACTTTACCGCAAAAGAGCTTTACCCAGAATTAAGGAATTACTATACTAAAACCAATAATTTCAACAAAGTTGTTGAATATTCAAAAATGTATAATTCTATGATGAAAGTTCAAGAAATAAATTGTGATAAGAGGTACCTCAGACTTCGCAGTGTATCTCTTCGATACGAAGGTTCAAGCATTAAAAGCTATAACTATGATGATAAGTCAAGTGAAAACAACTATATTTTGCCAGGAACAATTGGCATAGATATCTACAACACTGCTTGCAAAAACAATGTTAATTACAAACCGTTCACAGAATAGAGAAATTTGTGACTCTCTGCCTTCTATCTTATTAGCTTTAAGTAAGCAAAGAATCCTAAACAAGTTTCATAACATTATTTATGATTAGCTACTTCAAGTATACCAACCCTCATTTTCTCTAAAAATGAGAGCCAAAAAGAAAAATCAATTCCCTTAAGTCCGTCTCTATGCGACCTCATCGTCACCAAATAATCAGAACGCTTAACATCATATGCTTCGCCATCTGCATGAGCAATCAAGGTATTACGCACTTCTAACAACTTAGAGCAAAGATTTTTAAATTTTAAATGCTCCTCCTCTGATTGAAAGATGCTGTTACAAATAGAGGTTAGTTGATCAGACAACTCAAAATTGGGAGACATAAAAGATCTAGGATTGCTTGCAACAACTCCCTTTTTTTTATTTCCAGGATTTAAAATCTGGCAAAAAATTACAATTGCTAACAATCTAGAAACATTAGAAATTTCGAAGCATTCAGACTCAGCAGGAAAAGGACGATAATAAGATTGATCAAACTCTTTTTTCAAAATATCTGCATCAGGGGTGTCTTCCCTAAAAGTCTTTAATGCCTCAATATATTTATCCCTCTCTTCAGTTATATGTCCCTGATTCTTTAATGCTTCTAATGAACGATCAGCCATTTCAAGTAAACTTTTAGTTTCTAAAACTGCACCTTCCCAAAGGAATAATCTGCCTTTAGTTTCTTCATTCAAATCTATCGGATTGTTATATACCCTAGTCATAAAACGTAATTATACAGCAAGAGATTAAAGCCTTTGGTGAAAACTACTACCAGGCTAGGGAATAGCGTGAAAGTCTATTATTTTTACAGATATATTAATGACTTCTTTCTTTAAAATACAGATCAAAACCATCCACTAGTTCAGTAACAAATTTTCCCTCATTGCCAAAAGCACAATTTGCAGGTCTTAAGTCTAACGGAGTACGAATTTGAGTTACAGCTTGATTCTTATAATCTATTATTATTCGTACTTCGTTACACTTTGTAGTATTCAGTAGAATAACTTCTTTATGATCCCACCTAATAACATCCCAATTGGTTTCGTCTACAGAAAGATTCTTGCCAATTATGTAAGCTTGAATTTCTCTGCACTGTTTGTTGTAACTCGTGCACGTAAATTCAGATACATTAATTGGGTATGCAAGCTTGTGATTGATTCCTTCCCAAGCTCCCTGAGCTTTAACAATATGATGGGAAGTAGGATAGTTTGAAGTATAGTTATTCACCGAGAAATAGCTTGCTGGAATAATATCTATAACACCTTTAGATTGCTGGTACGATCTGAAAATAGATATAGTAGTAAGAATTAATAGAAGTATAGAAATTTTCTGCAGTAAATTGACTTCATTGTTTCTAAAAATTGCTACACAACCACAAATAATTAGAGAGGGGATCAGTGAAAAAAGAAATATAATTAAATAGTGTGCAATTCCAGAAAACGAGAATTGCGTGATTGTTTCAAATATTTTTTGCACACAAGCTAACTTATAATTAAATTTAGGGAAATCAGAATACGCTAAATCTTTATATTGATAATCTTTTGTTTCATCTAAGAATCCACCAAACCCATCTATGAGTGAGATTGTTTTGGTACCATACTCACCTGAATTTAGAGCTGTATCCTGGAACCACTTAAGAAGTTTTTGCTTATTGTATCCACCTTGTTTGGCGTAGATCCACGTATTATCAAAATATTTTTTTGCTAAATCTAATTTATCATTTTCAGATAACCTTTGGAAATTTTCTGTAGCTAATACTATAGACCAAGAAATGTCTGAACTTAAAGTAAAAGTTGAAGGATCTATATTCTTGGTTACATGTGGATTGGCTTCTTTCGGAATAACAGTACAAACTTTATATAGAAAAAGTATAGATGTTAAGAGAACAGCAATTACCAAAGCACTTGCTAGGAATTTTTTATGCGCGTGACAATATTGTTTTAATTTACTTATAGTTGAATAAATGACTTCGAATGTAGATTTATACCTCATTAAAGATAAATTATACTGTTTTAGCAATAGAATTTTATGTATTATAAATTCTTCTTGTTGATTTATCTCTATATTTAGAGCATCTAAAAAACACTCTGGCTTTACTCAACTAATACATAACTACTATCTAAGTATTAAAGATATCTACATAACGCTTATAAATATAAAATCTACCGCAAGAAACGTTTTCGTCCTTGAGTTCTAGAATTTCCAAATCAATAAATCTATCTATAACATTTTGAGCACCTTGCTTAGTAAAACCTGTCCATTCTTGTACGATGCGCACATTTACAATAGGCAGCTTAAATAGCTGCGGTAAAACTTTCATTGCACTTTCTGAAGGCTTTTTAGCAAGCTCGGCTTGAGTCATCCCATGTAGATCTAGAAAAGTCTCTATAAGCTCATAACCTTGAAATTCATCTCTAGGGTTCCAGTTAACTACCATTTACTTATAAACCCCTTTAGAACCTTCATGCCCACCTATATCTAAGAGTAAAATACTAAGCTCACTATTTTCAAATTCCCAAATAATTCTTATATCACCAGTTACACGTGAACTATATACATAGCCATCAGCAATTTGAATTTTATGAGTTCTAAGTGACTTATAAAAAGGATCTATGCATAATGCAAGCAAAGTTTTCTGAATTCTTGGCTTTAAGCATTGATTTTCATAAATAAGCTTCTTTTGTTTTTTAGCAAACTTTTTGGCAAATTTTAGTTTACGCTTCAATATTGAACCTTCCTTAACAACTTATTTTATTTTCAAAACGCAACAAGGAATTCAATTACTCGTTTGCAAAAGCATCTAGTTTTTCAAAAAAGTCTTTGTCACCTGGATCTAGTTCTACAACTTTTCCTGCAGCTACATCTTTTCGTGATTCCAGTACTTCTTTTTTCGTTTCTTCATTAAAGTAACCAACAGGCACATTATTGATAGAAATATCAATTGAACCATTAATAAGATTATTTATTAGAAAGCGAACTGTATCAGTAGTTGACCCAAAACCTAATTGCTCGGACATTAAATCCAAAGCTTCTTTTTTATCTTTTGAGATTGGTACTTGCAATCTCTCGGTTTTTTGCTTACCAGGCATAGTTATATTATACCCAAAAAGAATATAATTTACTCTTTTTTACTTACAGAAGCTAGAAAATTAGGTGAAAGCACCTATTTTATTGTGTTTTTATCCTTGTGGTCGCAAATTGCGACCACCTTATACTTAGACTTCTCACCTTTAACCATCTGCACTAAATTATTAGCATTTGAAACTCATTTTAGCCAATTTGCAACAGGGAAAGTCCTTTCCGGATAAGGCTTTTCACCATAGTGTTGCATTTTTGGACCACTATGGTGAAATTGCAATATGGATGTCGAAATGTCAATTTACGACCAATTAGTTAAAGAGCTTTCAAAACCCGGGGTCCTAATTCTTGTTGTTGTAAGACAAGTAGGTAGAAAAGTAGAAAGGACAATTTATCCATTAAATTATTTAGGATTTAAACAATCTAAACAAAGCTTCGAAGAATACCTACAGTTTAAAGAAGAGCATGTACCAGCATTTAATAATTTGATTTACTTACTTGCAGATTATCAGGGACAAGTTGTATCAACGAACAATTTAGCAAATGAACTTAAAGTTGATAACAAAACGGTAGAAAGATATATAAATATTTTAGAGCAAACTTTTGTGGTTTTTAGCCTTCATAGCTTTTCAAAAAATCTAAGCAACGAATTGAAGAAATCTAAGAAGTATTATTTATATGACCTTGGTATAAGAAATTTTATAATAAATAATTTTAAAAAAATCAAAGATAGAGATGATAAAGGCAAAATTTATGAAGCCTATGTTCATCACTTCTTCAAATACAATACACCAAAATACACAGAGCTAAGATTCTGGAGAACTAGAAACCAAGAAGAAGTTGATTTGATTTTTATAAACAACCAAGATATTTATGCAATAGAGATAAAATCTAATCTTAAAAAAGTCGAAGTGCCAGAGGGCTTGAAAAAATTTATCAGGTCATATCCAAAGATCAAAAAAGCTTTTGTGATAAATGAAAACATCTCAGATACTGTTGAATATGAATCAGTTAAAGTTCAATTCATACCAATAGAAACTATTGAATCTAATAAAGAGTTACTAGAGATAATGCAGTAAATGAAGTGCTTGACTTGTTACCCCGTCTGTTTGTGAGCCTTCTTCATATTCACATGAAAACCAGCTGGCTTTTCGTCCACATCTATTAAAATCAATTGGCGAATTGCATAATGCATAGAATCTACCAAAACTTCTTCAGAATCTAAACAGACTTCAAGCTACTATAAAAATTTCTCTTAAGTCCATTACCAACTACCATAGCTATAACATCATTAAACTCTAAACCTAGACTAATTTCAAAAGCTTTAGGAAAATAACTAGAGCCTTTATTCATGCCTGGGGTTAGGTTTGCTTCCATAAAGTAGCATTCATTATCAAGATCCATTTTTATATCTATGCGAGCAAAATCTCTTGCTCCCAAAGCACGAAAAACACTCACTGCAATATTAGAAAGTTTAGATAATGTTTTAGCATCAATAACTTTCTTCAAAATCTCTGTATCTTCTGATTTAACCTTCTCGCCTAAGATACGAGAACCATGATCTAAAGGCGCAACGATCTCAATTGAAGCAACACACAATCTATTATCCTCTTCAACAATCGCAACAGTAAACTCTCTACCTGGAAGATATTGCTCAACCAATGTAGGTTTGGAGTTCAGAAGATGAAGGCTCTGTATTTTTTCTTCAAATTCAGTAAAGTTTGACACAAGTGATTTGTGATCAATACCATTACTATCAGCAGCATCCATCGGCTTTAAGAAAAGTGGATATGGCAAAGGTAGTACATCATTTACTTTAAAATCATTTGGTGATGAAGTGAAAAAAGCTGCGGTTTTTATTCCGCATGAATCAATTTGTTTTTTTGCAGAACCCTTATTCACATCGAATTTCATTGAAGCATCTTTAGAGCCCGTATAGTTAATGCCCGCTTTTTCAAAATAGTCTGAAAGCCATAGCTGCCCGCCATCTTGAAGTGGAATATGCTTAACAGCAAGAACCACCAGGCTAGGTCTTCTAGCTACCACAGCTTCAAGGTCTAACTCATTTTCACAAACAGTTATTCTGACATCTTGATTACTAAGCAAAAGAGCATCGCAAACGCTCTCACAGGCAGCATAAGTACCAAAACCAAAACCAGCTCTAAGCCTTTCTGGAATAGTTACCACCTCAATACTAATATCATTTTCTGTCTTGATAATGACAGCATAGCAAAAGTATATACAAATAGCTAAGAATCAACTAGAAAGCTTAGCTATTCAAAGCCTAATTAAGCTCCGCCCATCCCTGATTAGCCTTATAAAGATTCAGTTTCTTATCACTATCATGATCAATAGCTAAGAGATGTATCCATTCATTATCACAGAGCTGTTTTAGAACAGGTTGTCTCTCAATAATTTCTAAAATACGATCCTTAGGCGCTTCAATAGCAACGAATAAACGAAGAGGCTCATGATAAGTCATCTGCCCGTTTGCTACTGACTGGAGTGCAAGACCCGTACGTAAATCACTCTGAGGACCAGACATGATTCCTATGCGCCCAACTACATTGTGATAAATCTTACTACCACTTCCATAAATCTCTGGATCAGTTGCAGAGAAATAATGCTCAGCATTAATCCACTGCCCGACTACCATAGGTCCCATCAGTATTCCTTCTAGTAATGCGCCAGTCGGATCAATGCGATAGTCATAAGAATTTAGAAAAGACCTAGCCTCTAAATTAATATCACTAGTAAGCTCACGTCTTCCAATGATAAAAGCAGCATTGCCAGAGAGTCCCCACTCAGGACGAGTCTCACTCCAGTCACCAGCTCTTCTGTTAGCTTCTTTAGCTGCTGCCTTCAGTGATAGTTCTTTAGCAACAGAAGGAAGGCGAATACATCTTTCTTGGTTAGTTAAAACCGCAGCTTTTTCTAAATCTACTTTTAAGTTCTTAAGATCCTCTAAGTGAGTATCAGGTAGATCTTCTAAATCGTATAAATCTAAAATATCAGTTGTAGTGTTATGAACAGCACCTAAGAAATAAGTGTCTTCTGGAATCTCGATACCATTTTTAGCGAGGTGCACTCGCACTTCAGGCTTATTAGCCAGGTAGGCTAGAAGACGTGCGTTTGGTTCACCAGAATTTCCTCCACAAGCACCACAGTTTAAAGCTGCCTCGTATGGATTGTTATCAGACATGCTGGTGTGCCCAGCGACTACCACTAAACGAGCGAAGTTCTTAGTCAGCCCCATAGTTTTAAGAACACCCTCGATAGTCTTATTCTGCTCTTCTTGACTTAGACCTAGACCGTTCTCATCTTTATCAGCAGTGATTCTTGTAGAGATCTTCGGCACAGTAGCTCTTTGAAGTTTTTCACGCCATTTACGATAAGTACCCGGGAAGATTGTGCGCTCTAGCATTTGCAAACCAAAAAACCAACCCAAGGTTTCTACCATGATGTAAGGAGTAAACACGTTAGCTTTTAAGTCATGAATGATTTCATGAAGCAAATTCACAAAACTTTTACGAGTATTATGATTAGCGTGGTTCTCACACTGACCTTCTCTAATCACCTCATGGACTGTGTAAGCAGGACTTACTATAGCAGGGCATTGGTCAGTTAGATGATGCTGATCAAGTGATTGACAACGGATAGGAATACCAAAGAAGCCAGCGAAACCTATGGTTTCATAATTCCCAACTGACTCTATATGTCTGCGCAGTGGCTCTGAGCGAACATCTATGCAGAACATTAGCTGAGCTAAAGGTCTATCACTTTTATTTTCACTAAGTTCTTTTTTAAGAGCAGCTTTTTTAAGCTCACCAATCAGATCCTCATGATATCCAGCTTCATAAGCATTAAGCCAAACAGCCCCGTGATCAGCTTCTGGAAAAGCATCTAACCAATCTAATAATTCCAGCAGCTGACTATCAGAAGCAATTTCTAGAGAGACACTGAGCGCGTCAGCTAGCTTTGTCAATCTCCAAGCTGCTCTTAGCTTAGTGTTCTCTTCTGTATTAGAACTAGCATTCTTTTTATTTTTCACATGCGAAACTATCGCATCAAAATTACCAGCAATGCCAAGCTCATTTTTACAAGCTTGATCCACCAGCTCTCTTTCGTAGAATAAACGCACAGCTAGGTATTGAACTAAATCAACAGGATGCGCCACTTGCCAATCATAATCACCATGCTCTGAACGCCAGTTGATAAAACTTGCCCAGCCGTATAAAGCTGTGAGTTGAAGAGAGATATATTCTTCTCTAAGTTCTTCTGGAATGCCTAATGCTTTAAGGTGCTCAAGCAAAGCTTCTTCAGGGCATTCTGGTAAAGATCTAATTTTTTTAGAGCTCTCAGAAATTCCATAAGGTGACCATTCTTTAGCTGCTAGTGATTTCCAAGCAGCATAAAAACCTTTCTCTCTTTCAGGCATAGCCCAATTAGCATGTCCTTCATCTATAAAAGCTTCACACCACTTAATAAGCTCACGATCAACTTGCCAAAGGACCTCAGACTTAAATTCCTGATCACACCAAGCACTAAGGCTAATATTTCTAGCGATCTTTAAGCTCTCATCACGTGGCTCTGATTTAATATTAAGTCTCTTAGCTAGTGCATGCACCGCAGATTTATTAGGCTTTCG
Source organism: uncultured Gammaproteobacteria bacterium (assembly GCA_964352085.1). GTDB lineage: Bacteria > Cyanobacteriota > Vampirovibrionia > LMEP-6097 > CAYGPN01 > CAYGPN01. The sequence continues at coordinate 14,359 of CAYGPN010000010.1, read as the reverse complement.
ATTAACCTGTGCAAGGATTACATCCTCTGAAGGTGCACTAATCCCTTCTAGAAGATGTGCATGAAGAACTGCTGAGTGACTAATTTTTCGTCCAGCAAGCTCAATTTCTTTATCTTGAGAAAAAGGCTTAAGAGCTGCATCAATATGCTGAGATTTAATACGTCCACTCTTTACTAACTTCCTATACATTTCATTTGGCAGGTAACCATGACCTCCAATAAAACGACGAGCTACTTTAACAGCCTCATCAAAAGGAAACTTCTCTAGGCTACGAATTGGATTGTGATGAACAAAGCTAGTCATCGGCCAGTAATGAGCAATCACCGAGCTAGCATTATCTATCATTTCTTTTACTGAACTCATCGAATCACCTCCATTAAGTGGTCTTGCGAAACGCCACTAGAAAGAACCAGTAGAAGAATCACAACTACAAATACCATTATTTCTGTTGGGCGAAGATCTTCATAATAAAGATCCCTCCGAGCTCCTCCGAAAAGAAGACCCTGCATAAACTTAAACAAATACCAACAAGCTAAGAACCAAGTCAAAATTATTATTAAGGTTCCAGATGAAATAGCTGTTGAAGGACTTAACAATATTCCAGCAAGCCCGAAGAAAAGACCAAATGGAGGAAGCCCTACAGCCACCATTATCATTAAAGACATGCACGAAGCAAAACGTGGCATCGTTTGGTAAAGCCCACTGATATCTTTTAGTTCTAAATCACCATAGCGAGCACGCACTCGATCCCAAGCCAAATACAAAGCAGCCCAAGTAAGAGTTAATGCAGATCCATAGAAAAGAGCTTCTGAATCCATCTGACCAGTCTGCGCAAAGTGCCACCAAAGTATCGAATAGAGTGCAAGTCCACCATAAGAAAGTAAATGAGAAGCACGGGTTTGCATCAGTGCCTTAATTGATCCCCAAAGTGCACTAATAATAGCTAGCAAACTAATAGCTGGTAAAACTCCTGTTGGAATTTCTGGTAATAAGAAAATCATCAGATAAAGTCCAAGAGCTGGGAGTAAAGCACAGAGAAGTCTAGCTAATCTTCTTGGCGCGCGAGTAAGTGCAGCTAAATACAAAGTATGAAATGGAAATATCGGAAGCAGAAAAGCAGAAGCTAAGAGTAGAAGAATTGTATTAAACGGCAATGCTGATAATCCCACTGCTTGCATAAACACAAAAGCCAAGCTAGTCACCAAGATAAGTACAAGTAAAAGTGGTGACTGATCTATCTTTCTACCGATTCTCTTAAAGGTATTAAGTAACCTTAGTGCAATAGCATCTAGATAAAGTCTGTTCATAAAGAACAGATAAGAATTAGTTTTCAATAATCCAGAAGCAGATCTCTTGTCGCCTTGCTGACGTCTTACAGTAAAGAACCAAACAGCCAGGATTGAAAGGATAAGCACCGTAGTCAGCATCAAGAATAAGCTATATGGCATTTCAGCTGCATGATAGTAAGCCTCTATTAGATTCGGATCTGGAATTAAGAAGTGAGTGAATTTCTCAGCAGCAAAGAAATAAGCTATCGCCACTGCAGAAAGCACAAGCATCATAGTAGCTTTGCTAAGTGAGCTTTTATTTAGACGGAAAAGCGTTAGCATCGCTTGTGATACTGTAATCCAACTAAAGAGTAGAAGAATAAAGAGACCTTGGTGTTCTAAGAAGGAAACTCCGAGTAAATAATGTGCCCCAACTGTAATTAACAAAGGTACAAGAAGAGAAAAAGCGAAGACGCTTAAACCGTTAGTTTTAGATTCAGATTCTCCTTGCTTAGGCAGTGGTGCTTTTACCGGTTGTTCACGAGCTTCATGTATGCCTTTTCCACAGTTAAGGAAGACATTAGCTTTAAATAAACCATGAGCAAGAAGGTGAAAGACTGCTAGTGAGAATGCTCCTAGACCACACTCCATAATCATGTAACCCATCTGTCCAATGGTTGAGTAGCCTAGTGTTTTTTTAATATCGTTTTGTACTAGCATCATGCTCGTACCCAAAATCGCTGTAAGAAGTCCAATCACTAAAGCGAAGTGAAGTGTCGAAGAGCTAAGAATAAACAATGGAGCAAGTCTAGTTAAAAGAAAACCTCCTGCATTAATTCCACCTGCATGAAGCAAAGCGTGGATTGGCGTAGGAGCATAAAGCGAATCAGGCAACCACATGTGCATAGGGAATTGAGCTGACTTGATCATCGCAGCAAAGAAAATTAGCATCGTTATTAGAGTTGCAGCAGTAATTTCAAAACCACTCCCAAATATTGAGAAGCTTGTTTGGTTCAATGAAGCAATATTAAATAACTCAGAGAATCTGACCGTTCCATAAAGATGATAAGCAAGAGCTATACCGCCCATAAAGAAGAGATCACCAGCTCGAAGCATAATAAATGTACGGAAAGAACCGTTTGCCGTAGGGACATGTGAGAAATTATGAGCAAGTAGACAAAGCAACCAACTCAAAAGCTGCCAGCAAATAAAGAGCGTAATAAGGTCAGCACTCGCGACCATGCATAATTGAATCCCAAGCTTAAGTGCTAATAAAGTTTGATATCTACCTTGATTGTGATCTTGCTGAAGATAACGAATGGAGTAATGATAAAGAAGTGTCCCAAAGCCAGAAATCACTGCCATCATTACAGCAGCTAATCTATCGATAGATAATTCCACAACAGGCAAAAATTCCCAATGCGTTTCAAAGAAAAATAGATTGATTGGCTCAGGATTCTGAATTAATTGCCAAAGTAATAAAAGTGAGCCTATGAAACCAGCAAATGTTATTAACCAAGCAATCTGGTAATTACTTTGCTTCAAGTGCCGGCGAGGAAGAGTTGTTAGGAGCGCTGCGATTAGCGGCGCCAGTGGAACTAGGTATGGGTAAAAGCTATACATTATTTCCTCCAAGCAATGCTAACAGACTACAACAATATTTTTTCAAATTTATCATTTTTTACTTCTTTTTTAGTTTCCAAAGACTACGCATTTCTTTGTATAAGCATTCTTCCTTTTTTTCTTTTACAATTTCATCAGATTCTATTTCTATTGCACCTAGGACTAGCTCTTGAACCAATGGAGCAATAACTCTGTAATAAATATGCTTACCTTCCCTTCTCTCAGCAACCACACCATTTAGTTTCAAAAGCTTTAAATGCTGAGAAACAGACGACTGACTTAAGCACGTAAGTTCATGAAGGTGACTAACATCCATTTCAGATTTTTGAAGTATTCCAATAATTCTTAAACGGTCAGGGTGAGCCAAGATCTTAAAAAGATCAGCCACAGATTTTAATACAGAATCAAACTTTTTTCTATGCATTTACTCTAAGTATTTTTCATTATACTAAGAGTTTAACACATTATAAAATTATAATATATTAAACTTGTTAAATATAAAGGTATAGATAAAATTAAAGCTTCAAAATATCATCTACTAAAAACTCTCTTAGCTCTTTAGTCTTATCATTCCTAAAGAAACTAAGTCCTAATGGCTCTATAGCACTTACTTGAGTAATCAGCCCACCGATATTAGACATAAAAACTTCATCAGCATCTTTCAGCTCATCAATATGGAAATGTCCTTCTTTTACTTCGCCTTTATAAAGCTCAAGAATACGTTTACGCACAGTACCTGGCACAAAAGGAAGATCTAGAGATGGAGTATAAAGAACACCATCTTTAAACCAGAAAAGGTTGCCATTTGCAGTTTCACAAATTGTGCCGTCATCTTTTGTGATTAAAGCATTATCACATTTATTCTCATCAGCCTCAATCATAGAGAGCGTATAATGCAAAGAACTATTAATCTTAGAAGGCGCAGAAAAATGTGCATGGTATGAAGAGTGCCAAAGTTTTATACTTTTAAATTCAGGGAAATCTTTTTCTATTACTTGAACTATTAAATAAGCCTGAGTATCTTTAGGCATATAGCCTATAGCGCCTGGACCATTTTCACCACGAGAAATAATCATTCTTAAATATCCAGTTTCTAGCTTATTTTTTTTAATTAGCTCTTCGCAAATTTCTTTAATAGAGCTTGAATCATAATTAATCTTAAAAAACTTTAGACCATTTTTAAGGCGCTCTAAATGAGTATCAAATTCATAGATTCTAGAATTACTCACCAATACAGTCTCAAAAACACCATCACCAAATCTAAAAGATCTGTCATTAATAGGTATTAGAGCTTCTTCTGGAGCAATATATTTATCTTTAAAAAACAGACTATTCACAAGAGTGATTTTATCAATAAAAGACCATGATTTTTACTTATTCATTTAAGCTATCTTTACACCATGCTATCATCTATTTTTGGCTTAAAATAGATGTTAATTCAGACAAGCGACTTATCTATAAACTTCGGCAAGCACCAAGTGCTAGATAAGGTTAATTTGAAAATTACTAAAGAAAGCCGCATTGGGCTTATTGGTGTTAATGGTGCTGGTAAATCTACTTTAATCAAATGCCTCACAGGTGAAGTTTACGCTCAGGAAGGTAATGTTCATAAGGCTCCACATGCAAGAGTATTGCACCTTAGTCAAAACCCTGAGCTCAAGGCAGGCAACACACTTGAGCAAGAACTCTATGGTGCCTTTAAAGATATAGATGATTTAGAAGATTATGAAATCGAAGCTCGCATCGGGAAGATGGTTACTGGACTTGGTTTTAAACTAGAAGATTTAAAAGAGAATGTAGAAAATTTTAGTGGTGGCTGGCAGATGCGAGTCAATCTAGCTAAAGTTCTTTTGCAAGAAGCAGATGTTCTTTTAATGGACGAGCCCACTAATCACCTTGATAGAGAAGCTTGTGAGTGGTTAGAGAATTTTCTGCGTAGCTACCCTAAAGGTATTTTGATAGTGTCTCATGACAGACATTTTCTAAACGAAGTTGTTACAGAAATTGCTGAAATAGAACGTGGTGAACTTACTATTTATCCTGGCAATTACTCAAATTTTGTTGAGCAAAAACAATTAAATCGCGAACACCAAGCCAATGCCGCTCAAAGACAACAAAAGAGCATGAAAGAGCAGCAGCAATTCATCGATCGTTTTAGAGCGAGTGCTAGAAAAAGTACACAAGCAAAAAGTAGAGAAAGGCAGCTAGCAAAAGTTGAGATTATAGATGCGCCTAAAACTGATCTTAAAAAACTAAGCTTCAAATTTCCTCTGGAAGAGACTAGTGGCAGACAAGTAATAAACATTAACAAGGTCTCTAAAAGCTTTGAGGGTAAGCCACTCTTTAAAAACATCTCAGCGAATCTAGAATGGACTAAAGAAGAGCCTCAAAGAGTTTTTATACTCGGCGCTAATGGTTGCGGAAAAACTACTTTATTTAAAATGATACTTGGTTTAGAGAAATGTGATGAAGGCGAGATTAGCTTTGGCAGCAGAGTGAATGTAGGCTACTACGCTCAGCACCAGCTCCAGATACTTGACCCAGAGAAGACTGTTTTAAAAACCCTAGAAGACATCATGCCTCCTACTAAAATGTCAGAAATCAGAGGCATGCTAGGTCGCTTCCTTTTCACTTCTGATCAGGTTTTCAAGAAAGTTGAGACCTTAAGTGGAGGAGAGAAAGGAAGACTAGCTATAGCTAAGCTTATGGTAGGCGGTCCTAATACTCTACTTCTAGATGAGCCTACTAACCATCTAGACACTAGCGCGCAAGAAGCTATAGAAGATGCGCTCAGTCATTATCAAGGCAGCGTAATCTGCATCTCGCATGATCGCTACCTTATAGAAAACCACGCCACTCAAATTTGGGAGTTTATAGATGGTTCTTTAATTTGTTTTGAAGGTAGTTATGATTACTATCTAGAGAAACGAGCAGAGAGGCTAGCGCTTCATAACGCAAGCTTAGAAAAGGATGAGCTTGATAACAGTCCTAAAGAGCAGACTCACCACGAAATCCACCAAGCAAAAAAACAAGCAGAGAAAAGACTTAAAACCCTAGAAAGGGATATTGCAAAGCTTCATGAAAAAGTAACAAAACTATCAAAAGACCTTTTAGATCCTAAGTACGCCACTGATTACCAAAAGCTTGAAGAATTGACGAAAGAGCTTGAAGAATTGAAAAAAGAAATCATTGAAAAAGAATCCGAATGGCTTACTCTAAGTTAGAATATTAGTAAATGAAAGATATTAGTATCGAGTCAACACTACATATCAGAAATGCTAAGTCTTCTGATATTAGTAAAATTGTCAAATTAACATCAAAAGCATATCCTGGAATGCCAGCATACACGAGTGATATGATCAGAGGTCAGATCAACAATTTCCCTGAAGGTCAATTTGTCGCTGTTTATGATAAAGAGATAGTTGGTTACTGCGCGACTTTTATCATTAGTGGGGATCTTGCACTAAAGAAGCATAGCTGGAAAGAAATTACCGGAAGTGGTTTTGCTGCTAGGCATGATGAAAATGGCGATTACCTCTACGGGATGGAGGTTTGCGTAGATAAAGAATTCAGAGGTCTTAGAATTGGTCAAAGATTATACAACGAAAGAAAAAATTTATGCACTGAAAGGAAACTCAAGGGGATAGTTTTTGGTGGTAGGATGCCAGGCTATACAAAGATATGATATGGAAAAACCCTAAACTTCCTTTGATCAAAACTTCAACAAAAGCTAGCGGCAGCCTAAACAGAATGCCTGACACCGTTAGGGTTGCAACCATCCAATATCAACAAAGAAAAGTAGATTCCTTTGAACACTTTGCTGACTTAGTAGAGTATTTTGTAGATGTAGTCGCTGACTATAAAGCAGATTTTGTGATTTTCCCAGAGCTCTTTACTTTGCAGCTTCTTTCTTTATCAGACAACAAACTAAGCCCAGCTGAATCTATAGAAGCGCTAACTAAATACACAAAACCATTTAAAGAATTTATGCACAAGCTAGCTATCAGCTACAACATAAACATCATCGGTGGTTCACATCCTACTAAAGAAAATGGTGATGTCCAAAACATCTCTTATGTTTTCCTAAGAGACGGAACGATACATGAGCAAGCTAAAATCCACCCAACCCCAAATGAAAGATACTGGTGGAATATCACTGGTGGAGACGAATGCAACACTATCATGACTGACTGTGGTCCTATTGGAGTTTTGATTTGTTATGATTCAGAGTTCCCTGAGCTAGCTCGTCATCTGATAAATCAAGGTGCTAGGATTTTATTCGTTCCTTTCTGCACTGATGAAAGACAGAGCTATCTTAGAGTAAGATACTGCTCCCAAGCAAGAGCTGTTGAAAACCAATGTTATGTAGTTTTATCTGGAAACGTTGGTAATTTACCAAATGTCGAAAATATGGATATCCAATACGCACAAAGTTGCATACTTACTCCTTGTGATTTTCCTTTTGCTAGAGATGGTATCGCTGCTGACACTAGCCCAAATGTAGAAGCAGTAGCTTTTGCTGATTTGAGACTAGAAACACTAACTATGGCTAGAAACTCAGGAACTGTAAGAAACCTGAAAGATCGTAGATTCGACTTATATTCAGTGTCCTGGTTGAAAGACTAATTCTTAAATAAAACTGTCTATTCAAGGATAATATCGGCTTCTAGAGCCTTTTTTAGGGTAATTTAAGGTCCGATGGTGCTACTATGAGCTAGGTATATACAAATGTAGTGACGAAATAAAAATTATGAGCTTTACAAATCTAAAACTATCTGAAGAAACGCAACAGGCCCTTAAGGCTTTAAAGTTTCAAACAATGACTCCCATCCAAGAAAGAGCTATTCCTATCTTGCTTTCTGGCAAAGACATAATCGGTCAAGCCGATACTGGAACTGGTAAAACTGCTGCTTTCGCTATTCCAACTATCGAAGCACTTGATCCAAAAAACGAAGCTATTCAAGCTGTGGTGATGTGTCCAACTCGCGAGCTTTGCTGTCAAGTTGCTAAGCAATTTAGCGATCTAATGAAATTCCACAAAGGCTTTAAATGTGTGCCAATTTACGGCGGACAGAAAATGGGCATCCAATTAAAAGAAATTAGAAAAAAACCACAGGTCATCATTGGTACACCCGGAAGATTACTTGATCATATTAGACGCGGTTCTATAAAACTTCGCGCGGTTAAGATTGTAGTTTTAGATGAAGCTGATCTAATGCTTGGAATGGGTTTTAAAGATGATATCGAAACTATTTTAAAAAGCACCAAAGAAAGAAAACAAACCATTCTTTTTTCAGCAACTATGCAGCCTGAGATCTTGAAACTTGCTCAAAGACACCAAAACAAAGCTCAGCATATTAATGTTAAGAAGAAAGAAGATAAAAAAGCAAATATTAAACAAATTTATTGTGATGTCGATCAAAATTTAAGGAAAGAAGCTATTAAACGCTTACTTTTCACTCACGAAGTAAAATCAGCACTTATTTTCTGCAACACTAAAAGAAACGTAGATAAACTTTTCTATAAAATGAAAGACGATGGCTTTAGTGTAGATAGAATTCACGGTGATATTAAACAAAATAAACGTGATGCTGTGATGCGCAAATTTAGATCTAGCGACGTTAGAATCCTCATAGCAACTGATGTTGCAGCTCGTGGTATCGACGTGAATGATATTGGTGCTGTATTTAACTACAATATCCCAAGAGATAGCGAAGATTATGTTCACCGCATCGGTAGAACTGGAAGAGCTGGTAAAACTGGTTTAGCTTTCAGTTTTACAGACTCTAGAGAACTTCAACAATTAAAAAGAATAACGACTAAACATAAAATGACTCTTGAAAAAGGGAAGATTCCATCGCTTGACAATCTTGGTATCAACTCTCTAACAGCTTTGCAAAACATAATCACAGATGGGACTTTAGAGAAAAAGACTGGTAAAAAACATCTTAAAATTATTAAAGATCTAAAGAACCAAAATAGCGACGAGAAAGCAGTTATTAAAGATTACATCACCAGCATGTCTAAAGGTAAAACAAATATCTTAGGTGCTGGAATTAGATAAGCCAAGCCTTTCTTAATTTTAAATATCCATATAAAGTAAAATGCTGGAAGGTCCTAAGACTCTCCAGCATTTTAAATTTAAATTGTTTTCGATTCGCTGTTTTAGCAATTCAAAAAAAGAGTTTAATATCTTTTTCTGAATCCGCCGCCACCGCCGCCGCCAGAACCAGTACGTTCTCTGTTCTCACGAGCGAAATCGATTTTCAAAGGTCTTCCTTTAAAATCTTGATCTTGACAACCTTCTTTAACAGTTGTTGCAACATCTTCGTTAGCGAAAGTAACGAAAGCAAATCCTTTACCTTCAATTACTTTACATTCTTCAACTGCACCTTTCTCAGAAAGAAACGCTGAAAGCTCTTCACTTGTTACTGAGTAGTCCAAGTTTCCTATATACAATTTTTTGTTCATTTTTTATTTACCTCTAATTTATTAACTAAGTATCTTGAGAGCGAGGATAAATTAACTACTTATTCCTGTATCTTGAAAGAAACTTAACTTGTAAATTTTAGCATAGAAGCTTAAATTTAAGCTTATTTTAATTCAATTACGTCTGACACATTATTCCAATATTCTAAAAACAGCCCTGACTTGTGCGCTAAGTTCAAGCTCCTCTTCAGTAAAGCCAGCAGAGCTTGACTCATCGAAAGCTTTTGCGGTCATTAAACCCATGCTTCGTCTTAGAGGATAAACAGGGCTAAAGCTCTCTTCGCTAAGCTCTTGAATCAGACCCAAACGAGCACTTAAAGGTGCGAGCATCTTGACTGCTTTTTCTTTTGCGTTGCTTACAGCTCTAGAAAGAAGGTTTTCTTTTAAAAGATCAGCATCTTTAAGCTCAAAATTTATAGAACCTATACTACCCACTTCATTTTTAGAAAGTATTTGGGTGATTCTAGATAGTTTTTGCACAAATTCTGCACTGTTGCCAATCTCATCGGTGACTTTAAGTTCATAAGATCTTCGTCCCTCAAAGTGATCGAAGTCATGTGTCTTTGTTCTTGGATTATAAACTTTGCGCTCCTGAACTTGATATCCAGAAAGTGAAATTTCTTTTTCAGTGAGCCCGAGCCTTTTCAGCTCTCTAACTACTTTATCAGCTTTTTTAGCATTTTCTTTTTCAGCTCTATCAAATCTATCTTCCTTAGTGATAACCGAAAAACTCAATCTTGCTTGATCCGCTATATATTTTTCTTTAGCAAAGCCTTTTACATTTATAGTTCTATAATCAGGCTTATCTTCAGCAATTACTGGCAAGGAAAGCACTACTAATAAAACTAAAGTTATAAATCTCATACTTAGATTATATTATGCTTTTTTAAAAACTAACACTCTATTATTAGCAGGCATTTCAGCATCTTCTACTAATTTAAAACCTTGTTTATTCATCCAAGCATCCACTTCTTCAAAATCTCTTATAGCACTCTGATCACTAATCCCTTTAAGCCAAATATCAAACTGAGCATTGCTATGTGAACTATATTCGCCGCCATAATTAAAAGGACCATAAATAATTATCAATGCGTTTTTCTTTAAATTTTCACCACAATGGTCTATAAATTTCTGGCATTTATCCCAGCTCATAATATGAAAAGTATTTGCAGTGAAAAGCACATCAAAATCACCTTCAGGAAAATCATCTTTGCCTATTTCATATTCAATAGGACCCGAGGTGTTTGCAAGCTTCGCTTCATCTAGCCAAAGCTTAATTCCATGATGATGCTCTAGCTGATCTGAGCAAGTCCAATTCAGCTGAGGAAATTGCTCAGCAAAAAAGATAGCATGCTGCCCTGTTCCAGATCCAAGCTCCAAAAGATTTTTATATTCATAACTTATAGATCTTTTTAAAACATGGAGTATAGCTTCTTTATTACGCTCACAAGAAGCTGCGTAGGGTTTAGCATCAGAGCTATTGAAATTTCCACTGTCCATAACGGTTCTACTTAATAGGCTAGCACTTCTTCTTAGAGTAGCGAAAACAGTCAGTCGTGTGGTCATTCACTAAACCCACAGCCTGCATATAGGCATAGATAATTGTGCTACCCACAAAGCTCATGCCGCGTTTTTTAAGGTCTTTAGAGATCAGATCACTTTCTTTAGTCATTGCTGGAACAGACTTTAGAGTTTTCCACTTGTTCACTATTGGCTTGCCGCCTATCATCCCCCAGAGATATTTATCAAAACTCCCAAACTCTTTCTGGATAGCTAAAAAGACTAGAGCATTTTTACGAGCAGAAAAAATTTTAAGACGATTACGAACTATAGAAGCATCATCCATTAAAGCTTCAAGCTTCTTATCTGTCATCTTAGATACTTTCTTTGGGTCAAAACCTTTAAAAGCCTTCCTGTAGCCTTCCCTTTTATTTAAAATCGTCTCCCAACTAAGCCCTGCTTGAGCGCCTTCTAGAATAATCATCTCAAAAAGCTTTTGGTCATCATGAACAGGAATGCCCCACTCATTATCATGATAGTCAAGATAGATAGGATTATCTAGATTTAGCCACGCGCATCTAGTTTTAACTTTAGCCATTTCTAAGCACTTAATGCTGCTAAATTTTCTTCAAAATTTTTGTGGCACTTTAAATAGAACTTTTTAGATCTAAGGTTAGTTAGCCATGCGCTCAAGCTTGGGTAGACAGTTAAATCGATATTTGCTGGTTCAGCCAAGTCTAAATAAGCTAATAAATTTAGGTCTGCAAGCGAGAACTGCGCGCCTGTTAAAAATATATTTTCAGAAAGTCTTTTTTCTAATATTGGCAAGAACCTATCAAGAAGCCAAGCTTTGCCTTCTTCCATCGATCTTTGATCTTTCTCCATACCTATTTTTTCAGCAAAAGCCAAGTTGAAAAAAACTTTTATAAAAGATGCTCCTACATGCATTGAGCCAAAATCAATCCACTGATCTATAACAGCTCTTTGCTTAGGGTCTGTAGGATAAATATCTGAATTAGCCTTGCTTGCTAAATATCTAATAATCGCGCCACTCTCTGAAAGACAGAAGTCACCATCAACAATTGCGGGCATTTTACCAATTGGGTTAATTTTTAAAAAGTCTTCTGACTGAAGGTCACCAGCCATGGGGTTTAAAGTAACAAGTTCAGAATCTAAACCTAAGTAATTTGCAACAAACCTAACTTTATTAACTTTTATAGATACAGGACTACCAAATATTTTCAACATAATTCCATTATACTTTCTTTTTCAAATCTTACTTCCCAAGAATATGTTTAAGAGCATCTTCTAAATCAGGAAAACTGAAATCATAGTTTGTTTTCTCTAAAACTCCAGCTTTAACTCTAGTACTTGATAAAAGTAAAGCATCCGCCATCTCTCCTAAAGCAAGCTTAAGAGCAAATGCAGGCGCTGGAAATATCGCAGGCCTATTTAGAACTTTAGCGAGGACCTTTGTAAAGTCATTATTAGTTACTGCTATTGGACTAACAAAATTTACTGGACCAGAAATTTCTTTATTCATAATGCAATGAAGAAAGGCTCCAAGCATATCATCTATAGTAATCCAGCTCATCCACTGCTTTCCATTTCCTAAAATCCCACCAGTAGCTAATTGAAATATCGGTAGCATTTTAGCTAAAGCCCCGCCCTTTGGATCAAGAACTATTCCAGTTCTAGCATTCACCACTCTTATTCCTTTTTCAGAAGCCGCTTTTGTTGCATCTTCCCAATCTTTACAGGTCTTTGCTAAAAAAGAGTCATCTTGATCACCTGATTCCTCTAGCAGCTCATCCCCTCTATCACCATAAAAACCAATGGCAGATCCGCAAATAAAAGTTTCCGGTGGCTTTTCAAGCTCACTTATCATTTTCGACAAAAATTTAGTAGAAAGAATACGTGAATTATAAATCTTATCTTTTTGTTTTTTAGTCCATCTTTTATTAGCAATGTTTTCGCCCGCCAAATGGATAATCACGTCAAAACCCTCTAATTGAGAGCTTTCTACTGAAGCTTCTTCTATGGAATTTTGCGGAGCTTGCCACAGAATATCATTCTTCTGTTCAAGGTGAGACCTTACAAGCCTGTGGATGTCATGACCACCTGAGCTTAGGAAATCGCAAAGTGGTTTACCAACTAAACCTGTTGATCCTGTGACTAAAATTTTCATTGCTTTAACCTCTTTATATTTATAGTGATTTTTAATGTCGCTTTCAGTAATTCTAAACCTATAATCAAACAAGCGCTTCAACTTATCTTTAATTAAAGTGTTTGAAATAAGCTTGTTTAATACTGGGCTTTGAAAGCTAAGATTTTCAATAAGCTCAGAGCTATTTTCACTTAGAGCTTTAAATTCGTGCTTATGCCTCCAATATCTAAAAGGACCCGAGACTTGATAATCTTCAAAAGAAAAAGGAGGCTTAATAGAATCATGTTTTAATTTCCATTTAAAACTAACAGGACCCTGAGTCACTTTTAGCTCAACCTCTTTTTCACCAGATAGTTCAGAAGGGTGGCTAAGAACCTCTAAAGGCTCCCAACCAGGTAAAAGTCTACTAAAAACCCCTGGAGAATTATGCCAATTAAAAAGAAATTCTGCGTCACATGGCATTTCACGTGAAAACTTTAATTCAGTTTTCTCAGACATTGCAAATCTCCTTTCCTTAACTATATAGCTAAAATTATTTTTTCTTTAGAACAATAATATTTTTATCATTATGCTTGATAAGCTCTAAGTTAAATCTCTGAGCTAAAAACTCAAAAGTTTTCACTGAATAAAAACTCACATGAGTATCATCATTCTTATACCACCAGCCATTAAAATCTTCCGGTCCAGGATTGAAGCAAGTCATAATCGATAGATAGCCACTAGGCTTTAAAAGCTTAACTACTTTATTTATAGACTCGAGAGGCTCATTAAAATGCTCGAAGACTTCAGTTGAAGTTATCAAATCATATTTTTTACTAGGGGATTCAGGCGAGTAATAAGGGTCATAGATATCCACTTCATAGTCTTTTCTTTTTAAAAGCTCCGCTAAAACAGGACCTGGACCCGAGCCATAATCCAAAACTGTTTTCACGTTTTCAAAAGGACTAACTGCAAAAGCTATAAAGTTTTCAAACATCGTCACATAACCCTCATTTTCTATGCTGTTTTCATGGAAGTCATAGCGAGATTTCTCTTCATCTCTAGTGAGCAAAAACTGAGGGTCAATAAATGAAAATACGCAATTAGAGCAGTGGCGGAAAATACGTAAGTCTTCTGTCTCTGAACTAGTCAGAGTCTCAGATTCACAAATTTTACATGTCAAAGAACTCATCTGAAACAAATATAACAGATACCTAAAAATATAATCCTGTCAAGAAATCAAAATGAAATTTTAAAGATTAAAGAAAAATAGACAATTTTTAAAACTTGCATTATAAATATTATTATGCCTAATTTTGAGCTTGCGCCAGAT
>CAYGPN010000009.1:0-110481 GCA_964352085.1 uncultured Gammaproteobacteria bacterium | reverse complement strand
CTAGAATCTAATCCCTGCAATCCATACAAGGCATTGCCGATTGCTTGACCACCAAACTCTTTTATATGAGGAATAGCTAAGTTTAACTTAGTAAAAATAGAAACTAGGCAAATTCTGTTATCGTCTCTTATAGAAATATTGCTTTTAGCAATTTTATGAAGTAAATTTGCCACGTGAATTGCATTTAACAAATTAGATTGGTCAGCTAAGAGCTGGTCCCATTTTTTTAGTTTTTCCATCTTGCTTAATCTCTGATCATAAGCAATATTACTAATCTCTTTATTAAGTCTAATTTGCTGGGCCCTTAAAGGATTAAAGGGCTGAGATAAAACTTGTCTTGGTCTTTTTGGCTTAACTGCTTTTTTGGGCTCAAGATTATACTGAGATCTTAACTGCTCTCTCCAGTCAATATTAGAATTAGCAAAACTTACTGTAGGGTTTCCTCTAGGACTGAATGTACCTAATTCTCCAGAATTCATTCTTTCAGCAGAATAAAACATGGACATATAATTCAATACTCTGTTGTCTAATAAAGCTTTCACAAGTTCCCCCTATTTTGGCTTAATCCACATTATATAATAGCGTATTGCTAAAAACCGTCATTGCAAACAACAAGCATATTAAGCATCAAGCCTAAAACCACCCTCATTACCAGCTATGTCAATAGAGCCGCGCGCCTTCCATTCAACAAGCCTTAAAGCTAAAGCATCACGCTGAGCTTTTCTACCGTGAATAGTTTTTTCAATTCCATCAATTTCAGCATCTATCTTTTCTATTTCTGCTTTTTTAATTTTAGGATCTTCAAGTCTTTCAGTTAGCTCATCTAAGCGAGCTAAGTCCTGGTCATCTTGCCAATCTAGTTCTTTTATTTGCTTTTCAATTTTTCTGTCAAGCTTCTCTCTATTTGAAGGAAGTAAATCCAGCATTTCAGTAAACTCAGCCACATCAATCTGACCAATTGACATCATCAAAAGCACTTCAGCTCTAGATCTTTTAAAACTAATACTTCTAGATCTCACATCATCTATATATGAATCAAGATCGAAGAAAAGACTTTTTATTTTCAGATCTTTAAGTTTTTTCATCTCAACTTCAAATAAATCTAAATGATGTTTCCAATCATTTGGCTTCATTGTTTTCCAGTAATTTAAAAGTTCTTCAGGCGGGATTTCCCGCTTACGATTTTTAAAAGTTAAAACAGCATTTTTTAAAGCAGCCTTAGCCATCATTAGGTCTAATTCAGCTTTTAATTCTGCAGCTGTTTTTTGCTTCTTAGAAGTCACGACTATATTTTACTTCAATTACGTCATCACGAAGCCCGAAGAGCTGTGGTGATCAAAATCCCTTTATTATCTTTATACCTCAGCGAACTGCCAAGGCATCTTTTTACCTAAATCACCAAACTCTACACCGATTTGCTGCGCGTATAATGTTGAAATTTCAGAGGCTTTTGGCGCTGCTTCTGTGTTTTCTCTTGCTGCTGGTATAAAACGTCCATCTTCAGCAATCCCACCATGAATTTTCGGTTGACTTGATTGAGCGCGCATACCATAAACGCCTTCTTCTCTAGTTTTTAAATCAAAAGTTTTTTCTATTTTTGCTGTTGGTGAAATGCCACCCATCTGATTTGCTAATGAAATGCGCTCTTCATCAACAAGACCAGAAGAAGTTTTTCTTCCGCCTGATGTCATATAAAGTGAATCATCTTCTTCACGCTTAAAGTTAACTTTTCTATGTGAGTCAGGTAGATTAGAGTCTGTGCTCAACTGACGTTGTGGTGGCGCTTGCCTTGTTAGATTATTTCTTTGTGTTCTTTGCTCTTCTTTAGCTTGATCATTACGCGTATTTTTAACTAAACCTGACTGCCTCTCTTGGACTTTAGCACTTGGTTTAAAACTATCACTAGTTGCTTTTTGTGATTTAACACGATCCTTTAGCTTAGAACGATCCACGCCTTCTCTTGCTATTGAATTTTGTTTTATTATTTCTTGCTTTTCAGCTTTTAAAGACTTTTTCTTATCTACTTTTTTCTGAGCCGGTTTTTCTTCTGTTGCGGCCTGCTTAATCTGGGTATTACGCAGCATCGCTTGGCGCATTTGTGCGCTTGTGCTTGCATTATTTCCTCCAGCCGATGTTGAACTCATTACTTAGCTAGTTTACAAAGCCTTGGTTAAGCCGAAGTTAAGAAAATGTCATTGCGGGCCTAGCTGTCATTGCGAGCCTAGCTGTCATTGCGAGCCTACTGGCGAAGCAATCCATGGGATCACCACGCTTCGCTCGTGATGACGACACGCTTCGCTCGTGATGACGACACGCTTCGCTCGTGATGACAACACGCTTCGCTCGTGATGACAACACACTTCGCTCGTGATGACAACGCAAAAAAAGATCGGGTTTTCACCCGATCTTTATGAACCTCACTTTCCTATACTTGTTTACTTATTTTTGCTCTTATTAGAAGTATCTGTTTTACCTTTCGCAGAATCACTTTTAGCTGCATCAGCATTTTTAGTATCAGCTGCTGGCGAGCTTTGAGTATTAGACTGACCATAAGCACCGATGTTCTTGGTGTCTTTAGCTTCTGGTGCTGGATCTAAATAGCTTAGACCTTTAGAACCACCACTCTTTGATGAACTTTCAGTTTTTGAAACATGCTTACTATCTTCAGCTTTTACATCGTCTTTAATTTCAGACTGCTTTTTAGCGTCTTTTTTATCAGTATCAGTACCTTCAGTTGATCTGATTTCAGCATTTACTGACGAGATTTGACCACGAATTTGAGATAATCTACCTAGTTCTATATTTAAGGCCTGCTTATCTGCCGCGCTTTGAACTCCAGCACCTAAAGAATCTATCTTCTCTTGGGCTGATTGCTCAAGACTTTTTAGCTTGGTTAATTGACTCTGACTTGCTGTTATGCTTCTTCCCATGATTTTTCTCCGTTTTACCGTCTAATGTTTTATATCAAGGCATGGTTAAGCTCTAGTTAAGACCTTTAAAAAAATCAAAAATGCTTAAAAAGCCCTAAAACTGTGTAAATAATAGATAAGCGGCAAGAAAAGCCAGCCAAGTTTTATACTTATATATAAAAGATGGAAAATAACAAAAGAAGCGAAAATATCCAAAATAGCTATATAGAAATTCTTAGTTCTAATATCGCTGCAATTCAATCTTTAGCTGCAACAATTCGCGGAACTGTTGGTCCTAAGGGTTTAGACGTTATGCTAGTTGATCAATACGGCGATTATTCTTGCACAAATGATGGTGTTGAGATTCTTTCTAAAATAGAACTTAGTCACCCTGCTGCTAAATTAGCTATAGAAGTAGCGAAGGCTCAAGAATCTAAAGTAGGTGATGGCACTACTACAGCAACGATTCTAACTGATGCATTATTAACTGAAGCACTTTACAGAATTAGATCAGGGATTTCAGCTACTAGACTCATTAGAGGTATTGAACTTGGGCTTAAAAGCGTTTTAGATGATTTGAAAAAACAAGCACAAAAAATAGAGGGCATAGATGATGAAAATCTTCTAGCACTCACTCTTATTTCAGCAAGGAATGAAAAAAAGATAGCTGAAACTGTCATCAATGCAGCATCCAAGCTATTAAAGAAAAACAAAAAACACGGTGAAGACTTTTTTATAGATAAAAGTTTTGATTTTTCTACTTTGATTAAAGCTTACCCGGGTCATGAAACTAAAATCATAGATGGATTATTCGTTAAAAAGAAAAGTCATTTTAATTATGACTATAAAACCTTTAAAGATATTTCTGTTTTGGTAATTGAGGGTGCTTTTGAGCCTGAAGCAGTTCCACCGGAGTCAGTAACAACTGATGAGGGCGTTAAGAAATTTTCAAACAACATTCAAGTAATAAGAGAAACAGCTAAGACTATTGCTAAAGCTGGAGTCAAAGCGGTTTTTGTAGATGCTTCTATGTACCAAAATATCGAAGAGTATTTTGTAAAAGAAGGCATTTTTGTTTTAACTCAAATACAAAAACAAGATTTAAAAGCTATAGCACTATGCTCAGGGACTAAAATGCTAACTAGGCAAAATCTTTTTAATATAACATCAGCTGAAGCAGTAAAAAAACTAAGCGGTAAAATTAAAAAATTAAATCTAGAAGCTGAGCTTGGTGGAATTAGCATAGAGGGCGATAAATTTTACCTACCAACAGTTTTAATTTCAGCAGAAACATCTGTTTTAGCTAATGAAAAAGAACGCATAGCTATTGACGCAGCGAAAGCTATGCAAGCTGCTTACAGATCTGGTTTTGTGCTGGGTGAAGGCATTGCTGAGCTTAATGCAATCAGACCATTAGATAAATTAATAGCGAAATCTAATAAAGAAAAGTTATACCAAGAAGACGTAATAGCTGGAATGGAAATTGTGAAACACAGCCTTGCTGCTTTGTTCAATCAGATAGTAGAGAACGCTGGTTTTGATTCAGAGCTAATGCTCGAAACTATTTTAAATGGACAAAACATCAGTCTAAAAGCTAATAAATCAGTGGCTGGCTATGACCTAGAGACTGGCGGAATTATAAATTTACTTGAAGCTGGGATATTAGATCCTTTAGAGGTAAAGATTAATGCTTTTAAAATCGCTTCAGAGATTGCTTGTCAAATCTTAAAAATTAATACAGTGCTGCAAGCTAGAAATGTTTAAGCCTGTCATTGCGAGTAAAGCGAAGCAATCCAGCTAAATGCTAATATAGAACAGATATGGGACAGTCATTATTTGAAAAAGTATGGAACGCACATGTAGTTGAAGAGCTTGAGGGCGGCAACTATTTAATTTTCATGGATCGCATCGTGGCTCATGAAATCACAACTCCACAAGGCGCTATTCAAATTGATGAAGAGTTTGGCGGTAAGATTTACGAGCCAGATCGCATACTAGCTATTAATGATCACGTGGCTCCAGCTAAAGATACCGCTACAGCTATTCAAGCAGAGCTTTTAAGAAAGTGGTCTAAAAAACATGGCATTAGACATTTTGATATTGGTGAAAATGGTATTTGTCATATCGTTGCTCCTGAACGCGGTTACGTGCAGCCAGGCATGACTCTTTGTTGCGGTGATAGTCATACTTGCACTAATGGTGCCTTTGCATGTTTTGCTTTAGGAATTGGAACTACTGCTAATGCTGGTGCGATGTTATCTCAGTGCTTGCTTCTTAAAAAACCTAAGGTAATGAAAATCAATGTTACTGGTAAAAGAAAGCCTGGTGTTTACGCTAAAGATATCATTCTAGCGATCATTAATAAAGTAACTTTTAAAGGTGGGACTGGCTGCGTGCTTGAATACACTGGTGATGCTATTAAAGATCTTGATATGGAAGAGCGCATGACTATCTGTAATATGGCTATTGAAGCTGGCGCTACAAGCGGGATGATAGAAGCTGACGAAGTGACTTTTGAATACCTTAAAGGTAAAGAGATGCTTCCAAAAGACCCTGCTGAGTTTGAAAAATTAAAAGAAAAATGGTCACAGTTTAAAGCCGATGCTGATGCTAGTTATGATGAGGTTGTTGAACTAGATATTTCTAAACTCGAGCCTCAAATTACTTGGGGCACAAATCCTGGTGAGACTGTCTCTACGACAGGCACTATTCCTAAAGATGCTGAAAACAAATCTCTAGATTATATGGGACTTAAAATTGGTGATAAAGTTGGTGATTTAGAAATTGACCAAGCTTTTATAGGTAGCTGCACAAACGCTCGAATTTCTGATTTGAGAATTGCTGCTGATATTTTAAAAGGAAAGAAAGTAGCTGTGCCAACTATCATAACTCCAGGCTCTCAGGCTGTTAAAAGGCAAGCAGAGAAAGAAGGTTTGCATGATATTTTCCAAGATGCTGGCGCGCTTTGGACGCATGCTAGTTGCGGGCCATGCCTAGGAATGAGCATGGGAGTAGTTGCTCCTAAAAACAGATGCGTGTCATCAACAAACCGCAATTTCCCTGGACGTATGGGTACAGGATCTAGAGCTCATTTAGCAAGCCCAGCTACTGTAGCTGCTTCAGCGATTAAAGGCAAGATTACTAGCGCTAATAGTCTTTAAAGCTCTAAAACATCTTTATATTTAACCGGAAAGTCTGCAGAGCCTTTGTAATCATAAGAAACCAAACTAAGCTCTTTTTCCGGATAAACTTCTATAAATTTTTGGTATTTTTTGACATTAAACTTTTCTGGATTAGCCTTAACTTCAATTGCAGCTTTATCCTGCAAGACAAAGTCTAGCTCTTGCTTTTCAGCAGTTCTCCAAAACATAATATCCTCATGATGATTAGTATCTAAAAGTTTCCTAAAAACTATATTCTCTAAAAGCTCTCCTTTATCACTTCTAAGAGCATATGGCTCAAAGTCGCGCACCAGAAAATTCCTCAAGCCCATATCAGCAAAATAGACTTTAGGCATTTTAGTAAGCTCTTTACGTATGTTTTTACTAAAAGGTTTCACTAAAAATATATGAAAAGATTTCTGCAAGATATTTAGATAGTTATCAACACTAGACTTGGAAATAGCTAGGGTAGACGCCAGTTCATTTGAATTAACTAGTGAGCCTACTTGGTCAGCCAGAATTCTCATCAAAGCATAAAAAGACTTATCATCTTTAATTTTTGATTCAAAAATATCTTTTTTAATATATGAGTAAGCAAGCTCTCTTAAAATCTCTTTTTTCTCTTCAAGATCAGAGCTTAGAGCCACTCTAGGATAGCCTCCATAGACAAGATACTCCTCAAAAGCACGCTGCACTATGTCTTTCTCTTTAAGACTTAAAGAGATATAGCTTTTTTTAGATAATGCTTCTTGGTCTTTAAATAATAGAAATTCACTAAATGACAAGTTGCGCACATAAAAGATCTTTTTTCTTCCAGCTAACGAATCTTGAAATTTTGAGTCTATATAAAAGGCAGAAGAACCTGAAACTATAAGCTTCATTTTCTCGCCGTATTCATCATAAAAATATTTCAAAAAATTACTAGGATTATCTAGATACTGAATCTCGTCTATAAAAATATAAGATTTACTTTCTAGATTTATAGACAATATTTTAAAAAGATTTTTAGGTGATTCATTTATTAATGCTAAGTACTCTGGATCTTCTAAATTAATAAAATGAGTCTGCAAGCTTTGAACTTCTAGATGAGTCTTGATCTGCCTCAGAATTGTAGTCTTACCTACCTGCCTTGCACCAATTAAAAGCAGTATTTGATCGTTTCCAAGATATTTTAAAATATCTTGGTTAATTTCTCTTTTTATTGATTTCATAGCCTAAAATCATTATACCCGATAATATGATGCCAAAAACATCATATTATCTGATATTTTGCTTTTTATACACAAAAAACCCTTATTTTTGGCTCTCTTTTAAGAGGGCTGGCTTGATATAGTATTAACTAGAATAACTTAAAACATGAAAGAAACTGTAGGAGCAATCAGCAAGGAAGTTCGCAAAGAGATTAAAGTCCCTGGCGATAAATCTATAACGCATAGATCTATTATCTTTGGCTCAATTGCTAAAGGCAAGACAGTAGTGAATAACTATTTAGCATCTGAAGATTGCCTCTGCACTAAAGCTGCTTTTGAGGCGATGGGAGTAAAGACCGAAGAAAAAGAAATAGAAAATCTTCCTCCTAGCTACGCAAACCTTAGTAAAGACCAAAGACCTAAGCAGCTTATTATTCATGGTGAAGGTTTTAGCGCACTGAAAAAACCTGATAAAGAAATTTATCTGGGAAACTCCGGCACATCAATTAGACTTTTATCTGGATTATTTGCGGGCTTGCCTTTTGAGACAGTGCTAACTGGTGATGAGTATTTAAGTCAAAGACCTATGAAAAGAGTGGTTGAGCCACTTAAAAAAATGGGCGCAAATATAGAAGCTAGAGAAGATAATTTTGCTCCTTTAATAATTAATAAAGGCGAGAATGGAAATCTCAGTAATTTTACTAATAGAGAATTAAAGCTCGCTGGCTTTAACTATGACTCTTCAATCGCCTCAGCCCAAGTAAAATCCTGCCTTATGCTAGCAGGGCTAAACGCTGAAGGCACAACAACTGTTACTGAGCCTGAGCTATCAAGAAATCATAGCGAGCTTATGCTTAAAGCCTTTGGCGCTGATCTTAGTGTCTACAAAGAAGGAAGCAGATTTTGCGTATCCATTAAAACACTTAAAGAAGAGCTTAAAGGGCAGAACTTTAGAGTTCCTAGTGACATTTCTAGTGCCGCATTTTTTATGGTAGCTGCAGCGATCTTACCTAAAGCCGAATTAACTCTTATAGAAACTGGGATTAACCCAACGCGCACTGGAATTCTAAAAGTCTTTGACAAAATGCAAGTCAGGTATCGCCTTGGTAATAAAAGAGTAGAAGCTGGCGAGCCAGTGGCTGACATAGTTGCTAAAGATTCAGAAATTAAAGCTACTACTATTAGTAAAGAGCTTATCCCTAGTCTTATTGATGAGATTCCTATCATCGCGGTTTTAGCTGCGCAAGCTGATGGCACTACTATTATTAAAGATGCTGAAGAACTGCGAGTAAAAGAATCAGATCGCATCAAAACCACTGTTAATCTTCTTCTAGCTCTTGGAGTTAATGTAGAAGAGAAACCTGACGGGATGATTATAGAAGGCAGAAATGGAAAGCCTTTTGAGCCAAACTCTGGCTACGAAAATGATATGGCTAAAGTGACTGATGAAAAGATCATCTTCGATAGTCATGGAGATCATAGAATAGCTATGAGCGCAGCGATAGCAGCTTTACATTCTACTAAGCCTATAGAAATTCATAAAACAGAATTTGTGAAGACTTCCTTCCCTAATTTCTTTGAGATTTTAAA
Organism: uncultured Gammaproteobacteria bacterium; assembly: GCA_964352085.1. Lineage (GTDB taxonomy): Bacteria > Cyanobacteriota > Vampirovibrionia > LMEP-6097 > CAYGPN01 > CAYGPN01. Next base: position 101,631 of record CAYGPN010000009.1, on the reverse strand, counting down.
TTCGCTTAAAAACTAAAACTACTTAGCAGTAGCTTCCCATTTTTTAATATCAGGCACTTTAGCTTCTAGAAACTTCATAAAGCCACCCTTTAAAATAAATTCTTTTTTAAGTGGATCAAGATCAAATTTAAGCTCACGAATATCTTTGCCAGCTTGGTATTTAAGCGTTTGATTAATTACATCAATCTCTAGTTCAGCTTCTCCCTGAACGTCTTTTAAAATTTCTTCTACATATTTCGCCTCTAACTTCACTGGCACAAGACCGTTGTTATAGCAATTCTCTTCAAAGATACGAGCAAAACTCACAGCTATTACAGCCTGAAAACCACGATCCATAATCGCCCAAACAGCATGCTCTCTAGATGAACCACATCCAAAATTCTCTAAAGTTACTATCGCTTTAGCGCCTTTATACTTCTCATCATTAATAGGGCTATTAGGCACATCTTCTAAAAGATACTGCCCCAAACCTTCTTTAGAGATCCCAGTAAGGTATCTAGCTGGAATTATTTGGTCTGTATCTATGTTGGAACTGGCTATAGGGAGTATTTTTGCCTTGATTTGCATAAGGCTAATAATATCATATAGAGATTAAGGTGATTTTTTGATCAGGATCAACTGAGACGGGCGCTCCATCTTTAGAACATGCAGCTTCTTAGTTTTAGAATTTAGATATTTTAAAACTCCAGCTTCAGCAATAGTTACAATATCATTCTCTCCCCTGGAAGAGAAAAGTTTAACTGTGTATTTCTGACCATTTACAAAAGTCATAGTTTTAGAATATCTTTTAAAGCCCTTAGCAAGAAATGCTTTTAGCTCTTTTCTTTTAGCTAATCCTAAAGATGCAGTCTTAGGATCGACTTCTTTATAAAGGAAAGTATTACCTGTGCGAGTAATCATAGAGAATCTGCCACTTGCTCTCTTAGAGCCACTAGCAGTAACTTCGTATTTCTTAGTTAATTTACCATCATTACTAACTACTTCATAAGCTTTAGCTAATTCCCCATCTTTAGTAATTCTTTTGACGATATATCTTCCTGCTACCAGCTTGTCGCCTTTTTTATAAAGGCTAAAACCTTTTGCTCTTTCTAAACTTACAGCTTGTTTTATCTTTTCAATTCTCACTAAGTTAGCTTTTTTCTCTGCAGCTTTTTCTTTAGCAGTCTCCATATTAATGTGATTATCAAGCTTGGCTTTTAGCTCATTATAAGTTTTTTCATCAACTGTATAAGCCTCATCAACTTTCAAAGCCGTTAGGTCATTAGAATTCGCTTTAGAAGTAGTCCAAACTTTCATAGTCTCATGAGCAGCAAGATAAACTGTGCCTTTATATTCTCTAAATAAGCCTGTATACACTTGACCATGTTTAAGTTTAAGAAGCCCTAAAGCTAAAGCTTTAGCTTTAGGAAGTTCTTTTTTAGCTTCATCTTTAGGTTTATCAGCGCGCTCTATCTTAGTAATTTGATCATAAGGAATAGTAGTGATAGTACCCTTAGTGTCATTTACATAAATACTTGCTACTTTAGCAGCACTTTTATTAGATACTAAGCCTGTAAAAACTTTGCCATCTGTTTTTCTAGTAACGTTTAATTGCTCTCCTGTACTAGGGAACCAGATATCTTTATAGAAATTAATTTTCCCTGTCTCTATTACATTATTATTTGTAATATCTTTTAATCCAACAAGCTTATTATTAACCTTTTCTGATTTAGCAATAACTATAGAACCATCTTTCATTCTTAATGAATAAAGCTTCTTAGCTTTCATATCACCATTAACAGTAGCTAGCTTTAGATATCTTTCCTGAAAGACTTTATAACCATAAAAAACTTTCTTTATGGTTTTAATATCAGATAATTTATGCTTAAAAGTACTTCCTGATTCTCTTAAGGTCAGCTCATAATCTGCTCCCTTAGCTTTAATATCACCTGGCTTAAACTCTTTGTAGCTTCCATCTTTAAACCTAATGCCTAAAACTCCAGGGAAATTTGCTATATCAAAGACCTTTATTTTTGAATCAAAAGCTTCACACTTAAGTTTATTTGAACCAAGTTCTCTATAATAAGTTTGTGTAGACGTGCCATCAGCAATTTTCTGAACTGGAACTATATCTACGCCACCACCAGCTTTCTTTTTATAAAGAAAATAAAGTCCAGGATTTTTAGATCCAGGATTAGTAATAGTTTGTTTTTTAACTGGAGTAGGTCTAGCTGGATCAATATCCTGACATAAAAAAGTATCTTCACCTAAAGGGCAATTATCTTTTTTCTCGGCCTTATCTGCTGCTTTTGTTTTAAGCAATTTATCTAAATTTATAGGCTGTTTTATAGCTGCAATAATCATTTATCCCTCTCTCCTTTAATAAAAAGAAAGGGCTATATATAATTTGATAAAAATAGTCAAAAACCCCTTAAAACCGAGGGTTTTCAGCTATATCTTAAGCTCTTATTTAACTCTTACTGACTCTTGAAGTGTCTCAGTGTTCTTCACGTTAATCATCTTCAGCTTATAAACTTGCTTAGTTTTAGGATCATAAGCAAAGAAATAATCACCTTGAATACCTACAGCATCTTCGCCATCAATAAAGAACTCACCTCTAGAATTACTAAAGCTTAGATCATTTTGAATCACAAGATCATAACTCTTAGCTCTTATAACCTTTGGTGTTTGCTTATCAGAAGTGAAAGTCATCCTAACTTTAGCGCCACCATCAAAGATATCTTCAAGACTAAGATCTTCTTCAAATACAGTTTTAAAAGCAATGCTTGGATTAGATGCAGCATAGCTAGTTAAATCTGCTTTTTTACTAGGTTTGATATCACCAGGACCTGCTTTTTCAGTTCTGCGCTCAGGAACTGCAGCATCAGCACTTTTCTCAGCTCTAACACCAAACAATGCCTGAACAAAGTTTTCTGGGTTCTTCAAAAATCCTTTAAATTCACTTTTCTCTACATAACCTAATTTTTTAATCTCACTTTGTGGTATTGAAAGAAAGCCTCCAACCTTATCATTATAAGGATTGTCTGCTGCTGTCTTAGTATCTTTAAAATTAGCCTTGCCTAACTTCATAGTCACAACACCAGCAACTAAGATTTTCTCTCTTGCAGAGTCAGTCGTAGTAATAAGTGTTATTCTTGGATCTTTACCATCATCTAAAGCTCTCAAACCCTCAAAAACACTTGCATCAGGGATATATATCTTTTCAATAGCTTTAAAAGAAGCAGACCCACGTTGAGCTTCTTCATTCTTCAAAGCTTCATTAATCTTCTTAATAAAGTCAAGCCTAGTTAAAGATGCTCTAGTCTTCGCTTTTGCTTTAGCTTTATCTGGACCTTTAGCAGTTTTTTCTGCAGACTTCGCTGCTTCAGCTTCTCGTTGAACTTTTTCAATTTGAGCTTCTCTAGATTTTTGAGCAGCTTTAATTTTTGCATCACGTGTAGCTTTCTCTTGTGCAGCAACAACTTTTCGTCTAACACTAAGTATTACAGCACCCATAGCTTGCTCGAGCTTGTTAGCTTCATCAAGCTGCCCAGCTTTTTTGCCAGACTCTACGGATTTCTCTAGAGCTTCATAAGCTTTAGCAGCATTATTAGCTACATCTATATCAAAGTTTGAGAAATGTTCTGGATGAGCCTTATAAAGTCCACCTAGAATTGGAATCAGCTTTTTTAAATTTCCTAAAATAGGGTTTAATTTCTTTAACTCTTCTTTCGTGAGCTTTTTGCTTTCAAGCTCCGCTTCAAACTCATCTGGATTAAAATCAGGTTTATCAGTTTTAGGCTTAATCACGTCAACTTTCGGTTTTGTCTCTGGAAAATCAGTTGTCTCTAGACCCACAGGATTTTTAGCCTTAGGATCTTTTACAGATACATGCATTCCTTTTTTAGGATCAGTATCAGAACCGTTATTTAATAGTTTTTTAGGTCCTTCTTTTTTAGTTTTAGCTCTTTCGCTGAGACCGAAAACGGTAGCTGCGATTCCAGCACCCGTTAAACCAAGTCCTGTTAACCAAAGACCAGCTCGTCTTTTTTTAAGTGGCTTAATAGGCGCATCATCATCATTAAAAACAGGAGTGGTATTAGCTTCAACTGGATCATCAAAATCAATAGCTAGTGAAGGTCTAGCCGCATGGATAGCAGCAATTGGATTAACTGGCTGAGACGGCTCTTCAATAAGAGGACTTTGAGCAGTAGGTGCCACTGGAATTGCCGCAGGGCTAGCTAATGGTGGTGATGTAGGTTCTTCAACAACACTTGGAACTGCAAAACTAGGCATTGGCGGCAGTGGTGGTAGTGCTTGAGGGCTAGGAAGTGGTGCTAATGGAATTGCATGAGGATTTTCTATTTTTATAGAAGATCTAGTTATACTTTCTGAAGGGTTGCCTTCTGCATTGAAAATATTCAATTCTGATCCATCTTCTGGATCATCAAAACCTGCTTCATAATCTTCAAGAGGAATCTCTTCTTCAGTAGCAACAGCAGCAATTTCATCATCACTTGGAACTTTAATAGCTAGATCAGTGTCACTAGGAGATTTAGGGGTCTTTTCGTCTTCAACAGAAACATCTAGAACTGGAATACGATGCCTTCCACTTCCTGGAGCAGCTTCATGAATATTATTAGGAACAGGTTCATAAAAGGTGTCTACACTTATACGTGGAGCTACTTGTGACGGCTCAGGATCAAACTCAGGATTTCTAGCTAAAGGGAAAGGTAAACTTTGAGGTTCTTCAAGATCAGTAGCTGGATTACTTCTAGAGTTTCTAGATACAGCTGTAGAGGTTATATTATCAAGCCAAGAATGAGTACTTTGGGCAGGTGCAACAGGCGCTGCTGGAAACTCTGGCTCAGCAACAGGACTTTCTTCAAGCGAAACTAATTCAGCAACTGCTGCTGTTGCATCTGCTTGAGCTTGAAGATCGCTATCTTCTGGCTCATTTAATACGCTAGTGTCATCCATTAAAACTAAAGGCTCATATGTGCCAAACGAAGGATTAGAAACTTCAGCTTCAGCTAAAACTTCTTCAATACTTGCAGGATCATAAGCAAGAATTTCAGGAAGCTTCGTCTCGAAACTTTCTAATAACTCTAAAGTACCTAAGACTTCATAGATAAAATTCTTATTTTCTAGTAATAGCCTTCTAGCTTCAGGATCAGTCTTTGCAAGTGCAGTATAAGCAGTTGTAAAATAATGCTCTAACCTAACCTCAAGTGCTGCAATATCTTCTTCCGGAATCTTTAGAGCTTTCATGACAGGGACAATTCTACCCATATTAGCTTTTACAGCTTCTGCAACCATTTCAGGCAAGTTATTTGTAAAATCTTCATCACTTGTGCTTTCCTTTTGGATAAAAGTAAAGTGCTTTTTAATCAAAAATATTTGAATTTTCTTTGCAAAATGATTAATCTTTTCTTCGTCAGTTGCTAAAGCCATATTAAAAGTCTCAGCTACTTGCCTAGCAGGCTCACTAGCTTCTCTTTGAGTTGCAGCTTCTTGAGCTGGAGCTAGAGGCTCTGGCTTAACTGCAGTTTGCTCTACTGGTTCAACCACAGCTGAAGCAGGCTCATTTACAAAAGGAAAATTAGTGCTTATAAAATTCTCCCAGATTTTATTCACGCCAGCTTCAACTTGCTCCATATTTTCTTCTTTTATTGCAGATGCATCTGCGCCAGCAACCTGCCCCTTTATTCCATCAAGGTATAAAGTCTTAATATTGCTATTAAGAAAGGCTTCTATATGTTTTTTAGCAATAGGAATTTTTACATCTGGGTCTCTAGCTTGAATAGCTTCTATAAGTTTCTCTGTTCTTGCCTTAGCAAGCTCACCACCAGGAAGATTACTATCAATAAAAGCTAATAATTTATCCTTAGGGCTATGCTGATTTCCACCAGCTTGCCCGCTCAAACCTACGCCTAGATTAAGTCCACTATTATTAGTTACTGTCATTATTTTCTCCCCCTGAGATTAATTTCTGAATTTGAGCTGTGGGAATTGAATAAACACTTCCGTCATTGCCCACTAACACACGAAGATTCATAAGTTTTTTAGGGCCATTATAAAAGCCATCTGCTTTTTGCTTAAGCGCTTTAAGGTCAGTTTCTGAGATTATGACATCATGCTCATGCTTGCTATCTTTAAATATTATTTTTAGAGGAGTAGCTTCTTCGTTAATCCTCTCAGCAAGCTTAGTGTAGTAGTTATAAGCTCCTGGTTTAGTTTCCCTATAGCCAGCAATCTGCTCAGCAGTAAACTCCTTCACGCCTTTTATTTCTCTCAAGTAAGGTTTTGGCTTTTCTGCTTTGATTACTGCAACTGCTTCTTTAGCTTCGGACTTCGGTTTTGCTACAAGTTCTGGTTTTAGAGGCACAGGTTCTTTTTTAATCACTGGCTTCGGCTCACTATTAGCTTCATTAACTTTTTTACCACTAGAAACTCTCGCTACTGGCAAGCCTTCTGCTCTTGTAGCTTTCTTTGCCTTAGCAGCACCCTTCTTTGGCTCTGCACTTTTCGCTGCATCTGCTGCCTCAGCTCTTTTCGCTGCCTCTTCACCTGACTTTCTTTTCAAGTCTGCAAGACTAGGACCTTTAACTTTCGCTTTTGAAGGACCAGTCGCAAATAATTTAGCCGCACTTAGAAACACATTAGGAAAAGCTTGTTTAAGTCCTTGAATGACATTTAATAATCCTTTTTCACTTAAATAACTACTTGCTGTTAAACCTTGAAGACTATGCACTATAGATTTTAAAGCTCTATTCTCATTTCTAGGAAAACCATTATCTTCCAAAGTCTTTATGGCTTTTTGCATTTCATTTCTTGCGTAACCTTTAGTGCCAATCACATCACCAAAAACACCAATATCAATTTTCTTTTTAGCAGTATATCCACCAAATCTCCCAGCTTCATCTACTTCCTTATTATCAAAAGCTATACGCTTAAACTTGCTCTGCAAGAGAAGAAGAAAATTAGCTGAAGCATCGTACCAGTCTCTTTTAAGTTCTCTTAGTCTACTAGTACTTGAATCACTATTAATCGCAACATTATATTCAGCATCTATTAGAGGCACTGTTGCTCTTGCTGAAAGAATCAACTTAGTGATGAAAGTTGTATCTCCTTTCTTTTGAAAGTACTCTCTTATCTTTTTAGTCTCAGGAATATCTAATTTATTTAAATCATCTAATCGATAAATTTCTCTAAATTTTTCTGCTTTCTCTGTATTGTCTTGCAAAAGAAGCACGTAAGTTTTTACAACTTCGTCATAGAATTCATCAGCTGCTTTATAATAAGAGTCTCTAAATTTATCTAAAGCACTGTGACCTTCAACAGCCGCTATTTTGTCACGCTCTTTTATTCTTTCAGCTGGCGAGACGCAGCCCGCTGCTAAAACTGGCGCTAGTAAAAATGGTGCTAATCTGTTATTTCTTATTATCAATTTTCTTTCCCCGCTTAGCTAAAAGGCTTTTCTAGACTAAGCTTTCATATAAAATTTTAGCAATACCCGTATTACCAATTATAAAAGAATTTTGAACATTCTCCTTAACAAATGGGTAAATACCCTCGCTGGATTGCTTCGCTCTGCTCGCAATGACGCATTGTCATCACGAGAAGCCAAAGGCGACGTGGTGATCCATGGATTGCTTCGCTCTGCTCGCAATGACAATTCCGTGCTCGCAATGACAACTAAACAGGCTCTATATGAATAGTAACCAGACAATCACCGTGTTTCTCATGGATTTTATGTTCTATTTCATGACTAAGCTTATGAGCTTCAACCAAAGAATCAGTCCTGAACTTCACTGTCATTTCTATAAAACCATCTAAATGACTTTTTCTAGATTTAATATCCTCACATTCAGCCACCTTGTTAACGGACATCGCTATCTTTTCAAGCTCTTCAGGATCAATCCAAAACTCATCCACTAAAATTGGCACTGTTCTTTGAGCAATCTCAAAAGCGCTTCTTAAAATGATAAATGCAATTAATATCCCAAGAAGAGGATCTAAAAAATAATAGCCTTTAAGAATAAAGTAAGTACTTGCAAGAATAGAAAGTGTAATTAAAATATCAGAAAAAGTATGCTCAGCATCTGCCTTTAAAAACTCTGAGTTATATTTATGCCCAGCATTTTTCTCATAAAGCCAAACAAAGATATTAATAACTAAAGTAATTAATAAAAAGATGATAGTCGTTTTATCAATAATAGGAAGCTCCGCTGGATGCAAAAATCTCATAATTGATTTTTCAATCAACTCAAAAGATGCAACACCTAAAAAAGCAACAATTGCTATAGCACCCAGTGTCTCAAATTTCTCATGACCATAAGGATGTTCTCTATCAGGAGGCTGCGATGCTATATAGACCATAGCTAAACCCAAAACATTATTTAAACTATCAACACCGGAATGAGCAGCATCACCAAGAATACTAAGTGATTGGGCTGTTATTCCAATATAAAGTTTCATTAGAAAAACCAGGATATTAAATCCTAGAATCACTTTAATAATAGTCTGCACCTTAGAAGATACTTTTTCTTTTGGTAATTCTAAGTGCATAAATAATTTACTTGTCCTTTAAGAATTAAACGCCGATTCCACTAACTACAGACGCTGCCATTCTTGTAAAAAAGTCAGTGTTAAAAACGCCAATATAAATCAAAGCAGCAAAGCTAAGAATAATAGCTGTTTGAATCGCATTGTCTTCTAGAACCGCAACAAAACTACGGTTATCAGCAGTAGTTGAAGTTAAAGCTCTAACTGATGTTGAAGGAGAATCTACAATCATAATTTTTACTAGATATAAGTAGAAGAAAAGAGCAACCACTGAACCAAGCAAACCTATAACGGCGATCCATTTACCAAACCAAAGGCTTGAACTGTAAGCTGAGGAGAATAAGAAAAACTTACCTATAAAACCAGCTGGTATAAAAGGTAAGCCAGCTAGATTAATCAAGCATAGAGAGAAGACTGCTGTTGTTAATGGTTTTTTCTGAACAAGACCAGAAAGCTCATAAATCTCATCTGTTTGAGCTTCTTGCTCAAAATAAATCATCGCAAGAAAAGCGCCTGTATTCATTACAGCATAAACAGTTAGATAAAAGACTAGAGCACTAAGACTCTGCTCACTAGCAACAGCTAAGCCAATCATTAGATAACCAGCTTGCGCAATAGAAGAATAAGCTAAAAGTCTTTTCACTGATGCTCTATTTAAAATCTGCACCACACCGATATAATTTCCAACAACAATAGAAATCACTGCCGCTGCTGCTATTAAAGCTGAGAAGATGTCAGATTGGAATACTGAAGTAAATAATCTAATAGCTAAACCAAAAGCCGCTACCTTAGAAACAACAGATAAGAATAGTGTGGTTGTAGTTGGCGCTCCGCTATAAACATCTGGAGCCCAGTTGTGAAAAGGAGCTGCTGAAAGCTTGAAACCCACAGCACCAATAAATAAAACAGAAATTAAAGCAATCAAAGGATTAGAAATAAAACCTGCTGAACTTAAACTAGATAAAGTACTATTTGCTTCAACAAAGTTTGTTGCACCAGTTAAGCCATATACAAATGAGATTGCTAGCAAAAGCATCGAAGTTGCCACAGCTGAAGTAAAGAGATATTTAATACCTGCTTCATTAGAATTATTACTCTTTCTAGCGTAAGAAGCTAAAAGAATAGAACTTAAACCAAGAGTTTCAATTGCAACAAACAATACTAGAAAATCATTAGCACCAGTTAAAAAAGAACCGCCAAGCGCTGCTGTTAGAAGAATACTATAGTACTCACCCGGGCTTTCTACTGTTGACATGTATTTAGATGAAGCTAAGCAAATTAGCAAAGTAACAGCATAAATAAGTATTCTAAAGAAAACTGATAGCGTATCAAAAACAAAACTATCAAAAATAATGTTTATAGGGCCTGTTGCTTCTTGAGCATGACTAAAAGTAGCTGGCAGTTGAACTGTTACGAGTTGCAAGAGCGCAAATGCTAATGCCAGCATTGAACTTAGCCAAACATATTTGTGTTTGCCAATAGCACTAAAAAGAAGAGCCAACAAAATTCCGAGCACTATAAAAAACTCAGGCAATAAAACTTGCGAAATAATTGAAATATCAGGTATACCCATAACTTTAGTAATTGTAAGATATAGGAAGGTCCACGGCAAGCGCAAATGCGTAAAGACGCCAAAATAAAAGTGGAATAAAATAAATGGTGACTGCTCCCGAAAAACAAAAAGTAAATGGGTTATTACAACCTATCTCAGCGACTCTCAATATAGACGAGATCCTTCAGATTGCTTGTGACACGATAATAGATTTCTTCGACGAAGACGTCATAATCGTTAGCATAGTTCTTTCTGACCAAGAAAAAAGAAAAACAATAAACCTAAAAGCTTTTTCAAGCCACTCAACAAATAACGATAAAACTAAAGATAAAAAATTAGAGGAATTTAAATCTCACTACCAAGAATTTGTAAATTCTTCTTATGAAAATACTGCTTATAGCAAATGTATCAAAAACAAAGCAATAATCACAGATGATCTTTCTCAAATGGATTACAAGGAATCAGCACTTTTATTAGAGCAAGGAATTGGCCATCGAGTAATCTTTCCAATTATTAGCACAAATACTAAAAATACTTTAGGCACTTTAAACATTGGGGTTAAAAGTCTTGATGGTGTAGATGCTGCTAAAACAGCAATCGAAGAAATCACCAAACAACTAGCTAACGCTATTGAAAACTCAGAAAGATTTTACCAAGTTAAATCTAACGCAGAAAAAAGCCTGCAAGTAAACAAACTTTTCTATGAGATAAATAAAACTCAAGACATAGACACTATCATTACTACTGTTGTTAAAAAGCTTGGGAAGATCATGAACTGCAGCAGGTCTTTCTTTGCTGGTATCGCTAGAGAGAGCTGGATCATTCAAGCCGAGTATACAGCCCCTGGCTTAAAAAAGGTTTTAGGGCTAACAGGACCACTAGATCTTGGTCTTGATGTAATTGAGAGATCATTAAGTGAAGGTTACATCATTATTAATGATATTGAAAAAGAGCTCAAACCTAAATCTGAAGAGCTTTACCAAGTCTACAAAAAACTAGATGTAAAAAGCTTTATCTACCTACCTATTAAAATGAAGGGCAAAGTCTGTGGGATGCTTGGTCTTAGCCAGAAAGACTATCACCGTATTTGGAGCAAAGACGATATCAAGCTTCTAGAAATAATTAGAGACCAGGTTTCTATTTGCATAAGCCAAGCACAATTAATAAACGATCTTAAGCAAAGTAATGAAAAACTTTTAGAACTAGATAGACTGAAGTCTCAGTTAATGAGCACAGTTTCTCATGAGCTAAGAACACCAATGGCAAATATTCTTGGTTTTAGTGAATTACTTTTACATAGAGATTACGCTAAAGAAACAAGCCAAACTTATATTCAAGAAATCCACACAGCCTCTCATAGACTGTCCAACCTTATCCAAGATTTCTTAGACTTATCTAGAATTGAGGCTACAGGTAAAATTCCTCTTGGACAGTTTGAAGAAATTGAAATTGATTGGATTGCTGAAAATGCTTGGGCGCAGCTAGGTAGCCAAAAACAAAAGCATGAAATTAAATGGATTAAATCTAAAGAACTTCCTCCAAGCTTCGCTGATCCTGAAGCTTTAAATAGAGTATTCAGCAATTTATTTAGTAACGCTATTAAGTATTCAGAAGAGGGTACTACGATACGTTGCTCCATTGAAGCAAATCGCAATGACATCTTTATTTGTGTTGCTGATGAAGGTATTGGTATTCCAGAAAATATGCAAAATTCTATTTTTGATAGATTCTTCAGAATAGATAATAGTGACACCAGAAGTATAGGCGGCACAGGTTTAGGGCTTTCTATCTGCAAAGAGATCCTTAATGCTCATGGCGGTCAAATTTGGTGTGAAAGCGAAGAAGGAAAAGGTAGTAAATTCTTCTTTACACTACCTTTAAACCAAGGAGATAGAGATTTAGAAAATAGCGCTCAAATTTGGCTTTGTTAGGCAAAAGTGAGAGCTTGCTATACTGAATCTGGTGATGAAGAAATCAGCACTTCTTTTAATAAGTTTTTTAATCGTATTTAATGCGAGCACTTTTGCTTTTGCAGAAGAAATAAAAGAAGAAGCTGCTCAAAAACTTGAAGAAAAACAAGTTGAAGAGAAAAAAGCTAGTGAAGAAAAAATCGAAGAAGAAACTACAAATACAAAACCTGTTTATTACACTTTAGTAGATAAGAGCATAATGCCCGAAGAAACAGAATTTTACGTAAAATCTATTTTCAGATCACAAGGCACAGTTAAAGCAGCTATAGCTAGATCAAACAGCCTAAGAGCTGGCGATATGTTTATCATCCCTGTAGCCTATAACAAAGGCGACAAACTCACTGAAAGGCTTATCATCAAAGACATTAAGCTAGGCTTTGGAAGGCATATAGAAATCCAAGACTCTATTACAGGAAGGGAATATATATTAAGGATGAGCTATGGCAATGCCAAATCCAGATTAATTCCAAAAAAAATTCAAGAAACAAATAATGAAACTTAGAAAATCAGCTTTACTAACACTTTCATTAGCAGTTATTTTTGCACTGCTTCTCGATAATGCAGCTTATAGCGCAAGTTTAATAGGCAGATGCAAAGATGGTTCATCTAATTGCGTACCTAAAAAAAACCTATTCTTTAAATACAAAGGCAAAAAACCTAAGACCACATACAAGCTTGGTATATTTCAAGGTGGAGCTGATAGCATTGGTGATATTGCTGGTGCAAGACAGTTAGTACAAAACGCATTTAGCAGGTGGGCAAATGTGCCTGGATCAAAATTTAAATTAACGCTCTCAAGCTCAGCACTTCAGTTTGATAATTTAAATGATGTTCTTAATACTTTTAATAAAACTAAAAGTGGCAGTGTTGCAATCATAGATAATTCGGGTGACGCGATAAACTCAATTTTTGGTCAAGGTGGTGAAAATACTGTACTTGGTCTTGGTGGTCCTCTTTTTGTTATACCTAGCTCTAAAAAAATTAATAACTCTAGATTAATTGTTAATGGTAATTTCTTTACAACAGCTAATAACCCAGGTTCTAGCCTGCAGACTATCAAAAATGGAGCAGATCTAACTATTACTCATGAAGTTGGTCATTCTTTTGGTATAGATCATACCCAGAACTTTGATGGAAACTTTAAAACTGGTGAGGAAGGCAGTAACCCTGGAAATGTCTCTGTAATGTTCCCTACGCTATTTAGCTTTCTAAATCAAAGCCCTAGCCTTAAAGAAGATGACAAAGCTGCTGTTTCTGATGCCTATAAAAATAAAACCGCTTTTAAAGCTGGCTACGGAAAAATTGTTGGAAAGATTCAAAATGCAGGCAAAGCAGTTACTGGCTTTGTAGTTACTGCGTATGATATTAACGATCCAACAAACAAAACCGTCTCTGTACCATCTGACACTAAAGGTAAAGGCACTGGATCATTTAGCATACCTTTCCCTGTTAATGGATCAACTCAAGTTATATTAAGATTTCAACCAATTGGTTCAACTTTCACTGGAGCTTCTTCTGTTGGGATTTACTCACCAAATACTAGTCTTCAAGGTGGTTATTTTGCTGGTTCAGGGAGTCCTTTCCTAGCAGCTAGCACTCTAGTTACCAGCGCTGTTAATCAGATCAGCGAAAGTGGATTAATAACAGTAACGGCTGGTAAAAAAACCAAAGTTGGGACCCTAGACCTCTCCTCATTAAACTAAAATATAACTATGCTCCTCAAGCCCTTATCGCTAAGATTTTTAGCTTTCCTTATATTTGTTTTGTCCTTTGCTAATTTTGTGAGCGAAGCAAAAGCTGCTGGACTTTTAGCAGCCTGCCCAAATGGAGGTTCAAATTGTTCAGACTCTCAAAAGTTCTATCCCACTTTCCCAAGCAGCGGCACAGTTGTTAATGTACTTTATAGAAACGATCAAGGTCCTTTAGGCGACCTTGTCAACCCGCAAATGCTTACAAACGATATTCTAGCTACTTGGAATAATGTGGAAACTTCTAAAATCAATTTTCTAAATCAAGGTACTTTGAGCTCTGATATTAATGAAACTAATTTCCAGTCCATTCTTTCACCTAATGGTACTTTAGGTTTTACACCTATAGTTTTTGATGATGATGGGGAGATCTTCGAAAGCTTCTTTGGTCAAGGGTCTAAGGCAAGTGTGCTTGGCTTTGCTGGACCGACTTTCATATCACCAAGTTCAGAAATAATAGTCGAGTCACAAGCAGCTTTTAATGGTTTTCTTTTTACCTTATCTAATCTTTTTGGTGAGACTTCTGTTACAAATACAAATAATTTTAAATCAACTGTTCTTCACGAATTTGGACATGCAATTGGCTTAGACCACACTCAAGTTTTCTTAGAGGAGTTTTTAAAAAGACGTAATGGTCAACCCTCGAACTTATCAAACATACCAATCATGTTTCCCATTCTTGCAAATCCAGGTTTCACTCTACTTCTAGATGATGTTGTTTCTGTTTCTTCCCCAGCTGCTTACGCCGAAACTGATTTTATGACAGAGTTTGGAACACTTAGAGGCGAAGCTAGAGATTCTAACAGTAATGCTTTAACTGGCGGTAATGTAATTGCTTTTAATGTAGATAACACTGCTCTGGCTGTTTCTAGCGTTGTAGATCTCTTTACAACTGGAAACGCTGAATTTATAATCCCAGGCTTGCCTCCTGGCAACTATATTTTAAAAGTTGAGCCAATCTTTAGCGAATTTACAGGTGCATCTTCAGTAGGTCCTGTAGCTCCACCTAAAAATCCTAGTTCTTTTACTACTGGATTTTTTAATGGAACAGGTGAGGCTCTTTTAGATGTCAGCTTAGAAGACGCTCTTAATAACGCTCAGCAAATAACTATTAATGCTGGACAACTAACAACTATTAACTTGGGTGGTGCTACTAATGGTGGGATGCCAGGTACTGACCCTGATGCAATTAAAAGAAGTTTTAAAGCTAGCGGCAAAGCAGTAAATAACTCAACTCTAGTTGGTGATTTTGATGAAGTGACTTCTAAAATTAAATTTACTAAAATTAAACCATTTAAAAAGAAAACAGTGAGACTAAGTCTTAGCTCAAGCTCTCCGGATTTAATTAGCTTTAATAAAGAGAGTTTTAAAATAGGCAAACGTAAATTATATAAAAAAATTACTGCCACATTTGCGCCTCTTAGTGATTTCCTTGATGAATTTCCTGACTTTTTAACTGAAGGAGCTCAAATCACTGTGACTGCAACAGACACTGATAGTGGTTTTATAGATAGTCAGATTATTTTAGAAGTTTTTTAAGTGTCATTGCGAGCATAGCCCCGTCATTGCAAGCCCGAAGGGTGAAGCAATCCATAGATCACCACGCTTCACTCGTGATGACGGGTTGTCATTGCGAGCCCGAAGGGTGAAGCAATCCATGGATCACCACGCTTCGCTCGTGATGACGGGTTGTCATTGCGAGCCCGAAGGGTGAAGCAATCCATAGATCACCACGCTTCACTCGTGATGGCTTTAAACTTTAATCTTAGGCTCGGCTTTAGCTTGCTCAGCAAGTGGAACCTTATCATCTATTGGTTTTTTATGATACTCACGTTCATACAGGGCTTTCCAGCCTTGGTTCTTCTGAATATTCAGACCTTTTTTAATATTAGCCACCCAAGTATATTCGCCATCTTTATTCTTAGGCTCTTCTTTATCACCATAGAATTCACCAGGGTTAAGTGCAACCCAATCTTCTGAAGCTTTACTGTTAATAAGAGTTTCTTCATAAAGATTATCTATCAAAACTCTAGACCCGCTTAGATACGGTGGATATTTATTATTACGCCAAGCTGCAACAGGGAAATATGGTTTGATATTTTGGTCTCTTAAAACATAGTGCTTAAAACCACGCCACAAAGTATCTTTAAAAATTCCTTTAAAGACAGAGTGGGTAACTCTTCCTGACCAAGTAAGTATTCCTAATTTATTATTAGGATGATTAGGAAATTTCTTTTTGTCAGCAGCTTTAGCTGACTCAACTAAATCCATATGTCCAGTAGTGTAGTCCACATACTGACCCAAACCACAACTTGCTAAAATATCATCTTCATACTTTTCAAAATTACGACTTGAAACTACTATCTTAAAACCTTGATCTTTAATCCATTTAAGAAGCTCTTCAGCACCAGGTCTTACAAAAAACTCACTACCTTCTTTAGATTTATAAAGTTTATAGCCGAGCTTCTGACCGGCTTTCTTCATAGCGTTAGTAAGTTTGTTACATGAGATAAGAGTTTCATCTAAATCAAAAGTAATAATCTCAGACCCTTTCGGTATCTGAGATTTAGGTGCAATATTTATATCTTTAAGAGCTTCAGACTTTGTCCTCCCTGTTAAGTCCGTGTTTGAAATTGATGATGAGGCTTCTGATAAATCTAAATTTGAAAACTGATGAAGCTGCGCAGGATCTAAAGGAGGCAGAGATTTTAAAATCTCAGGATCAATTTTTGAAAAATCAAAGTTAGGATTTGCAAGAAGCTCTTGCATCCCCATTACTTGAGGCGTGGGTTTTATTTGACTTGCTACACCAATTGCCATTATTTTTGAAGGACAAGATTGTATTGACTTGCTTTTTCAAGAGCTAAATCAGCCTTTCACGAAGAATTATAGCAATACACTTGGTATTTTAGTCAAGATAAGAAGGATTAAATAATTGTCATCACGAGCGAAGCGTGGTGATCTATGGATTGCTTCACCCTTCGGGCTCGCAATGACGGGAATTAAGCGGTAACTAGTGCTTTATCAGAAGCTATTGAAATCCCAGGTCCATGAGTGCTGCTAAGAGCTACTGATTTCAGGTAAGTGCCTTTAGCTGAAGCTGGCTTATTCTTCTGGATTTCAGACATAACGGCAGAGTAATTCTTAGCTAGGTCTTCTTCAGAGAAGCTTGCTTTACCGATAGGAACATGAACTACAGAGCCTGTTTTCTCAGCACGAACCTGCGCTTTACCTGCTTGAAGCTCAGTTACAGCTTTTTTAATATCCATAGTAACTGTGCCATCTTTAGGGTTAGGCATAAGACCACGAGGTCCAAGAGTTCTACCAAGTTTACCAACCTGAGCCATAGCATCAGGAGTTACAACTAGAACATCAAAGTCCATCCATCCGCCTTCAATTTTCTTAATAAGATCTTCGAAACCAACAAACTCAGCGCCAGCTTCTTTCGCTTCAGCAACTTTCTCACCTTTAGCGATAACAGCGATACTAACTTTTTTACCAGTTCCAGCCGGAAGTGGAATAGATGAACGAACTTGCTGGTCACTCATTTTAGTATCGATACCAAGTTGAACAGCTAGCTCAATTGTGTGGTCAAATTTTTGACCTTTGCAAAATTCTTTTAGCGTCTTAATTGCTTCAGCAGGACTTGAGCCCTGATTAGCTGTTGCTAGTTCTTTAATTGCTTTTTGTCTTTTAGTTTCTTTCGCCATTGTTTTTTTCCTAGTTAAATAATTTTGTGCTTTATCTGATTTTCAAACCATTATAAAAAGTGCTCTTGGCACTAGCCTACAGTTGTAACTCCCATGCTACGCGCTGATCCAGCAATAATTTTTTTCGCTGCATCAATATCATTAGCATTTAAGTCAGGCATTTTTGCTTCAGCAACTTCAGCAAGTTGTTTGTCAGTAATGTTTCCAACTTTATCTTTATGAGGAACTGCTGAACCTTTAGCCAATTTGATTTTCTTTTTGATAAGAATAGCTGCTGGCGGCTCTTTTGTAATAAAAGTAAATGAACGATCTTCATATACGGTGATTACAACTGGAATAATATATCCGGCTTTATCTTTTGTCGCATCATTGTATGCTTTACAAAAATCCATGATGTTAACACCATGTTGACCAAGTGCCGGGCCTACTGGGGGCGCTGGTGAGGCCTTTCCTGCTTCTAGCTGAAGATTAATGAACCCTGATATTTTTTTTCCGTTTGCTGCCATTTTTATTACCTGCCCCTTGTGGAGACGAATAGGTATTATAGCAAGGGCGAAACTGAAATATATATTCGCAATACAGGTTCATAATAGTTATTTAAGGATATCCTGAAAATCTTTGATTTGAACTAGCAAGCGCAGGCAAAAACTAATCAGTATAAGCTATAATCTGTGTTACTTAACTCTGATGCTAAAAAACCCCACAAAAACAATAAGCCGCAACAAAGAGCTAATAAGGATCTCTCTTCTTAATGACCTTGAACCAAATGGTGATATCACCTGCAGATTCTCAATAGACCCTGAAACTATGGCTAAAGGCAAGATCATCGCTAAAGAAGATGGGATATTGGCTTGCTCGAAGCTAGCTCAAGAAATCCTTGATGAATGCACTGAGATTCTATCTAGAGAGATTGAACCTCGCTTCAATTTTAAAAAATCGAGCATTCAGTTTTTATATAAAGATGGTGAAGCTTTTAAAGCTGGAGATACAATTGCTGAGCTTGAAGGCGCAGCTCATGTTCTTCTAAGCGCTGAGCGTACTGTTTTAAATTTTCTCCAAAGACTTTCTGGAGTAGCTACTTACACAAGCAAATTTATAGAAAAAATAAAAGATTACCCCGTCAAACTACTAGATACTAGAAAGACTATGCCAGGCATGCGAGAGCTTGGTAAACAGGCAGTGATTCAGGGGGGAGGTTCTAATCACCGTTATAACCTTAGCGATATGGTTTTAATAAAAGAAAATCATCTTATTTTTGCAGCTAAAGAAAATCTGAAAGACGACAAGCTCTGCCTAGAAACATTTATAAACAAAACTAGAGAGAAGCTTCTCTCTTCTGAAATTTCTAAAGATACAAAGATAGAGTGTGAAGTAGAAAAATTTGAGCAACTAGAACCTGTTGTTAAAGCAGCTGTCGATGTAATCATGCTTGATAACTTCTCTCCTGAAGATTGCAAAAAGGCGATTAGCGAAGTTAAAATTCTAATAGAAAAGTACGGCATTAATAAAAATATAAAGATAGAGGCGAGTGGTGGCATCACGCTTGATAGTATCGAGTCTTATGCTAAAGCTGGCGTGGATTTAATTTCCGTGGGCTCTTTAACTAATAAGCCAAGCAATATAGACCTTTCAATGTTGCTTGATCTTTCTTAGATACTTGCGATTAATTAAATAGTTGTTATCTTTAAAGTAATGATTTTAAGCCATCAGCGAAACTCTTTAAAGTTCAAAACTAAAAGGTTTTTAGTAGCACTTCTTTTAGCTTTCATTTTCAGTTTAAGCACCCTTGAAGTTGAGGCAAACTCAATAGCTGAGCTTTCTAAAAAATATATCGGCAGCCCTTATAACGCTCATACTTTAATTGGCTCTAGAGATAAAAAAGAGAAGCTGCTTATTAATCTAAACGAAATGGATTGTTATACCTTTATAGACTATGTTCTAGCAGAAAAAATTGCTGGCTTAAATCTAGAGAAAGAAGAGCTTAGTAAAAGCCAAGGCTTTAAAGATGCACTTAAAAACATAAGATATAAAGATGGCAAAGTAAAGTTTAAAAGCAGAAATCATTTTTTCACTGACTGGATAGAGAATAATACAAGCTATATAAAAGATGTCAGCATTGAAGTTGGAGGCTCTAAAAGCAGGTACTGGACTAAGGAGCTTAATAAAAACCAAAGTCTAATAAAAGGCTTAAAAGCCAAAAAAAGAAAGATCTGGTTTATTCCAAGTAAAGATATTAATAAAGAACTTCTCTCTAGAATCCAAAGCGGAGATTTTATAGGCTTATTTACAAGCAAGCCAGGGCTTGATGTTTCTCATGTGGGCATTGCTATTAAAAAACATGGCAAAACTTACATAAGAAACGCTTCTTCCAAAGAAAACTATATGAAAGTAATTGATGAAGAGCTTTTAAGTCTAAGCAAAAATGCTAGCGGGATAGTTGTTTTAAGAAGTTCTAGTTAATCATCAAAAACGCTAAACTTCGCTTCTTCTTCATCACCAGAGAACTCGCCAGATTGTTTTCCTTTAAAAAAGAAATAGCCAGCGTAGGCAGCAAAGGCAACACAAATTAAAATTGGTCCGATCCAGATCCAGGTACCTTGGCTAATACAATTAGGGCACATGCCTATTATTCTAACCTCAAAAAGCTTATCCATAAAGGCTTTTATCAAGACTTAACTTTTAAGGAATATAATAATGGTGATGAACTTAAACTTAGTAGAGTTTAAAAATCTTTTTCTAGCTGTTTTAATTGCTGGATTAATCACACCAAGCTCGGCAAAAATCAAACTAGAAAAGATCGGGGGCTTTGATACTGAGCCAGGCAAAGAATTAAATATAGTGCCTGGAACTTCGTGGCTCTGGCAATTAAAAGGAAAGCTTAAAAATAAAAACGTAAAAGTCTATGATATAGATCTTATAGATAATAATGTTGAAACTTTTCAATCTTTGCAAAGCGAAGATAAAATTATCCTTTGTTATTTTAGTGCTGGGACTGCTGAAAGTTTTAGAGCAGACTTTGATCAAATACCTAAAGATATTCAAGGCAACCCTTTAATTGGTTTTAAAGATGAGTTTTGGTTAGACATCAGAGATGTCCGTACACTAGATCATGTCAAATCTAGACTAGATCTTGCTGTTAGCAAAGGTTGTAATGCTGTTGAGCCTGATAATGTGGATGCTTACCAAAACAATTCAGGTTTTCCTCTAACGGCTGATGATCAAATAGTCTTTAATAAAATGATTGCTAATGAAGCACATAACAGGGGTTTAAGTGTGGCGCTTAAAAACGCTCTGGAGCTTATCCCTGATTTAGTAGATGATTTTAATTTTGCCGTTAACGAGCAATGCGAGCAATTTAATGAATGTGATTTGCTAGATCCTTTTATTGTGCAAAATAAGGCTGTCTTTCAAGCTGAGTATAAAAAGAAGTTTAGAAAAGGAAAGAAAAGAAAAAAACTCTGCAAGCAAGCAGATGAAACTAATAGAGATCTACTATTCTTAAACCTTTCATTAAATGGAAAATTTAGAAAAGACTGCCCAGCAAAATTTCGGAATTTACCGAATGATTAAGCATCAATGAATAGCCAAATAAGCTCCACAATAAAGCTATATCAGGCTTTTTAGAAAAACTTAAAAATTTAAAGCTCTTAAATGATATAATGCAATACTAATTATGGATAAGCAAGTATTGGAAGCATTAAAAGTGGAAACCCTCGGACTACCTGAGAATATAAAACCCATAGAATGTGACTCTGGAAAAAAAGTCAAAATTTTTACAGGCAGATCTAATCCTATGCTGACAAATGAAATTGCTACTTGTTTAGGAATGGAAGTTGGCAAAATTAAGATCAAACCTTTTTCTGATGGTGAACTCTATGTTCAAATCCAGGAGAGTGTTAGAGGACACGATATATTTTTAGTGCAATCAACTAACGCGCCCGTTAATGAAAATTTAATGGAAACTATGATTATCATAGATGCTTTAAAACGCGCATCAGCTAAAACAATTAATGTTGTTATTCCTTATTATGGCTACGCTAGGCAAGACAGAAAAGCCGCAGGCAGAGAGCCTATTACAAGTAAACTTGTTGCTAAAATGCTAGAAAATGCCGGCGCTGATCGTGTGGTTTGTCTTGATCTTCACGCGGCACAGATCGTTGGATTTTTTGATATTTTAGTTGATCACCTTTATGCTGCTCCAGTTTTAATTGACTATATAAAAAGATTTATTAATATGGAAAATTTAGTAGTAGTATCGCCTGATGTTGGTGGTGTTGCTAGAGCTAGAGCTTACGCTAAAAAATTAGACGCACCTATAGCAATCATAGATAAACGTCGTGTTCACAGTGAGCAAAATGTTGTAGAAGTTATGAATGTTATTGGTGATATTGAAGGTAAGACAGCAATCCTTATCGATGACATCATCGATACAGCAGGAACTATGTGCAAAGGAGCTGAACTCCTTATAAAAGAAGGGGCTACAGAAGTTTTTGCTGCTGCAACTCACCCAGTACTTTCTGGACCTGCTTACGATAGAATCGAAGCTTCTCCTATTAAGGAATTAATTGTTACCAACTCTATTCCACTAGCTCCTATGTGGGTTCAATCTAAAAAAATTAAACAAGTATCAGTAGCACCATTCCTGGCTGAAGCGATTCGCAGAATTTATTCTGATGGTTCTGTTTCTGGCATGTTCGATTAGATTGAATAAAACTCTAGCTAAATCTCTATTAAAAAAAGCTGCCCTTGATATGGGTTTTAATGATGTGCGTATCACTAGAGCTAAGCCACTCCCTGATTCTGAAAAAAAATATCTAGAATGGAGAGAAAAGGGATATGCAGGTGAGATGAGCTATCTGCTTAGAGATGAGCCTATAAATGCTAGAGCTAATGAGCTCTTTGAGGGCGCTAAAACTATCATCATCTTTACTGTTAGTTATTATAGTGAAGCTCCTCCTAGACCCTCTAATGATCACGGGAAGGTAGCTAATTATGCTGTTGGCCTTGATTATCATAAAGTCATTAAAAAGAAACTTAAAGAGCTCATTAAAAAGCTAAACGATATAGATTTTATAAGTAAAAAATGTGAAGAGTTAAATCTAGAAAAACCAGACGAGATATTTAATATATTTCAAAACTCGCGTGTATTCACTGACTCAGTACCTTTAATGGAAAAATCTTATGCTAAAAAAGCTGGTCTTGGTTTTAAAGGCAAAAACACTCTTTTAATATCAAGAGAAACAGGTAGTTTTAATTTTATTGCTGAAATAGTTACCGATATAGATTTTGATACAGATGAAAGCGAATCATACTCTGCAAGCGGTACTTGCGGGGCTTGCATTCGCTGCCAAGATATTTGCCCGACTAACGCACTTGTAGGTGATCACCAGATAGATGCCACTAAATGTATTAGTTATTTAAACATCGAAACTAAATCTTTAATAGATAAAGATCTTATGCCAAATATGGGTGAGTGGGTCTTTGGTTGTGATTTATGTCAGACTATTTGTCCCTATAATAAAAAACAATCTGAGAGTAATATATGGGAAGAATTTAAGCCTGAGAGTGGATTAGGACACTGGCTTTACCTACCTGAAATTTTAGAAATGGATCATATTCACGGAAAACTGAGTGAAAAAGAAGCTGATGATATTTTTCATAAAAAATTCTGCCGCACACCATTATCAAGACCTAAGCGCAAGGGTATGATACGCAACGCGATAATTACTGCTGCTAACTCAGGATCAGAAAAATCTAAGCCGCTTATAGAAAAGTATATTAATCACGAAGACAAAGTTTTAAGAGAAACAGCTAAATGGGCTATAGAAAGTCTTTTGTAGCTTTCTGGACACCTTAGCGAATAAATTCTAAGAAGTTATCCTTATTAATAAGCTCAAAAGAACCCGAATAAGCCTCTTGCCATGATTGTGGTACTTTAGCTTTTTCTTTAGCAAACTTAAATTCATAAGCAGAAAATTTGCCATCTTTATCTTCTACATAATCCAATTCAGCGCCAGTATATATTCTCCAGAAATACTCTGAACAGTAATTTGCTGTGTATTTATTTCGTTTTAAACGTTCTATAACTAAGAAATTCTCAAAAAGCTTTCCTTTATCATCTCTATCTTTAAGATCTTTCATATTATCTATAAGAATGTTTCTTATACCAAGATCATAAAAATAAATCTTATCCATTTTAGAGACTTCTTTTCTAAGATTACGGCTCAAACCACTCAATCTATAAAGTACAAAAGATTTCTCAAGAAGATTAATGTAATTAGCTACTGTTTCTTTAGACATATCTAATTGTCTGCCAAGCTCATTGAGAGAGACTTCTGAGCCTATCTGAAAAGCTAGCAACTTAAGAAGATCTCTAAGCTTATAAGAATGCTTAATATTTGAAATCTCCAAGACATCTTTATATAAATAAGACCTGCTGATTTCTTCAAGATATTGAATTTTTTCTTCTCTGTTTTCGATACTAAAAAGCTCAGGGTAAAGACCGAAGATCATTTTCTCTTCTAGCTGTTCTTTTAGTTCAAAGTCATTAAAATGCTCTTTCAACTCAAGGAAAGATATTGGATAAAGATTATAGGTCCAGGTTCTTCCTGTTAAAGGTTCTTTTAGTTCATTTGCTAAATCTAAAGTTGAGGAACCTGTGACTATAATTTTCAAATCAGCTAAATTATCCTTAAGGATTTTTAGGTTAATGCCTATATCTTTTATTCTTTGTGCCTCATCTATAAAAAGCAATTCATAACCGCTTACTAAAGATTTGAGCTTAGTTAAATCGCGACTGGAAAGAATCTCATTATATTTAAGCTCATCAGCATTAATGCTTAAGGTTCTAAAACCAAGATCCTCAATGACCCTGTTAGCCAGGGTGGTCTTACCAATCTGTCTGGGGCCATATAAGATGATTATTTTATTACTATCTTTAAGCTTGCTGATTATCTCTACTTTAAGAGCCCGGTTTATATGCATATTCTCTATTTTACCCTTAATTTGGAGATTAGATTCTCTAAATTCATGCTAATTAGGAGACTATCATCTTTAAAATAAGGGTTTTCAGCTATAGATAAAGCCTTTAAGATCAGTATATACTTAAACCATGGGTCTAGAGGTATACCAAGCCCAAATAGAACAAAGATTCGCGCCACCAATAAGTGCAGCAAATTCAGGTGGAGGTATAAAGCATTTTTCAGATTCTTCCAAAGAACCAAATGAGATAAATAAAAAAGAACTGCATCACCATATACCCAATTCTGCAACAGGATCTGCCAATCCACCACCTAGTGATCCTCCTGATGATTCTAATACTAATAAGACTTCTAGAAAATTAGAGAATCCATATATTAATATGAGCCAGGAAGATAAGGATAATGCTCTTATAGAACATTCAAAAAGAGGAAATCTTGAAGAAGTAAAACTTGCTTTTTCTGCTGGTGCAGACCCTGCTGCAAATGATAATGAAGCAATTAGATTGGCGGCTCCGAGTGGACATCTTAATGTTCTTAAGTTCCTTGATGGCAAGCCGGGTGTTGATTTTTCTGCACGTGATAATCAAACAGCTATATTTACTGCATTCTATGGGCAACTTCATGTTCTTGAGTTTCTTGATGGCAAGCCGGGTGTTGATTTCTCTGCAGATGATAATCTTGCAGCTATATTTGCTGCAGACAATGAACATCTTCATGTTCTATTGTTCTTAAAAAGCCGAGGTGTTGATTTAGATTCCTTAGGGATAAACTTAGAAGATGTTTATAAGGAAGTTATAAATAGTGATAAGAAATTTTCATTAAAAGGCTTAGATCTTAGTGATTTTAGAACAAACATGAGGAGATTCAGATTTTTTAGACCTGAACTCATTCGTAAATTTAATATAGAAGATTCCTATGGTCCTAGAGGCTTGATTCTTAGATTAATAAAAATGGGAGCAAAAGGCACACCAGATCTTAGTCAAACTGGCATAACAAGAAAAGAGCTCAGGGAAGCTAGGAAAGAAGGGTTGTAACTTCTTTAAGAGGTACGATAACTCTAATGCCATAGAAGGCAATACTCTCACACTTAAAGAAGCTTTGGATTTTCTATACGACTTAATAGAAAAAGATAAAAAAACACTATTTCTGAAAGACTAATAAGAGAATTACATAGCTTGGTCGTCCACAGCTCTCAAGCAGTTATATTGACCATGCTTTTAGCTACTGTTAAATTAATAGATACTAACTAAACCCACATCACCAAGAGCTCTTTGACCCTCTGCGCTTCTAAAGTAATCAATAAACTTAGCTGAAGCATCATCAAGCTCACCTGCAGTAATCAGATAAAGATATCTAGTAAGTGGGTACTCGCCATTTTTAATTACAGATCTATTAATATCAGCGTCTTTAGTTGCTGGAGAAACCCCTCTATCTTCATTTAAAAATGTTGTTATAGCAAGTATTTTTACATTCTTACCAATAGAGTTACTAACACTAGCAAAACCAATAGCATTAGGATCCTTAGCAACCTGATCTATTATTTGATTAGCGTCAATCATTTTAATAACATCATCATCATACTCTTCATGAAACATCACTCTATCACCAAAGAAAGCATAAGTACCACTTTGCGGTGATGGAGAGTATTTTTTAACTAAATTAAGACCTCCGCCAAAATCTTTCCAAAAATCATTATCACCCTCTGTAAATATTTCTTTCAAATCTTCTACAGAAAGTTCATTAATAGGGTTATTTGGGTGAACAAAGACAGCAACAGCATCCATGGCAACTTTATGATCAGCAAGTAACCTTCCTAGTTTTTGTGATTTCCTTCTTTCTTCTAAATTAGGAATTCTTGAAGCTGCAGCAATATTAATATCGCCATCTAAAAGCTCTGCTATAGCTAAACCACTATCAATAACACTTGTTTCAACAGACAGATCTTTATAAGTAGCTAAAAAGTTACTTTGCCATTTAGAAACCGAGCCTACTAGCGATGGAGAGCCAGATATTTTTAAAGTCTTAGTTATAACCGGTCTCTCTACTTCAGATAGTTTTTTATCAGATCTATATTCTCTAACTAAAGAACTAACGCGAGTAGCATGATTATTAAAGATCGCGTCATAAACGTAATAACCACCACCAATTAAAAGAAAAAAGAAAAGTAACCTGGCAAAACCACCTGTCTTTTTCTTTTGAGCCCTTTGTGCAACTGGTTTTTTAGGTCTTCTAGCTACGTCCTCTTCTTTCTTACCAGAGGCTCTTTTATTAAATTCCTCAACTGCTATTTTCTCAAATCTTTTACCACTTAAGTTCTGGTAGATATAATCAACACCTATATGCAAAAGTTGATTTGAATAAGAAAGCTTCTCACCTATATCCATTGCTATGGCATTTAAATCAGTCTTATACCTAAAACTAAGGTCTAAAACACGCTTTAACTTTCCGTACTCACTTGAATTAATCTTTGGCTCTTTAATCCCCAGATCTGCTAAAGAAGCACTATCAAGAGCATCTATGATCTTATTAATCTCTTTAGCTACACTTAAAATTTCAATGGCTTCTTTATTTTTGACATCATACTCGCCTTGGTAGTAATCGATTTTGCTCTGAAAATCGATTACTACATCTATTATTCCTTTTTTGATATCTACAGTACTTAATACCATTTAGCTACCGTTATCAGTTCGTGACCTCATCACTAACTATTTGAACAAGAAGATCCTTAGTCTCCTCGCTTATTGATCCTGCAAAAAGCTCATCAAGTATTTTTTTTATCTTGATATCTATGTCTTCAGCCACAATATATATATTCTAACTCGTCATTGCGAGGAGCGCAGCTAGCATGTCATCACGAGGAGTTCAGCTAGCATGTCATCACGAGGAGCCAAAGGCGACGTGGTGATCCATGGGATTGCTTCGCTTTACTCGCAATGACATAAAATTGCTCGTAATGACCCTAAGCCTTTGATTTAACAGGCATTATGAGGTAAATAAACTTATCTTCAGAAATTGGCTTAATAATTGCTGGGCTTAATGATTTAGTCATAGCGATTTGTATCTTCTCAGAATTTATATTTTTAATAGCCTCAAGCATATATTTAACGTTAAAGAAGATATCTATTGGCTCTCCCATATACTCAACTTCCATATTATCCTCAGCGCCACCAAGATCTAAATTACTAGATTGAATATCAAGTAGATTTTCATTAAAGCTAAGTTTAACTAAATTAGTTCTTTCATTTGCCATCACAGCAACTCTTTCAAGTGAGCTATAAAAAGCCTTACGATCAAGTTGAGCGATCTTATCACTCTCTTTCGGTATAAGTTGTTTGTATTTAGGATAAACGCCATCAAGGAGTCTAGAAACCACAAACCTATCTTCTGTCTTGATTACAATCTGTGAGTTTAAAAATGCAATTTCTACATTTTCATCCACGCTGCTTTCGATAATTTTATTAACCTCGTCAATCACTTTAACAGGCACAACAACTTCTTTACCTTCAAGCTCAGTAGGCGCATTTTCAAGCTTTAACTCATAACTAGAAAGTCTATTACCATCAGTTGCTGCAAGCTCTAAAACCCCGTCAGTGATGCACATATAAACACCACCTAAGATATTATTGATATCAAATCTAGATGCTGAAAAACTTACAAGATTAAGAGCTCTAGCCAGTTTACTAGCTTCAACTGAAAAAAAGTTTTCTGATGTTGGTTTTTTGAATTCAGGAAAATCTTCAGCAGAAATACCAAGCAAATCAAAATGAGCGCTATTACACTCTAGCTTTGCTTCATTGGTACCAATATTCACGTCAATAGATACATCATCGTCATCAAGCTTAGCCACTATTTCTTCTAATTTTTTAGCTGAAAGAGTAATACGTCCAGGATCAATATTTGTTGATGGGATTTTAGCTTCAATGTAAAAATCCAAATCTGTTGCATTTAAAAGCAAATGACCGTTACTGTTTTCTAAAAGAATATTATTTAGAATCGGCTGAATCCCCTTATTTGGTACAGCTCGACATACAGCTTTTAATGCTTTATCTAATGTTGACTTGGGAACTTTTAATTTCATAAACCGTCTCTTTCTTTAGTGCAGGTGGATAGTGTTTATTTAAACACCCATCTCCTTAACACTCTCTATTCTACACAATCTCCAATTGTGAGATTTTTATATTTATACTTACTATTAGAACAATAGATTATATATATTAAAAGTAGTAGTAGGCTAATAAGTTTTTGTAGATAAGTCCCAAAGAGGGCTTCTGTATTAGAGAATTGATGTAGAAAACTTTCTACAGTTTTAAAGTTATGAACAGTTTCGATTTTTAATAGAAAAAGAGCCTATTTTTATCTACTTTCTCTGTAGACTTTTCTACAAGTTATAAACAGTTTTCTACAGTATTCTTAAGGCTTTTATTATTGGTAATGACGCAACTATTTGAATATAAAGGCTAGAAACCGTCATTGCGAGTGAAGCGAAGCAATCTATCTGTAGATAAACTGTCAAAAAAATATAATAGGCTAAATTAGAAATTTATAGACTAACTTATATAGTCATTTTCAATTAAATAATCAATAATATTTTGAACAGAATCTTCAATAGATAATTTATCCGTATTAATTAGTATCTCAGGATTTTCTGGTTCTTCATAAGGATCAGATATTCCAGTGAAATTTTCTATCTCACCAGCTATAGCTTTTTTATAAAGACCTTTAACATCTCTTTCTTTAACAGTCTCTATATCAGCTTTTACAAAAACCTCAACAAAATTTTCACTCAGAGAACGAGCTTTAGCTCTAGCTTCTTTGTAAGGAGCTATTACTGGAACTATTACTAAAATTCCATGTTTTGATAAAAGTCCGGCTATATAAGCGTTACGTTCGATGTTAATGAGCCTGTCTTCTTTAGTAAAGCCTAGACCCTTGTTAATATGCTCGCGCATAGCATCTCCATCAAGCACTTCAATACGTGAGATAGATCCTGATAATTTTTTATAAAGAGCATAAGCTATAGTAGATTTACCAGAACCTGATAATCCAGTGAGCCAGAGACTTAGGCCTTTATTTAAAGTATATTTTTTCACTGCAGTTTGGCTCATCCTTGTAATCGCGTGCTTTCTTGCCGCACTTCGCTAATCATAGCGGATTTCCATTATACTTTTAATGAATTTGTCTAAAAAACGACTAGATCAAATACTTCTTGAGCAAGGCTATTATGATAGCCGCGAAAAGGCGCGCACTGCAATTATGTCTAATTACGTAAAAGTAGCTGGTCAAGTGCAGAATAAAGCTGGCACTCAAGTGAGTATAAAAAAACTCGAAGAGAACCCTAATCTAATAGAAGTTCAGGATAAGTCTATGCCTTACGTTAGTAGAGGCGCTTACAAGCTTGAAAAAGCTCATCAGGATTTTAAATTAGATTTTAAAGATAAAGTGATTTTGGATTTGGGCGCATCGACTGGTGGCTTCACTGACTACTCACTTCAAAATGGCGCTAAAAGAGTGATAGCAATAGATGTAGGCAAAGGGCAGCTTGCTTATAAAATTAGAGATGATAAACGCATTTTAAATATCGAAGGGAAAAATGTAAAAGATTTAAAAAGAGAAGAGCTTAAGCTCCCTGATAATGAGCAAGTTGATATGGTTGTTGCAGATCTTTCTTTTATTTCTATTACAAAGATCTTGGAAAATTTAAAGATTGTTTTAGCTGATGATAAAACAGATATCGTTTTTCTGATTAAACCTCAATTTGAAGCAGGTAAAAAAATAGCTGATAAATTTAAAGGTGTGATCACTGACGAAACGATTCGTAATGAAATAGTGGAAAGAGTAATTAGCCAGATAGAAGAGCAGGGTTATAAAAAGCTAGCTTTAACAGAATCACCAATTAAAGGCGCTAAAGGTAATGTGGAGTTTTTAGCTCACTTTAGGCTAGACTGATTTATACATATGTTAAGCATGACTTGCTTTTTGTATGAAATATGGCATAAAAATAGCTAAAATTCATACGTATGTTAAGTAGCACTTAACTTTGGTATAATATATTTGTGCCATATTTTAAGAGAGATCTTTCAAATATTCTCAAAAAAGCAATCGCTCAGTTTAAAGTGATTTTATTAACTGGTGCTAGGCAGTCTGGCAAATCTACGCTTTTAAAAGCGATATTGCCAGAATATAACTATGTGAGCTTGGATGATATAGAAACACGCAGGCAAGCAAATGAAGACCCCGACTTGTTTTTAAAATATAATGAATGCCCG
Source organism: uncultured Gammaproteobacteria bacterium (assembly GCA_964352085.1). Classification (GTDB taxonomy): domain Bacteria; phylum Cyanobacteriota; class Vampirovibrionia; order LMEP-6097; family CAYGPN01; genus CAYGPN01. The sequence continues at coordinate 70,858 of CAYGPN010000009.1, read as the reverse complement.
CTTATTATAGATGAAATTCAAAACGCCCCTGACTTACTTTCATATATAAAAAAGAAAGTTGATAATGAGCAAAAAGAAGGAGCTTTTGTTCTTACTGGATCGCAGCAATTTAACCTAATGGCTGATGTTCATGAAAGCCTTGCTGGGCGCATGGCTGTTCTATCTTTAAATCCTTTCTCTGTTCAAGAATTGTATTCAAAAGAAGTGCCACTTTGGTCTAAAATCGTACTTAAAGGATTGTATCCAGAACCTAATATTAAAGAAATGGATAGAACATTATGGTTTGATTCTTACATTGACACAATTTTAAATAAGGATATAAGAGCAAATATAAAAAAAGAGCATATAAAAGTTTATGACCAGTTTATAAAATTAATAGCTCTAAGAAGTTCTCAGGAATTGAATTTTGCTTCTCTATCAAAAGAGCTTGGTGTAAGCAAATTAACAGTTCAGTCTTGGATTGCCTTATTAGAAAAAAGCCAATTAATTTATCTGGTGCCTCCATACCATAATAATTTAGGTAAGCGTATAGTGAAATCTCAAAAATTATATTTCTTGGATCCAGGAATAGTAAGCCATCTTACAGGGCACGCAAGTGAAGAGCAAATACAAAAAGGACCAATGTCTGGAGCTCTTTTTGAGGGATTGGTTTTAAGTGAGCTTGTTAAGTTCTTTAACCATCAAGGAAAAAAACCAAGCATATATTTTTTTAGAGACAATAATGGTTTAGAGGTTGATTTTATAATTGAGTATAAAGGGCAAGTGATAGCAACAGAAGTGAAACTCACAGCAACACCAAAAAAAGAATATGGAAAATCTTTAGAGGCTTTTGTGAAGCTTAAGCCAGATTCCAAAGCTTATTTGCTTTGTAATAAGGAAGAAGCCTTTCAAATTTCTGATAATGTTCAAACTAGCCATTGGTCTAGGCTAGCTACTGTTTTATAATTAACTAAGCGCATGAAAAAGATCGGTATACTTTATAACCCAATCAAAGAGAAGCTCAAAGAAAGAGCCGATGAGCTTGCTGATCTTATTAAAGATAAATATAAAGTTTGGATCCAAACTACCGGGAAAGAAGAAAAAGATTGGGAGCCTATAGATAGTGATTCTGATTTAATTATTGTTTTTGGCGGGGATGGTACTTTTTTAAATACAGCAAGAAATGTTTGCAAGTATGAGATCCCAATTCTGGGAATTAATCATGGACATTTGGGCTTCCTGTCAGAATCTGCTGATATTGATCTTGAAGAATTAGCTGAATATATTAATCACGAAAATATAATTATTGAAGATCGTGATATGCTCCAGGGTTATCTGCCTGAGCTAGATATATCGTTTCATGCATTGAACGATATAGTTATTAACCGCTCGCACTTAGCAAATCTTCTTTACACAGATCTTTATGTAGGCGAAGATCTTCTTTCTAGTTTTAGATCTGATGGGCTTATAGTTTGCACGCCAACAGGATCAACAGCCTACGCGCTTAGTGCTGGAGGAGCAGTTATGGATCCAGGCATTCAAGCTTTTCAAATAGTACCTATTGCACCACACTCTTTAACAAGTCGCCCGCATGTAATTTCTAATGATCAAACAATAGTTATTCATAGCCGCGACGAGATTAAGTTTTTTATGCAAGCTGATGGTCAAGAACTTATAGAACTAAAACCAGGCTCTAAAATTATTGTGCAAAAGTCACCTTATAAACTTAAACTTGCTGGACTTAAAGGTAAGAAGCTTAGCTTCTACAATATCTTAAGGGATAAATTCCTTTGGGGATCTGTAAATGCCTAGTATAATGGTGGTATCCACTTAAGGATATGAGGAAAGAAGTGACTATAACAGTATCAAAACGTATAGAAGAATTGCAGGGCATGGAAGATGTTTTGTTTGAGCCGCGCTCTTGGAAACCAGAAGATCTTAAACAGGTTTGCATGAATATTGATTTTCAAGCAGGTGATGCTGAAATTGATAATTTAGTTCGCGCGACTGTAGTTTTTTTAGTTAGAGATTTTTTCTATCTAGTTCACCAAAATGGACTTTATAATTTACAAAAAGAAATGTGGTCTACAATTGCAAGAACAAAAAAAATAGAAATTAAAACTATTAAAAATCCTTTCTGGGTTAAAAAAGATAATTATGCAATCACTGATATTTATCTAAAAGATTCATCAACAGATAAGTTCGTTAAAGCTCGCATCTTGCATCCTGGCGCGCAGGAAGAAATACCTCGCATGGATGATTTGATGTCAAATGTTCATGGTAGATGCACCGGTGTGATTTACCTTTCTCCAGATGCTTTCCCTGAAAAGCTTTTAGAGAAGGTAAGAAAGAAAACTAATAACGTTGATAATATTGATAAATATAAATCGCCTCTTGGTAAAATAGCTAGCTTCAATCTTTTAAATTACACAGCTGATGAAGCTAAGTATGAGTACGGCTATCGTTTGATCCATCCAAATTTAGGCAGAGAGGTTTCAACTAAGGTGTGCTTGCATCAATGATAGCTTCTTTATTTAAAGGCTTTTTATTTGGCTTTATAATGCTTGCTGGATTGATTAAGTATTTGCAGAGAAAATAATTTATTTTATAAGCGTCAAAAACTCGTTACGAGGCTCAGCTTTAAGGAAGTGTCCGCGCATAGCTGATGTGATCATCACTGAATCTTGCTTGTTAACGCCTCTTGAGCACATGCAAAAATGCTTAGCTTCAATTACTACCGCTACACCTTCAGCATTTAATTCAGTTTCTATAGCATCAGCAATCTGACTAACGAGGCGCTCTTGCACCTGCAGGCGTCTAGCAAAGCATTCTACTAAGCGAGCTAATTTAGAAAGCCCTACTATTTTGTTTGTTGGGAAATAACCAATATGCACTTTGCCTGTAAAAGGGATCATGTGATGCTCGCAACTTGAGTAAAACTCAATATCTTTTAAAAGTACCATTCGTGAGCCACCATCATTTTCAAAAGTCTTAGATAAAATTTCTTTAGGATTTTGCTCGTAGCCAGCAAAAAGTTCTTTATATGATCTAAGAACTCTATCTGGAGTTTCAAGCACTCCTTCACGGTTGGGGTCATCACCGATGCCTTTAATGATTGTTTTAATAGCAGCCTTTAGCTCTTCTTCAGAGGGCCTTGATTTAGACAAGTCGTCGCTTATAAAAGGCGCTGTTTTTTTAATTTTGCTATCTGTCATTGGCACTTAATGAGCTTATCATTTTCAGCCTACTTAAGTAAATACCTAAGTGTTTAAAGCGTCAATTAGCTTTTCTGCTTTTAAATTGCTCTCTTCAAGCTCAAGTTTAGGGTCAGAATATGCAGTGATACCACCACCGCTGTGAAAAGAAGCCTCGTTCTTTTTTTTATTTATTACAATAGTTCGAATTAAGATATTAAACTCAGCTTTTAAGTGCTCGCCATTATATTTCATATAACCCATAGAGCCGGTGTAAGGACCGCGCTCTACTGGCTCTAATTCTTTTATGATTTCCATTGCTCGGATCTTTGGTGCGCCGGTTATAGAACCACCAGGAAAACAAGCTTCAAAGATTTCTTTAAAACTAAGCTTGTCTTTTAAGTCACCAGAAACTGTTGAGATGTAGTGAAAAAGATTTTTGAATTGATAAATACCGAGCATTTCACCCACTTCAATGCTTCCAGTTTTGCAAATGCGCCCCAGATCATTGCGAACAAGATCAACTATCATAATATGCTCAGCTTTATCTTTTTTTGAATTGATAAGAAAGTTTCTATTTTCTAAATCAGCGGTACCTTTAATTGGTGAGCTTGATATTTTTAATTTAGATCCTTCTGAATAGATTTTTAAAAATGATTCTGGCGAGCTGCTAATAATTTCGTAGTCTTCAAAATTTAAATAGCCACAATAAGGTGCAGGATTAGCTTTGCGGAGCTTTGAGTAAATATTCAAGCCTATTTTTTGTGATTTGAAATTAGCTTTAGCTTGCTTGTTTAGAAAAGGTTCTTTTTGATTTTCAATTAAAAACTTGCGAGTTATATTAGCTTGATAAATATCCCCCTCACTTATATACTCTTGTGCCTTTTTGACATTGTTAATAAACTCATCACTATCTGGAGTGATTATTTTATACTTTGTTTCCTTGTCTTGATAAGGCATCAATAAGCTTTTGAGATCTTCTTGTTTTAAATTTAGCTCATGAATTTTTTCATAAAAAGCAAATTCTAAAGCCCCCTCGTAGTTTATATATCCAGCCATCCCAGCATCGGTGTTTTTATATTTATCCCCATGGTTTTTAATGAAACCATCTAGCTCATCTAGAGATCTGAATTTCTGAATAGGTTTGGCTGCGGTTATGATTTTAATCTCACTGCTATTTTCATTTATAGTTTCAAAGAAGAAACTATCTTCAGCTCCTAGTATTTCTTTTAAGATTGAGAGGTCTTTAGTTTTCTCTGCTTCTATGTAGTGTGATAGCGACATCGCCTGAAAAGCCCTCTGTGATTATTGTTGGTTTATGTACTTTAATTTTAATTGCTTTGATTAATTCAGAACATAAAAATAAGGCTTTAATGATTTCTTCAGCCAAATGTTCTACTAAGAAATATTCTTTTGCTTTTGCAATCTCTTGAACCTTGAAAGAAAAATCAGCATAGTTCACGGTGTCTTTTAAGTCATCACTATCACCCGATGCTTTAAGATCCAGATCAACATCTAAATCAACTTTAATTATCTGACCTTTTTCTCTTTCTATATCAAAAACACCGAGCCTGCAAAAAGACTCGATGTTTTTTAAATGTATAGTGTCTGATTTCTGCATTAAGAAACAAGAATTTCAGTTTTTAATCTAGCTAATCTTTTATTAAATTCAATAGCTAGGTTTTGAGCATCTTTAAGGTCTTTTTTAGTGCTTTGATATTTATCATTTATTTCAGCTCTCTCAAATTGAAGTTTTTCTTTTTCTTCTTCTAGTTTTTTAACTTCTTCATTAGAAATAACAGGGGCTTGTTCAGGAAGAGGAGCAGAAGGAGTCTGATCCTCTTCCTTGAGCTCTATTTTTTCAGCTTCAAGCTTAGCTTGCTGATTTTCTAGGAATTTAATTCTATCTGATAAAGTACTAGCGTCGTTTCTAGCTGCAGTCAACTCTTCTTCTAAGCTTTTAATCTTAGTGTCTCTTTCTCCAAGATTAGCTTGAAGTTTGCGCTCAGCTTGAGTGCCGCTTTCATTGAAAGACTCTAGGTTGTTTAAAGCTTTAGCGATATTGGATTGAGCGGTTTTAAGAGCTTCTAAAGCATTACCACTAAAAAGCTTTGAGAAAAAACTTTTTTGAGAGTTCATTTCTCTAGTAACTTCTTTTTGAGCTGTTTGTAATAAGCTCTTAGTTTCTTTAACTAAACTTTCTTTATTTTGCATGTTCTAGTTCCTTTGTTTCAGATTCAGGATTTCCTTCAGCACCTTTGTTCTCAGTTGGAGCTTCTTTTGTTTTAATTTCTTCTTTTGCTTCAACAGTTGCGCTTGTTTCAACTGTCTCCGGCTTAGTTTCAGCTAAGCTGTTTTCTTCCTTGACTTCTACTGCTTTAGCCTCTTCTGTGACTGCTTCTGGCTTAGTTCCAGTAACTGTTAAAGCAATTCCCATACGTTTTTTAGCAGGCTCAATGTTTGTAATTTCTGCTTTAACCTCAGATCCAATTGCTGGAAGAACTCCATCTGGAATATTAGATTTATGAAGCAAAGCTTCTACACCAGGAAAGACTTCTAGGAAAGCGCCGAACTCAGCGTGAGTCACCACTGTTCCAGTAATTTCAGTTCCGATCTTAGCTTCTTCTGGAAGGGCAGTCCAAGGATCAGGCTCTTCTTGCTTAATACTCAAACCAACTTTTTTGTTTTCAATATCAACTCTAAAAATCTTAGCTTTAGTTCTATCACCAGGTTTTAAAATATCTGATGGTTTTTTGAACCTTCTCCAAGAAAGCTCTGAAGCTGGTATAAGAGCATCAATACCACCGATATCAACAAAGACACCAAAGTCTGTGCATCTAACAACATCACCTTCAATGCTTTGACCAACAGTCAAAGTTTTAAGAGTTTCTTCTGCGTGTGCGCTGCGCTGCTCTTCAGAAATAACTCTGTTGTTTAAAATTATTTTGCTTTTTTCTTTATCAAGCTCGTGAATTCTTCCCGGAATATTTATTCCCACCCATTCGTTTTGAGTCTTCCCGCGAAGAACTTCTTGATTTGAATCTATGTATCTTCCAGGAAGAAAACCTGTTTGTCCAGTGATTATAATTTCCGCTTCAACACCGCTTTTAACAATCTTAGTTATCTTAAGTTCTAAGTTCTGCCCTTCTAGTGTTTCTAATTTACCCCAGCTTGCTTGCTTCTCTATTTCTTTAATTGAGAGCCTGAATACACCATCCTGATTTTGGTTTGCGCAAATAAAGACATCAAATTTTTCACCAATTTGGTATTCGTCCAGTTTTTTCTTGCCCAATTCGTTTGCTGATATAAAGCCTTCAAAAGTTTTGTTTAAATCTATATATAGCCCTCTTGAATTTTTTGCTATAAGTATCCCCTTCGATATCTGTTTAGCTTCGGGCGTATTTTCTTTTCTTTCTAGTATTAGTTCATCGTAGTGATCAAATTTATTCATTGTTTTCTCCGTAGTAGTAACGTTGTATGCAAATAATTCTAGCTTATTCTCTAGTCTTTAAGCTCAGCGGCTGCTTTGAAGTAAAAGGTTGATGCCATTATTAACCCAAAAGATACCGCTAGATATAAAAATCCAAAGATATTGTAAGTATCAAAGCCCATAGATCTTAGGGCCCGCAAGAAAAATCCTAGCCCAATCATCAATAAAACTATAATTACACCACGTAGGCCATAGAGCTTAAGCCAGCCAATCAAATAGTTGAGAGGTCTATCATCTAGACTATCTGAATTTTCTATGCCTCTTTTGACCGACTTGCTAAGTACTTTCTTGGCCTTGAATATACCTACAATTACTGATAAAACGATGAAAATTAACTGCCAGCTAGGTGGATCGAAGTAGGGTGTGAGCCAGTTTACAGCCCTCATGCCTATTCTCACGCCGACAAGCGCCCAGATTAATCCGGCTATATAAAGGCTAAACTTTCTAGTATTCATGGGAATAATATACTCAGGGTAATTATTTCATAGATTAATCAGAAATGAATTATTTTTTGATTTAATTACTCTAAGTTAACAATATTGTGATACATTATGTCAAAAGTAAAAGGTTAAATACTTTTAGCATAAATATTTTGCACTAGCAGGGAGCTATATGCAAAACTACATTGGGGAGTGACAATGTCTAAACTTGTGCACCGCATACTTGCAGCACTAATCATTATATGTCTAGTGAATTTTTTCACTGGCGAAGAAGTTTTTGCGGCAACAAAGGCCTCGAGGTTCGTCACCATTCAATCTTCTGATGGTGATGACACTGGCTCTTTGTCGCAGCCTCGAGTTAAGTTACGACGCAAAGATGTTGAAAGAACTTTTGTTAGTTCAACCAATGTAGCAGTAGTCCCTCTTCAAGTAGACCTTAATGGTTTAGTAGGTCCAGAAAATGCAACGACAAGAACTTATGTGAATGCGATGGGCTACGAGCCTGTGCCACAAATTGATGGTTCGATAAAAGAAGAATTTAGATTTAAAGTCACTTTCCCGATTCCAATTAGAAAAGCAGATAAAGGTAAAAATGGACCTGTTGCAAAAAGAGTTACTTTCCGTATCCCGATTCCTTACGATCAACAAGAAGAAGCTATGAATCTTTATTTGATTGGAGAGAGAGGAGAGAAATTTAAATTTGAGCTCCCTGCTATGGCTGCAAAAAGAGTAATAGAGGATAGTGTTCCAATGATTAGTGAACTTGAGTTGCCGCCAACTGTTGCTGATATGACGACAGAAGAAAGCACTCTTTTTAGAAAGTTTAGAGATAGTTTATGGCGCGATCCAAACTTAATGCTGAGAACTTCAAAGACTCCTGGTGTTTCTATTAACCCAAGAAATCCTGATGGTGTTTTCTTTGACATTCCAAATAAAAAAAGGTTAATCAAGTCTTTGAAAAAAGGAAAGCTTGTAGTTAACACTGGAGAGGGCAGCACAATAATTCAAGGTACAAGCATACTTGGAGTTGGTACTCCACTTGATCGTGATATTTATAGAACAACTGCTGAAGGTAATGGTTTTATTACTGTTGTTAGTAGAGGTGGAAGTCCAGATAATTTTGATGATCCATTGATCACAAGTTTAAGTTCAAGTTCTTTAACAGGAACTAGCGCTCTAAGTGCTGCAATTTTCGCTCAAGGGCAAGACACCGATGTTTATTTTAGTAGAAAACTAGAAGCAGATGGTTCTTGGGAGCATGTGTTAATGAGCCAAGGTGGCGCTTCTGGACCAGCAGGACCAGCAGGACCAGCAGGTGATCCTGGTACTTCTGTTCTTCCTGCTTGCCAAGATACTGTTGATAATGATGGAGATGGCCTAATTGATTTTCCTCTTGATACAGGATGCTCAAGTGCTACAGATAATGATGAGTTTAATCCACTGCCTGAATGTAGCGATAGTGCTGATAATGATGGAGATGGTTTGATAGATTTTCCTGCTGATAATGGTTGTACAAGTGCTAATGACAACTCTGAGTTTGAGCCACCGAATCCCGCATGTAGTGATGGAATAGATAATGATGGAGATGGTTTAATAGATACTGCTGATCCGGGTTGCACGGGACCATCAGATAATAATGAATTTAATGTTGTAAACCAATGTCAGGATGGTATTGATAATGACGCTGATGGTTTAGTTGATTTCCCTGCTGATACTGGCTGCGCAAATGCTAATGATAATGAATTTAAACAGTGTCAGGATGGAGCTGATAATGATGGTAATGGCGCTATTGATTTAGTAGATCCGGGATGTAGTGGACCTACTGACCCATCAGAGTCTAGTCCTCAGTGTAGTGATCTTTTAGATAATGATGGTGATACTTTAGTTGATTTATTAGATCCAGGTTGTTCAGGACCAACAGATAATAATGAATCAAACACTACTTTAACTACTGAGATTGTTAATATACCTGCAACAGGAGCAAATACTCCAGCTACATTAGCGCTAGCACCGATGATAGCCGCTGTGAATGTTACAAGAGTTGTTATAAATGATAATACTGTGCCATTCCAAAACTTGACTATATTCTTTAATGGAACAGGCGATATTACAGGCTTCCAGTACACAGGCTCGCCAGTCTTTGCAGCTGGTAACGCAAGCTCTGCAGCGCCAAACTTTACTAATATGGGCTTGGCTTTCTATAAGGATACAGGCTCAGATGTGATTGTCTTTAGAGGATTAGATTTAGGCTTAGGTTTCTACATACATGTCCTGAATTTAAGTTACTTACCATAAGGTTGAATGGATGATAAGAAGAGAAGAAAAACTAAATATGAAAAAAGGACTCGCTAGAGCTCTAGCTTCTTTATTATTTGTTTTTGCAATCTTTATGACTGCAATGCCAGCTCATGCTACTTTCATTCAGTTCTATAAAGCAGGTGAGCAAGATACCACTGATGTTTCAACAGGTAAAAGATTTGTTTTAGTTGGTAACCCAAATGCAATTGTGCCGATTGAACCACTTTTACAAATTGGTGAAGATAGCGCAAACCCTATTACATTCTCTAAGAATGCTGCTGGTAATTTAGACATTAATACAACAAATTTAAATATCACAACATCTGGTGTTTTAAGTGTAAATGGTAATGCTGTAGCTACTGGTGTATTTGCCAATCAACCAAATACTGTTCCTCAAAGGGGACCTGCTGGTGAATTAAATATAGGAGCAATTAATTCAGATGGAAATTTTGTAACGACTGGCACAGCTACAGCAACAAGCTTTATTGGTGATTTAACAGGTACTGTTCAAACAGCAGCTCAGCCAAATATAACTAGCGTGGGTACTTTAACAGGACTTACTATGGGCGGTAATATTGTTATGGGTTCTAATAAGCTTACTGGTCTTGGAGATGCAACTGCCTCTGGTGAAGCAGCTACATTTGATCAAGTTGGTTCTCGCTACATAGCAACAGTTGAGCTTGTGATGCCAGCTGAAGCAGACCCAACCAACCCAGTTTTAAGAGAAGTGAATACTACAACAGCTTTGTCGTTTCCAGCTGGCGCGCTTGCAGGTAAAACTTTAGAGTATGCTGTCTCAGATAATACCTCTCCGCAGTTTAGGTTTAACTTCCCAAATAAATCTATAAATGTTGGCTTCCAAAATGCTACGGGTGGTGACCCAACAACAACTTTAGGAGTAGTACCGAACACTAATGGAAATATTCTTTATGGTGTTGAAGATTTAGGTGGCGGTCAGTATAGATTTGTTTTACAAAGATTGGCTGATAATCAGCCTGGATATAGCCCTGTTTTTGCAGGACCGCTAACTTTTAGTTGGGATGTCTTTGGTAAATAAAGAAGCCTTTTAATCTTGAATAAAATATAAAAGTCTATAGCAAGTCTATAGGCTGCTATTAGCTTTGAAAAGATAGTCTCTTTAGACAGTTGACACGTAATACGTGAAAAAGCTAGGATTGGCTATTGAGAATCATTCTTATTTGGACAGAATGTATATAAGGATTTCATATAATTAATTCTGGCCAACAAAACAGGAGATGACTAAAAAATGTTTAAAAAGTTCCAATCTATAATTCTAAGTTTCACGCTCATCGCAGGCCTAGCAATTAGCCCAGCTTCTGCAAGAAGAGTAATCGATCTAGGTATTCAAGGCTTACAAACTAATAACGGCGTGCCGGACGATCAAAGAGTTTTACTTCAATTTGTTGGTAGAGACAACATTGTAAAGGCTAATGGTACTGATGAAGCTCAAGTAAAGTTTGTTATCAGAAGAGCAAAAAATCTTAGACTTCCAGAAAATAGTGTTCCTGTTGTTGAAGTAAAAGAAATTTTGGATGACGGTTCTAAAATTAATGTTGGTGATTTTTCAGTAAAAGCTTCTAAGAAAAATAACATTGTTGTTAGAGGTCTTCTCAAGGGGCTAAGACAGTCTGGCAACCAATATGAATTCACTCTACTTGGTGAAAACGGAAAAACAGTTGAACGCTTTACAGGTACATTTTTCCCAGATGGTAACCTTTCAGTTTCTGATGTTAGTGGTCCAGCACTTACAAATAATTTTAACGATGAGCAGATCATCGAGATAGCTAGAAAACTTCCTAACCATTTGATGATGGCTATGGTGCCTTCAAAATTTAATGGTGTTGTTCCAAGAATGACTGATGAAGGATCTAGATTTGATATTCACTTTAAGGCTACTGGTAAAAATACAACAAGTAAGCTAAGAGGTAGAGTAATTAACGTTCAAAATGAAATAGTTAATCCAACAGGTGGCACAAATTTCCTTTCAGGTACAGCAGCACAAAGACCGGCGACTGTAGCTCCTGGAACAATTTACTTTGCAACAGACACAAATCAAGTTTTTGGTAACACTAGTAATTCTGAAGCAGCTTTAACACTTTTAGTAACAGGCGGCGGCGGTTCTGGTGGTGCTGGAACTCCTGGTCCTGCTGGTCCTAGTGGTGGTACAGGCGCTCCTGGTGCAGCTGGTGCAAATTGTTTTGATGCTCCTGGAATTACTGATCAGAATGGGAACGGTACTTTAGATGTTGGTGATTGTGTAATTGCTGGTGGTGGAAATAATAATCCAGTTACAAACAACGAAACACAATCTTTAGCACTTAACACTAATCCAGTTGCTTTCAATACTCCATTGAATAACATCAATGGTGCAAATGCAATTGCTAGAAGAATCACTATTACTAATGGTGTTCTTTTAAACAACGAGCAATTAATCATTGGATTAGATACTAACGGAAATCCGGTTAATGTTAAATTGCCTCTAACAGCTCAAGTAACAAACTTAAATACAGCTCCAACATCTCTTGGAACATCACTTTTAGTTCAAGATATGCTTCTTAGAGTTTTTATAGCAAATGGTGTTCTTAATTTAGTTAATGTTGAATCATTCCCAGGAGTGTTTACACCACAATCACCAGTTGCTGTTTACAGCACGGAGGTCCTTCAATAGACAGTTAAATGTGAGGGGGAGAAATCGAATGAATAACGGGGAAAGGAAAATGAATATTATGAAAAAGAATCAAAATAAGAAATTTGGTGGCTTTCTGCTGTCAACAATACTGTCACTGACTTTAGTATCAGCGCCAGCCAATGCAACGCTTCAGCAAAACATTGCTGGACCAGGTGGAACAACGCTTGATAATTCAAATGCGCCAGATGGTTTTTCGGCTACAGCATTTCAATTACCTGATGCAGCAATTGCTGATGGTTTAGGTACTATTGATACTGCTAATGGTGTTCTTACTTTTGAAGGTAATCCTTTTCTTTTCCAAGGTCCTTTAACTAATATTTCATTTGACGCAAATGGTACTGGTAACGCTTTAACTAATATTGAAGCAGTTGACTTTGCTACTAATATTCTTCAAGCTGGTCAAATAATTGCTTTTGATAATACTGGCGCTCCTGTTTTAGTGGGTCCCGGAACAGCTGGTCAGATTCTTACTTCTAATGGTGTTAGTGCTCCTAGTTTTCAAGCTAACGCTGGCGGCGGTGGAGGAGGAGGTTCAGTCACTTCTGTAGCTTCAGCTGACGCTTCTATTACAGTAACTAATGGTACAACGACTCCAGACCTTTCTGTAGCTGCTCTTCAGCCAAACATCACAACAGCAGATAATTTAAACTCAATTGGAACAGCTGGAAACACAACTACAGTAAACGGTTCTTTAATAGTTGCTGAAACTTTAAATGCAAGCGGTAACCTTGCTGTAACAGGCGCAATTACAGGCGCATCTTTTACTGGTGGAATTTCTTCATCTAATGTTGCAATCACAGGTGGTTCTTTAACTGGCGTTAGTATTGATAATTCTGTAATTGGTGCAAACACTCCAGCTAATGCTAGCTTCACAACACTTACAGCTACTACAACTAATGCTGGTGCTTTGACATCAACATCAAGCAATACAGCAAGCCTTACAGCAACTACAGCAGACATTGATGGCGGTACTATCGATAACACCGTTATTGGTGGAACTAACCCAGCTGCTGCAACAGTAACTACTTTAGATACAACAGGCGCTGCAACAGTGGCAACAACTTTGTCGGTTGCTGGCGTTAATGTTGGAGCTGGTACTGGTTTAACAAGTACTCTTTTAGGTGGCAATGGTGCAACAGCGTCAGGCACTAACTCTACAGCACTAGGCTCAGCAGCTACAGCATCAGGCACGGGCTCAACAGCAGTTGGAGCAGGCGCTACGGCATCGAATGACAACTCTACAGCGATTGGAGCAGGCGCTACTACGACAGCTGACAATCAAATTGTTCTTGGTAGTGATGGTCAAAACGGTAATCCACCAGCACCTACAGTTGTTATTCCTGGAACACTAATTGTTAATGGTCAGCCTATTACTCCAGTTGGAAATAACGTGACTACTAACAACGTTACAATTTCTGATACAAGTGGAAATAACCCTCCTAATAATATAAACATCACAAACAATAACGGCGAGTTAACAGCAATGGGTACTAATGGCTCAGTGATTCTTAATCAAGGTCTTTTAAATACTGATAAGTTTACAATTGATCCGAATGATGCAGTTCAAGCAAACAGAGTTCATACTATTGCTTTTGGCGCAGATGCTAGAGAACTTAAGTTTAATAACTTTGCTCCATGCCCGCTTAAAGTTAATCTAGTAAACAATACTGTTGATTTTGGTATAGGCGCTCCTACACCACTAGTTGATGGCGCGGCGGTTGATATTACAAAAGCTAATTTAAGACTTACTCTTAATCAAGCTACCAATTCAGTAAATGTTGAATACATTAATACTACTGGTTTTGATTCTATATCTAGAGAATTCGTTGCAGATATTGCTGGCGTTATTCGTTAATTCATAGTTAATCCGTATATTTATTGCTACAATACTAGCTATGAATAAAATTACAAAATTATTAGTTCTTGCTCTAATGCTAACTACTCTTGCCCCTGTTATGGCAAAAAAGTTGGTTGAGAGCGGCGATTCTGTTTCAGTTATTTACACTGGAAGACTAGCAGATGGAAGAGTTTTTGATTCTAACGTTGGCAAAGACCCACTTACTTTTACAGCTGGTGCTGGTCAAATGATAAAAGGTTTTGATGCTGGAATAATTGGCATGGTTAAAAAAGAGAAAAAGACTATAACTATCCCTTCAGCTGAAGCTTATGGACTAATCGATCAAACAAAAGTTTTTGAAATACCTAAGACTCAGCTTCCTGCAGGAGTTGAAGCTGAACTTGGCTCTAAGCTAACTATGCAAACTGCTGGTGGTGCTGTTGTAGTTAAAGTGGTTAAAGTTACTGAAAAATCAGTTTTTATCGATGCTAACCATATGCTTGCTGGCAAAGATTTGATCTTTGATATTGAGCTTGTTAAGATCGAAAAAGCAAAAAAAGTTAAAGCTAAAAACTAAGCAAAATTAGCTGAAAACACCTATTTAATTAAGCCAAGGACATTGTCCTTGGCTTTTCTTTTGCTTTATTTGAGTGGGATCTAAGGAAAGATTAAATCTAGAGACATTAGCTCTAGTTAATAGGGAAAGTCACCGATAACTTTAATATCAGGGTTTGAGACTCAGGTGGGGTAAAAAATGGGATCACATGAAGATGCAAATAAGCTTCTTGCTTATAGCTTTGTTGCTAGTTTAATTAAAAAACGCAAAATCAAAAAAGCTAGGAAATTTATTAGTGAAGCTGATAAAGATGACAGCGTTTTATCTAGCTACGCTGATATGAGTTTTGGTGAAATGCAGGCTCAGTTTGAAAATGTGCTTGATACTATAGAAAATTCTCCTGATATTAGAGAGAATCTAGTGAGCACTCTTAGAGATCTTCATAAAGAAGGCAAGGATCTTAATGAACTTTATGCAACTGAAGATATAGTTGATGCTAACTACGATACTTTTAAAAATCTTTTCATGGAATAGATGGGAGCTTGAAAGGTTATACTATCTTTAGTGAGCGATTATTCACTAAAACTTGCATACCTTTATCCAAAGCTCCTAAATATTTATGGAGATCAGGGCAATGTGCTTACACTTAGTCGCCGTTGTGAGTGGCGTGATATTGATCTTCAGATAGATCATATTGACCTTGATGAGCCAAATAAGAAATTTGCTGACTGCGATATCTTTTTTATAGGTGGCGGGCAAGATGCCCAGCAAGAGCGCGTTGCTGAAGATTTAAAAAAACGCAAAGAAGAATTAAAAGCTGTAGTTGAAGATAATGCTGTGCTACTTGCGATTTGTGGTGGTTATCAAATGCTTGGTGAGTTTTATCAGACTGGCGAAGGAAAAAACATTCCTGGCTTAGGAATACTTGATGTGCATACTAAGGCTCCTAAAGATGAAGAGCCTAGGCTTATTGGTAATGTAGTTGCCGAATGTTTATTAGATAGACTCCAAGGAAAAACTTTAGTGGGTTTTGAAAATCATTCAGGGCGCACGCTCTTTACCATGCCGGCACGCAGAGATATTTCAGCTCTAGCAATTATCAATAAAGGCTTTGGTAATAATGATCTAGACGAGACAGAAGGTGCTGTTTATAAAAATGTGATTGGTACTTATTTGCATGGAAGCTTGCTTCCTAAAAACCCACATTTAGCTGACGAACTAATTTTAAGAGCCATGGAACGCAAGTACCCAGATTATAAAAAGCTTCCTGAGCTAGATGATAGCTTTGAGAATGACGCGCATGAAGCGGCCTTGGCTTTAAAGTAGTTTAAGTGTTTTTCCTTAAAATGTCCGATGTCCGGATCTGACCCCATTAGCGGAAGGTACCAGAATGTCCTTCGCGCTCACGAAGCCTGCGATCTCTGTCGCTACCACCCTGCCTTCGCCATTTAGTGCTTTCATCATGAATAATCCCAAGTTCTAAAAACTGTTCTGGCACATTGATAGCCCCGCGCATATCAGCTCCTTGCCAGCTATCTGGAGCAAAGCTCATTTTTGATAAGTCTAAAGCTTCAGCTAAATTTATACCTTTGAAAATAGCGTTTCTTAAAAGTGAGTCTTTAACGATTGCGTTATTGAGTGGATAAATCAACTCGTCATTATCAGCTGCACTAAAGTCTGTGCCCATAAGATTAAGCTCTGACCAGTCAGTTTCTAAAACAGGGATAGCGCCTGTTTCACTAAAGCTAAAACCGTTTGGTAGATTTACAGTACTTGAAGCAACAGGATCATTTAGATCTTTTACTACTATGCGAGTAGCTCTTAAAGATTTATTTGCTTTAGCAATAGAGATTAGAGATCTTAATGCATCTTTGCTTGCTTTATTGGCTCTTAAGTAAGCTCCATTGAGAGAAACTTTTAATGGTCTGTGTACAAAGTTAGTGTTTATAAGTGAAGCACCATCAAGTTTGGCTAGGTGTATTCTTTGATTATTAGGACCCAAGTTAATAGTTGCTCCTGCCAAATTAGCTCCTCTCATATCAAAGACACTTTCTTTAGAAGTCTCACTAACAGCGATCTCAGTATTGAATAAGCCTGCTCTTTTGAAAGTCACAGGTTTTTTACTTTGCAAATTATATAGTTGAGACTTGCTAAGATTAGCGCCACTAAAATCACTATTTTCAACAATGCTGTTGTTCAAGCTTGAATTTTGCATATTAGCATCTTTAAATTCAGCTTCTGATAAATCTGTGTCATTTAAGTTTGCTTTAAATAGATTTGCGCCATTAAACTCTGCAGCTAGAGCCTTTGCTTTATATAGACTGGCTTCACTTAGATTTGCATTGTTAAACTCAGCTCTACTTAGGTTTGCATCAGTTAATTTAGCCTTTTTTAAACTAGCCTCATTTAGCTCAGCTTCAGTTAAGTCTATCTTTGCTGCATTTACATTATTGAGCTTAGCTTTATTAAAGTCTGACCTTTTTGCTTCAACATGACTTAGCTCTGTGTTTGATAAATCAGCTTCTTTAAAGTTAGCTCCATTAAGTTTTGATTTGTTTAGATCTGTGCGTTGTAAACTAGATCCTGGACCACTTAAGATCAATACCTGTTAAATCTGAATTTGATAAATTAGCATCATTGAGTCTGATATTTCTTCCTCTAGCAAATCTAAATGAGCTTTTTGAGAGATTGCTTCCATTTAAGTTTGAATCATCAAGTTCGCAATCACTAAAATCAGCCCCTGGAATTTCGATATTGGCAGCATCAATGTTTTTTAAATTTGCGCCTATAAATTTAGCTCCTGCCACTTTAGCCTCATCTAGATTAGTGCCCTGAAGATTGGCGCCACTAAAATCAGCATTATTTGCATTAACTTCTTCTAAATTTGCATCTTCAAGATTTGCGCCCTTAAAATTAGCTTCAACTATATTTGAGCCACTAAGGTCAGCATCAATTTGAATATTTTGAAATTTAAGTAGATTGTCGTTATCAGTTTCTATTAAAAGTTTTACTGAACTTGAGCCAAGTGGGTCAGCGCCCTCGAAACCTAATTGTCCAGTCTTAATTAGTTTAATTAATTTTTTTGCAGCCTCTTGCTTTTTTTGATTTTCAGCTTGTCTTTGTGCCTCTGCTGGATCTACTACTTGTGTTTTTGGCGTGTTCGTATCAGCGCTGCCAGCAGCGTTATTTATTGATGTCATTTTAAGCTCCCCCGCTTTATAGCCTGCGTGTATGCACTTATAAGTGCTCAAGATAATAAGTTTTGATAGCTAATTTAAAAGATCTAGATGAAAAGACTCAGTTTTAGTTTTTAGGACTTTCAGAATCGTTATTCAGCTCAGTTTTAAGCTCATCTCCAGCTTCAGAAAGCCCTTTTTTAAAGCTATTAAGCCCTTTGCCTAGGCTTTTTCCAAGCTCAGGGAGCTTTTTAGGTCCAAATATAAGAAGTGCGATCACTAAGATCACTATAATTTCAGGAATTCCTAGTCCAAATGGAAGCATGCCTTAATTCTACTATATTTACTTATAAAAAAGCCCAGAAAAAGCCTTAAATACAGGCTATAAGAGAGATACAGCGTTTGTACTAGTAATTACAGTATAGATTTTGGGATAAAAGCTAGAGAACGGCACCTTTTGGTGAGTTTACATTAAGTGGGTGCTCCTCTAATACCTAACAAGTCAAATGGGGGGAGCTTTTTCAGGGGGCAAGATGACTTTTTCATCTGTAAATTTGAGAATGGCATATCTAGATAACTATCTAGATGGTCTTGATAGTAAGATTCATGGTGCTAGTAAAACAAGTCGACCAGCTAGCCAGCCTGGTCAAACAGGGTTTTCAAATGTTTTTAAAACTGTTTCTTCAAATATAATCAAATCCACTCAGCAAGCAAAAGCGACTGATAAAGTTCAAGATGATTTGAGTAAGTTGCCTAAAGATTTTGGCGCATATATAGATACAGTTGCTAAAGAAGAAGGCGTAGACACTGATTTGCTTCGAAGCATTATTAAACAGGAATCTAAATTTAACCCTAGTGCTAGAAGTCATAGAGGCGCTGTAGGTTTAATGCAACTTATGCCAGCGACCGCTAAAGAGCTTGGTGTTTTTAATCCAGCGAACCCTTACCAGAACATAAAAGGTGGCGCTAAGTATATTTCTAAAATGATCAAAATGTTTGGTGGTAATATCCCCAAAGCATTAGCTGCTTATAATGCTGGACCACGTAATGTACAAAAATATGGCGGCATTCCACCTTTTGGAGAAACGCGCAGTTACGTGCAGCATATTCTAAAAGATTATCTTAAAAGAAGTGGTTATAAGCCAGTAGATACAATTGGTTAATTTCAATCAGGCTTATTCTTTATATAGGTTATTATGTACTTTGGAGTACTTATTTTTTGAAACGTTTCCTTTTATCTACAGCTTTAGCTTTTAGCGTTAGCGCGCCTGCATTCGCTATTGGTAATATCGACAGAACACAAGAAAGCGTTGAACCAATTATTCAAGATGATGGTAGTATTCGATTGAATAATTTAAGTGATGTTTTCAATTTTCGTGCTGATGGAGCGCTTTATAATACTTGGTTTAATAATAGACCTGGTGATGATGAGTATAAATTAACTGGTGATTATCGAGCGCAGCTATACACCGGAATTGTAAGAAATAGAGAAGGGAAAAACTACGAGAACCAAGGTCGCTTGCTCACTCGTGTAGAAGGCTTTTCTATATTAGATGAGGACGTTAATGTCTTCAAAGATGGTCTTATAGATCTTCCAGAACTTTTCTATAGACATGATGTGAAGCTTCCAAAAGATAATGAAGCCTTTGCTGTTTTTGGTAAATTTGCAAATCGTCGTTTTTTAGATAAAGATGAGATAACACCTGATAATTTTGATATTGGTGAGAGATTTCATACTAGTTCTTTTTTAGATATTGGTGATGCGATTCATATGGGCTCTATTGTTAACACAAACCCTATTATTAATGTCATGAACGCAGCTCGTGGTTTTGATAGACCTGGTGCTACTGATACAGGAAGCTATGGTTTTGCTTTTGGCTTAAAGGATAATGATGGCGAAACTATCTTTGATAGATTTTCTTATACAGGTGCAATTAGCACGCATAAGCTAGAAAGCTTCTCTCAGACACTGTCTTTTTCTAATGAATTAAAGAAAAATTGGGGTCATAAAAATCCTGGTCAAATTGTTTTTGGCTATATAGTTGGTGGAGCTAAAGCTTTTCAGGTTGATGATAATGGTAATGGTTACCTTTGGTATGGTTCATTAATCCAAAAATACAAAAACTTTATTCCTTATGCTAGATGGGGTACTTTTAACTCTAGTTTCCAAACAGCTGAATTTACAATTAATACTGTTTCAGCTGGTGCATTCTATATGCTTGGTAGAAAAGACATGATTGGCGCGCATTGGACTATGTTTGATTCTTTCTTTGAAGCTGGTAATAATACTGATCATATTTTAAGAAACCTTATCTCTGCTACTTGGAAGCATAGATTTAACGAGTACTTAGCATCAGTGGCTCATCTTGATTTCAACGTAGATCAGCCGAAACCATCATCTCAAGGCAACGCACTTGATAGCAACTGGACCATTGGCTTTGGCTTGCAAGGTAATATTTAATAATATTTCGCTATACTCATTCTTTCTCTTTATTTAGATTTGCATAATGTGCAAAGCTAGAAAAAATTGGGTAATATTATTATTATGATGAAAAATATTATTAAGTTGGTTAGTACATTTTGTCTTGTTTCGATCTTTTTAGCTTCTTGCGCTAAGGGTCCTAAAGTTAGCGAAGGCGCTTTAGTTTCTCTTGAATACACAGGAATTTATCAAGATTCTAAAGAGACATTTGATTCTAACGTTGGTAAAAATCCTTTAAATATCGTAGTTGGTGCAAATCAAATTTTGCCGGCTTTCGAAAAGAAAATCACTGGTATGGCTGAAGGCGCTAAAAAGAAAATTAGCCTGAAAGCTAAAGATGCTTATGGTGAAGTTGATGAGACTAAAGTAGTTACTGTGCCTAAAGATGAGAGATTCACCAAGCTAAATGTAGAGCCTGGTCAGTTTATTACAGCTAATCAGAGAGATGCTAACGGCAAACCTGTTACTCTTCCTGTAAAAGTAGTTAAAGTAACAGATAAAGAAATTACTCTTGATTACAATCACCCTTTAGCTGGTAAAGATCTTCTTTATGATGTAACTGTTCTTAAGATTCAACCTAAAGAAGAAGTAGAGAAAATTAGAGCTCAAGCTAAAGCTGTCAAGGAAGGAAAAGCTCCTATCCCTGGAATTAAAAAACAGCCAGACTCTTCTCAAAGAATTAACTAGTTAATTCTCTAAATTAAAATTAAAAGACCAAGGTTATTAGCCCTGGTCTTTTTTTTGCACCCTAGGCCTGGCGATAGCGCCATAGTATAATGAACTTAGCTTGTGAGGGATCTTGTATTCCTTGATTAACTAAAAAATATGGCCTTAGGATCTCTAGCATTAAATGCAAGAGGCACTGCTAGTCTTCAGCAGGGCTATAGCCATCCACATATAGACCGTGTTTTTAAGGGGCTTCAAGCAAGCTCTCAATCCTCTACTCAAGTTCAGAAGCCTCTTGATCCAGCTACAGCAAAATTAGCTGCTAGACAAAGAATTTTATTTGATGGTCTAAGAAAAATCATTCGCACTCCAAAGTATTGGTTTGCAAGTGCGCTTGATAGTTTGCTCTATTACGTTGGCTACGGTAATTCTGAACGCTTCAAAATCAAAGATGTGGTCTTATCACCAAAGATTGTAAATATTGCAAATGTAAAAGTGATAGATGGCGCGCAGTTTTCGCATAAATATGACGGTTTTCCAGATGGCAAAAAATCAGTAGGGCTTTCTATAGCTATTTTTGAGCCCAAGGATCAAACTAAGTTTAAGAAAAATCCAAGAACTGAAATTATAGTTCCAGGTGGTGGTTTCAACGCAACGGGTTACTTGCCTAAAATAGCTATGGCTATTGAAGAAGGCAAGAGGGTAGCATTTATAACGCCAGGTAAAGAGCATAATGATGTGAGCGGCAGACGAGAGCTTAGTGTTAGCACTATAGTTACTGATATTAGTGCTGCTTTGTACCATTTAATTAATCAGTACAAAGATACCAGTGACTTAGAGCTTTTCTTAGGTTCTTTAGGCACACTTTTTGGTCCTCAAGCGCTTTTGGATATCAAAGATAAGTTTAAAGATCTAAAATTTCATTCTATAAAACTAGCAACACCACTTAGATCAATTAAACATTTAATAGATGATCTTAAAAATCCTAAAGAACATTATGTCTTTAAAGAAATGTTAGGTCCTGTGAGCACAAGAGTTCTAGGGCGTTTTGGTGGGATTATAGAAAAAGCTTTTGAAGGTGAGGAAAGAGATATTGCAAATTCTAAAAATCTTTCTGGGCTTTTAGAAATGGTAAAAGCGGATAAAGATCCTAGTACAGGGCTCTTTCTTTTTGGCGCACGTAAAGATGGTTTCGTTCCTTCTTATGATTATGCTAAAGACTTGGTAGATAATCTAAGTAAGGAAATTAATGAGAAGGATCCTGATCGCGTGCAGTATCCTAACCTCTGGTTCTATAATATGGACGCTGGTCATTTTGATTATGTAGACACAGAACGCCATAGAGAAGACAAGAATATCATAGTTGATAATCGCTACCGCGGTCAAAATGGGGTCAGACCCCATGGGTTATAGTGATTCAGCATGTAGCTTACCGCCAAATCTATCGTAAGCTACACCAATATCAATTTCTTCTAATTCATTAATCACTTCAGCTGTAATTTTATCTATATCCTCAGCACTATTAGCATTTGCTGCAATTACTTTATCTGTCGTTTTGCCACCCTCTGCTCTAAGAGGCGCACCTACTGAATAGTGATTTTCATAATTTCTATTTTCCCCAACGTCTAAACTAGGCTCGTCTAAAGTTATAAGTACTTCAGTGCCTGGATCCAGTCGCTTATCATCTTTTTGAATTAAACTAGCACCTGCAAAAGCACCAAGCCCAGCACCAAAAAGAGTCGCTGCTCTAGCAACCATCATGCCAGACGTACCAAAACCTTCATAAAGATGAGTCAAGCCAGCAATAGCTCCAGTAGTTCCGCCGCCTACAAGCGCCCCTGCTCCAGCAGCTTTCATAGCACGAGATTTATAAAGCTGCCCATCGTTTACATTGTGGCTTTTTGACCCAAACTCTTTAACACTTAGTTTGCCGTTAATAAAAACATTGCGAGATGGATTAACGCCATCGCCTTTAATAGAAATACGATCAAAACTAACTTCGGCATCTGAGTTTTTAAACATTTTGCCTGGTTTTTTGATTCGACTTATGTGTCCGTGTAGAAAACTATTTGCTGGTATAACGTTGTAGTCGCCAAGGAAAAGATCGGTCATTGTCTGAACTGTTATTAAATCGCCTACTTGAGAAATGCGAGTATCAATTGGTGTTCTTAACTCAGCGTTTATTTCAAGTCCGCGCGGTAGATAAAATCCTTCTGAATGCACAGCACCTGCTGATAAAAGCTCAGAGTTTAATGTAGCTTCTGCTGATCCATCAGCTGCAGCTGATGGTAGAGCAAGTTTAAGCATTAGAAAAATTGCGACGATGCTAATTAAAGCAATTAGAAAATTTTTGCTTATTAGGCTTTGAGATTTAGTCTGTGTTTTATTCATGAGACTTACTTAGAAGGTTTTGCCCTCAGGCTTTTTCAGATCACTAATGTTTTTAGGCTATTAGCCTCTCAGAAAGCGCCTTTAATTTGTATATCGGCTAATATTCTAGTTATATCCAGTGATTTGAGCTCTTTAGTTTAGTGGAAAACGCCTAAAGCGTGGTATATTGATGTTCTAAAAGAGAAATGGAAGACATTGGTCCCGTATTAGTCCCTATATTAGTTGTAACTTTTCTTATAGTTCTCAACGGCGCTTTTGTTGCAACTGAATTTGCTTTAGCTAGAGTTAGAAAAACTAAGATTGAAGATATTGCTGAAGGCAAAGATCCTGAATATCATGGCATTAGCGTTATTCAAGCAAAGCAAGTAAGAAAAATGCTTGATCATATTAATGATTACATTTCTACTTGTCAGATTGGAATTACAGTAGCTAGTTTAATTTTGGGTGCTTACGCTGAAGCAAAATTTGTTTTATTACTTGAGCCTGTGATGGAGCATTTACCATTACCGGTTGACCCTCATGTAGTTGCTATTACTATTGCTTTATCCTTAATCACTTGCCTGCATGTGGTTCTAGGCGAGGTGGTTCCTAAGTCTATGGCTCTTGCTAAACCTGAGGATGTGAGTTTAGGTTTTGCTTATTTTATTTCCCCTATCCAGAGTGTTTTACAGTTTCCAGTTTGGCTTTTAAATCAGACTTCTAATAATATTTTGAAAATGGTGAAAATAGATCCAGTGATTGGTGAAGTGGCTCACTCTGAAGATGAAATTAAACGTATATTGAGCACTTCTCAAGAAGAAGGAATTCTAGAACAGGACGAAGAGGAGATGATTCAAAGCATCTTTGAGTTTAATGACACTGTTGCTAGAGAGATCATGACGCCTCGTACTGATATGTACTGTCTTGATGAAACTCTAACTGTAGAGCAAGCGATTCCCAAGGTTCACGAGGCTGGCTATTCTAGATACCCGATTTATAAGGAGCGCCTTGATAATATAACTGGCTATATAATTATCAAAGATCTTTTCGCTGCTTTCTCTGAAGGAAAAAATAGTCTAAAAATTAAAACACTTGCTAAAACAGCTATAACTGTTCCTGATGGTACTCTTTGTATTCATCTTATGAAAGAGCTTCAACGTAAGAAAAAGCAGATGGCGATTCTTATTGATGAATTTGGCGGGACTAGTGGTTTAGTAACTATTGAAGATATTGTTGAGGAGATCTTCGGCGAGATTCAAGATGAAAACGAACCTTCGCTAGAACCAGTTATAGAACTAAGTAATGGACAATTCATAATTGATGGTTTAGTTACTCTTGAAGATGTTAATGATGAAGTGGGTTCAAATTTTGAATCCGAACATTATGATACTGTAGGCGGTTTTGTTTTTGGTTTAGTGGGACCACATCCTAAACGTGGTGATAAGCTTGATTATGAAGGCTATACTCTTTATGTAGAGAAGCATGATAAGCAAAGAGTTCGAACAGTAAGGATTCTTCCACCTGAGCTTGGCTATGATGCAGAGAGCTCAAAGACAGAAGATTAGAAAAGCTAAGAAAAGCTTGTTATTTAAAGGATTATAAAAACGGGTATTTGATAGTTACCAATACTTTGAAATTACTATAGTATCTAGTTGTGTTTGCGCACAGGAGCGTGGATTTTAGGGAGGATTGATGGTTTCTAGTTTTGGTCAAGGTTATACAAAGATAAGTGCAAGAGATTATGCTGCTAAGCGTGATGCATGGCAGGAATTAAAAGAGGATTGGCAAAGCCCAGAGGAGCTTTTAGAAGCTAGGGAGAAGCGTAAACAATCACAGATAGTTCAAAAAGTTTTTGTAGTTAAAGGCGCTAGCGCTAAGAAGCCAAAAGCTAAGAAGAAAGGTTTTGTGGGTTCGCTTTTAGCAATGGTGGGCGCGCCTGTTAAGACAAAACAAAGTCCAAAGACACAAGACCCTTTTGTACCTGGATTTTTACCACAATCTACAAGTGTTTTTGATCAAGTGGCTCAGCAAATTGCTAATGAAACTCAAGCAAGAGTTAATGATATTCGTGAGCTTGGCGGTCAAAAGCTTAGTGACTACTATCAGACACTATTTCCTGAAATAGATAAAATAAATTTTGACCCTAAATCTTGGCTTAGCGATCAGGTTTTTGTAAATGCAAATGAAGATGTTCATAGAAAAGCTTTAGCTGGACTTTTTACGATATTAGATAAAATCTTTACACTAAGAGCAGAAAGCCACTCTGTTAATGATAAGCAAAAGATAAACTCCACTGTCAGCAGATTAAACAATCAAGAGGGAGATAGATCTAATCTGCAGGCTTTAGTCTCTGATGCCTTAATTTATCTTGAAAAAATAGAGCCATTCTTTCTGCAGGCAGGCAGCCGCAAAGAATTAAAGCTAAATGCAGCTTTAGCTCGTGAAGCAGATCATTTTAAAAAATTAAGTGCTTTCTTAAAGAATTTACAAAAATCACTAAATGTTCTTTCTCCAAAAGCAGCAAAAATTACAGGAGCTAATCTAGCTGAAGTCTTAGATGCAAAATTAGTAGAGAAGAAAGAAACTCTAGATAAGCTCTCTAGAACAGTTACAGAAGCTACTAAAAGATCTGAAATTTTGCAGTCTGCAAACCAGATTGCAGAAAAAGAGCTTAGAGCAAAGAAAACAGCTTTATCTAAAGCTACAGAGGATTTAAGCTCTAAGCTTGAAGAAATAGTAGGTTTAGAAAATCAAGAACAAGAGATAGTAGAAAGATTGGCTGAAGCTCAAGGAAAACTTTCTGCTGCTGAAAAAGAGGCTAAAGAGAAAGTTGATGCAGCTGAAGAAACTTTGCTTCTTGCTGAGCAAGCAGCAAAAAAAGGCACTGATAGCCAGAAACTACAACTGCAAACTAAAGCTCAAGAAGCCCAAAAAGCTTTAGAGTCTATTAAGGCTAAATACGAAAAGCAGGTAGCTACTGCGCTGCAAGATCTTAATACACTCAAAGCAGATTCTGAAAAAAGAGTAAAAGCTATTGAAGCTGATTTAGAAAAAGCAAAAACGGAACTTGAAGAGAAAGCTAAAGTAGCGCTTGATTTGGGCGCTGCTAATAAAGAGCTGAATGCTCAAATTAAAGAGATAAAAAGAGCTCAAGCTAGTACTAAGGCTATAGATGAAGCTAAAGCTGCTATGGCTAAAGAGATAGAAGATTTGAAAGCTCAGCTGAAAGAGATGGGGCTGGCATTAGAGAAAGCTAAGTCTCAAAAGGGTGCAAGAGTGGCTTTTGTTGATCCTAAAAAAGCAGCAAAAGCAAAAGTCGTGAAAGATATTATGGCTGCTTTGCCTGCTAGTCTTCAGTCTGCAAGTATTTATGAAAAAGTAGAAGCTCCGAACGCGACTAAGTTTTTAGTAATAGTTGATGAAGAGTTTGATGAAGATAATTCTAAGACTAGTAATGATTCCAGTCTTTATAAAGCTATGATTAGCTCTATTAGAGGAGCTCAAAGAGGTACACAGAAAACGGTCTATCATTCTTTGTTTCCTTTAGGTGAGGATCTTGATTCAAGACAAGGCGAGCTAATGACTGCTACAGACAAGCTTATAGGAGAGCTAGATAAACAGATAAAAGCTTTGCAAGCTGATGCTGATAATGAAGAGAGCCCAAGACACTTTATAGCGAAAGAAGAGTTGCCTGAGTTGCGACGAAGATCTGCAGAAGCTAAGCTTTTTAAAGAAATGCCAATTTCTGCTTTGCTCGCTGATAATTCTCTTCAGGCTTTAGATGGTTCTGGCGTTAAAGCATCTGATCTTGATATTGAAGATCAGATTTATATTGCTAAAGAATTAATCACAAGAAAAATAGTTAAAGACCCTGCGACTTTAAGTCCAGTGCTTGAGCAGGGAAGCTCTGTTTCAGGTAGCGTGCATAGTTTGAGGCAGGCTCATCAATTAATGGATAAGGTTTTTAGTAGTACAACGCTAGCTCGTAAAGTAACAGATTTAACTCAATATATTAAAGCAAGGCAGCTTCAAGCTGTTTTAGACAAGATGCAAAGAAAGTTTGGTTATGATAAAGAAAGATTCTTAAATTTCTTATCTATCCCTTTTGCTGATTTAGTTAATGTTGAAGATAAAACTGGTCCTGATGCAATTAAAGCAGAGATAGAGAAGTTTAATGCAGAACATCCTAATGATGCTTTTTCTTATGTTTTAGTCAGCTCACGTGCTACTAAAAAAGCAGAGTCAGTAGTGGTGGATGAAGTTGAAGCAGTAAAAGCGCCAGCTCCAAGCACTGCTAGTCCAAGTAAAGAAACGGAAGCAGCTAAGCCTAGGGTCTCTCGTTTCGCTAGCAAAAGAAAAACTGGAACCGAGGCTAGCCAAGCTCCTGCACGAAAAAGACCTAGACCAGCACGAGAAAGATATAAACCAAGAAACCCGCATTTACCTGAATAGGTCTGGTTAAACTTTAAGCACTTGGTGGATATTTATTCTTAAATCAGATGCTTTGCTTTTGCATCCAGGATATTTTTTAGCAATTATTTCTAAAGCATTTCCTAGATTATTTAGATAGTTTTGCTCAAAGTCTTTAGTCCAGCTAGTTTTAATTTCTAGTAATTTTTCTAAACCATCTAAAAAAGCGTTTATTAGCTCATTTCTATTTTCATAGGCAGCAAAATTACCCTGCATAAAAGCATCATCAAAAGGATCAGAGAAAGTTGATTTGAACTCATTAAAGCTTTCGATCACTGCTTTAGCAAAATCAGCATCGGCTAGAAAAGCAGGGGAGCTTACAATTAACTCTAATTGCTTG
This sequence comes from uncultured Gammaproteobacteria bacterium, assembly GCA_964352085.1. Lineage (GTDB taxonomy): Bacteria > Cyanobacteriota > Vampirovibrionia > LMEP-6097 > CAYGPN01 > CAYGPN01. Next base: position 42,850 of record CAYGPN010000009.1, on the reverse strand, counting down.
CGTTTTATAAAGGCTTCTTTTTCTTCTTTGTTTGGTGGATTAGAGATAGCTTTTTTGCTTAAATCTATATTTTGAGCAGCATAGTCTTTAGCGAGTTCCAAAATTTGTGATTTAGCGCCTTCAGTAAAAAATCCACCACTTCTTCTAAAATAGCTTTCCAGATCAGCTTTGAGCCCTTTAACTAAGAGTGCTGCGCCACGCCTGCCTCGATTTAAATTTACTAAATGTCTTTCTTTGTTTAAAAAAGTATCTTTAATCAGATCATCAGGCTTAGCTGCATTTTTGTAAACATAGTCAAAGATATTTAAAAGAGATCTAATTTTTTCTTCAACAAGATCTCTGCCTTCTAGATTAGATAAGCTAATAGTTCTTCTAGAGTTTTCTCTATGAGGCAAGCTAAAACTTTCTCTAATAGCGTACCTTAGACCCTCTAGGGTGATGTTAGAAGAAAATCTTGAAGCCGCGTTATCAATGTATCTAAAAAATTTATCTAACTCTTCAGCACTAACACCTTGAAGCATAGGAGATTGAGCTAACTGTTCTAATTTAAGTAGATCTATGCTTTTGCTAGCAGCATTAGCATCTATTCTTCCAGTCTCTTTGTTATGTGCTGGAGGAAAAGACTGAACCTTATCAATTAGATTTGGATCTAATAAGCCCCCTCTTATTCTTTGTGGAAATAATCCCCTCATGTTCATCCTCAAGTTCTCCTCACAAAAGCTGTCAATATGAATTCTAGCAGCTGATAAGCAATATTTCATGCCTAGATATACCTATACCAGTAGAAGGCTTGTCATTATTGGCTTTTCGGTGAATTTTTAGGCAAATTTAATGCTTTTTCTTAACTTATTTGATCTATAACTAAGCTTACTTTTAAGGAGCTTAGCAGTGTATAATTGCAAAGTTATGTCTATGCACTCTAAGGTCGACAAATTAGGAGCAACTATTTCAGGTGCTTGCGCTGTCCATTGCGCAATCACACCGCTTTTAATTACTTTAGGGCCTTTGCTTGGTCTTAGTTTTTTAACAGATCGTAGATTTGAAACAGCTATAATCCTCTTGGCACTTGGCTTAGCGAGCATATCATTAGCATGGGGCTTTGCTAAAAAACATAGACAATTTTTACCATTAGGAATTATGCTATTTGGTATAGCAGCCATTTCTATTGCCCAGTTTGAGCTTTTGGAGTTTCCAGAGCCTGCACTGATGGCCTTTGGTGGTTTATCTATTGCAGTATCACATATAGTCAATGCACGTCTCTGTGAGGGCTGTAATGATTGTAATCATTAGCCTTATATTTCCTTAATCCTCTTCACCACATATCAAAATTCTTTTCTAGTTAAAATCTTTTAATTTAGACTGCTATAATAGTAATTTTTATCAAAGCTAATTCTAGAAAGGCTTAGCGGGCTTCTTAACCTTTATGAGATTAATCTAATCGAAATAGAGCCGAATACAGATTGAAGCTTTTGCTCAAAGGATCTATATTAATATCACTGTTCAAAGCCACACCATATGTGGGTGCGAAAATAGCGGGAAGGGGATCTGAAACACTAAATATAGGATAGAAAATTAAAGATGATTAATGTAACACAGGATCAAAACGCAGAGGATACTCGTCAAGGTAATCAAGAGAAAGAGGAAAAGCGAGTAAAGGTGGAAACTATGGTAACAGACCAGACTAGTGAAACGCGTGAAGATGCTGTAACAGAGAAGCTTGTAGAGGATTATGAATCAGAGACTCCTGTTCTTGCTGAAGAAGAAAAAGAAACTTACAAGAAAGATCTTTTAAACGAAAGAACATTTTATAAACCATTTGAGTATCCTCAATTTTTTGAGTACTTTAAATTACAACAACAAGCGCATTGGCTGCCTACAGAGATCCCAATGGCTGACGATCTTGTAGATTTTAAAACTAAACTTACTGCTCAAGAGTCAAATCTAATTATTCAGGTTCTTAGATTCTTTACGCAAGGAGATATTGAAGTTCAAAACAACTACAACACAAATCTCTCTAACGTTTTTAAAAAGCCAGAAGTAAATATGATGCTTACATCATTTGCTGCAATGGAGACAATCCACGTTTGGGCTTACTCTCACCTTAATGACACTCTAGGACTTCCTGAAGTTGAGTACCGCGCGTTTCTAGACTATGAAGCGATGAGAGGGAAGTATGAGTACATTCAGAATTTTGAAACTAACACTCGTAAAGGTCTAGCTAAAAACTTAGCGATCTTCGGTGGCTTTATGGAAGGGGTTAGTTTATTCGCTAGTTTTGCAATCCTTATGAACTTTCCTCGTAGGGGGCTTCTCAAAAATGTTGGTCAGATTATTACCTGGTCAATTCGCGATGAGTCTTTGCACTCTGAAGGGATTTGCCATCTCTTTAGAGAATTTATCTCAGAAAATCCTCAGCTTTGGACTGATGATTTCAAAAAAGAAATTTACCAAGCTTGCAGAGATATGGTTGAGCTTGAAGATAATTTTATCGATACATGCTTCTCGCTTGGTGCTGTTGAAGGTTTAACTCCTGGAGAAGTTAAGCAGTATATTAGATATGTTGCTGATAAACGCCTTCACAGTCTAGGTCTTAAAGCTAACTATGATATTAAGGAGAACCCACTTCCTTGGTTAGATATTATGGTGAATGCTAAAGAGCATGCTAATTTCTTTGAAACTCGCGCTACTGAATACTCTAAAGGCGCGATTATTGATGATTGGGAATAGAGCTTTCTTGATCATATAATCCCCAAAATGGGTATAATTAGGGCAATGGAATCCCTAAGATCAAGGAAATTAGGTGAAAATATAGAGAAATGGCTCTTTAAGGGCTATATTCTCATAATTTATGGGGCCAGGCAGGTTGGTAAAACTACCCTTATAAAATCTCTACTTAAGGAGCATTCAGATAAGAATTCTCTCTATTTAACTTGTGATGATTTTGATACTAAAAGTACTTTAGAGGAAGCTAAGAATTTTTCAGAGCTAAAAAACTTTATAGGCACGCCTGAAATATTAGTAATAGACGAAGCTCAAAGAGTAAAGAATATAGGTCTTAAACTAAAGCTGCTTTTTGATAATTTAGAAAATACTCAAATCGTAGTCACAGGCTCTAGTAGCTTTGAGCTTGCTAATGAAGTTAATGAGCCATTAACGGGTAGAAGTTTAAGCTTTAAACTATACCCTTTTTCAGTGGATGAGGTTTGTGAGAATCAAATTGAGGTGACTAGGAGTATAAATAAATTTATGCTTTATGGATCTTACCCCAAGATTTATCTCACGCCAGAGCATGCTGTTGAAAAGGTTCTCAAGGAAGTTACAGAACAGTATCTTTATAAAGATCTTTTAAGTATAGGTGGAATACAAAAGCCAGAGGTCTTAATTAAGCTTCTAAAGCTTTTGGCTTATCAAATTGGTCAGGAGTTTTCTTATAACGAAATAGCATCAAGTTTGGGTATTGATAAAAAGTCAGTAGAAAAATATATAGATGTCCTTGAAAAAAGTTTTGTAGTTTTTCGATTGGGACCTTTTAGCAAGAACTTGAGAAATGAGCTTAAGAAGCTTCGTAAGATTTATTTTTATGATCTTGGAATTAGAAATGCTCTTATTAATGACTTTAATGATTTAGAAATCAGACCCGATCTCGGTAATCTATGGGAGAATTTCTGTATTTTGGAAAAGATGAAGCTCAATGAATATGATGAAGATAACCCTAACTACTATTTCTGGCGTAACCATGAGAAAAAGGAGATAGACCTAATAGAAGATTGGGGTAGGAAGAAAGCTCTCCAGGCTTATGAATTTAAATACGGAACGAGTAATAAGTATAAATTTCCAAAAGATTTTTTAGAAAAATATCCTGGTGCAGAAACTACTATAGTTAACAGAGACACTTTTTCTGACTTTCTTTAATTTGGTAAATTAAGGCGCGATTATTGATGATTGGGAATGAGCTTTTAAAATATTTTAGTAAAGTCTAGAAGCTCTATCAGCATTTCCTGGATGCTCTGGTCTTTCTTCTTTGCGATTAGCTCTATCGTAGTTCCATGAATCTTCTAGCAGAGACTTTAGCGCCCCCCATAGTTTGATAACTTTTTTGTTATTATTATTAGAAGTATCTGAAATTTTTCTTAGCATGTCCCCCACAGAAGCTTTGTCTTCCTTAGGCACCTGTTCATAAACATGATCTCCGTAAGAGAGTAGATTTTCTCTAGCTTTTTCAGCTTCTAGCTCCTCAATTTGAGTTTTGGCTGCTTCTATTTTTTCTTTTGACCCATTAAGGCCATTCTTAATAACTTTTAGTCTTTCTTTGAAAATTTTAAATTCAGCTTCTTCTTTTTCTAACTTTCTCTTTGTTTTCTCAGCGTATTTTTCTGTCTTGCGCAAAGATGCTAAGTCTTTTTGAAGAGCTCGTCTTGAATTTGCAATTTCTTGCCATAATTTTTTATTCTCTTCTCTCTCTTCTTTCCTAGCTTTCATCTCAGCTTCTGAGAGCTTTTTTGTTTTTGCTGGCTCAGCCTTTTTGGGACTGGCACAGGCTGGTAACATTAGCGATAACGCTAGAAGTGCTTGTTCTTTATTAATCATAAAATTGATCCCCCTTGAATATAGGCAGGATCTATATTAGCATAATACAGAGGCGCTAGTGGCAAAATAGTGGCAAAAACTAAGCCTAAATAAATGTTATAAATTATAATAAGGTTGGTATAATAGATTGTATGGGCTTATCAATAGTGGCAAAAATAGTGGCAATTTATGGCTAATTTTTATACTAATATTTCAGCAATGGAGCCAATGATGCCTCAAGAGGGCTTATCTGATCTTGAGGATTTAACGGTTGATTTGATAGCAAAAGCTAAAGGACTCGAGAATAAAATTCATCCTGTCGTGCAAAAATCAGTTGGTGATTTGGTGCGCTCTATGAACTGCTATTACTCTAATTTAATTGAAGGGCACCATACTCATCCCCGAGATATTGAAAAAGCACTTAATTCTGAATTCTCTAATGATTTAGAAAAACGAAATTTACAGCTTGAAGCTAAAGCTCATATAGAATTGCAAAAAATAATTGATGATCAAAAAATAGAAAAAATCTCTTCAAAAGAATTTATTCAGTTTATTCATAAAGAGTTTTGTAAAAGGCTACCCGATGAATTGTTAACCGTTAATCATCCTGATACAGGCAAAAAGATAAAAGTAAAGCCTGGCGTGCTTAGAGACGGCAATGTGCAAGTTGGCAAACACATAGCACCGAGTTATAAAGCTTTAGATAAATTTTTAGAACGCTTTGAAACTGCATATAAAAAAGAGGAGCTTTCTAAAATCCAACAGATACTTGCTCTAGGATCTTCTCATCATAGGCTTTTGTGGATTCACCCCTTTTATGACGGTAATGGCAGGACCGTTAGAATGTTTTCGCATGCTTATTTAAAGAGTATAGGCGTAGGAAGCAGCCTATGGTCAATATCGCGTGGTCTATCAAGAAACGTGACTCAGTATAAAACTCTTTTGATGGCAGCAGATGAGCCTAGGCAAGGTGATCTTGATGGAAGAGGGAACTTGTCTCAAAAAGCCTTGAATGATTTTGTGAAATTTTTTCTTGAGACTTGCATTGATCAGATTGACTATATGTCTGAGCTTCTAGATATGCAAAATCTGCTTAGAAGAATGGAGCTCTATGCTACAGAGCAAATAGCTTTTGGCAATTTACCAAAAGGATCCTTTGCTCTTTTAAGAGAAGCTTTGCTTGCTGGTGAGTTTGAAAGAGGAAGAGCACCTGAAATTACAGCTTACAAAGATAGGCAAGCAAGAACGGTTTTGTCTGCACTGACAACTAAAGGATTATTAATTTCTGATAGCCCTAGAGGGGCAGTGAGATTAGGTTTTCCAAATGATGTGGTGGAGAGATATTTTCCTAAGCTTTATCCTCTTTGAAACTAATAAATAGAAAAATTGAAGCTAATAAAGATTTAATAGATAGATTTATTAATAAACTTCATAAAAACTAGCTTATTTAAATTAGAACTTAGCTGAAATTAGCTAATTCTTTGGTGCTAAAAAGGAGTTATAACTAAGTATAGGAAGCCAGAAAGCTCCTGGTATCAGGGGTATAATGTTAGTGTAGTAATACAATGCATCGCAGCTTAGCTGTGAGGTGTACTGCTGCGTGGTGAGAAAAAGCAAAACACTAAACTTAATAAGCCTAGTACTGATTTTGCTAATTAGTACTTCTGTTTATGCAGCAGATGTGGATGACTTTGTTGCCGATCAAAGCACTGATCTTAATGTTGAAAATTTTATTGATTTTGATGGTTTAAGCTCGGCTCCTGGACTTTCTTCAAGCAATGAAGGAAGACTTTACTATGATACAGCTGATAATAAATTTAAATTTTCTGAAAACGGCTCGCCTTTTGATGATTTAGTAGGTGGTCCTAACGATTTTAGAACTGGTGGTGAAGCTAGTGGCGCTAATAGAAATTTAGGTAACACAGATGCTTTTAACTTAGACATCATCACTAATGGCACTAGCCGCATTACTGTTCTTAGCAGTGGTAATGTAGGTATTGGCTCAACTTCGCCAAATCAGCCTTTAGAGGTCAATGGGGCTATTAAATCTGTTGAGGCTCTTAATGTTACAGCAGCTACTATAAACGTGGATTGGTCAGCTGGTAACCAACAGACAGTGATTTTAAATCAAGCAGGTCATGGTGTAGACTTTTCAAACTTCTTTCCGGGACAAATTTTTAGGTTAGTGGTTTGTCAGGATGGCACAGGCGGAAGAACCATCACCAACTGGGTTGATGATGTTCGTTTCCCTAGTGGAGCTACTAGCATAGCTTTATCGAGCACAGCAAATACCTGTGATGTAATTTCATTTATCGTAACTGATGCTGCTGGTTTGCCAGGCGGTACTGTCATTTTAGGCACAATAGTTAGAGGATTTGATGCAAGTTAAATGTTCAAAAAAAGCTGCTTAGCATTAATACTTTTAATCAGCGGGCTCTTTTTAAATAGCACTCAGGCAGCGCCTTCAGCTACTGTTAATGTTCTTGCAGAATTTGGGAAAACTACAGTAACTAATAACACTTATACTACTATCAACTTAAATAATACTTACACCAACTTAGTTGTAGTAGCCTCACCAAGATACACAACTACGCAAGGTTTTAGAACAGCTCGCGTGCGCAATAAAACAGCTAGTTCTTTTCAGATAAAGGTTGATAATGATACTAATAACTTTGTAGGATCAACTACTGTTGATTGGCTAGCTTTTGAGGCTGGTGATTATAATTTAGATACAGGAGCAGGAGTGACTAGGCTAGTTGCTGGCTCAACAAACGTTTCTAATGTTGCTTGTAAGGCATCTTTTACTACAGCTGGTAATGTGATTAATTTTGCACCAGCATTTTCTGTAGGTCCAAATGTTTTGCATACAGTTACTACAGAAGCTGATCCTGACTGGATTTTTTCTAGTGTCCATGATGGCGCTAATAGAGCAAATCCTGCTGCTGCTGGTACTATGACTCTTACGCTGCAAAGAAGTTTTGCTAGCTGCTCTCATCTCACTTCTGAAGATATAGATTATGTGGCAATAGAATCAGTGCACGGCACTAATAATACTAATGAGCTTGAAAGTTTATTGACTCCTGACAATATATCTTGTTGCACAGGCACTGGTTATAACGTAAATTTCGCGACTGCTTTTCCAGCAGCGCCTGAAGTTATAATTGTTGCGCAAAATGCTGAAGATGGTGGTGATGGTGGTTTTGCTATAGTGCATACAGGCACGGCTCCAGCACCGGGAAGTTTTACTGCATCAATTGATGAGGGAACAGCAGGCGCGCGCACTCATACCACTGAGGAAGTTAGTGTAATAGCCTTTGCGCCAAGTTCTGGTGAGCTTGCTGAAGTGACATCAAACCCTTGGAACCTTGATGGGAATTTAAGATTATGGCTAAGAGCTGACGAGCTTGCTTTAAGTGATGGTGATCCAGTTAGCACTTGGACTGATACTAGTGTTAATTCTAATGACCTTATTCAAGCAGGCGGGCTGAGACCTGCTTTTAGAGATAACAGCACAGATAATATAAACTTCAATCCAGTTTTAGATTTTGATGGAATAGATGATTTTTTGGAAGATGCTGATGGGGAGAATTATCTAAATGGTCAAAATGCGGTTTCTGCTTTCTTCGTTATAGAATCTGATTCTGCTACTGCTGATGTGGGTTTCTTTAGAACAGATACTAGTGCTGGTACTGATAATGGTTTGAGTATTAGATATGATCTTGCTGGTCTTGATGGCGGGCAGGCAAATGTAATTAAGTTTGGTGATGGAAGCGCAACTACGCAAACAGGAGAAAGCTCAGCTAATAGCCAAAGCACTAAGCCGCAACTTTTAGATTTATTTAGAGATACTGGAAGTCCAGCTGAGCTTTATATAAATGGTTTGCAAAATACTTTATCTGATACACCTGCAAACTCAGCTGTTATAGGAGCTTTAGATTATCTGCGAGTAGGTGATCATAGCAAAGGTGTCTGGGACGGCTCAGTGGCTGAAGTGCTTTTATACACAGAAGTTTTAAGTGCTAATGATAGGCGAATTGTAGAATCTTACCTAGCGCTTAAGTACGGTATGGCTCTTGATCAGTCTGGTACAGGGGCTAATTATTTAAGTAGCACAGGAGGCATAATTTTTGATGCTGATACTGCTGGCTCTGGTACAGGCGCTTTTAACAGTTTTAATAACGATATTTTTGGTTTAGGTCAGGATGATAGTAGTTTGCTAGATCACACTTTATCTAAATCTATAAATAGTGATGCGATTATAACTATTAGTAATCCTAGTGCTTTAGATGATGGCGATTTTATAGTTATAGGAAATGATGATGATGACAATGGAGTTATTGAAGAAACTACAGCTGAAACAGGCGCAAATCTAATCGCTAGGCTTGATAGAGAATGGAAAGTAGATGTGACTGGCACGCCTGGCACTCTAACTTTGGCTTTTGATTTGACTGGTATAACTGTTTCAGGGACTAGTGCTAACGATTTTAGGTTAATAGTTGATTCTGTGGATTCTGATTTCTCAAATGGTTTCTCAAAGGCTTTTAAAGCTTCAACATTTGCTTCTAACATTTTGACTTTTAATAACGTAACTTTAGTAGATGGTGATGTTTTTACTGTCAGTGCTGGTGATATAGGTCCTGGTGGTATTACAGGGGTTGAGCTGTGGCACAGAGCTAGTGATCTAGCTTTAGCTGATGGCGCTGCTGTTACTAATATTGATGACTTTAGTGTTTTTGATAATGATGGTATAGCTAGCACAGCCCCAACTTTTAGAAATAACAGCACAGATAATATTAACTTTAATCCAGTCTTGGAGTATAACGGTACTAGTAATTCTTTAGCTATTGAAAACCTTTCTTACACTGGCACAAACGCGATCTCCGATTTATACTCTTGTTCTATTTTTAGAACTAGTTTTGTTAATGTTGCTAATAATCAAAACTGGGCTTTTCTAGATTTTGATAGATCAGAATACTTTAACTACTATATCCAAGGAGATGGAGGCATAGATTTCTCTTATGCTGCTGGTGGTATAAACGATAATGTTTCTACGGCTAATGGTTATAACGATGGACTGCCGCATTTGGCTTGTGTCTTTTATGATGGAGCTTTAGTGAACGATACTATTATTAGAGCTGATGGTTTAGATCTTTTAAATGCAAACTCTGAACCGACTTTAAACCAGACTATTGGTACAGCAAATACACGCTTTGGTCTTATTGGGGATGGTTCTGAGGCATCGACTTTTAATGGCACTAAAAATAATATTTTTTATGATGGAGATATCGCTGAAACAATTTACTACGTTAATAGAAAAATCAATTCGTCTGAAAGAAATAGAATAGAGTCTTACTTAGCTTCTAAATATGGAATCACTCTTGATCAGTCTGGTACAGGACAAAACTATTTTGATAGTGCTGGAAATATAGTCTTTGACGCTGATACTGCTGGTGCTGGTACTGGCTTTATGAATTCTTATGCTAATGACATCGCTGGAATTGGTGTAGATAACGATTCTACTTTAAACCAAGTGCAATCCCGCTCTGTAAATGGTGATTCGATAATTTCTGTAGCTAATGCTACTAGTCTTGATAACACGGACTTTCTTTTCTGGGGAAATGATAATGATGATAATGGCACTATAGAAACGATTAGTACTAATAAGCCATTATCAATAGATGTTCGCCTAGATAGAGTTTGGCGTATTGATGAAACAGGCGAGACAGGTACAGTGGATATTAGTTTTGATATAAGTGGTTTGGGTTTAGTCGGTGCTGATGCTGATTCGCTTAAATTGCTTAGAGATACTGATACAAACTTTAGTGCAGGAGCTACTGCAGTGGATGCTTTAAGCTTCTCTTCTAATGTCGTGACTTTTCAAGTAAATCTTGCTGATGCAGAGTTTTTAACTTTAGGAATTGCTGCTAATCAAGACAATTTCCTTTTTGGGATGCCGTATTAAAGATTTATCGTATAGCCAGTTTATTTATTTTACTTAGTATTTCTTGGCATTCTTTTAAGTGATCACCACTAGGTTTAGTGGCTCCCATATACTCACTTATAGCCGTGGCAGCATCTTTTAGATCCCGCCCTATGCTGTTTTTTACATCTTGTCTTAAGTTTCTGCTCTTAGAGTTAATAGTAGCTCTGCCTAATCTAGCTTTAGCTTCATAAAAAAGATATTCGTAGGCTTTTTTATCACCAGAGAGTTTCATTGTTGTTATAAGCTCTTTAAAACCTTTAAGTTCAAACTTTTTAAATGCCTGCTCATAAGCTCTTCCAGCTTCAGCTTCTCTTCCAAATTTACTTGCTAAGAAATCTGCTTCAGCTAAGCGTACTTTACTGAAAAATACTAAGAAGTCATATTGATTTTTATTAATAGCATAAAGGATCTTAGAGTCTTTAATGGTTTCAGCAAGCCAGTCTTCGTTTATAACTTTGCCCTCTTTGTTAATTGCAAGTTTCATTCTTGCTTTAGCTCTTGTATAAACTGCATTAAAGTCTTTTTCATTGATTTCTTTAACAGCGGCTTGTTCAGTTGCTGTCATAAGCTTAGGTTTTTTGGCTTCAGGTTCCTTTTTAGGCTCAGTCTTTTTCTCTTCGGTTTTTGCTTTTTGCTTTCTTCCTTCCGTAGTTTTGTCTGAAGTCTGATCTATATCAATCGTCTTTTTAATTCTTGGACTTCTTTTTTTATTGTGTTTATTATTCTTAGAGGCTGCTCCAGAACCAAAATGAAGCGCTAAGCCAATAACAGCGCCGCCTGCCAGCCCAGTACCAATGCCAATAGGTAACCATTTAGAGCTTTTAGCTTTTTTTGGAGTCTCTTCTTCTGGTGGATAATAAATTTCATTAATCGCTTCTTGCAGCGCTTCAGCGAAAGCACCAGCACTTGTGTATCTATCTTTAGGATCTAGAGCCATTGCTTTTTTGCAAATTTCATTTAAGCTATCTGGAATTTCAGCATCATTATCATCTTGAGGTAATCTATATTTGCCTGTCTGCAGTTCTGCGCCCATTGCATAATATTGATTTGATTTAAGGTGTGATCTGTTTGTTAGGATTCTATTCAAAATAGCTCCTAAAGCGAAGATATCCATTTTTTTGTAATTTACTTTTTGACCATCTTCTGTAAGTTTCGAGCCTATAATTTGTTCTGGAGCCATATATTGAGGAGTACCCATTGGCATGCCTTCTTGAGTAAGGCTCATGCCTTGAGTGAATTTAGAGTTTGCTGAGCCGTCACCTTTGGTTGTGATTTTTACCAAACCAAAATCTATAAGTTTTGCATGATCTTGCTCACGATCAAGAATCATATTTGCTGGCTTAAGATCTCTATGAGCAAGCCCTTCGTTATGACAGTAATCAAGAGTTTCAGCAATTTGTATTAAAGCCTCAAGCAGTTCTTGCTTATCATCAAGATCAGGCGGCATAGTCTTGTCGCCATAAAGCTTTGCTATTTCTTCTTCAAAATCATCACCTTGGAGTTTTTGTTGAACAAAAAATGAATTAGTACCAGTTTCTAAATACTCATGTCCTTGAGGAAGCCCTGGGTGGCTTAAAGAGCAAATAGCTCTAGCTTCTCTTTGAAACCTAATTTGTTCTTCAGGCTGCGCATCGCCTAAAATAGTTTTAATGGCAACTTCTCTAGCTGAGTTTTTATCCCTCGCTTTATAAACAGCGCCCATACCGCCTTGACCAAGGACTTGAATATTGTCGAATTTCTCATGAATAATATCAGGCAATAAACAAAGCTCGAGTTGCTTTGCTAATGCTTCGCTAATAATATTTTGCTGAATGGCAAAGCCTAAAAGCTCTTCTAACTTTTCTTTACTTTGGTACTGAGGTAAGGCGTTTAAAAAAGCTTGGTAGTTATGAGTGTTCACTTGCTCCTGACTAAGCGCCACTTGCATCACCCCAATTACTCTTAATTGAGATTTACTCAAAATAGGGTTATTAATGTCAGAAGGCCTGTAGCCTTGTACATTGCCGTGATGCTGTGGATTTAAAGGTCTGTTCAAACTATTCCCCTCGTTGTATATCTAAATACTATATAGTTATAGCTTTTTTCTATGCAATTAGTCAATGCCAATTAACCCTAGTACTTTTGTCAATAGTCTAGGAGCCTATTTTGGCTAAGAAAATTCTTATTTTCTTTTACTAAACAGCTTTTAGAAATTGCTTTAAGATAAGAACTACAGGACTTATGTGCATCGCCCCTAACTGCGTTACACAAACCCCTCACAATCCTCATTGACCATTAGTCAACTGCGGTTGCTCTGGGTTCGAAAGCCTTGTTAGGAACAATTCACACAAGCCCTGAATAAAATTCTGTTTTTAACAGAGGAGAAAAAAATGTCAACAACAGCGCCAAACCCAAGTCCAGAAGCAAGCAATACTGAAGCACCAAAAACAATAGTTGATGCTTTATCGAAAAACGATTTAAATTTAGCTCGTGATCTTTTGCTAGAACAAATTAATAAAACTGTTGGGCAAAAATCTAGTTGGGACTCACCGCAGTATCGTGGTGATAAGGGTGTGCAACGCAGCATTCAGATTGACCACAGTCGTGACAAGAGAATGACATTCTTTGGTTTAGAAACAGTTCGTAGTAGATATTTACTTAAAGATGCTAAAGGTGAAGTTTGCGAAAATGTTCAAACTTTCTTTGCTCGCGTAGCGACTGGCGTGGCTCGTGGTGATAAAGAACTTGCTCAAGACCTTTATGATTTGATGTCAAAAAACTGGTTTATGCCAGCGACTCCTGTTTTAACAAATGCTGCTTCTAGTAGAGGCGCGCAGATCAGTTGCTTTTTAAATCAAGTTGGTGACTCGATTACAGATATTTTTAAAACTTATGAAGAAAACGCATTTTTAGCTAAAGGCGGCGGTGGTATCGGTACTAATTGGTCAAATGTTCGTGGTCATAACGCTAAATTAAGTTCTGGTGGTAGATCAAGCGGTACGATTCCATTTCTAAAAGTTATGGACTCAGCTACTCTTGCTGTTTCTCAAGGAAACACTCGTCGTGGAGCTGCTGCTGTTTACATGAATATTGATCATCCGGATATTGAAGAGTTTGTTGATATTCGTCGCCCGACTGGCGGAGATGAAAATCGTAGATGTTTAAACCTTCATCATGGCGTGGTGCTTACTGATGCTTTTATGCGTGCAGTGAAATCTAGAACTAAGTTTGATCTTAGATGCCCGCATACTGGTGAACTTGCTCAGACTATTGATGCTTTTGAGATGTGGAAAAAAATCATCAAAAATAGAGTAGAGACTGGCGAGCCTTATATTATGTTCGTTGATACTATCAATGCTACTGTCCCTGAGCACCATAAAGAGAAAGGTCTTTTGATTAACCAATCAAACCTTTGCTCAGAAATTACTCTTCCAACTAATAGAGAGCGCACAGCGGTTTGTTGTTTGGGTTCACTTAACCTTGAGACTTGGGATGAGTGGGAAGAGCATAGAGAGAAAGTAGTTTATACAGCTGTTAAAGCTCTTGATAATATTCTTGATAACTTTATAGAAAGCGTGGATTCTCGTGATTATAAACGTGCGGTTCATTCAGCTCAAAGCGAGCGCTCAATTGGGCTTGGCGTGATGGGCTATCACGGTATGCTTATGAAAAATCATATGCCATTTGAATCTGTGATGGCGCGTGCAATGAACAAAACTGTTTTTGAAAAGATTAATAAAGCTGCTAAAGAAGGTTCGTTAAAACTTGGCGAAGAGCGCGGTCCTTGCCCTGATGGCGGAAAGCAAAGAAACAGTTATATTATGTCGATTGCTCCTACAGCTAATATTTCTGTTATTTGTGGCGGCGCGACTCCTTGCATAGAGCCTGTTGCGGGCAACGCTTACCTGCAAAAAACTCTAAGTGGTAGTTTCCTTGTCAAAAATGTTTACCTAGAACAGATTTTAGACTCTAAAGGTCAGAATAATACTGAAGTTTGGAAGCAAGTAATTGCTGATAAAGGTAGCGTGCAGAATATCGAATGTTTATCTGATGAAGAGAAAGCAATCTTTAAAACAGCATACGAGCTTAATATGAGAGAAGTGATTCAGCAAGCTGCTGATAGACAAAAATTCATTTGCCAAGCGCAATCACTAAACCTTTTCTTTCCAGCTCCAGTAAGTGGTAAGTATCTAAATGAAGTTCACCTAATGGCTCATGAACTTGGTGTTAAAACTCTTTATTACTTAAGATCAGAGTCAGTGATTGAAGCTGATAGAGTAGATGGTAAAACTGAGCGTAGATCCATTGAGATGGATGAATGTTCTGTTTGTCAGTAATGCTCGTCATCGCGAGCCCAAAAGGCGAAGCAATCCACTAAAGTCTAGTAAACCAATCATCATCTCTTGCGATGACAGCTTTCCCATTTTTTGAGACTATAGGTCTTTGCATGACTCGTGGGTTTTTAGCGATAAAGTTTATAAGCTCAGTTTCACTCATAGACTTTATTTCAGCTGCGCCATTGCCTTCTTCTTTAGCTTCCTTAGGGCGCACCGCTTCTTTTAGTTCAAAATCACCTTTAGCAAATAGACTCTTTAGCTCGCTAGACTTTAGTGGTTTTTCTAAATACTCAATTACTTTAAAATCAGCGCCCTTTTCTTCAAGAAGCTTAACGGCATTTCTAGATTTAGAACATTTAGGGTTGTGGTAAATGGTGTAGGTCATAGTTTTTATTTTAGCTAAACTAGATTATATATAAGGAATGTTTTTAGACAAAAAAATAGCAGCCTGAGGACTGCATGAGAAGCTTCATTTTAATGAAAATTAAGCTGCTTTTTGAAGGGCTAGATTTTTAGGTCTAGGGCCGATTGAACCTGTGAAGTCCACAGTTTTACTTTCTTCTTTAGCTTTATCTGGTACAAAAATACTTGCAAAGTTTTTCGCCGCTTCATTTTGTGTATGGCTATCACCGAAGATGCCTTGAAGAGCGCTAATTACTCTAGAGAAAATGTTAGCTTTATCAGAAGTTTTAGTCGCTGTTTTATTAGCTGCATTGATAGTCATGCTGCCATCTTTATTAGCACTAGTGAGTGTCGTCTGTCCTTCAGTTTTTGAAGTATCTTTTGGCATACCGTACTGAGGAGTAGATCTTGCTCTTCTTCTTTTATGAGAAGAAATTCTGAAAGGTCTAGCAAAGACTCTGCCTGTTTGTCTTCTAGCCATGGTTGTTTTACGACCAGCACTAGGGCTTAGTATTCTTGAATTGCTATTTCTACCTGCGCTTAACTGAGGTGTAGATGTCTTTCTACCAGAAGCTTTGCTTACTAGAGAAGATGCTGTTCCACGTGAACGGCCAGCGATATTTAAACTAGTACTCTGATTTGACAAACTAAATTCCTTTAATTTAGACTTCTAATATTATTCATTATATCATCATTTTTAACAATTTCTTATAAATCTATAAAAACACATGAGAAACATAGCTTTTTAAAAGCCAGAATGTGTATGTACTGAAATATTTTAGGCTTATCTAAAAAGAACTTAATTCGCTAGCTAGTTAAGCTCTCTAGCTTTTTTATCTTCTCTAGCTTTCTCATCTTTATTCAAAATTTTACCGGTTTCACTACTGATATAGAGCTGACCATTTTCATCCATGATCTGATCACGATCTTTAGGAACGATATCTGCTTTATTTAGAGACTTTACTCTATCAAAAGTAGCACCATGAAGAGCAGTCTCAAGAGCTGAAACCTCATCCAAAGTAGCCCCATCAAGTACTGTATCACTAAGATCAGCATTATCTAATTTTGCGCCAGTAAAGTCAGCATCTCTTAAATCAGCACCTTTAAAATTTTTGCCAGTTAAGTTTTTACGTTTAAAAGAAGCTCCTTGGAGTTCTGCGCCTTCAAAACTATCAGGCAGAGAGTCTGCATCTTCAAAAGCAACTTTTTTTGCAGAACTAAAGTTTAGTTTTGCGTTAGAAAATGTTGTGCCAGCAACTTTTGCCTTATCCATATCTGTTTTGTAGGCATCAATTTCTCTTGAACCTTCTTTTTCCTGGAAGTAATAAGTTCCATTCTGACGTTTGAAAACTTTTCTTGCTTCTTCTTTTGTTAAGATGCGCCCGTCATTTTCAGGGTTCTTTTTATCAACTAAAGCTATTCCACCTATAGATTCAGAAAGATCTGCTCCAGCAAGATCCGCTCCACCAAGGTCAGCACCTGTCATATTAACTCCAGATAGGTTTGCGTTTGGGAACATTGTTTTACCATTGTTACCTTTGAAGAATAATAATTCAGCATTAGATAAATTTGCGTTTGCGAAATTACCTTGGTCTACGTTTGTTCTGGTTAAATCCGCTTCTTCTAAATTCGTTGATGTAGCTTTTACACCAATGAACTCACCTTCAGAGAGATCTGCTCTTTTCATTTGAGCACTGCTAAAGTCTATCTCAGGACCTTTTGCCTTATGGAATTTTGCTAACCATAAGTGAGATTCACTAAGGTCTGTTTTTTTAGGGAAACTTATATGGCTAAGATCAATTTCAGGCACAACTAGCTGTGGTTCAGGTTTTGATTTAAGATTTTTTCTTATAAGCTGATAATGGGCACCTAGATCTAACATCTCTTCATGTGGAATTTTTAAGCTACTATAAACTTCTGGGTAATGAAGCTTGGTTTCTTCATCTCCAATACCAATTGATTCAAAAGAAGGTGCTAATTTAAATTTTTCTTGACTTGGCAAGTCTATAGATGGGGATCTTAATTTGATTTCAGCAGCTCTTTCTACTACAATCTTTTTAAAATCTTTTATGAAATCCAGCTTGTCATTTTTAATCAGAGTTATTAATTTTATATAGTTCTCAGCTTCAGCTTCAGCGTTAAATATAGTAGGCAGCCCTTTTATTTTTTTGATAGTATCTTTTAGTTCTTTATTGCTTCCAGCCCTCTTTACCCCATATTTTTTTAGAGCCTCTTCTTCGGTTAATCCATTTTGCTTATCTTTTAGAGCAACAGAGTTTAATACTGCAAATTGCTCTCTTCCAGTTAACTTGTGATATCTTTCATATCTTGTTAAATAGTTATTTATTGCTATATGACGCGTTGATTCAGGTTTTAAATTGAGTTTTTCTAATTCTGTTTTTCCTAGTTCTATTAATAAAGTCTGTCTAAGGTTTCTTAAATCTTTAGCTGTAAGAATTTCATCAGCTGGTGCATGAAAAGCAGTTAGCCCTAATCTACTGCTACCAGATTTTTGATTTGATTTCCCGCGCGCAGATCTAGCTTTTGAGACTCTAGGATTATTCCTTGGGCCTACATCTTTCGTATTTGGAAATGCTACTATTCCTGGTGCCATTTTAATTTAGCTCTTTGCCTTATTAACTAGGTCTGCAGAGAACAAACTTATGTCCTCTTAACCCTCTATTATAACATCTATATTATGTTTACAAGTTGGAATTTAAAAATTTAATAATTGGTATGCACGCAATATTATGAAAGAATGAAAGGCAATCTTAACCTTCCTTCAAAGGCATATGGGGAAATCAATACAAAATTCAGCTATACTTATGAAATGGATAAAGATGACCTGAAAAAGGCAATGCAAGAGGCTCAGGAGATGCAGCTTGGAATTTTGCGGATTCAAGAAGAGCTCTTAAGCGTTGATATATCTGGTTTTTCAGATAATAAGATGGTACAAATAATTATGAACGGACAGGGCGATACTAAATCTGTAAATATAAAATCAGAGCTTATGAAGGGCTCAAAAGAAGAACTTGAATCGTCCGTTTTGGAAGCAATTCAAGATGCTACTCAAAACGCTGCAAATTTAACTCAAGAAAAAATGTCAAAAATTTCTAAAAAGATTGGTGGTTAATTAATTTGGAATACACAAAAGCATTATCAAAGCTAATCGACGAGTACCAAAAGCTACCGGGTGTCGGGCCTAAATCTGCCCAAAGAATGGCCTTCTTCACGCTTAAGCGAACAAGAGAACAGCTAGATCGTTTTATACATGCGGTTCGTGACGCTAAAGAAAAAATTAGACAATGCATAAATTGTTTCAACCTTAGTTCTAATGAGACTTGTGAGATTTGTACTAATCATAAAAGAGAGAAATATGAGATTTGTGTGGTCCCAGAAGTCAAGGATTTAGTGGCTTTAGAGCGCACAAAAGAATTTTCTGGGCTTTATCACGTTTTAGGGGGTGTAATTTCTCCGCTGGATGGAATATCAGCTGATGATTTAAATATCACTGAGCTTATTTTTAGAGTTAAGAACTTGGCTGAAGAATTAAAAGCATCGGGCGAAGCTACAAAAATCGAATTAATCTTAGCGATTAGTCCGAGTACTGAAGGTGAAGCAACGATTCTCTACATGAAAAGGCTTTTAAAAGACATTGCAAGCTCTCTTAATTGTGAGATAGATATTACTAGACTTGCCTATGGTTTGCCGGTGGGCGCTGACTTGGATTACACCGATGAGCTCACTCTTGCGCGCGCGCTTCAGGGGCGTCAGCCATGTTAAGATAATCGAAATGACTTTAAGCAAGGAGCAGGTAGAAGATATTGCTAAGTTAGGCCGTTTGTCTCTAACAGAAGAAGAGATCGAAAAGTACTCCAAAGATTTAAACCAGATTTTAGGCTACGTAGAAAAATTACAAGAAGTAGATACATCAAAAGTTGAACCGATGACTGGTGCTCTTGAGTTTCATAATGTAACTCGCCCAGATATTGAAAAGCACGAGATCGATAAGCAAGCCTTTTTAGATAATGCGCCTGATACTGAAGGCTCAGCAATTAAAGTACCAAAAATGGGGAAAGCATCATAATGACTCCAGTTAAGCAAAATAAAAAATACGTTTTTGTAACCGGTGGGGTGGTTAGTAGTTTAGGAAAAGGTATCGTAGCATCGAGTTTGGGGCGCTTACTTCGCGCGCGCGGCTATAGCGTCTCTATCCAAAAATTAGACCCTTATTTAAATGTTGATCCAGGTACTATGTCTCCTTATCAGCATGGAGAGGTTTTTGTTACTGAAGATGGTGCAGAAACTGATCTTGATCTTGGTCACTATGAAAGATTTATTGATACTGACCTTATGAAATACAACAGTGTGACATCTGGTCGCATTTACTCTGATGTTATTTCTAAAGAAAGAAAAGGTGAGTATCTAGGTGGTACTGTGCAGATGGTTCCTCATGTTACAAATGAGATTAAAGAAAAAATTCGTCGGGCGGCTACTGAAAGTGGCGCTGAAGTTTGCATTGTAGAAGTCGGCGGGACCGTTGGTGATATTGAGAGTTTGATTTTCTTAGAAGCGATTCGTCAATTTAAAAAAGATGTTGGTGAGGCAAACTCACTTTATATCCATGTTACATTGGTGCCAAATATTAAAGCTGCTAATGAACTGAAAACTAAACCTACTCAGCATAGTGTTGAGGCAATTAAATCTAAGGGTATTAGCCCAAATATTCTCGTGCTTCGTTGTGAAAAAGCAATCCCGCAAAATTTAAAAGACAAGCTTAGCTTGTTTACTGATGTGCCAGTTTCTAAGATTATTGAAAGTAGAGATTGCAAATCTATATACGAAGTGCCGCTTCTTTTAGAAAAAGATGGTCTGGCTAATAGAGTTATAGAGAGCCTTCAGCTAGAAGAGCGTAATCCTGATCTTGAAAACTGGAAGATTATAGTTGATAGACTTAAAAATCCTAATAAAGGATCTTTAAAGGTTGCTGTAGTTGGTAAGTATGTAAAACTTTCTGATGCTTATATTTCTGTAACAGAGTCTATTAAACATGCCTGCGCGGCGCGCGGCTATGAAGCTGATCTTAAATGGATTTTGTCTGATGATTTAAAGTCAGAGGAAGATGCGCGCAAAGCACTCAGTGATGTGGATGCAGTTTGTGTTCCTGGTGGTTTTGGTGATAGAGGTGTTGAAGGAAAAATTCGAGCTGTTAAATTCGCGCGCGAAGCTAAAATTCCTTATTTAGGTTTATGTCTTGGTATGCAGTGCGTAGTTATAGAATTTGCTCGTAATGTTGTTGGGCTTAGTGATGCTAATAGTACTGAGTTCGCTCCAGATACTACATCACCTGTAATTGACTTGATGCCAGATCAGCAGGATATTGAAGATAAGGGCGGGACTATGAGATTAGGTCGCTATCCTTGTAAATTAACTAAGGGTACTAAGTCTTATGCTGCCTATAACGAAGGCTTAGAGAAAGAGTCAGAGATTATTTCAGAAAGACATCGTCATAGATATGAAGTTAATAACTTTTTCCGTGAGAGACTTGAAGAAGCAGGGCTTACTATCGCTGGACTTTCGCCTGATAGGGGTTTAGTTGAGATGGTAGAGCTTAAAGATCATCCTTGGTTTGTTGCTTGCCAATTCCATCCGGAATTTAAATCTAGACCTGATAGACCTCATCCTCTTTTCTTAGCTTTTGCTCAAGCTGCTATTAATCTTAAGGAAAGTAAAGGAAAGGATGCTAAGCAAGGTTTGCCTACAGCTTAGTGAATGAATTTTTGTCACATTTTTGACTATGATTAAAGCGGTTTTTTTTGATGCAGTTGGAACAGTGATGACGATGGAAGTCATCGAGAAAAAAGAGCATCATAATGAAGCTAAAGATCAGGGCTTAACAGTGCATGATTATGTGGTTTCTTTTGCTCCAAAAGAATGGGCGCTTTATCCTGAAGTGATAGAAGTTATAGATAAATTAAAAGCTGATGGCTATAAGATAGCTTTAATTAGTAATTTTGATAAAAAAGTTCATGAGATAGTAGATTCGCTTGGCATAAAAAATAAATTTGATTTAGTCATTAGCTCAGAGGAAGCTGGCGCTGCAAAACCAAATCCGAGAATTTATCAGCATGCACTTAAAAGCCTAGATCTTCTTCCAGAGCAAGCAATTATGATAGGCGATAGCTATAGCTGTGATTATCAGGCGCCTAAAGATTTAGGCATGGAAGCTGTTTACCTAGATAGGTCTAAGGATGATTTGACTATTTTGTATTCTGTCATCACGAGCGAAGCGAAGTGATCCATGGATTACCACGTCGCCTTCGGCTCCTCGTGATGACAAGCGAAGTGATCCATGGATTGCTTCGCCTACGGCTCGCAATGACAGTTTGATGCTCGCAATTATAGAAATTAAAAATTAGAATAATCAACTTCAGCTTGCTGCTCGTCCCACTCACTTTGAGCAAGCATTGAGAAAATAAAGATAAGAGCAATTAACCTTCTCATATCCATCTGCTGGTCAACACTACCAAAATCTGGAGCTAATTGACCATTAATCAGATCCTCTAACTGACTAATAAGACCGCTTTCAGGGTCAGTAATAAAAGTAGAAAGACTTCCTTTCGCTTCTTCTAGCTGGCTAGCAGTGTCGCCTAAAGCTTCACTGATTTCGTCATTAACTACCTCGTCTACAATTTCAGCTTCAGAACTTTCAGTTAACTGAGTAAGAATATTACTATAGTTAGTAACTTCGTTTTGAAGCTCTTGTTGGATTTGTGCTTTTTGAGCGTCCAGTTGAGCTAGCTGATCATTAAGTGCAGTTAACTCAGCATTTAAAGTTGTTATTTCTGCATCTGCTGCTGCAATATCTGTTTGGAGCTGCGTGATTTGTGCTGGATCAGCATTTGGGTCAGCTGAAAGCTGCGCTAACGCCGCTTCTAGACTTGCTTTTTGAACGTCCTTATCATTTAATGCTGTAGTTTTGCTATCAATAGCAGATGTGATTGGTGCGATTTGAGCTTTAAAATTCTCAAATCTTTGCTTCGCTTGGCTGAATTTATTTTTTGCTTCTATTAAAGCTGGGTTGCTTAGTACATGACTAGCAATTATAGTTTGAATCTCGCTAGCAATTGCATTTTGGTTATTTGCTAAAAAGTTATTAAACTCTTGGACAGGAATGTTTAATTGGTTTACAAAACCATTTTGCATAGCAAATTGATTAATTGCTCTAATTTTTGCAGCATCACTAGGGTCATTAGGATCTAAGCTCTCAACTGCTTGTGGCATAAAAATCATTTTAGCTAAATCACCAGTTGGTACTCTGATTTGAAGATCTTCACCATTAACATTAATGCTTTGGATATCAAAGGATAAAAGTCCAGGATTATCTTCGTCACCCACGAAACTAGAAACATTAGAAGTAACCATGCCTGTTAGTTGTTGAGTTAAACCAAATAGCGCTGATGCTGAAGTGGTGAAACCAGACATCATAATTGGCATTGGCGCTGAAGCGTCAATAATTTCATTACCATTTTTGTCAGACTGTCTTTCTTGAGTTTCTTTACTGGCATTGCGTCCTGAAGCGATCATAAGCTGCAATGCAACAACAGCTGCAGCGTTAGAACCAACAGTGTTTTCAGCAACACTTGGCAAAAAGTCAACAAGATCATCAATACCTGCTCTTAAAAAATAGTCTTCATCATTAAGCATGTCTGGGTCTTGATCAAGACCATTAGATCCGTATAAAAGTTCAGCTAAAGTTCTGTTGTTTGCAACTCGAATTGTTCTAGCGTTATCGCCTTCACCGATAGTAATCGTGCGCATATCATCTATGTCACCATTTGAAAAATCACCAAGACTGCCAAGTAAACTTGAAGTTACTGCACCAAGTAAACCTAAATCTAAAGCATTACCAAAACCATTAAGTTGACTTTCTAAACTTAAAAGTTCATTTTCTAAATTTTGGAATTGCTGATCAAAATCACTCACAGAAGCCCCAGCATTAAGTGCAGCTTCAGCAGCATTAATGTCTCTAAGCTCACCAATTGATAAAAGCCCTTCAATACGATTATTTAATTCATCTCTATAACTTTGAATTTGAACACCTGAATCTGTGGTCCCGCCACCGTTTGCAAGTTGCCTTGCAATTTCTTCAAGCTCAGTTTGAGTACTATTTATTCCAACAATTTCTAATTCGCCTGTCTCAGGATTAGTCATTCTATGCAAAGTTAGAGTTTCTTCAATCCCTTCATCGTTAATAAAACTTACTGTACCGCTTTCGTTTTCTTCATCTGTTGTTAGAAGGTTTAAAATTTCAATTAACTGCGAGCTACCTGCTTCAATATTTCCAAGAGGCACGCCGATACCAAACTGCGCTGAGGCTGCTTGGTTTTGATTTTGTGCGTTGTTGTGTATATTTATGTCGCTCATAACTAGCTATATATAAGCTAATTTAAGTTAAGAGAAGTTTAATAAGCTGAAATTACTGTCATCACGAGGAGCAAGGCGACGTGGTGATCTCTGGATTGCTTCGAGCACCTTCGGTGCGGTCGGGGATCTAAGGTATCTCACAGATGCTAGTTTGTGTAAGCCCCTCCTGCTCGCAATGACAGTAATTTAGCTTTCTAGGTGTAATCACCCATATAGATGCGTTAAAATTGAAGGCAACGAAGGAATAACGAGGGAACAAATAAGCGTAAAAAGGACCTTTATAAACTAGTGCAAAACGACTCTCATTTTTCATACATATTAGGATGCCCTCAAGATGATGGGAAAGTAGCTATACTTTGCCGTAGTTCTGGTGGCGCGCCTGGTCCTGCAATTTGCCCTAGCAAAACTGAAGCTATGAAGCTAAAGACTAATTTAGCAAATGACCCACGTGGTAAAAATAACCACCGCGCAATAGAAATTATTAGAAGCCTACTTATATATAAGATGGGACAAAATTCACAAATTAACTGGCAAGCTGGAGACCTTTGGGGATATCTAGATCAAAATGAAGTTCAGTGTGATGAAGCTAAAAGTTTCTGGAATTAGAGAGTCTCTAAGTTTTTGAATTTATTAAATCGAGTTTTATTTATAAACACCACTAGAACCATCATGACCACCTATATCTATAAGTATTAGGATTAAATTATTGCCATCATGCTTCCATAGAATCCTTATATCTCCTGTAACCCTTGAGCTGTAAGCTTTTCCGTGTTTTTTAGTTTTAACACTATGAGTTTTAAGGCTTTTTGAAAAAGTGTTTTGAAAATTCTAATTCATACATTAGTTACTTATTTATTGAAGTCTTCTTCGCTGGTTTCCATAAGCTGCTCATGAAAAGATCTTGAAGGATCTAGGCGAATTGTTTTACCTTCACGATATTCTTTCATTCCTTGAGCAATAATTTCTTCAAGTTCTGGAGAAGCGTATTCTACTTTTCTACCTGGTTCAACAAAAGAAATTCCTAAATTGCCATCTGCAAAATTAGTGAGCAGCAATCTAGCTACTTCATTAACTGAGCTGAAGCCAACTTCTTTGGCTTTCTTTTTTAGCTTTTTATTGAGTTCCTCGGAGATGGGAACTTGTAATTTGAACTGGTAAGCCATACTATAGTTATACCATAATCATACTCTTTTATAACTATTTGAGCTCCTTTTGAAGCTTTTCGACCTTGTTTTGTGTCTTCGATACTTATTTAATAAGCACCTGTAAAATTATTTAATTACTGAGTTAATCGCATCTTCAAGATTCCTTGCAGAGATAATCTGCATCTTTGATTTTCCTTTATAGTTATTTGATTTTGGGATGATTGCTTTTTTAAAACCCAGTTTCTCAGCTTCTTTCAGGCGTGAATCTAAATTGCTAATCGCACGAATCTCTCCCATAAGACCAATTTCGCCAAGTGCAATTAAATCATCACGAGGCTCACTATCTTTCTTTTGATTTGCGCTTTGGAAAATTGAAAGCGCTATAGCAAGGTCAGCAGCAGGATCTTTAATTTTAAGTCCACCGACTACATTCATATAAACATCTGATTTAGAAAGAGCAAAGCCTAGTTTCTTTTCCATAACAGCTAATATCTGATGCAACCTGCCAGTGTCTGTGCCATTCGTGATGCGGCGCGGGTGATTATAATCTGAGCCTATGATTAAGGATTGAAGCTCGATAAGCAATGAGCGATTGCCTTCGCGGCTTGCAAAAACTACACCGCCAGATCTTTCTTTTAGAAAAAGCTCAGACGGGTTTTTAAGATCAACTAAACCCTTAGCTGTCATATCAAAAAGCCCAACCTCATCAGTGCTACCAAAACGGTTTTTAATGCTTCTTAAAATTCTAAAATTGCTATCTCTCTCACCTTCAAAATATAAAACAGTGTCCACCATATGTTCAAGAATTTTTGGACCAGCAATATCTCCATCTTTATTTATATGACCAACTACAAAAATAGGAATGTCAGTTGCTTTAGCAAGGCGCATTAGATTACTAGTGGTCTCACGTATCTGCGTCACTGAGCCAGGTATAGAATCTAGTGCTGGCATATAAATAGCCTGGATGCTATCAACGATAACGAGATCTGGTGAAGTATCTTTTATCTTTTTAACAATTTTCTCTAAATTATTCTCTGCATAAACATGAATTTTTTCTTCACCTAGACCTAATCGGCTTGCGCGCAGTTTTAACTGTTGTGATGATTCTTCAGCGCTAACATAAAAAACTTTTAAAGCTGCCTGGTTTCGCAAGCCTCGTTCTTGACAATTCTCAGTTTGCTTTACTAAACCACGACCTAGATTTGCTGCAGTTTGCAAAAGAATAGTAGACTTTCCAATTCCAGGACTGCCACCAAGAAGTATTAAACTACCAGGCACCACCCCGCCTCCAAGTACGCGATCAAACTCATCGTAGCCAGTATTAAATCTTGAAATTTCTGATTCAGGAATTTCATCCAATGTCATCAATTCAGCTTCTGGACTAATAAAAAGAGCGTTTTTAGGTTTGTTTTGAGCAAGCTCTTTTTCGCTATAAACTTCTTCTTCCTTGAAAGTATTCCAAGCATGACATGTTGGGCATTTGCCAAGATAACCGGTGCTCATATGACCGCATTCAATGCATGACCATTGGGTTTTTTTCTTTTTAGATGAGATATTACGGACTTCAGTTTGACTCATATATATGTAAGAGTAGCATATATTTTTGAATCTTGGGGCAAGTCCTTAGCGTTGCACAAAAACTCTATCTTCAAAAGCAAGTATCTTTAAAAAGAGCATATTTATAGTTTCAGTCCATTCATCATAACTAAGAGTAAGATCAATTTCCTTTAAATGCTCCTGCGCGCGAAGCCACATTTTAGATGTGCTCTCACCATCATCCATTAAAGCTGCAGCAACGAACTTTGCAAAAACCAAAATCTTTTGAAGTTTAGGATCTAAGTAATCTTTATACGCAGCGTAGTTTTGTTTTCTAATAATTTCAACAACGGCTTCTGGCATATGTCCTCTTAAAAGAAAGCTAGCTCCAAGCTCATTAAGCTCGAAGCCAAGCTTCTCTATCTCAGCTTCTCTCCCGCTGAGCGCTCCTTCTTTAAGAAGCGTCTCGATCTCCTCGAAAGTTTTTATATCTCTAAGCGCTAGAATTACTCTACCAAGATTATGTGCCAGCCCTGCAAAGAAAGCCATCTCGTAATCCTCATAGTTAGTGAGTTTCGCAAGTTCTTTAGCAACTAAAGCCGTTTTAATACTTAGTCTCCAATAAGTGTTAAGCCTATGATTTTTTACTGGAATTACTGCATGACTATATTTTTTAGCTAAATCAACTTCAACTTCGTTTTGTACTAGTTGATAACCTAGTCTTTGGATAGATTGTTGGATATGGCTAGCTCTTATATGCGTGCTTTTACTTTTAAGTCTTGCAAGCCCAATAATTTTGCTAGCGAGCCCTTGATCTTGAGCCAGATGACTTACTAAATCAGAACTAAAAGTTCTAATGTCACTAGTGAGTTTTAATAACTTTAAAATATATATAGGTTGAGTTGGTATCTCATTAGTTTCTTTAATTAAAGATTCGATGCTTATTTTTTCTGTTTTAGTGACCATTTTGACCTCTTCTATTTCTTGCTAGAGGAGAACGGTAATATAGAGGCGGAGCGTATCGGCTAAATGGTTGATATCTGGGTTTTTAGGTAAAATGGAGTTTCAAACTCCAAAAAACATGGTAAAATGGAGTTATGTACTCCAGATTGCTTAAAAAACCACTAGAAGGGTCTAAAAGCTTCTTTCTATTTGGCCCTAGAGGCATAGGGAAAACATCGTGGTTAAAAAGAAATATCAAGGAGTCTATCTACATAGATTTACTCGAAACAGATCTATACACCAGACTTCTTGCAGAACCTAATAGGCTTGAAGAGCTTATTAGAGAAAATTATCAAAATTGGATTATTATTGATGAAGTTCAAAAAATACCACAGCTTTTAAATGAAGTTCATAGACTTATAGAAGCTAAAAAATATAAGTTTATTCTCACTGGTTCTAGTGCTAGAACTTTAAGGCGCAAAGGCACTAACTTGCTAGCTGGTAGAGCTTTAACTTACAAAATGTATCCATTAACTTGTGAAGAACTCGAAGAAGATTTTGATCTAGAAAAATCTTTAAGCTTAGGGCATCTACCGCAAGCTTATACAGATGAAGATCCAAAAAAATATTTGGAAAGTTATATAAAAACCTATGTGAGAGAAGAAGTGCTGCAAGAGGGCTTAACTCGTAATTTAGCTGCTTTTTCTAGATTTTTAGAATCAGCAAGCTTTTCACAAGCATCAGTGCTCAGTATTGCAGCTATAGCTAGAGATTCAGGTATTAACCGTAAGTTAGTAGAAAGTTACTTTGAAATTTTAGAAGACTTATTAATAGCTTACCGTTTGCCAGTGTTTAATAAAAAAGCAAAGCGTAGACTAGTGCAGCACCCGAAGTTTTATTTTTTTGATGCTGGTGTCTTTAGAACAGTCCGTCCTATGGGTCCTCTAGATAAGCCAGAAGAAGCTGAGGGTCCAGCCTTAGAGACCTTAGTCTTTCAAGAGCTAAAAGCTATTAATGATTATTACGAACTTGATTACGAGATTTATTATTGGAGAACAGCTAATAATACGGAGGTTGATTTTGTGCTTTACGGAGAAAGAGGAATTGTGGCTATAGAAGTTAAAAGGTCCTCAAAGATAGATAATAAAGATCTTTCCGGTCTTAAAAGCTTCTCAAGAGATTACCCAGGAGCTAAACTTTATCTTTTCTATGGTGGTGATAGAGAAGAGCATCGCGGTGATATTAACTTAGTACCTTTAAAAGATGGGCTTAGGAATTTGAAGCGATATCTAGTTTAATTTTCCCAGGAAAAGGACTCTATTTTACTAGATAGACCCTGTTTGGTAAAACCAGGTTTACTATATAGGGCTTGTTTGGTAAAGGATGGCTAATCTCAAAGTTTAGCTTATTTGTATAGACAAGAGCAAGCTTAAGCTTTAAGTCTCCTAACCACAAAAAAACCTTAACAAAATAGGGCAATTTGAGCTTTGCCTGCGAGACATGCTACAGTAAATATCTGTTAAAGAGGAAGTCTCATTATGGCTAAGAAAAAAGACGCAGTAGTAATAACTTTAGAGTGCACAGAGGCCAAAGAAGCCGGTGTACCACCATCACGTTATACAACAATTAAAAATAAGAAGAAGCATCCAGATCGCATGGAAATGAAAAAGTACAGCAAATTTTTAAAGCGTCACTCAGTTCATCGCGAAATTAAATAATAATTTTTAAATAGAAGAATTTTAAAAAAAGTGATTTAATAGTATAGCTTTGCTATTTAGCCCATTTTTACTAGAGGATGAATTTAACACCAACGAATCTCGAGCGCAGATTTCTTTAGGCTCTGCGTCATCGACCGCAAATTCCCTATCTGATTTATTAGACTTCTATACTGAAAGTGAGAAGGTACGCATTCTTAAAGGTCTAATGGATCTTAAGCTTGATTATTCTGAGCGCTTTGGCGCGCTTGATCTTCGCCGTAAGCTTGCTGATAGCTATGCAACTAATGGAGCTGATATCAACGCTGAAGATATCATCACAACATCTGGCGCTTCAGAAGCGATCTTCTTGCTTTTTAATACGCTCTTTGAAGCTGGAGATACTATAGTTGTTCAAGATCCTATCTATCAGTCGCTTTACCAAGTAGCTCTAGATACTGGTGTTAATGTAGTGAACTGGGAATATGACTTCACGAGAGATTTTGATTTTAATATTGAGAATCTTAAAAAGATCTTTACCACTAACCAGCGCAAGCGCTCTAAGATTAAGGCTTTAGTTTTAAACAACCCTAATAACCCTACTGGAATTGCTTTTGATAAATCACAAATGAATACCATCGCTAGTCTTTGTGAGATTTTTGGTCAGCAAAGAGATCTTTATCTTATAGTTGATGAAGTTTTTAGAGAACTTAAGTGGGATGAAGATCAAGAGCTTAGTTCAGCACTTGAAGTTTACGATAAAGCAATAGTCATCTCTGATTTTAGTAAAGCTCATGGCTTTCCTGGTCTTAGACTTGGTTGGATTGCTGCTAAAAAGTTTGAGATGAAGAAAACTGCTAAGAAACAAGATAGTAAAAACTCAAATGAGCTTATTGAAAAGCTTTCTTCACAGAAAAATTATCTATCTTTAAGATCAAACACCATTTCTGAGTATTTAGCATCTTTCATTCTTGAAAAGTCTAATGAGATAGTTGATGAGAAAATTCAGAATATAAAAGAGAATTTAGAGTACCTTTATTCACTAGATAAAGATACTTTGCCTTTTGATCTTGAGTCTGTATGCTCACTTAAGTTTGATAGAGGACGCAGTTATATTACTGAGCAAGCTCATGGTGGTCTTTGTATTTTCCCTAAGATTCGTAAGGGTTATAAAAAGTTCTTTAATAAAGCAAATTTAGAGATGATGCTTGAAGAATATGGTTTACATATCATTACAGGCGCGCTTTTTGGAGCTAGTTATAAAGATCATCTGCGTATAGGACTAGGTTTGGAGCCTGAGAAGTTTAAGGCTGCTATGAATATTCTGTTATTAGCGGCAGCGCAAAGAAGCTTAGTGGCTGCTTAAATTCTGACTTATTTCTCTTGATTTAATAAATAGCAAGAAGATTTGTCTAAAACAGCTAGCTATTTTGTCTATTTCTGGGTTAAAACAGCTAGCTGTTTTGCTAAATCTGGGGTAAAATAGCTATATAATGTACAGGTTTGCTCTAGAAGAGCTTAAAAAGTGGAAAGAACAAGAAGAACCAATACCTTTACTTGTTAGAGGAGCTAGGCAGGTTGGCAAGACTTATCTTATTAATAAATTTGCCCAAGAAAACTTTGAAAACTATATTTACATTAATTTTGACGAGAGCCCTGAAGCAAAAGGATATTTCAAAACTTTAAAAGTACAAGAAATCATAGAAGCAATATCTATAAGTATTAATCAAAAAATTGTGAGTGCTAAGACCTTGATATTTTTGGATGAGATTCAAGAATGCCCAAATGCAATTAAAGCGTTGAGGTATTTTTATGAAAAAATGCCGGGTTTGCATGTAGTTGGTGCAGGATCCTTACTTGAGTTCACACTTAAGTCTGGAGATTTCAGTATACCTGTTGGAAGAGTTCAGTATTTTTTTATACAACAAATGTCCTTTTATGAATATTTAAATGTCAGTAATCAAGAAATGATTTTGGATTATATTCATAATCTAAATTTAGATAGAGAAATTAATCCAGCAATTCATAGTCAGATATTAGATAGCGTGAAAAAATATATGCTTTTAGGAGGCATGCCTAAGGTTATAGATAAATATTTAAGTACTAATGATATTCTTGAAGCTTTAAAGATCCAGAACACAATCTTACTGAGCTATATAGATGATTTTGGCAAGTATGCAAAAGCAAGCAAGCATAAATATCTAGAAGATATCTTAAGTAAGACGCCTGCCATTGTTGGAAGTAAATTTAAATACTCGAAGGTTGATTCAGAAGTTAAAACCATACATTTGAATGAAGCCTTTAACTTGCTCTGTAAAGCAGGAGTCTTACACAAAGTTAAGAGTGCAAGTGGTGCTGGTTTGCCATTTGAAGCGCATGCTTCTGATAAAAGCTTTAAGGCTTTATATTTAGATATTGGATTGATGCAAAAACAACTAGGACTCAATGAAGAAATTATTCAAGCAGAAGATTTTCATTCTATTGCTGCAGGAGCACTTGCAGAACAATTTGTTGGGCAAGAACTTTTAGCATACGAAAGTAACTATGAACCAAGGAAACTATACTACTGGGAAAAAGATGGTAAAGAAAGTTCTGCAGAAATAGATTATTTATTAGCTATAAGTGGCAAAGTTTTGCCGCTGGAAGTCAAGGCTGGCAAAAGAGGGAAGCTTAAAAGTTTACACAGCTTCATGAAACAATATAAATCACCACTCGGTATAAGGATCTCTCAAAACGAGCTGTCTTTTGAGGATAATATACTTTCAATACCTTGCTATGCCATTGGCGAAATCAAAAGAATAGTTAAAAATTTGCTTTGATTAAAGTGATAGAATTGAATCTTAATGGTTCAGACTATGGCAAATAATAAATATCAAGACAGTACTTATAATGAAGTGCCTTACAAACTTTCAGAGCTAGATCATCTTTATGGTGATAATTTTCATATACTCTCTGACCCATTTCTTTTAACTCACCTAGCGCATCTTTGCTCTGAGCAAACTAAGCAGCCAGCTATCAACACAATAGTCGCTAATCTTTATGAGTATCTTGTACGCGAAGTTATAAACGTTGAGTTTCCTAAGCAGCTCAGTGCTATTAAAACTCGCATGGCTGAGCATGAAGGCGAGAGAGGTTATTGGACAGGTCAAATTATTGATCCAGAAACTAGAGCAGTTACAGTTAATATCGCTAGAGCTGGGACTTTGCCTAGCCAAGTTTGTTTTGATTTTTTAAATAAAACCATTAACCCTGATCTGGTTCGTCAAGATCATGTGATCATGGCGCGAACTACTGATGCTGAAGGTCATGTAACAGGCGCGCATTTTGGTGAGAGTAAAATTGGCGGAGATGTTCAAGATACTATAGTTCTTTTCCCAGATCCTATGGGAGCTACAGGCGGTTCACTTTCTGAAGCTGTGACTCATTATAAAAATGACGTTGGTGGCAAAGCTAAAAAATTCATCAACATTAACCTTATAGTTACTCCAGAGTATCTTAAACGCATAAAGAAAGATCATCCAGATGTAATGGTTTATGCAGTTCGCTTAGATAGAGGATATAGTGATCCAGAGGTTTTAGCTACTAAGCCTGGCACACACTGGGATAAAGAAAGTGGTCTTAATCCAGTACAGTACATAACACCTGGTGGTGGTGGTTTTGGTGAGATTATGAATAATTCTTATTGTTAACCAAGCTTTGCTTACTGTTAAGCGTCTTTGGGAAGAAATCAAAGATGATTGGCAAGCAGAGTTTGGAAGTGAACCAATATTTATTTAAGCTGTTTTGTGAGGTAGAATTCTTCTATATTATTAAGTCCACCAATAGAGCGTTTTTCCTTCATGTCCACAGCACCTAACTTTTTGTAAAGAGCATGCGCTTCATGGCAAAAAACTCCAGACCAGATATGCATTAGCTTCGCGCCTTTTTCTTTTGCGTATTCAAAGGTCCATTGAGAAAGCTTTTTGCCAATTCCTTTGCCCCTATACTCTGGATCTAAAAAAACTCTTTTCATCTCAGCATCACCGTTATCTTTTATTTTTACAGCAACGGTACCAATGAGTTTATTAGTCTCTGGTTCAATAAGTATTCTAAATACAGAAGGTGCTGGATAAACCTTATCTATATTTAAAAGGTCATTATCTAGAGTATTAAGCTCTAAAACTTCAGCAGTTTCAAAGGACGCATAACATTTAGCAAGTAAGCCTATAAGAGCATTCTCGTAGCTTTTATCATAAGGGACTAATTTGTAAGGCGCAAAGTCAATCATAGAGATAATATTATCAAAAATTCCAGACTTAGTGCATCTAAAATCCTTTGCTAGTTTAAATCTAAATAAACTTTAATTCCATTCTCAGCTTTTGCTTTAGAGATTGTCTTGCCCAGCTTATCAAGTTTAGTTTTATGAGTGATAAGCTCTTTTACTTTTATTTTTTTATCTTCAAGTAGTTTTAAAGACTCTCTAAGATCCTCAAGATTTGGTGAGTAACTTGAAAGTATAGAAAGCTCGCGGTAGTAAATATCGTTATTAGAAAAAGAAGTTTCAGCTTCTGGCACTGATGAAAAGACCATTATGGTTCCGCCATCACGAATATTTTTAAGTGCTAGATCTATAGTGGGGCTAGCTCCTGAAGCTAGAAATATAAAGTCTGCGTTTTCTGTAACAATACCTTGAGGCACTTCTTTGCCCAGTGATTTTTTGACTTCATTAAAACCGTTATTTTTAGCAAGCTCTAATTTATCATCTAAAAGATCACAGCCAATTAGTTTATGGGTGTAACCTTCAGGTAGATTAAGATTTATAAGCTGACCAAGTATCTGACCGATAGAACCTAAACCTATAACAATTACTTTGCAATTGCCGGTATGATTTTTAAGCCCTGATTTTTTGATGGCTTTAAGGCAGCAAGCAATAGGCTCTGTGAAGCTAGCTTCCTCATCACTTATTGAATTTGGTACTTTTAAAACCGTTTTTTCTAAATGTCCTTCACTTAGTTTTGTGAATTCACAAAAAGCTCCAGGCGCAAAGTTAGTGCTTTTAAATTGACGGCAAAGGCTCTCTCGGTGATTCAGGCAGTAAGTGCAAGCATTGCAAGGAACATGATGCGAAGAGATTATGCGATCACCTTTTTTAAGATTATATTTTTTAGAGTTCTCGTCAGAGATATCAAAGATCTTGCCTACCATCTCGTGTCCAAGAACAGTGCCAGCTTTCACTAAGCTGCGATCTAGCTTTAATAGATCAGAGCCACAAACTCCTACTCCCTGGACTTTTATAATTGCACCATCTCTTTTAACAGCGCGATCTGACTTATCGCCATTTAAAATAGGCGCTTCTATTTCACTAAGCTCAAGATAGTTGCTTTCTTTTAATTCAGGATTGTAGACAGCTGCTTTCATTTCTATAGACTGATTTGCCGCTAATAAATACTTCTTTCACTTTGCAAATATCAGTTCTAAAGACTAATTCTAATGGATCTACGCTATTAATATCAATCTCTTTATGATCACTTAAGTCTATTTCAAAGACTGTGTAGTCAGCAGCTTTGCCAATATCCAGGCTACCAATGCTATTGCCAAGATTTAGGATGTCAGCGGCTTTTTGAGTTAAGAGCTCAAACTTTTCTTTAGCACTTAAATCTAATTCATTAACTTCATTGCGAAGATCTAAATCATAATTAGAGGCTTTGCTATCTGTGCCTATTCCAAAAGGGATTTTTTCTTTTTGCCATTTTTTGATATCAGCTTTGCCATTTTTTAAATATTTATTACTACGTGGGCAAGTAACTAAGCTTATGTTTTTCTTTTTTAAAGTTTCAAGATCTTCATCACTAAGCTCGATTCCGTGAGTGAAGATAGAAGGAGTTTCCAGTAGACTATTATTGTTTAGATGCTGAGTAGAGCTACTTGCTTTTTGCCAATTATCTTTTTTAGCTTCACTAACTCCTAGGCTATCCCATAGTCTAAGAGCGTTTGTGGCTTCCATCTTTTGAAACCACTTTGTTTCTTCTTTACTTTCTGCAATGTGGGATAGTAGTGGCTTTTTATTTTCTTCACACCATTTCGCGCATTTCTCCCAAAGTAGTGGAGAGACATCATAAGGAGCGTGAGGACTTAAAGTTATTGTGATAGCTTTGCTCATCACCACGAGCGAAGTGTGGCGATTTGTGGATTGCTTCGCCGGTAGGCTCGCAATGACAGAGATAGCTTTCTTGAAAATCTCATCAGCCTGTTTGGGATCAGATCCAAAAACTTCTAAACCT
Organism: uncultured Gammaproteobacteria bacterium; assembly: GCA_964352085.1. Taxonomy (GTDB): domain Bacteria; phylum Cyanobacteriota; class Vampirovibrionia; order LMEP-6097; family CAYGPN01; genus CAYGPN01. Next base: position 7,579 of record CAYGPN010000009.1, on the reverse strand, counting down.
ATCAAACCTTTAAGCCCTGTTTTTTCAAAAGCTTCAATGCTTTCATTAAGATGACTAGTGTTATCAACTAAAAAAGTTGTGCCACTAGCGATAGCTTCTTTTGCGCCATTAACTGTGCTTGAAGCTATATTGAGCTCAGCACTTTTTTTCATTAGGGCCCTAATCCAAGAAAAGAGATCTTCTTCGTCTAATTTCAAATCTGTATATGCTAAGTGTGAGTGGAGGTTTATGAAGCCAGGGCAGATCAGTTCTAGTCTATTTGGATGATCTAAGCCTATCTGCTCATACATATGGTTTAGGGGTGAAAAGCCAGTAATCACGCCATTTTCTAGCTTCAAATCAGCTGATTTTAGTGATTCTTGGCTGTTTTTTAAAACTATTTTTTGGGTATAGGAAGTATATGTCACTGATTATCAAAGGATTAGGGCAGTTCAGTTAAGTTTAGCAAGTTTGGAGGAGAATTTTCTTATGTTACAGCTAGATGTGAAAAACGAAAACGAAGATTGCTTAGATATAAGAGTGGGCGGTCAGCTCCTTTATAGTGAGGCTGAGGAATTTAAAGAAACAGTTCTGCCGTATCTGAAAGAGCAGTCACGTGTAAGAGTAGATTGTTGTGACCTTAGTTTCCTTGATAGTGCCGGCATGGGTTCTTTTGTAAGACTTTGGAAAGAATGCAAGATGATAGGCGCGGACTTAGAGTTTAACAATGTTATTGATGATGTTCAAAACCTTCTTAAAATAGCAAGATTGCATCAATTAACAAAAATTACAACTATAGAAAAATAAAATATACTGAGATTTAAAGTGGGAAATGAAAGCTTACAATCTAATGCTTCATATGAGCAAAGAATCAAAGAGCTAGAGGAAGCGCTTGAACGTGAGCGCAAGAAAGTTTCTGTATTAAAAGAGAATGGAAAGTCTCATGAGCTTGAAAAAGATCTTCAAGAGACCAGTGCAGCGCTTGCTCAAGAAAGACAATTCGCTCTAGCAAGAGCAGAGCGTGAAAGACTTTTAAGCCAATGGGTTGAAAGGATTAATAGTTCTTTTGATCTCGATCATGTTTTAACTGATTCTATTAGAGATTTAGGGCAATACCTGAATGTTGATAGATGCGGTGTGGTTATTTTTAATGAAGACGGTATTGTTTTTAATGAGTTTTGTCATATGCTTCAACAGAGAGAATATGACGCTAATGAAATTAAAAAGAATCCTTACATCAAAGAGCTTATAAAAAGTCATGAGAAAGTTAATGTTGAAGATGCTGAAGAGGAGGATCTAGATAAATTTACACTCAATTGCAAATCTTACTTTTCTGTCCCTGTAATTATTAAAGAACAATTGGCTGGTATTTTGTATGTCCAGCAATGTAATAAAAAACGTAGATGGTCAGCAAGAGAGACAGAGTTTTTAGAAACTATTGTTTTACCTCTATCAACCGCTATTGAAAAAACAAGATTATACAAGCACGCAAAAGCAAGCACTTCTCAAGAAGAGCTTTTAAATAGATTAACTACTCGTATTCGTAGTAGCTTGAATCTTGATGAAATATTGACTAGAACAGTAAAAGAGCTAGGTCTAGCTTTAGATGTTTCTAGATGTGTGATGTACGATGCAAAAAACAAAGTTACACAAGAGTATTGTAAAAAAGATGTAAAAAGCATTACTGAAGATTCTAATAAGCTAATTTACGGAAAGCTTCTTCGAGAGGAGAACCCTACTGACCCAATTATTATTAATGATGTTTTTAATGATGAACATCTAGGTGGCTTTGATGACGAAGAAGTAGCTAAGCTCAAAAAAATAGGTGCGAAATCTGTTTTGATTGTGCCGCTTAATTTTCAGCACACTATCCATGGTTGGCTTTCGTTTCATAGTTTAGAGCAGCGACAATGGACCTTTGATGAGGTAAGCTTCGTTGAAGCTGTAGCTAGTCAGGTTGTAGTTGCAATGACTCAATCTAAAATGTATGAAAAGTTAAATAACTATCAACAGAAAATTTCTCGTGAGCTTAAACAGGCTGCTAGAGTGCAAACAGCATTGATTGGTGGTGATGTATTTGATGCCAATTTAGAAACTTCTGTTTTCTATAAAGCGCATAGTAATGTTTCTGGTGATTTTTATTGGGTTGCTGAACTTGCGCCACATGTTGTTGGAGTTTTAATTGGTGACGTTTCTGGTAAGGGTCCAGCTGCTGCACTTCTTACTGGATATCTTTTAGGTGAGTTCAATACAGCTATCAGTAATTCAACTATGTGCTGGTTGCCTGATAAGCTCATGAACTTTTTATGCAGATCTATTCTTTACCAAAACTCAACTTCTGATTTCTATGCAACAGCCTGGTATGGTGTTTTTGATTTAAGTGAAGGGAAACTTAGTTACTGTAATGCTGGGCACTTGAACCCATATCTGATAAAGAAAGGCAAGGTTTCTTTATTGGATGAGAATGAAGACCAGGGTATCCCTCTTGGTTTGCTTGACCCGAAAGATTTAGAAGAAAATTATCAGGCAAGAACTTTAGATTTAGACCCTGGAGATAAAATGATTTTATTTACGGATGGTGTTTTAGATCAACAGATGCCTAATGGCAAGTTTGTTCCAAAAGATTGGATTGAAAAAGAATTAGCTTCTAATCATGCTAGTTCAGTTAAAGAAATTACAATTGCTTTAAATAATAAATTAAATGAGCTTAGTGGTGATTCTGCTATGAATGACGATAGGCTTATGGTTTGTTTGGAGCAAACTGAATTTAAACTTGCAGATTTTAAGGCAAACAATGCTGCTGATAGCGATAAGCTTATAAAAGAAATTATTACAGAAGCTGTTTTTAAGGGGCTTTGTGAAGAAAGAGCAGTTGATTTAAAATTAGGCTTAATAGAAGCTCTTGCTAATGCTGTTCGTTATGGTTTAAAAGATGACTCTAATGATTGCGTTAAAGTGGGTTATAGAATTACAGAAGGTGCTTTTAAGATGACTATTCGAGATCCTGGACCTGGTTTTAATTGGCAAATGTACAGTCATGTTTCCATTGATAAAGTTAATCCAGATGAAGAGGGTGGCAGAGGTTTACCACTTTTAAAAGAAATTTTTGACAAGGTAATTTGGAATCCTGAAGGGAATCAAATTGGCTTATTTTTCTATTGGTAGCTTTGATGGGGTTATACTATATATGTGAACTTGAAACAGATTTCAATTCTAGGCTTTGGGAAAAGCTCTAGATCAGCAGTTGAGTATCTTTTGGCAAATAGCGTGCCAAAGATAAAAGTCTCTGACTTGCAACCACGCGCTCATTTTGATGAAAAGCTAATAGTTAAGTACGAAGATGCTGGAGTTGATTTTGAATTTGGTCTGCAGAGTTTAGATTTTCTTAAGGGCTCAGATTTTGTTATGCTAAGTCCTGGTATTCCACCATCAGCACCCATTATTAAAGATTTAAAAGAAGAGAAATTGACAACGGGGACTGACATAGATCTTTTTTGTCAGGACGCTGATAATAGCTATATCGCAGTAACAGGCACCAATGGTAAAACTACAACCTCTACTTTGATAGCACATATTTTTGATTCAAAAGTTCTTGGAAATATAGGCAAGCCGGTTTTAACTTTTGAAACACTGTCTAAAAAGAAATTTAAAAAGATCACTCGTGATATTGAGATTAACCCTACCCAAAATGTTGTGCACGCAGAAGAAATAGAGTGTCATGTGCCTTATGTTTTAGAGCTTAGTTCTTTTCAGCTTTTTTATTCTTCAATGCTAAAAGCTCCAAAAGTTGGGGTTTATTTAAACTTTAGTTCTGATCACCTGGACTGGCACAGTAGCCTTGATGAATACAGAGAAGCCAAGGAAAAGTTATTTTTATTACAAGGCAGAGATGATTATGCTGTTTTAAATTTTGATGACCCAAAGATTAGTAAATTAGTTGAAAATTTAAATTCTCCAGAGCGCTTGATGGCTGGGAAAACTCCTAGAATAAGAACTTTCTCAACTAAATCAAAGCTTGACTGGATGCATGATTCGGCATATTTAGATGGAGATAAGTTGGTTCTTTCTAAAGCTAATGAGAGCCATGTGCTTGTTACTACTAAAGAGTTAAATTTAGTTGGTGAGCATAATTACTCAAATATTCTAGCTGCTGCATTAGCTGCTGATTCTTTTGGTATTTCTATTGAAACTATTAAAGAAAAAATAAAGTCCTTTCAGCCTGTAGAGCATCGCATGGAATATGTTGCTTCAATAAATGGCAAAGATATTTATAATGACAGTAAGGCAACTAATCCAGATTCGGCAATTAGAGCTTTTGAGTCTTTTGAAAAATCTATAGCGATAGTTGGCGGGAAGGATAAAAAACTTGAACTCGATAGCTTGATTGCAGTTTTAAAAGATAGAGCAGCTATGGTTATTACTATTGGCGAAATAAGGCATAAAATCAAATCTAGCCTTGAAAAGCAAGGTTACACAAATATCTCTGTGGCTGAGACTCTTGAGGAGTCTATTAAGAAGGCACTTGAACATGATAAAAAACTGCCAATCATCTTTTCTCCAGCAAGTTCTAGCTTTGATATGTTCTTGAATTTTGAAGATAGGGGTAATAAATTTAAAGAAATAGTCAAGAAGCTTGAAGGAGTTCTACAATAAATAATCAAGAGCTAATGAATCAGATGAACCGGAACTATGCGACCGAAGCTTCGGCTCCTCAAGCTCCTTCTGAATCAGAGACTTTAAGGTCTGACAGATTCTTTGTGCATCTTACTTGGGCTTTAATAGTTATTGGTATTTTTGCTGTTGCTAGCGCGAGCGCGCATGAGGCTGTAAGATTCACCGGATCACCTTGGACTTTTATTATTAAACATTTGGTGTCTGTTGTGCTTGGCTTAACAGCAATGTTTTTTGTAAGTAAGTTTGATTATCGTTATTGGCGTAAACTTGCTTGGCCAGTGGTTTTGACTTGTTTGTTGCTTCTAATCTTAACTTCATTACCGCAAATTGGAGTTGTTTCAGGTGGGTCTAGGCGTTGGATATCTTTAGGACTTTTTCAATTGCAAACTTCTGAGTTTGTAAAAATAGCTTCAGCTATGCTTCTAGCTAAGGTCTATTATGAACGTAATCTAAAAAACTTTTTTATAGCACTGGGACTCATTTCAGCAATGGCAATCTTGGTTCTTAAGCAGCCAGATCTAGGAACGACTATTTTAATAATGAGTACTATAGCCTTTGTTGCTTTTGCTGCTCGTTTTAATCTTGTGATGTTTATAGGAGCTATTAGTGGTTTGGGATGGCTTGTCTGGAATCAGATCATGCAGACTCCATATCAAATGGAACGCATAAAGTACTGGATAGATCCATACGCTGATCCTTTAGGCAGAGGTTATAATCTGATCCAATCTTTCTATGCTATTGGCTCTGGGCGCCTTTGGGGGCTTGGTTGGGGCGCTTCTCAGCAAAAATTAGGGAATCTTCCTATCGCTCATGCTGATTTTATCTTTTCAGTTATTTGTGAAGAAGTTGGGCTTTTAGGATCTACTGCTATTTTACTTATCTTCTTGGCTTGGATCTTGCGTGCAGCTAAAATATCTTTTCTTTGCCATGATACTTATGGCAAACTATTAGGAGCTAGCCTTACTGGTGTTTTTGCGCTTCAAGTAGTTGTTAATGTATCTGTTGCAATTGGCTTACTACCTACAACAGGCATGACTCTACCTTTCATAAGCTTTGGTGGTAGTAGCTTTATTAGCTGCTCTATAATTGCTGGAATTTTAATGAATATTTCTAAGGCAACAAGACTAGAGCTTAAAGAAGCTAGCTTGCCTGCTAATCCTATTGCTGGAGTTCGTTTTTAAGATTTTAAAATGCTAGATTCTTTTTTCGTTCTTTAGGACATCTTTATCAGCAAGTGCAAATGATATCGTCCCTTGCGCGCAAAGCTCACCATTAACAGTAGCCTTCACGTCAAACTTACCAAAGGGAAATCTAAATTTATTAAGTGTTGCTTCAAGATCTAACTTGTCTCCTGGAAGTACCATCTTTTTAAATTTCATACTTTCTATACCAGTAAATAAACCAATATACTTCTCTGCGTATTCAGGAAGCATAGTCATAGTTATGCAAGAAAGCTGCGCTAGGGCTTCTACTTGCAGCACACCTGGCATTATAGGGATATTAGGAAAGTGACCTTGGAAATAAAATTCACCAGCAGTTACATTTTTAAAGCCAGTTGCTGATTTGCCAGGAACGACATTTGTAACACGATCAACCATCACAAAAGGATATCTGTGTGGAATAATTTTCTCAATATCTTTAATATCTAGAGAGCTTTGCTTAAGCACTTTAGCTATTTCTGGATCATTGATTACTACTTCTTCTTTTGTCATTGTTGTCATCTTTTTTCTCTAAATTTTTTCTTGTTGCCTTATAAAAAGATCTCTTGTTCTTAGGCAATTACTGGTTCTACTGATGTTTCAAGTTCAAATTTATTATGAATTACTTGAACTGCTTTCTCACACTCTGATTCATCGATAATACAACTGATCTTAATTTCAGAAGTTGTGATCATATGGATGTTAATTTCAGCGTCTTTAAGTGCTTCAAACATTTGTGCTGCTATACCAGGACGATTAAGCATGCCGGCGCCTACAATTGAAACTTTAGAAATTTTATCATCAGAGAAAACTTTCCTGGATCCTAGCTCTTCTTTAAGACTTTCACAAACAGCGATAGCATTTTTAACATCTTCTCTTCCAACAGTGAAAGCAATTTCATTTGTGCCATCTTGCGCAACTGATTGGATAATCATATCTACACTAATACTATTTTCAGCGAGTGCGCCAAATAATTTAGCTGCAATACCAGGCTTGTCTTTAACTCCAAGCATTGCCATTCTTGCTTGCTTGTTGTCGACCGCTATTCCTGTTACTGCCTTGGTTAGTTCCATTTTTTGTACCTCTTTAAAACTTATAATTCTTGTGCCCTTATCATGGGTATTAAAACTGCTACGAACACGAAGATCAAGATTATATTTCTTCGCTAAATCAACTGAACGTGGATGTAAAACTTTAGCTCCTAAACTTGCTAGCTCCACCATCTCTTCATAACTTATAAAATCTAATTTGCGTGCTTCTTTTACGATGCGTGGGTCAGTGGTGTAAACACCATCAACGTCAGTGTAAATATCGCAGCGCATAGCATTAACAGCAACAGCAAGCGCCACAGCAGAAGTGTCAGAGCCACCACGCCCCATAGTAGTTACTTCCCCGTCTTCTGTGATTCCTTGGAAGCCTGCGACTACTACAATTTCGCCTTGGTCCATATGTTTTTTGATTCGATCAGTTTTGATTTCAGCAATGCGAGCACGGTTGTGTGAGCGCTCTGTCATGAAACCAGCTTGCCATCCAGAAAGTGAAATAGCTTTATGACCCATTTCTTTAATGCACATAGCTGTCATTGATGTAGAAATGAGTTCACCAGTTGAAAGCAGAACATCAAGTTCTCTTTTACAAGGATCTTTAGAAATTTGATTTGAAAGAGAAACAAGCTCGTCAGTCGTTTTACCCATAGCTGAAACTACAACTATTACGTTATGGTTTTT
>CAYGPN010000008.1:109441-114856 GCA_964352085.1 uncultured Gammaproteobacteria bacterium | reverse complement strand
GCACTGATCTTTTCTTTACCACTGGAGGAACTAGAGAAACTATTCAGTTTGAAGGCGCAGCTTTAAGTGGTGATGGCTCTGCTATTACCAATCTAAATGCTGGAAATATTGCTTCTGGGATTCTTCTTCCTTCAAGGGGTGGTACTGGTGTTTCTAATAGTGATAGCAATACCCTAACTTTAAATCAAGATCTTACAATTAATGCTGGTGGTCCCATTACTTTAGGAGCTGCTGGTGCTAGTGCCAATCTCTCATTACCCCTAACTGGTTTACTAGCGACTCAAGCTGGCACAGAAACTTTTACTAATAAAACTATTGATGCTGGTATCTTTAGTGGTACTTCTAATTTTGCTACTAATTCTTTTGTGGTAACTAGTGGTGGGCTAGTTGGTGTTGGTGGTGTACCTACCGTTAATTTTGAAGTCTTCTCTGAAAATATGAGAATTGGCTCTGGTAACTCTGCGCAAAAAGCTATTAACTTTAATGATGATCAAGGCTCTGATGAAACTTTTAGTTGGGAACCCTCTATTGATGTCTTCTCTTTTTCTGATGGAATAGTACCTGATACTAATAATTCTTATGATCTTGGTCTCTCTACTCTTAGATGGCAAGACTTCTTCTTAGGTCCCAATGGCTTACACCTCGGTAATGATGGGGATGATGGAGTGCTTAGCTACGATACTGTTAATAACGAATTTGATTTTAATCAGAACTTAGATGTAACTGGCAATCTTGGTATTGGTGTTATTCCTACAACAAATTTAGATATTGAAGCAACAGGCTCTGTGATTGAATTAGGCAACAATACTGCTGCAGATATATCCATTGCTTTTGATGATGAAGGAGGTACTGATCACAGCTTTGGTTGGGATGATTCAGAAGGCGCTCTTTCTACTTTTGATGAGCAACTTAGATTTAGAACACTACAAGCATCTTCAGTGCCTGTCGCATGCTCAGCGACAGTAGCTGGAATGCAGTGGATGGATACTGATGATGGCATTCTTTATATATGTGACCCTTCTAGAGGAAATAAATGGTTAAGTACCCAAAGAATGACCTTAGGCTTTGGTTTAAATGGTAATGGTAATGCAGATCAAACTCTAAGACAGTTTAATGGATCTGAATCTAGCCAGTCTGGATGGAGAATGCCAAGGAACGGTACTATTACTGGAGCTGGCTGCCAGACTGAGATTTCTCAAGGTAATGAAACCTGGGATTTTGAGATTTATAGAAACAATGAAAACCCTGCAGCTAATACCCCACTTTATACATTATCAATAGTGGCTGCTACCGGAGCGACAAGTGGAACATCTAATACTGATTTCTCTGCTGATGATGCTTTTCATGGATACATTGGTGCTATAACAGCTGCACCTATATCGCATCCTAACTGTTGGTTTGAATATGCTTGGAGACAATAGGATCGGGTCCGGACAACAAGACATTTCTTCGATTTGCTTTATTTTATAAAATCGTGGTGTTGATAAACATCTAATTTCTTAAGTTCTGCAGTTAAGTAGCAGACTATGTCCGCTTATTCAAGCTCACCAAAGTATATTTTTAGAGTCTCACTATCATCGCTAACTGTTGTTAGAACTTGCACTTCATTTCTCAGCAGGTCAAAATTCGCGCGATTAATCTGATTATCATCTCTTTCTTTAGCAGAGCAAGCTTTTCTAGTATTCTTATTAGCAAATGCATCTTTCAATCTCACAGCATTTCTAGTTGATGAAGAATCTAAATATCTACAAGGATTGTTTTTATTAATCTTAGAATCATCATCATCTTTAACTGTTAGCAATCCAAATTTATCTTTATCTAGTCTTCCACATGGGAATCTAATATGAACATCCAAGAATTCACTAAATTGGCTATTGCCATCACCATGTACATGAAGACCTAAATATTCAGCTAAAGCTTTTTTGCCTGAAATTCCTTCAGCATCTCTAAGAGCACTTGGAACCTTTAGCTTATCTCTATTATGACTTAGAACTATTCCAGGCAAGTTTAATTGTTCATTAGTTAGAACTCCTGTGCCATCAAAATTTGAGCTATCTGCTATTGCATCAGGATTCAAAAGATTATTCTGCAAATCATTAAGTCTAATTTTCACAGAACCTGGCGCGCCTAAATCTATATAGAACTGTCCTGCAGCATCTTGATCTTCAGTTATTTGATACTGCAAACCTGGTCTAGTTGCATGCTCCACAAAGGTTCCAGCAAGCTCAGGCTTAAATCCATAAATTCTAAATCTTGACCCTTGTGATGAAGTTTTATCTACACCAGCTTCAGTATCAGCACTAAATGGCCATAATCTAAAATTAAAAGCTCCTCCAGAACCATTATTTTGTCTAATTTTAGAACTAGAAGAACTAATTACATCCGTATCAGAGAAGTAAGTGACTTCTTTTAAAGTTACTATTGCAAATTGTGCACTTTCTGTACATAAGGCTTTACTTGTGTCACTAGCTTCCTTGTTTTCACAACGTTGAGCTTCATCATTAGTTGCCGTAACAGTTCTTCTTGCTCCATCAGGACCTTCAAGAGACCAAGCTAAAGCAGAACCATCAAAGTCTACTCTAAACTCAGAATCAGGGAAAAATGGAGTTCTTCCAGGCTCAAAGACTGTTTCTTGACCTAGACTATCAATAATTTTGCCTTTATAAGTAAATTGATTACCATCGCCAACAGGGATAATAATATCTTGGTTATTTGAATTCAAATAGCTAAAGTGAGCGGTAAAGTCTCTTTCAGAATTTTTCTCAACACATTCTAGTAATGGCTTCACGCTAGTTGCTAGTATACGAGCTGGATTATTAAACTGTTGCTCACAGGCAAAGACAAGCGTTTCTGAATCATCCAAATCATCAGCAACTACATTATATAAAGAAGAGTTTGTATTCTGACAATTATCGAGATCATAAATATCCATATTTAAATCATCATTATTGCTTCCAGAAGTAATAACCAAATTACCATCAAAATCAAAAGCCATACCTTCTATCTCACTTACATTAGAGCAAGTAACGCTAAAACTTTGATTACTATCATCATATCTATAAATCTCTCCACTTTGCCACATATATAAGAATTGACCTTGAGGATCCCAAGCCATGCTTTCTACATTACCTGATTCAGGTAAATTATTATTTGAGACTTTAGTAGTAAAGCTGCCATTAGTTAAGTTTATAGTTCTTAAACCGACATCATCTCCAGATACCCAAAGCTCATTAGTACTTGGGTTAAATGAAGCAGCTGAATACTCATTATCTTCACCAATCCCAAGTGATAGTCCATTTCTACGATCTGGTATGCCATTAGTTTTATCAATAACAACTAATTTTTTATCTCTTTCTCTATCACCTTGATCGCCTGTAAAACCATATATAGTTCCAGTTAATGGATGGGTAGCACTTGCTTCAATATCATAATTATCTCTGTGATTAATCTCAGTAATAGTTTGAGTATTTAAATCATATTTAAAGAAGTAACTATCATCACTACCTTCATCATGAACAGCATACATAACAGGATTTGCGCAGCTAGACTCTAAAGCGCAGCTAGGAGAGCATCCATCACCACCAGCGACATTACCATCATCACATTCTTCAGTGCTCTCTATTACACCATTTCCACAGATTGGAGTACATGCTTGTGCAGGATTATTAGTGGCTGTTGCAGTTCTAGTGACAGAATCAGGTCCAGTTAGAGTCCAGACCAAATCACTACCATCAAAGTCCACACTAAATTCAGCATTCGGATAGAAAGCTGTTCTGCCTGTAGTGAAGGAGCTAGGTTGACCTTCATTTTGGCTACTGTTAAAGAAATTATTAGGTCCTATGGAAATTCCTATAGGAATATTATTTTCATTTAAGTGTCCAAAGAAAGCGGTGTAATCACCATTACCCCTATTAAGAACACACTCTAATATAGGTCTAACAGCTAGATTAGCTGGTTGAGGCGTGTTGTCTAAACAATATGATATTTCATCAATAGCACCTGAATCACTTAAATTAATTTCTAATTTAGAAGTTACAAACTCACTTTGCCCAACACTAAGAGTTTGAAGAGAATTATCTCCAAAACCGCTAAAGTTTATGCTAAAGACCTGAGCATTACTGCTATTAAATCCTTTAACACTGTTAGAGCTACTATCTATATCCAAGCCTGTTAAATTGAGTATCTTAACTGGGCTTGTGAAATCTAAAATCAACTTACCACCAGCAGCTTCATCATCAGGATCATCAACTAAATTATCATTATTATTATCAACAAGATCTTCAGCGATAATCATCACCTTATTTAAAGCTCTATTATTCTGCCCTGGCTGACCTTGAGCTCCACCAGAACCTATTCCTGGACCACCAAAGCTCTGGTTTGGACTTCCTAAATCTGGATCATTTCCAGTAGGGCTAGAACTATCAAACACAATTGCTTCATCAGGGTGTCCAGAAGCGTCATTTTCTGCAGAAATAATTACTCCGATAGATGCAAATTGATTGTCAAGGATTGCTCCTCCACTCAAACCATCAAAATCAAGAGTATGGCAAATTTCATTTTCTAACTCACAGTTTGCATTACACCCATCACCACTAGAGTTATTACCATCATCACACTCTTCACTTCCCTCTAAAACAGCATTTCCACAAACTTCTTCTAGATTACAAGAGCTGCTACATCCATCACCACTTGTAGTGTTTCCATCATCACATTGCTCACCATCTTGAAGCTCACCATCACCACAAACTGGAGTAGTTGGTCCTATACAAGGAACTTGGCAAGCATTAGTTACAAAGAATTGATTAGAATCGGCACCTATATAGCAGATGTCTGTTCCGCAAGCTTGCTGGCAGATGGGTTGCGCCTGAGCGCCATAGGTGATTTGTGCTGAGTTACAAATTTTACATTGAGAGCTGCAGCTATCACCATTTGTGTTATTGCCATCATCACATTGCTCGCCTGGTTCTAAAACACCATTTCCACAAATAGGTTCAACTGCACAGACAGAGTTACAACCATCACCACTATTTAAATTTCCATCATCACAAGTTTCATTAGCTTCTATAATTCCATTTCCACAAATAGGTTCAATTTGACAAAAATTATCACAACCATCTCCTGGAATTAAATTTCCATCATCACAGGTCTCGCTGCCTTCTATGACACTATTTCCACAAACAGGGATAATAGGCCCTGTGCATGGGGTTCCACAAGAATTCTCTTCAAAGAAATTACCACTACTATTTAAATGGCAAGTTGGACTTTGGCAATTTTGAAGACATAAAGAAGTAGCCGTAGTTCCAAAAGTAATTGATGCAGCATTGCAAATAGTACAGGTCTCACTACAACCATCACCATTAATTAAATTACCATCATCACACTCTTCGCCAGTCTCTAAAGATCCATTTCCACAAA
>CAYGPN010000008.1:0-109341 GCA_964352085.1 uncultured Gammaproteobacteria bacterium | reverse complement strand
ATTAAATTACCATCATCACACTCTTCGCCAGTCTCTAAAGATCCATTTCCACAAACTGGTTCTATATCACAAACTGCATCACAGCCATCACCCGAGTCTGTGTTACCATCATCACACTCTTCGCCAGTCTCTAAAGATCCATTTCCACAAAAAGGCTCAAGCTCACAAATACTGCTGCAACCATCACCATCTAAAATATTATTATCATCACACTCTTCACCAGCCTCTGTAGTTCCATTACCACATACAGAACCAGTTTCAATTAAACAGTTTTCATCACAACCATCACCAGCTACAGTATTTCCATCATCACAAGCCTCATTTCCTTCAACAGCATTATTGCCACATACAGGTCCTACACCTACACAAGCATCTGTGCAAATATTATTTTTATGTAGACTCCCTGAAATAGTGTCTAGATAGCAAGTTGATAATCCTGAACAATTATTAAAACAAACTGGCTGCGCGTCTCCACCAATAATAATACTTAAATCTACACATTGAGCCTTAGCCTGGCCATAAAGACCAAAGCTAAAAATAATAGCTATAAAAAACTGTAAAAAAGCTTTTTTCATAATCCTCATAATCTGAGCAATAAGTTCTACTCCTTATATTCACTAAATTAGAGTTATATATTCAGCTCACGCGATCTAAAGAATCTTAAATATTAGTTCAAAACTAAGCCTCTTGAATGAGAAAAACCTTAAGCTCTCAATCAAAAAAACTAGGTGTATTTTTACTTATTTACAGAAGTTTATATTATCAATAGCTCCAAGATCTTTCATATGAATAATTAATCGTGTTGTCGCAAAGCTACTTTGATTAACATTTAAATTTTGAACACTATTATCACCATAGCCATTAAAGTAATGCTTAAAGACTTGGCTATTAGATGCATTTAAACCTTTTACATAACTTGAGCTATTTTCAATATCTATTCCAGTAACACTTGCAATTTTAGCTGGACTATCAAAATCAAAGTAGATTTCACCACCTGAGAGTTCATCATCAGGACTGTCAATCAGGCCATCATTATTAGCATCATAATCATTTTCAGCAATAATAAGTAATTTACCAAGTGCAGCATTATTCTCACCAGCGCTTCCTTGGTCACCACCATTACCAATACCTGGTCCACCAAAGTCCTCATTAGGAGTTCCTAGATCAGAATCACCACCTGTTGCATTAGCACTATCAAAGATAGTTACTTTATGCGGGTGATTACCAACTCCATTAGGGTTATATGGATCACTAGAACTATAATCATTCAGAGCCGATACAGTTAGACCTATGTTGCTTAGCTCATCATCTAAAACCAAACCTGTTGCAAAATTATTAAAATCAATTATATGACAAGATATTTCACTGGTGCAACTAGCACTACAACCATCACCAGAAGTGGTGTTCCCATCATCACACTCTTCGCCACTATCAACTGTTCCATCACCACAGACTGCCGGCGTGTTGTCCAGGCAGTAAGTGAGCGCGTCAACAGCGCCAGATTCTTTAAATTTAAGTTCAAGCTTAGATGTTGAGAATGTACTTTGATTAACATTAATAGTTTGAACTGAATTATGATTTAAATCAGACATTCTAATATTAAATATCTCTGCTCCACTACTATTAAAGCCTTTAACATCATTACTCTTATTATCAATATCAACTAATTTCACATTAGACACTTTCACAGGTTCATCAAAGTCAAAGTAAATGCTACCACCATAAGCCTCGTCATCAGGATCATCCACAAAACCATCATTATTACTGTCAACAATATCTTCAGCAATAATCAAAAGTTTATTTAAAGCTGTATTGTTCTCTCCAGGCTCTCCTTGCTCCCCGCCGCTTCCAATACCAGGTCCACCAAAATCTTCATTTGGAGTTCCAAGGTCATCATCACCACCACTAGGATTAGCACTATCAAAGATAATTGCTTTATCTGGATGACCAGATTTGTTATTGTTAGCAGAAATTGCAAGTTTCAAATTACTGTATTGGTTAGATACAATGGTTCCTTTTTGTAAATTATCAAAGTCAATTGTGTGACAAATTTCTGTGCTTTCATTTGTGCAAGTTGAGCTACAACCATCTCCATTACTAGTGTTACCATCATCGCATTCTTCACCAGGATCAACTACAGTATTTCCACACACAAGACCACATGGATTAGCGCAGGCATTGTCATAATACAGTGTTTGACCGTTAGTCATAATATGACAAGCAGGCTGACCACTACAAGATACTAAGCACTGAATAGGAGCAGCTGGTCCATAAACCGTTAACATTGGCACACAAGTACCTAAAGTTTCTTTAAGGCAAATACTACTACAACCATCTCCATTAGTGCTGTTGCCATCATCACATTGCTCTCCAGGCTCCTTCATACCATTTCCACAAACTTGAGTTGGCACTGTTCCTCCAAGACAAGGTGTCTGGCAAGCATTTTCTTTATAAAGAGCTTCAGGGAATTCAGGATCTATAAAACAAGCACTTTGATCACAAGCACTCAAGCACTGATATTCAGCATCTGGTCCGTAGATGATTTGCATTTCCACACAAATTTTTGGTGGCGGCTCTTTTTGACAGCTAGCATTACAACCATCACCATTACTAGTGTTACCATCATCACACTGCTCTCCAGCTTCTTTCATGCCATTTCCACAAACCGGACCTGGAGTGCTCCCACCTGTACAAGGATTTAGACATGCATTATCTTTAAAAAGGTTCTCTTGGTTATTGGTATCAAGATAGCAAGTGCCTTGATCACAAGCTTGGTAACAAGCAAGCTCAGCTTCATCTCCATATATAACTTCAAACTCTAAACAAGTAGCACTTGCTTTTAGATTTGCAAAAAGTAAGAATGGAATTATAAAAAATAGTGTGCTCGTAATTCTTTTCACAACTAAGCCAAGCCCAAATTTTGGACATATATTATTTATACCCTCAAAATATAAGCTTATTCAAGTATTCAAAGCAAATATTATTATCTTGAATTGCGCTAAATTTTCCATAAAAGCTTGGGCTTTAGCTATTTATTTAAAAGAAACCTTATACAAATATCATTATTTTCAGACTTACCGAGTGGCTTAATCACTGATACCCGTGTTTCATCAAGTCTAAAAGCATCTTTTCCAACTTTGACTAAGAAATCACCATTTTCATATCTAGCAGAAACTCTCTCAATAGCACTTTCAATATCAGCTTGAGAAATAAAATCTAACTTCTCCTCACTTAATGGTTCGTAATGAATAATTTCATCAACAAGATCAGCCTCTAAAAAAGCTTTAGATAGTTTTGGTCCAGCTTCTATCATCACTGTATGCATATCTTTCTCTTGCATTGCATTCAGGAATTCTTCAAGACTAGCAAAATCAAAATCACTCTGGATAGATTGTGCGCTCTTAATAATAAACTCTAATGGCATTTTAGCGTTCTCACTAGAGTTAAAAATTTTCAAATTTTTTCTTTGAGCATCTGTGAAATTTCTAGTGGATTTTAAAATTACTCTTTGAGGCTGCTTGACTTCATCCAAATCTAGTTCATCAGAAGTCAATCTAACAGTAAGCTTAGGATCATCAGCAAGCACAGTCCCTATACCAGTCACTAAAAGTGAATGGGTCGCCCTAAGCCTATGGACTTCATTGCGAGAAGAAGTATTGGTTATCCATTCTTTCTCAGTAGTCATATTTCCATCAATATCTGAAGCAATCTTTAAAGTCACCCAAGGTTTTTTACTAGTAATCCACTTTAAAAACTTTCTATTTATATAATTGGCATCTTTAAGAAGATTAGCATCAAGATCTGCAGGTCCTTTCAGCTCAATCTTCTTAGCTTTTATCTCATCTAATCCTTTGCCAGAGACTTCTGGGTTAGGGTCATTTAAAGCATAAATCACTTTCTTAAATTGCTGATCAACAATAAGCTTAGAGCAAGCAGGGGTCTTGCCTTCATGAGCGCAAGGCTCAAGAGTCACATAAATAGAGCATTGTCTGAAAAATTCTTTTTCATTTTTAGAGTTGACTAGTTTTTCTTTGTTATTAATATAAAAAATCTTAGCGTTATTAACAGCAAAAACTTCAGCATGTGGTCCGCCGTGTTCTTTATGATAGCCATAACCAACAATAATTTTATTGCTTACATTATTCATATCACCAGCAGTATCAAAGCTATGCTCACCTTCATAAACAATGATTGCTCCAACTGAAGGGTTCGGGAAAGTGGTGGCATCACCCTTTCTAGCAAAACGAAGAGCTATAGCCATATAGTACTCGTCGCTACCACCCTCATAAAAATTATCAGGGATTAAGTCAATGATATGATCAAAAATATTATTCTGTTTCATTTAGCCTGCAACCAAACTTATAGTTTTATCAAGATCTGGTGATTTATTAAAATCAGTAGTTGATTCATAAGCATAAGCCGCATTAAAAATTCTAGACTCTTCTAAAGTAGGTGCTATAAGCTGCATGCCAATAGGCAAACCCTTAGAATCAAACCCACAGTTAAGAGACATACCTGGAAGACCAGCTAAATTCAATGTAACAGTTAGCACATCTTCAAGATACATAGAAAGTGGATCTTCTGTTTTAGAGCCAATTTCAAAAGCAGTATTTGGAACTGTAGGAGTTAAAATTAAATCACATTTCTCAAATACATTTTTAAAATCTTCAGCAATAAGTCTTCTAACTTGCTGCGCTTTTTTATAGTAAGCATCATAATAACCAGAACTTAGAGCGTAAACACCAAGCATTATTCTGCGCTTCACTTCTGAGCCAAAAGCCGCTCTAGAATTTAGATAAAGATCCATAAGATTATCAGCTTCTTTATCTCTATGACCAAATCTAACACCATCATAGCGAGAGAGATTTGAGCTAGCTTCAGATGGCGCGATGATGTAATAAGCAGGCAAACCATACTTAAGCATTGGAAGGTTTACTTTTACAATCTCAGCACCTAAAGATTTATAATGCTCAATAGCTTTTTCCACTGCCTCTTTTACTTCAGGGTGCAATCCTTCTACAAAGAATTCTTCAGGAATACCAATACGAAGACCATTCAAGTTTTTAGTTTTCTCAAAACCATTTTCTATCTCTTGAAGATAGTTAGGAACAGGTTCATTGATAGAAGTACTATCTTTAGGATCGTAACCAGCCATAACTTCTAGAAGCATTGCATTATCTTTTACAGTCCTCGTCATGGGTCCAGCCTGATCAAGGCTGCTTGCAAAGGCAATTACACCAAAACGTGAAACTCTACCGTATGTAGGTTTCATGCCAACTATTCCTGTGTAAGCAGCTGGTTGCCTAATCGAACCACCAGTATCAGTCCCGTAAGCAAGTGCTGTTAATTTTGCTGACACAGAAGCAGCGCTTCCACCTGAGCTTCCGCCTGGTACATGCTTAGGGTTCCAAGGATTCTTCACATTACCGTAAGCGCTATGTTCATTACTGCTTCCCATAGCGAACTCATCTAGATTTAATTTACCTAAAAGGATTGCATCAGCATCTAAAAATTTCTGGGCAATCGTAGCGTTAAATTTAGAAACATGACCCTTTAATATTTTTGATGCTGCAGTAGTCTCAACGCGCTCAAAATTTACAAGATCCTTAATTGCTATTGGCACGCCAGCAAGTTTTCCTAATTTTTCGCCATTCTCAAGTTTTTTATCAAGCGCTTCTGCTTGATCCAAAGCAATTTTATCTGTGACAGTGATAAATGAATTTAACTCAGTATCATATTTTTTAATACGATTTAAAAAGGCTTTAGTAATTTCAACTGCAGAAATTTCCTTATTCATAAACGCCTTATGTATTTCTAATGCTGATTTATCAACGATATCTGTCATAAGGCATCATTTTAGCAGTTTAAGTGGACTAGGCTAATCGGTTAGACATATCCCAAAGAACCCATAGGTAAATACGCTCATTCGTGGCATAAAACTAGCAACTCAATTATTGAGTTAATTATTAAGTACCTGGGTCTTTTAATGAACAAACCTTTAAAAACAAAGATTATTTTCAGTTTTATTATTCTCTTTTTTGGCCTAAGAGCAAATGCCGCCTTTCTAGATATGGATTTTATTGAGGGAAATTCAGAAATCATCCTTCAAGTGAGAGATAGTGATCAAACCGTTAGTGTTTCTGATGGAGCCTCAGAAAACATAGATCTAAGGATTGATAATGCAGCAGATTTAAGACAAGTCAAAGGTAATGTAAAGCTATCGGTTTTCAGAAATGATAATGGCCTAAGCACCTTTGTTTCTCAATATAGCGTTCCATTAAGAGCTGGCAAGAAGCGGTTAAAGTTTGATATTAATCTTCAAAATTTCCAAAATCAAAACGAAGAGTATGAATTTCTAATTTTTAACACCCAAGGCACTCCAGTTTCAAGATACAGAGCTAGTTTTAAATCTAGTAATATTATCGGTAATCCAATTCCCGATCCTTCAGAAAATCCTCTGAATGATCCTGCTCCTATTTTTAGTGACGAAGAAATTTCTTTTATAGCTCAAAAGCTTTCCCTAAGAGCAACTCGAGCTGGTGATAGGATCACCAACATTACTAAAAACAGAAATAATGATTTTGTAATTGAAATCCCAATTGGACCTTCAAGTGAATCTACCGGAAGCATTGATACTGGCAGCTCTCAAGCAGACGTGGTTGGAATTATCATTGATGCAGCTGGAACGACATTGGGGAGGAATCAATTTGACAACGAAGCAAGAGGTTTTAATTATCTAGATGAAGAACAAGGAATTATTTTTCACAAACTAAGTGGATTAACTGCTAATTGGTCAAATGGTGTAGCTATAACAGGTCCCGAAGGTCCACCTGGACCGCCTGGACCAACAGGACCGGGAGGTCTTACAGGCGCTTCGGGACCACCAGGACCAGTAGGTCCAATTGGCCCGCAAGGACCTCCAATAGCAAAAGATGCAGCAGCAACTTTTCCTACTTGTGATGCAACAACTAGCGGACAAATTAGAATGGATACAAATGCCAACAATGGTATAGCTTATATTTGTGATGATACACGCAGTCCAGCAAAATGGCTTTCTCTTCACGAACCAGTTTTATGGGGAGAGCAAAGTGCTGCTTGCGGGAATGGGCAAGATCTTGATTCTGATGGAGATTGCACTGTTGACTGGGGTGGTTCACTTGGATCAGATTCTGATACCATGGGCTTCTATGTTCCAAGACCAATGACTATTACTGGACTAGGTTTTTCAGCAGATAATGATGCCTGCACTTCTGGTACTTTCGATATTGAAGTTTGGGGCACAGCTTCAAATACTGATGATGACAATTTCGTTCTTGAACAAGAGCTTTTAACAGCGCTGGATGGCGAAACCCATAACTCTAATACTTTAAATCTAGATATAGCTGGCAATCAGTATGTTATATGGGGTATAGATAATAACTGCGGTCAGGCAATTGATGACTATAATATAGTTCTATACTTTAGATGGCGACATCCATAGAATCGTCATTGCGATTGCCACGTCGCCTTCGGCCCCTCGCAATGACGAGCGAAGCAATCCATAGATCACCACAGCCCTTTGGGCTTCATGATGACGAGAGTTATCCTGCTAAATTAGCAAGCTCAGACTCATAAACTTCTTTTTTAGAAAGCAAGTCCTCAAGCTGCTTGCGCGCTTCTTCAACTTTATCCGGAGAAGCATTTTTTACAAAATTCTCTGACTTAAGCCTATTTTCTAATCCACCCATATCTTTTTCTAAAGACTGAAGCTTCTTTTTAGTAGTTTCCTGAACCTTAGAAATATCCACCAAGCCAGCAAGCGGAATAGAAAGCTTAGTTCCATCAATCACAGTAATACTTGATGGCTTTTCTGCCTCACTTCCATTTACATAAACTTCACTTGCTTTTGAAAATGTTTTTATATAGTCAGCGCCCTCTTCAAAGCTAAGTTTTTCATAATCATTTTGAGAATTTAAATGGATTTTGATTTCATTTGACCAAGGGATACCTAAAGTCTGCCTAGCATTTCTTACTGAGCCTACTATTTTTAAGACATGATCAATAGGAGATTTAAAGCCTTCTTTAAAGATAAATTTCTTAATCGCTTTAGGGAATTGCGCAAAGCAAATACTTTCTTGATACTTAAGATCCAAAGAAGAATTCACTATATTATCTCTGACACTTGAAATATCATATTTAGTTTTAAGCCCCTGCCAAATCTCTTCAGTAATAAATGGCATAACTGGATGAAGTGTTCTTAAAGATGCTTCAAGTACATAGAAAAGTATCTGCTTACTTTCTTCAGTAACATTATTTTTAGAAAGCTCTATATACCAGTCACAGAAGTTGAACCAAAGAAAATCATATATGCCATTAGCAAGAAAGCCAATATCAAATTCATCATGCTTAGCTATTTGATCTAAAAGACTATTAAATTTATCAAGTATCCATTTATCAGCAATGCTAAAATTTGCTTCATCAATTTCTTCAATAGGCTTTGGGATAAAGTCATCACCTAAATTCATAACTACAAACTTAGAGGCATTAAAAAGTTTATTTGCAAATTTTCTATTTTGCTCCAAAGTATCTGAGCTCCAAAGTTTCTTAGATTTATCAAAACGCCCAGGAAATTTCACATCCTGCTGACCATAAATCCCAACGCTCGCATACCACATACGCCCAGCATCAGCTCCATACTGCTGCACCATTTCTAAAGGGTCTATAGCGTTGCCCTTAGACTTACTCATACGTTTCCCATCAGGAGTCTGCACAACTGGATGAATCAAAATATCAGAGTAAGGTTCTATCCCTTCAAAATACTCTGAAGAAAAAATCATACGAGTTACCCAAAGATTAATAATCTCTCTTGCTGTTGCAAGAACACTTGTAGGGTAAAAGTGATCAAATATCTCTTTAGTATCATTGCTATCATGACCAGCCTTTAAAGTTTCAAAAGGCCATAAAGCACTGCTAAACCAGGTATCAAGCACATCCTCATCTTGCCAAAGATCGCCTTGATCTATAAATGGCTTAAGATCAATATTTCTTTCTGGATCTTTATTAGGTAAGTTTTCTGCATCATGTTCGATATCAACAAAATATGGATAGTAGCCATTTTCTTTTTTGAACGCTTCATCCTTATAATAAAAAACTGGGATGCGGTGCCCCCACCAAATTTGTCTACTTACACACCAATCACGAATTCCGCCAAGCCAATTAGAAAAAATATCCTCATATCTTTCAGGTCTAAATTGAGATCTTTTATCTGCAACTATTTTTAATGCAATCTTAGCTAAATTCTTTTTAGCTTCTTTATGATCCATGTTAACGTACCATTGATCACTAAGGTAAGGTTCTATTTCTGTATGGCACCTGTCATGAAGATCTTTTTCTTGATCATAATCAGAAGTCTTATCCATGTGACCATCTTCTTCAAGCTTTTCAATAGTCAGCTTTCTAGCATCATATCTATCCAAGCCATGAAGCCATTCTGGCACTTCAGAGACATCAAGCATCTTGGCCTTTTCATCAAGTATCAAGATGCGAGCTAAATTATGCCTTTCACCAATTTCAAAGTCATTAGCATCATGAGCAGGCGTTACTTTAACAGCCCCTGTCCCAAATTCTGCTTTCACATGATCATCAGCAACTACAGGAATCTCTTTATTTATTAGAGGCAATACTACAGTCTTGCCAACAAGATCTTTATATCTTTCATCACTAGGGTTAACCGCAACTCCAGTATCACCAAACATAGTCTCTGGTCTTGTTGTTGCAACAGTTATAAATTGAGTTGAACCCTTTATAGGATATTTAATATGATATAGCTTTCCTTTGCGTTCATCTTTCTCTATCTCAAGATCAGAAAGTGAAGTTTGGCATTTAGGGCACCAGTTAACTACACGCTTGCCTCTATATATAAGATCGTCGTCATAATATTTTTTAAAAGCTATTTTAACGCAGTTAGCATAATGCTCATCCATCGTGTAGCGGCATCTGTCCCAGTCAGGGCTGAAGCCTAGGTTTTGCATTTGAGAGATAATCTTTCCACCATATTCTTTCTCCCAAACTCTCACTCTCTCTATAAACTTTTCACGCCCAAGATCATGCCTAGTTAGCTTTTCATTCTTTTTTAAAAACTTCTCTACTACTATTTGCGTGCCTATTCCAGCATGGTCTGTTCCAATCTGCCAGAGAACATCTCTGCCTTCCATACGCTTCTTGCGAATTAAGACATCTTGGATCGTTCCACTAAGTGCGTGCCCCATATGAAGCTCACCTGTGATATTTGGTGGTGGCAAAACTATGCTAAAAGGTTTCTTTTTCTTATCCTTCTTAGTTTCTGGATGAATTTGAGCTTTAAATAACTTATTAGATATCCATGACTGAGTCCACTTAGATTCAACTTCTAAATGCGAGTAAGCCTTGTTTTCAAATATATCTGAGCCCGGTTCTACCATGCGCAAATCATTATAACAATTCCCAAAAAGCTTGGCATTATTGAATTTTCTGTCCAAATGAATGAAGTCCACTAGTAAAAATTATTGAAAATAAGTTAAAGATACTAGTCCATCCATCCGATGACTGAACTGCAAAGGTAATTAACAAGGAGATAAACATGCCACTAGTCGTAAACACAAACACACAAAGCTTATTTGCTCAAAGAGCATTAAGCGCAAATACAATGGGTCTTCAAAAGTCTACAGAAAGACTTTCTACTGGATTCAGAATTAATAAAGCTGCTGATGATGCTGCGGGTCTAACAATCAGTCAGAAGATGACTGCAAACATTAGAGGTCTTGAAAAAGCTAGCCAAAATGCTGGAGATGGTATTAGCTTACTTCAAACTGCTGAAGGAGCTCTTGGAGTTATTCAGGACAACTTACAAAGAGTTCGTGAACTAAAAGTTCAAGCTGATAATGGTACTAATGGTACTGATGAGCTAAACGCGATTCAAAGTGAGATAAATGAAAGAATTACTACTATTGATCAAATTGCACAAGCTACTAAGTTCAATGGTAATAATTTAATCTATAACGCAGCTAGCGTTACTCTACAAACTGGTTCTGATGCAGGTCAAACAACTACAATAGCTTTAGCTGATGGTGGTGCTGTAGCAAACACTGGTGTTGATATCAACATCGATGCTGAGGCTTTGGCTGCTACCAATGCTGAGCACGGTCAATTAGCTGAGGGTGCAACTGATACTTTTGCACTTAACAAGCTTCATGTTGGTGGTGGTACTCTAGCTCAAGATGGAACAATCGCTGTTAAAACAGGAACGCTTGGTGATCTTGATGCAATGATTGATAACGTATCTAGAATGAGATCTAGCTTAGGTGCTGTTCAAAATGGACTTGAGTCTAAGCTTGAATCACTTGATGTAGCTAAAGAAAATTTATCTGCTTCAAGATCAAGAATCATGGATACTGATATTGCATCTGAAAGTAGTAAACTAGTTAAGAGTCAGATCCTTCAGCAGGCTTCAGCAGCAATGCTTAGTCAGGCTAACCAGGGTCCTCAGATAGCACTATCACTTCTTCCTTAATCTGAAGAGTAGATAATATAAAATCCTTTAGGGGTGGTAAAAGCAGGGTGAAAGCCCTGCTTTTTTCATGTTTTCACCTAGATCAAATGACCATCATTTTTAAAGTCTAATTCAAAATATTTAGACTGCTTCTAAAAATTTCAATCAATAACCGTATTTGAAAGCCTGCCCACAAGCCGTCTACTAACAATGGATATGAAAATTTAAAACTAAGGAGTAATCGCATGTCAGTAATTTTAAACACCAATACCCAAAGTCTATTTGCGCAAAGAGCACTTGGCAAAAATACATTGGGTCTACAACAAAATATTGAAAGATTATCAACAGGTTTGAGAATCAATAAAGCATCAGATGATGCAGCGGGTCTTTCAATTGCAGAAAAAATGACCGCTAAAATTAGAGGTCTTGATAAAGCAGCACAAAACTCACTAGATGGTATCAGCATGCTACAAACGGCTGAAGGTGCACTAGGAGTAGTTCAAGAAAATTTACAGAGAATTCGCGAGCTAGTAGTTCAAGCAGCAAACGGTACTAATGGTGCTGATGAGCTTGCAGCTCTTCAAGCGGAAATAGTTCAAAGAAGAAATACAGTAGATGATATTGCTGATAATGTTCTGTTTAATGGCATCACTTTACTTGATGGTTCAGCTGGTACTGTTACTTTGCAAACTGGCGCAGACAATGGTCAGACAACGGCTATTTCATTTGCAGATGATTTTTCTTCAGATTCTGCAAACGCAAACAATAACTTAAACTTTGGTAACACTGGTGCTGCAGGTGCTGCAGCCGCTCAAACAATTGATGTAATCGATGTAACAACTGTTACAGCAAACAATTACACTGGAGCGCTTCTGGGTATTGACAATAGTTTAAATAATCTCTCAAGACAAAGATCTAACTTTGGTGCTGCTCAAAACAGCTTAGAGTCTAAGATTGAATTCTTGAAAGTAGCTTCAGAGAATATGCGAGCTGCAAGATCAAGAATTAGAGATGTCGATATCGCTGCTGAAAGTAGTAGCTTGGTGAAAAACCAAATCTTACAACAGTCAGCTGCAGCGATGCTAAGTCAAGCAAACTCTAGTCCCGAGATAGCACTTTCTCTTCTTCCGTAAAGAAACACACACCCGCCAAATTATATAAATATAAAGGAGTAACAACATGGCAGTATTAATTAACACAAACACACAGAGTCTTTTTGCTCAAAGAGCTTTAGGAAAAAATACACATGGTCTTCAGAAAAACATTGAAAGACTATCAACTGGTCAAAGAATAAATAGAGCTTCAGATGATGCTGCAGGACTTTCAATTTCTGAAAAAATGACAGCTAAAATCAGAGGGTTAGATAAAGCAGCACAAAACTCTTTAGATGGTATCAGTCTATTGCAAACAGCTGAGGGTGCTCTTGGAGTAATTCAAGACAATCTACAAAGAATTCGTGAATTAAAAGTTCAAGCTGATAACGGCACCAACGGAACTGATGAGCTTAATGCATTACAAAGTGAAATTAACGAAAGAATTACTACTATTGGCCAAATCTCTCAGTCAACTAGTTTCAATGGTGTAAACCTTCTCTTTAATGCAGCTAATATCACTCTTCAAACTGGCGCAGACAATGGCCAAACTACTACTATAAGCTTTGCCGATGGTGGTACTGTTGCTAACACAGGGGTTGATATCAATATCGATGCTGAAGCAAACTCTGCTACTGATGCTGAGCATGGTCAATTAGCTGAAGGTGCAACGAACACATTTGCACTTAATAAACTTCAGGTTGGTGGCGCAACATTAGCGCAGGATGGAGTCATAGCAGTTAAGACTGGAACACTTGGTGACATAGATGCCATGATTGATAATGTTTCAAGAATGAGATCTACTATGGGTGCAATTCAAAATAGTTTAGAGTCTAAAACTGAGTTCTTAAAAGTAGCTTCAGAGAATATGCAAGCTGCAAGATCTAGAATTAGGGATGTTGATATCGCTTCAGAAAGTAGCAAGCTAGTTAAGAACCAAATCTTACAGCAATCTGCTGCAGCGATGCTTAGTCAAGCAAACTCTAGTCCTGAAATCGCACTTTCTTTACTTCCGTAACGATTTTCTACATGCGAAAAGAAAAAGGCTCCTTATAAGGAGCCTTTTTGTGTGATAAATTGATAAACATGAGTTCTATTAGAGCAATTCGAGGAGCAACTACTGCAAAAGCAGATAATAAAGAAGCTATAAATTTGGCTTCAGTTGAGCTTGCAGAAGAGATAGTGAAAGCGAATGAAATTAATCAAGATGAAATTGCCGTAGTTTTAATCACAATGACATCTGACTTAACAAGCTACAATGCATCAGCTGCTATCAGAAAGACTTTAGATTGGGCTCATGTACCTTTCTTTACATCACAAGAAGCTGAAATAGAAGGAATGCTTAAACTCTGCATAAGAGTATCTATTCTATACAATACCGAAAAATCGCAATCAGAAATGAAACATATTTATCTTAATGAAGCTGCTAAACTTAGACCAGACTTAAAGAAATGATCTTAAACCTACCTAATTTTATCTGCATCTTCAGAGTTTTCTTAACTTTTTTTGCATTCTGGCATTTTTATACTAATCCCGATAGCAAAAATCTATTTTTCTTACTCACAGTTTTAATAATTTACATGGATGCTCTTGATGGATACTTTGCTCGCAAACTCAATCAGACAACAGACTTTGGAGCAAAACTTGATATCATCTGTGATCGCATCGTCGAGCTTGCATATTGGCTTTTCTTTGGATTAACAGGAGTAATTCATGTATGGATATTCTTTTTCTTTCTACTTAGAGGAATAATAGTAGACTATTTGTCTAGGAATTCTAAAGTTCCACTTGGTGATAGCTTTTTAAGATCTAGTAGATTCATGAGAGGAGCTTATGGATTTTTCAAGCTTCTAAGTTTTTCATTATTAATTTTATGCCCATACTATTTAATACCAGCAAGCTCAGGACTTTCTTTTATTGATAGCATGCCAGTAGCTTATTTAATTTCATATATAACTGTAGTATTATGTTTTCTTAGAGCTCTTCCGGTCTTAATTGATCAATTCAAAAAGGTTTAATTATGGTAATCGACCAAAAATTTGTAGGCAAAGAATACCCAACTATCCAGTATGAGGTATCAAAAGAAAAAATCAAGGAATTTGCTAGAGCAATAAAAGCTGACCCTACTTTATTTGAAAATATCTGCCCGCCGACCTTTCCTGTGGTTTATTCGACTGAACTTCTAGCAAATGTCCTTTATGACGAAGAAATGAAACTTAATCTAAGAAAGCTGGTCCATGGTGAACAAGAATTTCTTTATCACAAGCCCGTAAGACCTGGAGATATTATCACTAGCTCTGGATCCGTAGTTAAAATCTTCCAAAAAGGTCCTCATGATTTTATTAGCTTTAAAATCGAATCAAAAAATCAAAACAATGAGCTTGCATGTGAGTCTTTCTGGACATTAATAGTTCGTGGTGGAAACGATAAAGACTTTAGTCTCAAAGAAAAGTTGATGATGGAACTAGCTTCTCTGATGCCTTCTAGTAATGATAACTACGAATATAAAGGTAATAGAGCTGATGGTGTATACTACAAAGATCTTTCTGATAACGAGAAAAAATTAGAGGTTTTAATAGATAAATATAGACCTCAAATTTATGCTGGAGCAAGTGGTGACTTTAATGCCATTCACTTAGACGCTAAACTTGGCAAGTCTGTGGGGCTGGGAGGCTATATTCTTCACGGTATGGCTACTATGGCATTTGGAGCTAATTTAGCAATGAAGTTTAAGGACCTAGAAACTTTTAAAAGATATAGAGTAAGATTTAGCGCTCCTGTCAAACCACTAGACACGCTTTATTATCACGCTAAGCTTGGCAATAATAAGCTTGAGTACACAGCTAAGAATCAAGCTGGCATTGATGTTCTTAATTCTTGTGTTATAGAATTTAATTAGAAAGCTCAATTACAATCAACATCAATAATCTCAATATCTTCTGGATTATATTCTATTGAAAGTGGTTCTAAGTTTTCAATTTCATCCTGTAGTTCCTTTTCTTTTTCTAAAACTTTCTTCTCAGCTCTAGCTTCTTTAGTTCTTGAAACAACATCTTTATTAAGCCTTTCGTACTCTTCAACTAGCTGAGCATATTCATCAGCAGGAACTAACTTGCCATGAATTAACAAGCAAGTCTTGAAGTAATGCAGAGCTTTTGCTTCACATTCAATAATTGACTTATATTTATCAGTCAAAATACTTTCTGGCTTTATATTTTCATCACGCTTTTCTTCACTCACATGCAAAAGACAATTATTAAATACTTCTGATTTAAGTTCCATGGAAGCAGCTTTGATATCAAAAGCTACAGGAAACAACCTTTTAGAAACATTTTTTAAATAATCTGGCTTACTCTCTTCAATCAAATCAGGAACTGAAGAGATAATGAAAAACATCGGATCACTTGAATAACGTTCTAAAACTCTATACAGTTTATTTAAATTTGAATCATCAATAAATTCACCATTTACTTTAAAGAATAACCTTAAATCACTAACACAAACTAATATAGGCTTAGGCATGCGTGAGATAGTCCAGATAAGCTTTTCAGCAATATAGCTAGTTGTGATTTCTGCAGGGTTTACGTGAATAAAAGAAAGTTTTTTAGAAGTTGCAACTGCTTTTGTTAAATAAATTTTCTCAAGTTCAGACTCGCCTCCAAGTATTAGCCCTCCTCCAGTAAGTTCATCACCATCAACACTCTTAGAGCCACCTTTAGATAAAGCCTGAATAATTTTATTAAAAGAAGACTTTAAAGATTCACTAAGAGGATATTCAGACTCATCATCTCCTTTCTCCAGAATCTCTTCTACGCAAAATTCATTCAATTGCAGACCAGGACTTGAAACAAAGCTCAACTCATCACTAGTTAGCCCACTTCTTTTAGCTAAAGCAAGCGTTAAATCTTTAACGTCATTGTCTTCAAGATTAAAAACATTAAATAACCTTTCTGGACTCATCTCAATCTTGCTATCTACAATTAAATCTCGAAGAATAGGGATAGCATACTCTTCGATATATCTAACCTTACACGCTTCTATAATTAAGGTCCAAATATCTTCATCTTCAATTGATAAACATAAATCAAATAAAACTTTTTTTAATATCTTCTTGTCACTAGGATTCAACTTTGACCTGGTATTTTCTATAAAGTGCTTGGCAACAATCTTTGAAACTTCTAAACTTTCCTCTTCAACAAGCACTGAAGCTGCAGAAATTGCATAAAACCTCACTTCTTCCATTTCATTAGCATCAACAATAATTTTTGCAAGCTCAGCATCTGCCCCCATCCCTTGTTCAAGAATAGAAATGGATGTTATTAAAGCAAGTTTTTTATCCTGATAACCTATTTCAACTGTAGAAATATTTTGAAGCTCATTTGAGAAAAGTTTTTTTGCATTCATGGGATTCATCCCAACTAAAAGCCTACAAATAGTTTCATAATACAAAGGAATAGATTTATATCTTCCCCAAAGCTCTTTCACTCTTGCCATAAAATCAACTAAAATATCAAAATCTCTCGGATCTTCAAACTTAGCAATTGCACCAACAACCTCTAAAGTTATATAACCCCAATGCTTAGGCGAACCTTCTAAGTGTTCAACAAGCTGACCATATGCCTTTACCTTAGTCTCATCATCTGAACCTTTTGCCCAATTAACCCAATCAGCACTAGAATTATGACTATATTCATAGAAAACAGATCTTAAAGGATGATTCAAGTTATCTTCAAGATTACGGCTCAAGCTTTTAAAGAGTAAATCTTCAAGAATTGACTGCAGTTGCGGGAAGGTCTTATAAATGGCAAAATAAACCATCCCAAAAAGTGATAGCGTTATTAAAATATTTCTTATAAACTCCAGCTCTACCATATTAATTCGTTAAATCGTTGTACTCCTCTATTGGTACCAGCTTGCCAAAGACTAAAAGACTTGCGTGCAGATACTTAAGTAAATAGGATGTATATTCAAGCAAAGATAAATTTGGCGTTACTGCAATAATTTGATCAAGAACAAATTGCTCTTGCCCCCTTCCAGGAACTAGTTTTTCTAAGAACATTTCAAGAAGACTAATCTTTTGCTTTTCAGTACATTCTTGAAAATTTCTAATTAATGGAAAAAGATCTCTTGGTAATTTTGCCAGTAATGCTGAGTTTGGTACCCCTTCTTCAAAAGTAATTTGATCAGTACTAGTAGCAACCACAAAAAACATTGGGTCATTTACAAACTGCCCAAGGCATTTATGAAGCTCTTTTGCGCCCATATCATTTTCAGGTGCGTTTAGCAGTGTTGATATACCCTCTAAATATAAAAGGCAAGGCTTACTAGTTCTAATATTTTTTGTTAATTGATTAACATTTTTACCATCCCGAATCAACTCTTTAATATCCGTATAAATAAAGCTCCACTTTCTTTTAGATGCAATCACCCTACTTAGATAAAGCTTTTCAATCTCAGATCCGCCTGACAGAAGCACTCCTCCCCCGGTTCTTTTATCACCATTTTCATCAACTAGTTTCATTTTAGTTAAAGCTGCATTAATAAGATTATATGAATCATCTAAGCCAGTCTGTATAAGTAGTTCTTCATCATACTTTTCTGTAACTATCTCTTCTTTTGTAAAAGGATACTTCTCTAAAACAGATAATTCTGAGACAATAGAAAATTCCTCATCAGATAATGAAAATCTTTTTGCTAAAGCTGCTCTAAGTTTTCCATCTCTATCCTTAGAAATATTCATTATTGAATATAACTGTTCATTACTAAGATTTAGATTTAAATCAGAAGCAACTGATATTAAAACTTCAATCAAATATGATGATAACCTTGTACTTTCTGCAGCATCTAATACAACTTGCCAAGCTTCGTCGTCATGCGAAATTTCTTTACAGAGCTCATGAGCAATCTGTTTAACAATCTCACCATCATCAGCAGTTAAGCTTATGCTATCTGCTTTGCTGTATTGTTCTAAAGCTTTTTTAAAAACATGAAGATACTCATGCTCTTCTCTTTTTTTAGCTACTGCTATTGTATATTCACGCACTTCAGCTAAATGAGCTCTATTAACAAGCACTCTAATTAAAATATCTTCTATTCCCATTGCCTCTGGGTAATCTTTCAATGAATCTAGAACTGAAGATTTGATCTCAACCATTTGCTTTCTATTAGTTCTAGCTTCTATCTCATTTAATATTACGCTTTTAGCATTTGCTGCATTCAAGGCGATAATTCCCTTACATGCAGCTTCATAACAAAATTTGACAGACTTATGCGTGCCCCATACCTCGCGAGCTCTTTCAATGAACTTTACTAAAGCATCAAAACTATCAGAATTCCCAAAAGCAACTAAAGCCTTTATTACTTCAACTGTAATTCCGCCCCACTCTTTAGGATTCTCATTAAGATGCTCAATTAATTTCATAAAAGCAGTATCTTGAGTTTCTTGATCTTGATCACAAAGCCATGCAGACCAAGCTTCTGATGAGTCATGTTTATATTGATAAAAAACAGAGTATATAGGTCTGTTAAATTTATCTTCAGTTTCTCTACTTAAACTAGAAAGAAGCTGATCTTCTAAAATCTCTT
Organism: uncultured Gammaproteobacteria bacterium; assembly: GCA_964352085.1. Lineage (GTDB taxonomy): Bacteria > Cyanobacteriota > Vampirovibrionia > LMEP-6097 > CAYGPN01 > CAYGPN01. The sequence continues at coordinate 90,159 of CAYGPN010000008.1, read as the reverse complement.
GTATCTTAGGCCAATAATACATAGCCAAAGCAATAACAAGACCAAGTCCAAGAAGAGTTATCAATAAATTAATCACCAAACTAAGCATTTATTAATGTCCTCCTCCAACTTCTTTTTTTGCTGGGGCATTTAAGTTAAACTCTTTTCTAGATTTTTGTCTTCTTAAATCCTCAAGCGACACTGGCTTATAAAGCTTTCCTGCTGTAGCTGAAAGATGAGAGCTATGACTTGCATCTGCATCAGGAAGTCCATGCGCGCCATGAGAACTTAGCTCTTTATGCAGTCCCTGCCCATGATTAACACTAAGCTTATCTTGCTTAATCAAGGCTTCATATTTTTTCTCAGTTTTCAAATAACTATATTTATCATCTTCATTTAAATACTTAGGTTTAACACTTTCTACTTTATCTTTTTGCATAAGCAAAATAGTGATTCTTCTATTAGAAGCGTCTAGTGGCTTATCAGGAAATTTTAGTTGAGTATCTGAGTAACCTTCTACTCTTAAAATTCTTCCTTTACTCAAACCACTGTAGTAAAGTCTTCTTCTTACAGCATTGGCTCTATCAGAAGAAAGATCCCAATTATCATAATTACCATAGCCATAATCAGCGCTATCAGTGTGCCCGCCTACTATAATTGGGGCTGCTTTTTTTCTAATTGAAACTGTAAGGTTATCTAAAATTTTCTTGGCATCTCTAGTTAAAGAAGCAGAGCCTGACTGAAAAAGTGAAAAACCTTCCATAGCTTTTACATCTATTAAAATCCCATCTTCAGTTAAACTAAAATCTACTTTATTAAAAAGATCATCACCAGCGTTCACTTCAAGTTCATGCTTTAGCTCTTTTTTAATGAGTTCAGCTATTGCTTTTTTATTCGCTTCTGTTATAACTTTTCTCTCAAATTGCATGAAACTAGCACCACCATCAAACTGACCCGGATCAGCTGGACGCTTTGCTCCACCAAAGACAAAAACATTTCCCGCTAGTGGACCGCCTTGAATTGGAGTTTGTCTAAAAAATTCAGAAATGGTTTTTTTAACACTTGGGTCTACATTAACTAACCAAAGAAGCAAAAATAAACACATCATCGCAGTAACAAAGTCAGCATAAGCTACTTTCCAAGCGCCACCATGAGCTCCGCCATGACCTGCTTTCTTGATAATCTTTTTGATAATTATCGGTTGTTCTTCTTGTTGCTCTGTTCCACTCATATTTCTAGCAATTGTCCTTAAGGCACTTAGGAACTTATGCCGAACTAAATAATCTGCTTATTAGTACTAAAAACGTATACTCATCCTCCAAACGACCTAAAGTTAGAGGTTGATTTTCTAAGTTTTTACTAAAGAACAAGAGTGGACCACCCGTAGACTATAAATGGAACTATGAATCAAGAAATCAACCCATTTTTAAGAAACATGGTAGAAAGCGCTTCTCAAGAGCAGCTTGTGGTAATTCTCTATGATGGTTTAATACAATGGCTTCAAATGGCTAAGCAAGAAATCAAGAAAAACAAAGATATCGAACTGGCTAACTGGGGTAATTTTTCTAATCATATGAAGATGGCTCAAAATATTATCCATTATTTACAAGATGGTTTAGATGATGAGATTTTGCCAGATTTTGCTGAAAAACTTTTTGCACTTTACGATTATCAAAGCCGCATACTACTTGATGCCAACCTTGAAAAAAACTCAGAAAAAATAGATACTGCAATTAAGTTCTTTCAAGATATGCGAAAGACCTGGAAAGAAGCTATCCAGAGCACGCAAGCTGAAAACAGACCTTCATTAGGAAAATCTTACTAAAATTCTTCGCCCCAAACAAAGACTTCTTTTCTAAACGGCTAACCCACACGCCAAAAAGCATTGAGTAAATATATTATTGCAAATTGGAGCTTTACTTAAACAAGCCTTGCTATAAAAGGATTTAACTGGATTGCCACGACCCTTCTGGTCTCGCAATGACGTGCTTCGCTCGCAATGACATGCTTTGTCATCACGAGGAGGCTACTGCCAACCTAGTGATCCACTTTGCTCGCAATGGCAAAATTTCAGCAATAATATAAGAGTGTCAGGTCTTTCTCTAAAAAATATATCCAAGAGCTACGGCGATAATCTCATCTTAAAATCTTTCGATTTAGATATTAAGCCAGAAGAGTTTGTGGTTTTAGTGGGACCAAGCGGTAGTGGCAAAAGCACGATAATAAGAATTATTGCTGGACTTGAAGCGCAAAATTCTGGAACTATAAATTTAGAAAATATAAGTATAGAAAATAAAGCACCTAAAGATAGAGATCTGAGTATGGTTTTTCAAAACTACGCGCTTTACCCACATAAAACAGTTTTTGATAATATCGCCTTTCCTCTTAAGATGGCTGATGAGAAAAATATAAAAGAGCGCGTAAAAGAAATTGCTAATAAATTAGATATGGGTGATTACCTTGCTCGTAAACCTAAAGAGCTTTCCGGAGGACAAAGACAGAGAGTGGCTTTGGGGCGTGCGATGATCAAGAAACCAAAAGTTTTTTTAATGGATGAGCCACTTAGTAATCTTGATGCAAAGCTTCGCGCGCAAATGCGAACAGAAATTCACAACTTGCATAAAGATCTAAAAAATATTTTTGTTTATGTTACTCACGATCAATTAGAAGCTTTAACTCTAGGTGATCGCATAGTAGTTTTAAATGAAGGGGAAATTCAGCAAGTAGATAGTCCAAGTGAAATATACAATAATCCTAAAAACACTTTTGTAGCTAGTTTTATTGGCAGTCCAGCCACTAACCTCCTGCCGGTCTCAGAGTCTGAAAACCGAATACTAGGAATAAGACCTGAATACCTCTCACTTGAGCAAAATGGCTCTGATTCAGAGATAGAGATAGAGCTTAAAAATATAGAGCTCTTAGGCAGCGAGTATTTAGTCCATGGAACTATCCCTGGAAGCGACTCTCTAGTAATCGCTAAAATTAATCACAACGAAAATAGTCATAAACTAATAGATGAGCTCTATAAAAATTACACAATAGGTCAATCTATAAAGCTATACTTTTTGGCTGATCAAGCCTATTTCTTTGATGCTAAGACCCTTGCAAGGGTATAATTAATTGATATGCAAAAAGATCCTTTTATCGATAGACAGATTGATTTAAACTTAAATCTTGCTGAAGGTTTCGGCTACGAGCAAGATAAAAAAGAAGACCAGGTCCTGCCTTTTACGACTTCTGTAAATATATCTACAGGCGCGCATGCAGGCGACCCTGCACAGATAGATAGAGCCTTCAAAAGAGCTAAGGAATACACTAATCTCTGTGTTGGCGCATTAATTTCTTATCCTGATTTAGTAGGTTTTGGCTTAAGAAAGATTGAGCTAAGTCCTGAAGAATTACGCGCAAGTGTAATAGCACAATTAGGCGCAGCTGCAGCTTTAGCAAAATCTAATGGATACGAATTGGAACATGTTCGTGCTCATGGTCATCTATATAATCAGTTAGCTAATAATTATTCTGTTGCTGAAACAGTAGTTAAAGCAGTACAAGAATTTAGCAAGTGGCTAATTTTGGTTGGCCCTTCAGGTCAGATCCTTGAAGAAGTTGGATCATGGAATAATATCCGTGTTTCAATGGAAGCGAGAGTTGATAGAAGGTACAGTCCAGATGGAATTCAACTGGCATACGATCCTGAAAAAGATAAAGATACCAGCCTTGAAACCATAGCTGAAAGAGCACGCAATTTAGTCTATAAAGGTATTGTAAAAACTACCGATGATAAAGACTATAATCTAAAATTCGAAACTCTTCATTTATGGTCAGACGGTGTTCAAGCAGGAGAAGCCGCTCAGTTAATTCGAGGAATGCTCGCAAACCCAATGCCTCTTAAGAGCGTTGATTACGAGCCTTATCTCTCTGAATTCATCTAGAACCAAAATTCCCTTTCATATATTAAGCTAACTGTTAACTAAATTAGGAGAACGGATGTTAGTAAAAGAAATCGTAGATAAGTACTTAAACGATCTAGACAGGGATAATGACACCCTTAAGGCATACAGACTTGACTTAGAAAGGTTTACTAAACATTTCGGCGAAGATGGTTCTAGCAATGTTTCCAAAGACGGGATCAAAGAATACTTAGACGCTCTTACAACAAGAGGCGGCAAGCGAGTTAGCGTAGCAACACAGAATCGCCATTACGCTACATTAAGCAGATTTTTCAATTGGGCTATTGAAGAGAGTTTGGTTGAGGATAACCCAATGAAGTCTTTAAAAAGAAGACGCCCTAATAAGGATCTAGGTGAAGTGAATAATAAAGACATCATCAGAGCTCTTGATAAAGAAGTTATAGAAAAGTTAGTATCTAACACAGCATCAATTAGAGAAGAGTTCCTATTCGATCTTCTTTACAGCAGTGGTCTAAGAATCTCTGAAGCGCTTGACTTAAACATTCAAGATATAAGTAATGGAGTAATCCAAATCAGACAAGGAAAGGGTAATAGAGCTAGAATCACCTACCTTTCTAAAACAACAGAAAAATTATTTAAAAAATATCTAGAGAAGCGCGTACCTGATAAATCAGTGATGGCAAATGCTAGAAGTGCAGAAGAGAGAGAAGCTTTAATAAATACTGGCGCATTGTTCACAACAAATAGTGGCAGTAGACTTGGTTACCACAGAGCAAACCAACTCTTTAAGCAAGCAGCTAAAGGCATTAAAAACACAGATGGAACGGAGTTAACCCTACACCAACTTAGACATACTTTCTGTACTGAAAGAGCTGGGTATATGGATAGTATGGTTCTTCAGAAATTAGCTGGACACAGCGATATCCGCACTACTTTAAGATACGCAAAAGTATCTGATAGAGTAGCTGAAGAGAAATTCCACGAATTTAACACAGACCTACGTGAGCGTGTTGGTGCTGAAAGATAAAAATCTAATAATCATTCCAGGCTCTTGCTCGGCAAAGACAATCTGGTACGACCAAGTTCAGTTCTTTAAAGAACACGGCTTTAATGTAAAATATTTTAAACTTCCATGCTCAAAAGAGACATTGCATGAAGCATCAAAGGATCTCTTTAATCGAATCTGGCAGCACAGATCAGAACTAGCAAAAGCATCACCTCAGCGAAAGCGAAAGACAGAAAATCAAACTCTAAAAAAAGAGCTAGTAAGTGCTAGAGATTATCTTTCTGAAGAAAGATCACGAGAGCTGCCTAGTAGTAAGATTAAAAAAGAAGAGAACGTCATTATATGCCACTCTATGGGTGGGATGCAGCTATTAAACATTCTTATGAATAAAGAATATTACAGCACTCTTGATGAAGAAACTTATTATTTTATAGAAGACTCTCAGATCTTCTTCTGCCAAGTGCCACTTAAATACCGCAAAACAACAATTCGCTTATGCAGATTGATGAGCTCGATATTCAACTTAGCAATGGAATGGCATATTGTAAATGCTTATACAAGAGTTGATAATTTTCTTTTTGAATTAAAGAAAAAATCACACAGTAAATCAAAGCTATTTTTAGAAATTTTAGACATGCTTGGTGTTATAAATCACCTATCTATCTTTAATGCCTTTCTAGGAACTAGTCCTAAGAATTTTAACAATCTAATTAGCTACTATGAAAATTGGAATATTTATGACTCAAAGCCTAGTGGCGCAAAGTATATAAAAGACTCTATTTCAGAAAAGAAACGAAAACGCTATTTCTTTAGCACCGGAAGCCCTGATGCTTTCTGTGATATCAAAAGAACAGAGCATTTTGCACATGAACTGGGTGCTAATTTAAAAGCCTTTCCTATGTCCTTTCATCTTCCGATGCATATTCCATGGACTGAAGATGCTTTTAATCATTGGGTTCTTGATAAGAGCAGCTCTTAATTATCTAGATGGTACAAGCTTTTTCGAGCCACCAGGGACTGTAGGGGAGTTAAAGAAGCCCTTAAAGTCATTATCATCGTCATCACCTTTTTTGAAATCATTTAAAACAATAACTTCCATGTCTTGAGGGACATAATCTTTAGCAGCATTAAAACCCATTGCTTTAGTTTTAGGATGACCGTAAAGTAATCTAGTCGATATTGCAGCCATCTGATTTTCTTTATCTTCATCAGAGACATTTGTGGTTAAGTATTTAAGCAAGTCAGGGTTTTCCTTAAGTGAGTAAGCAGCAGCTCTAGAAGCATTCGCTTTAGCATGTTCTCTGACTGCAATTCTTGCAAATCTACGTGGGTCACCAGCTACATAGTTAATGGTATAACGTTTATCTGGAAAGATATTACACCTATATACATCCAATGCTTCTTGTGAGCTTCCAGTAGCCCTGTAAGCATTACCCCATACAATTGTTTTCTTCAAATCATGCATTTCATAGCTGTTTCCAAAACTAATCTTTAATCCTGAACAAAGTTTCTTAATCTGATTTAGATATTTAAATACTCTAAAAGAATTAGCTTCGATATCAGCAGGATCTAAAACTAAATAATCTGCAAAGCTATTAGACTCAGATTCAAAAAAATCTTTTACCGTTTGCATAGCTTTACTTTTATCTAAATAAAGACCATAAGAAGGCTCTAAGATTGTTTCTATCAAATCAGAATCAATAAACAAAGCATCAAAGTTATTATTTTCTACTAGAGCTTCGAGCAATTCAAGCTGATAAAGCCTATCATTCGACATTTCCATAGGGCTTGGAGATTTATCTTCTTTATAAATTTGGATAGCAATATTACTTTGCTTAGCACTTTCACTAACAATATGATCAATAGATTTTTGCCAGCCATATTTATTTATTGCGAGTTCAGGAGAAACAAAATCAGCTATATCTTTTATCTTTGTCTTAATCCAAGCTGCATGTTTATCCATTTTTGCAAGACGCTGAGCATCAGGGCTAAAGTCATTTGCTTTTGATAAGCCTAGATCAGGCGAAGAGTACAAAATTCCATCTGCATCAACTGCCTGAAGATCACCAGCTAAAACTTGAACATCATATGCAAGACCTGCTTGATAGTTTTTACCCTCAAAAGTTTTCGTGATTCTAGTTACTGAATCTCTTAATTCTGGATCAAGAATTGCAAGTGATATTAAAACATTTGTCAGATTTGACTTTGAATCCAGCTTCCCTATATCTATAATATTAGCTACAGTATTATCAACAACTGAGTTATATAAAGACTCCAGTCTTGAATTTTCATCTTTATTGGCTTTAGCAGCTAGTTTTAAAGCATTAGCTAAAAATATATATTGGTGCTTCTCCTCAGAACCATAAGGTGCTTCATCACTATTTGCAAATAATTCAAAAATTTCAAAATCCTCCTCAGAGAAATTTGCTTCATTTAAAATAGCTTGGTAGTTAAGTAGAGTTATAGATTGCAAGTTCAGGTCATTATTATCGTTGTATTCATTTAGTATTGGAGAGGCTGTTTCCAAATCTAAAAAACCCTCATCCTCATTTTTAAATTCTGCAATCATTTCTTTATAAGCAGAGACAAGCTCCTTTATTGTCATTTCAGAATTGACTTGCATCAATCTATTAAAATCTTTAACATCCTTCTCTTCAACTCCTAAAACTTTTCTAAGGCTCTCATCAATATCAAAACTATTTATTTTTTTAGGCTCATTACTTGGCTGGCTATCGCCACTTCCTTTCCTCTCGATAGGATTATTATCATCAGGACTATGTGCTTTATCTACTCTCATTACTAATACCTCTTAAAGCTCTCTAGAAAAATCTCTATCTGCTTTAAGAAGGAGAATAGCAGCTTTAAGAAGAATAAGTAAATACTTTCATTTATATTTTATATTTACATAAAAATAACTGAAAACCCTTAGGTATTAGCACTCATGAAGCCCTTGAAATAGTATATACATTAAAGCTACAATTGGGGGCAGGAGGGGCTATTATCTTGAACCAAAAGTTTCTATTAAAAGCATATTTCATTATAAGCACTGTGTTTTGTCCTATAGCGAAAGCAGCCACCTTAATACCTGTTTGTAAAGATGCAAAAAATGCCTGCAAAAAAAGTGATGTAACTTTTATGAGGCACGCTTTTATTAACGGAGAAGCTAATGTCACTTATGACATCGCTTATTACCTTGGAAAAAATCCTATCGGGACTGATAGTAGTCTTGGTGATTTGCAAAACTCTGATGCTCTTTTTATTCAGGCTTTTAAAAACTTAAGCAATGTCCCCGGATCATCACTTAAATTAAAAGCGGGCAAAAAATTTATCATTAAGAATCCTGCTAAAGGAGTAGAGCTTGTTAGAAAAAGAAAAGGCAAAAATATTATTGTTGTAGATAATAGCGCAGACTCTGAGTTTATAAAAATATTTCGCAAAGATTTTCATAGCAAAGTCATAGGACAAGGTGGAGTTGCATCCACTGGACTTAATGGACAAATTCTTAGTTCATTTTTAGTTATGAACGGCGCGCAGTTTAAAGCTGAAAAAGCTAAGAAAGATAAAGCACTTTTCTCTGCTATGCACGAGCTGCTTCACAGTCTAGGAATAGGTCACACACAGATAAGTGACGGTGATTTAACCAAGAATTCAGAGACTCAAATTTATAGAAAAAACTTCCCGCTTATGTATCCCAAATATCTAGGGCAGAAAACACAGCTAACAGCAGACGATGCAGCTATCATTAGAATGCTTTATCCAAATACTAAAAAAGAAAATGGAATATTAGCTGATGAGACTACTGGAGTCTTAAAAGTAAAACTTCTTTATGCAGGAAAACCACTGACAGGATATAACGCTATAGCTTATGATGCTAAAAATCCAGAAATCGCTATCGGCGCGCCCACTGGATTTAAAGTTCATGATGGAGTAGCTATAATTCCCGTGCCCCTTAATTCAGAAGCTTATAGAGATGTAATTTTAAGAATTTCTCCAATAGCCAAAGCTTTTGTAAACTCAAATAAAATTGCTCCTTTTGAAAATCCAAATACTGAGATAAATGTTGCAGGGTACTTTGATGGTAAAAGACTAATCAGCAATAAATACTTTGCTGCAGATGCTGTAAAACTAGTACGTCCAGAGAATCACCTGAAAATCAGAGCTGGTCTAAACGATAGAAACGCAGTGAAAGTTACACTTGATCTTGCTAAATACAAACCAAGACTTGCTAGCAATTAACTAGGGCAAACCCTAGTTATAGCCTTAAAATAGACAATTTCAAGCTATAGTCATTTATAGTTTAAAGAAGGACTTAAACAATGAACAAAGAGCAAAAAGGATATGATTATAGTATCTTTGGGTATAATAATACTATGCCTCAAGACACTAAAATTCAAGTGCCAATTACCCAAAAGCTGAAAAAAGGCCTTAAAGATAAGGCTGAAAAACTTGGCTTTTCTTCAGTTAATGAAGCCGTAAGACTTCTATTACAAAACTTTGTAAACGGAAATATTACTATCCAGTTTGTTCAACCCAGCACAGAGCTAGTCGATATGGCAACAGAAAAAAGAATTGAAAAAAGCCTCAAAGAAATAGAAGATGGTGAATTTGATCTTTTAGATTTTGCCAAAGACCCTGAAGCTCTAAAAAAGATCTTATCAAAAGATGTTTAAGATTAAACAGTCTAAGTCCTTCACTAAAGAAATCAAAAAACTAATAAAACAAAAGAAAATCACCGAAGATGAAGTCATCAAAGTGATTTATAAACTAGCGCAAGATCCTTTTGATAAAACTTTGAAATCTCATAAAGTAGATACCAGAATATTAGGCAAACAATACAGTTCTAGACTTGATGGTGACTTAAGAATAATTTGGAATTTTGACAAGCAAGAAAATCTAACACTTTTATTACTAGATCTAGGTGGTCATTCAGGTAACAAAGGTGTGTATAAGTAAAAAGCGACCCAGAAGAGTCGCTTTTCTAAATTATATTTAGCTTAATCTATTAAATAAACTGAGCAAGAAGCTCTTTACGGCGCTCAGGCTTAATACCTAAATCATGATCAACAAGAGCACCAAGAGCGTAAGTATCTTTTTCTGATTCTTCGTAGTAAGAACGAGGCTTTTGATAAATAACACCAGTTGCGATGTAATCTTCTCTAGTTACTTGCTCAAAGGCTGCAGCCAAGTTACTAGGATCATGACCCATCTCATTAATATCTTTCACGTTATCTTTGTAGTACTGAAGAGTGTTTACTTTATTGAAAGTTACACAAGGACTAAAAGTATCAACTAAAGAGAAACCTTTATGCTCGATAGCTTTTTTGATTACTTCAACCATATGCTTAATGTTTCCAGTAAATGCTCTACCCACAAAGCTACAACCAGCTCCAAGAGCTAAAGTCATAGGGTTAAGAGGGAACTCAGGGTTTCCAAATGGAGTAGATTTGGTTTTCATACCAAGTCCACTAGTTGGAGAAGTCTGACCAGTAGTCAAACCGTAAATAGAGTTGTTCATAACCACGTAAGTCATATCAACATTACGTCTCATTGCGTGAATCAAGTGACCAGCACCAATTCCGTAACCATCACCATCACCACCTACAGCGATTACATTCATTTCGTGGTTAGAAAGTTTGTAACCTTGAGCTATCGGAAGTGAACGACCATGCAAAGTGTGCATGCCGTATGTGTTAATGAAGCCTGGGAAGTTTGATGAACAACCAATACCAGAAACTATCATTACTCTATGTGGCTCAAGACCTAGCTGAGCTAGTGCTTGCTGCATACCATTAAGAAGACCAAAGTCTCCGCATCCAGGACACCAATCGGGTGCTACCTCACCTTTATAATCCTTTGCTGTTAACGTTGCGTTAGACATTAGCTAACTCCTTTTTTTTTAAAACATCCAATTTCTTTATTTCTTCAGCGATGAAGTGACCAGTAAATGGCTCACCATCATATCTGTTTATAGATTTTGTAACTTCAAAACCAGTCTCTGCTAAAAGATGTCTAGGGAACTGATTGCTGATGTTATTTTCTACAGCGATAATTTCTTTACAAGACTTAAGCGTCTCAAGAACTTTCTCTTTAGGAAGAGGGAAGATATCTACAAAATGCATTTGGTTAACAGAATAACCTTCAGCACTTAAGATCTCTACAGCTTCACTAATCATGTCTGAAGTAGATCCCCAGCCCATTAGAGTAATGTCAGCTTTCTTATCACCAGTCATTTCTGGACCGCGCATATCTTCAGCGCGCATAGTATCTAATTTCTTCATACGACGCGGGTGAATTCTATTACGGATCTCTAATGACTCTGGTAAACCAGCAAGAACGTCAGAGATTACGATACCTCTTTCATCATGCTCATCAGAAGCAGCTGTGTACATCCCGCCTTTAGCTCCAGGAACTAAACGAGTAGGAGGAACACCATTATCACCATGAGCAAATCTCTTATAAAGACCAGGCTCATTATGTTCTCTAATTAAATTACCGCGATTAATTGCTTCACGATCAAAATCAAAATCATCAGCATCAACAGTTTGGAAATGCTCAGACAAAAATGTATCTGACATAAGAATTACCGGAGTCTGATATTTCTCTGCTAAGTTAAACGCTCTACCTGCTTGATGGAAAGCATCTTCAGTATCTTTAGGGGCAATAACTATGCGAGCAAAATCTCCAGAGCCACCCATCACAAGAGGAATGTCTGGCATCTCTTGCTTAGTAGGAATTCCAGTAGAAGGACCACCACGCATCACATCAATAACAACGATAGGTTCTTCAAGCATACCTGCTAAACCAAGAGCTTCAATCATAAGAGCAAAACCACCACCAGCAGTTGCTGTAGCAGCTCTAACACCAGCGTGAGTTGCACCGATCACCCAGTTGATTGCAGCAATCTCATCCTCTACTTGTTTAACAACGATGTTATCAGTTTTAGCTTTAGTAGCTAGGTAGTGAAGAACACCAGTAGAAGGTGACATTGGGTATGCCGCGTAGAATTTAATACCGTGAGCTAAAAGTCCAAGACCAAGAGCCTCATTACCAGTCATGAATAAGCGCTGCTTACCATCGCCATCAATTTTATCTAAAGCTTTAAAGTTTGCTTTTGCATAATCGATACCAGCATTAAAGATCTTTTTATTTAGATCAATAATATCTTGTCCTTTATTACGCTTTTCAAAATTCTCTACAATAAACTCTTCAGCTACTTTAGTGTCTAAACCTAAAGCGTTCATCAATGCACCCATAAGGATTACGTTAACCATAACTAATGGCACATTTTCAGTAATAATTTCTTTAAAAGGAACTGGACAGTAAATAAGATCATCTCTTACTACGCTTAAATCTTCAGTGATTGAAGATGAGTTATAAAAAACCATTCCGCCAGATTTCATTTGAGGAAGGTGAAGGTTCACTCCAGACTTATTCAAAAGAAGAAGCACATCAGGCTCTTCGCCATGACTTAGAGTTTTATGGTTTCCAACATTAAGTTGCAACCAAACGTGCCCACCACGAATTGCAGATTGAAAAGCGTTGTATGCCATTACATGCAATCCCATGCGCGAACATGTTTTTCCAAAAACCTCACCTGATGAAGCGATACCGTCTCCGGCGGCTCCAGCGATGCGGACTATTACGTTACGTTTGTCTGTCATTAAGCGTTATTTCTCCTGTAAATTCCTTCAAAATTATAACGTTTTCGGGCTTTTTGGCCTCTTTAAATTAATTAAAAGAAGCTGTTGAAAGGATTCGTATTGCAATTTAGGCTTAAAAGCTCTATTTTTCAAGGCATTTCGTAATACTTTATCCCTAAAATAATTATATATTTCAACATTAATTGCTTATTCAATAAGCCAATTGCTATTATTTAGAACTGTTAATACGTCAATATGACCACCATAGCCCCTAAAGCGCCTGCACAAAATGCAGTGCCAAATAAAGCAGCTGAAAAAAGTTTTTTTAAAGATTACTCAAAAGTAGTTTTTAGCAGAGAGTCAACTTATAGAGGCTTTGTAGATGTCTTTGCAAACGACATACCTGAACTTGCCGCTGCTGCCACCAGAAATAAAGCTTACTTTTTAGAAGAGTTGATGAAATCTATAACTGCTACTGGAGCTATTTTCTTAGCTCCTAAAGCAACGAAACTTTCAGCCAAAATTGCAGCTAGCAGCATCTTAAGTGATGAGGAAAGAAAAGATTTAGATAAATACTTACTCTTCTCAAGAACTGATATAGATGATCTTGAAAGCTTAGAAAAAGCCAAACCAGAAATTGCTCGCAAAGAAGCCATAGACCAAGAAAATCTTGCAAAGCTTTTTGGGCAAGAGAGTAAAAAAGGCAAAGAACACTTAAAAAAAGCAGCTGAAATTAAAGAGTTTTTCAAGAACTTAAAGATTACAGAAGATCTCAAAGAGAAACTTCATAAACTAAAAAAATCTGTAATCATCGGTGAAAACATCATAGAAAGTAGCTTCTGGGGATTTTTCCCTTTCTTGTCTCGCCTCTTTCGCAAATACGCTCTTGGCATAGATAGGTTTACTGGAACGCTAGATTATATAAAAGATCAAGATAACGATAAACTCGGAAATCAAAAAGGATTTACAAAGAGACAGATGCTCGGGACACTAGCTGCGATGTTCTTTCCACCACTATTAACGATCTTAGGTTTAAAAATAACTGATGACAAAGAGGCGGTCTCAAAAAGTGATTTTCTAAAGGGTTTAAAGAATCAGCTAGATATGAAGCATGGTGTCTATCCTAAACTGGGTCTCTTTGCTTTATTTGGTGCAGTTCCAATGCTCGTTTCTAAAGTTTTTAATGCTCAAGGACCATTAGAATTATTTGAATCAATCATAAAATTTTCAATTACATGCAGCTCACTATTACTTGGTGACAGAGTAACTAACGGCACGCTTGCTAAAAAAGCTGACAAAGAACTCCAAAAAGAATTTGGGACCAGTCCTGGTATCCTCTACCATCACGTTGATAAGCAAAAAGGAAAAGCACTGAGTGCATCCCAAAAACTTAGTCAGACTTTCCCTGAAGCTAGTAAGTTCCAAGAAGTTTTAGATAAAACTAATCACGATGAAAAACTAAAAGAAACTGCCCTAGGGAAATACACTAAAGTTCTATATAAAGGATTCAGCCTACATGCTGCTGGTAGCTTCTTAGTTAAGATGCTAGTTTTCAAGCTCACTAAACTTAAAGCTATATTAGCAATCAAAGAAAATTAATCACTAGCTAACGCCTGATCAAACTGAAGCACAGTGCCCTTAGCTTTATGCTCCTCAGCTGTTTCCTTATCGCCTATTTTCATATAGAAAATAGAAAGATTAGTCTGAGCCATAATGGATTTAGGATTCATTTTTTCTAGCTGCTTCATTACACCTATAGCTTCTTTATACTTAGCTTGGCGCCCTAAGATCACTCCTAAAGTTTCATAAGCATCCTCACAACCTGGATCATCTTTTATAGCTTTATGCAAAAGCTCAATGGCTTTATCATTAGCCTCTTCAGCTTCTTTGCCTTCATTAGGCGCCGAGTTGAAAACTTCAAGCGCTTCATCTAGATATTTATTAGCCCGCTCTTTGCGTTTTTTCTCACCAACATTTTTAAATTTAGAAAGCACTTCCTGACCAGGGAAACAGCCTTTAGAAAAGCTCACGTACTTCTGTATTAGATTTAATTTTATAAGATTATCATTTTCTGTAAAAGTTTCTAACTCAAAATTCTTAGGTAGAGAATTTTCATCAAGCTCAGCTTTTGCAAATTCAATTTCTTCAATAATCGCGTACTTCTTTAGATCTTCTTCTAAGTGCTCTAGCTTTGATGCTTCAACTATTAAATCCAATCCATCATCTCTTTTAATTAAATAAACAAGGTTTCTAATCTTTCCTTGAGGGCTTAGAAAAGAGACATAATTCCCCTCACCATTTTTCAGCTGCTCAACATCATTAGAAGATTGTCTATGCAGAAAAATTGCGGCATCAGGACCTTTTACTTTTAAAGCGGCATATTGCATCTTTAGCTTATTCTAGATCAAATTTAGGTTTGACTTTGCAATACCTAATGTAATACAATTATCCACTGATCAAAAGGGGATTAAATGGACACTTATAAATGCGGAATATCATCAAGCTGGTTTAATAATGCTCAAGCAAAGAAAACAAAACCACGAAATCGAATAGAAGATATTCTCCCAGAAACTCAAAAACATAAGACAGAATCAAAAACAAAACCTGATCATAGCCCTTATGAAAATATAAGCACAGATGAGCTTATAAATATAGCTTTAAAGAGACAGGGTCACATTGATATAAATATATGGAATATATTACAGACAAAAGTACCAAAAAAAGAAATTAACTTTCAAGTTACTTTAAATAAAAAAGAAGAGCCAATGCTTTGCATTAATCACAAGGGAGAATTTAGACCTCTAGAGACAGGGCTTCATTACTATACTGCTAGAGAAATGATGCAAATTGATTTTGATGATTTTGATATTAAAACTATACAAAAAGATACACAGTTTAATATTAGACTTTTAGAACGGAAATTTATTCTAGCCGCAAGCTTAAAAATTCTCTTTAAAAATTTCCCAGACACTCCTATGATTGATCTTTTAGAAGGCGGTAAATTTGAAGAAGAAATTAAAACTATTTTTAAATGCTTCTTTCCTTTAGCTAGTTATTTCTTCTCTAGATGATTTTTAAAAAACAGAAAAACTCTCACCGCAACCGCAAGTGTTAGAAGCATTTGGGTTTTTAAAAACAAAACCTTTACCCATAAGTCCATCATCAAAATCAACAGTCATGCCCTTTAGGTAAATTGAGCTTTTAGGATCTATAAAAACTTTAATTACTAGGTCCTGCCCATCTACTTTAAAATCCTGGACTATATCTTTTTCAGCATGTCCATCAAATTTCAGCTCATAGCTAAGTCCAGAGCAGCCACCACCTTTAATAGCAAGCCTAAGACCGTAATTGCTGCGATCTTTATCATCACGCTCAAGTAGCGCATTTACTTGCTTAACAGCGCTTGCTGTAAGCTCTACGATTTGTGATTTAGTGGCTTCTTTAGTCATCTACTCCTATTATACCCTTTTCACTCTATATATCGTAAGTCTCATACTCTATCATCCGAGCGTCTAAAGAACTATCCAAGCCCAAGTCTGCATAACGTTTAGCAAGAGTTTTTAATTCACTAGATTTGGGATGCTTTATATCTTCACCAAAAGATAAATCCATCAGCAGCTCTGAATTAGTAGTTATTTCAGCAATAGCCTTAAGTATCCTGCCCTCTTTCGTGTCAGGAATTTTAGATAAATCTATATTTAAATCATCACTCAGCCCTGTATCTAGCTCAGCAAACTCTTCTTCGATATTTTTTGCTTTTGGCTTAGGTGTTTTAACTTCATCTTTCAAAACTTTAACTTCAGTCAATTCACTTCCAAGCCATTTAGCGACTAAAGTAGAGTTTTTCAAAATATCATCAATTACAGTTTTCATAGTGGCTAAGCTCTTTTCAACACTTTTAGAAGCTCGTTTATCTAAACCACTCCTTAATTCTTGAAACTTAGCTTTAAGCTCAGCCAATGTAGCTTGAAGATTCTTAATTCCTTCATCAAGATAGTCTCTCATGCTCTTATCATCAATCTTAGTCTCAACTAGCCATTTATTAATCTTCTCAAGAGCTTTATCAAATTTTCTACTAGATAAAGTTGTTTTATTTGTTTCAGGATCAATCTTTAAATTAGTTCTGGTTCGTGATACTAGAGATCTCACTTTTTGCTTTAAAGTTCTTGCTTCCCGAAGTGATATTGTGACTTTTTCTTGAAACTTCTCTGCTTCAGTTTTCTCTACTGGTAAAGGTTCAGACTTCTTTTGCCCCCACGGTAAACTCCATCCACTAAAATATTTGCCAATCCCCATATGCTTTTCCTTAAAGCTGATTATAGCAAGCTTTTAAGAGTCTCTAAATGCACCCTATTAGTGCCCCAAAGATCCACATCAGCGCCATCATCAGGCATATCAGTGGAAACATGAATCACATCATAATTTTCTCTAAGCATCTTGATTAGCTCTTTTTGCACTGGATAATTATGAGCTTGGAAAGCAAGAAATAAAATTTGTTTAGCTTTAACTTTTAGAGCTTCAGCTTGCTCTGAAGGAGCTTTATCTTGTGAAACTAAAATCGGCTTTTTATTAAAAACACTTTCTATAAGCTCTAGCTCTAGTTTAGGATGATCAAAGACTAAAATCTCATAATCATTCAGCTTTACTTCTCGATGCAGATTAGCAGCTATAGAGACTATCTCTTTCATTTGAGCTGACCTGTCTTTAAGATCTATTTTTTGCTTAGCTGGTTTTTTAAACTCAGCTATTCTAGCTAAAGAATCATCAATATCATTTTCATAATTATCGTCCAAGTATTCGATTGCACTAAGTGGGTCATCAAGATCAGTAAACCAAACCAGAAGATCACAGCCAGCCTCTAAACATTTCTGTGACACCTCTCCGGGACTGCCAAAGCGGCTCACAGCCCCCATAGTTAGCTCATCAGAAATGACCACACCTTTATACCCCAGTTTTTTTCTAAGCTCTTTTTGGATTAAAATTTTAGAGAAAGTAGCAGGGATTTTAGCAGCTTCACCATGCTCTTCTTCTAATTGCGGGAAAGCAACATGAGAAACCATAATAGAATCAGCGCCAGCTTTAATAGCAGCTTTAAAAGGTTCTAGATGCTCAGCAAACTCTCGCTTACAATCATCAAACTTTAAAATTGGCAGATCTATATGCGAGTCTAATTCAGTAGCTCCATGTCCTGGAAAGTGTTTAGCTGAGGTTTTAAGCCCAAGCTCTTTATACTTAGCTATCACAAGCTCTGTTAGCTCTGAGACAAGATCACTTTTAAAACAAAAACTTCGTGGACCAATAATAGGGTTATGCGGGTTTGTGTTTAGATCCACGCATGGTCCAAAAACCATATTAAAACCTAGATCCATCATCTCTGTAGCTAAAAGCTCAGTGTGTGAAAGTAAAAGATCTTTATCAAATTTCTGATCATTAAGCTCACCCTTTAGCTTAGCTGCTCTTCCTGATGCCCAAAGGCTTGGCAGACTAGAGTTCACTCTGCGCAAACGCTCTACTTTCCCGCCTTCTTGATCAACAGTAATGATCAGATCATCACCGAGCAAAGACTTAAGATCAGAAATCAGCTTTCTAACTTGCTCTTTAGTTTCTATATTAGTGTCATAGAGAATAATTCCGGCAGGCTGAATTTTAAGCAGCTTTTCTTTTACTTCTTTAGATAAAGTAGTGCCTTCAAAACCAACTATAAATAATTGACCGTAATTCATTCTCTAGACCAGCTCTTGGGTTTTTTCTATTAGACCAAGCTCTTTTAAAAAACCTTCAAACTTGAGAATACTCTCAAGATGTTTATCAGTCAAATCATAGTTAAGGTGCTCAAAATAGCTAACTAGCCTAGCTTTAGGCAGACCTGTTTTTTTATAAGCTTCGATAATCGCATCAGGCAGATATCGATTAAAGGCATCTTCTTTTATTTGCATAAAGAATTTAGCAAAACTAGCAGCTAGCTCAAAGTCCTTATTAAAAGCCCACAGACCAAAAACCATAGGCAAGCCAGTCAGCTCATGCCATTCTTTGCCTAAATCCAATTTAACAGGATAGATACCAGCATCGAGCATTGCTTCATCACCTATTAAAAGCTTATTATCAAAATTTTCATTAATTTTGAAGACATTAAACTTTAATTTCTCTAGTTTGAGCCCATATTTCTTCACTAAAAGCACCTTAAGCAAAGATACTGCTGTAGCGCTTTTAGCAGTAATATTGATCTCTTTTAATTCTTCAATAGGAAACTTAGAGAAAAAGAAAACACTATCAGCTTCTACTAATGAGCTTACAGAAATATTAGCTAAAAGCTCATAGTGACTTTTATGACTTAAATACTCAAAGCAAGAAATAGGAGCTAGATCAAGTTCACCAGCATAGAGCTTTCTATTCAGCTCGGCAGGCACGCCTTCAAAGATCTCAAAGCTTGGCGTACTATCACCAAGAAATAAAGTTTTAGCTTCTAAGTGTTTACTCAAAGAATAATTAATTGGCAAGCAATTAATAAAAGATATTTGACCTAGTTTGATAGTATTTGACATCAACTTTATTAAAAATGTAACAGATTTAGCCCTGGCACCGGTGTGACATACTATACAGCATCCTTAAAACGATGAGCGATTGGCATTCTACGCCCAAGCCCAAAAGCCTTACCAGCCACCTTGAGCCCTGGAGGACCTTGCTGGCGCTTATGCTCAGCTCTATCTATCATATTTAAAATCTTAAAGACTAAAGCTTCATCAAAACCAGTATCAATTATTTCTTGAGCTGATTTCATTTCTTGAACATAAAGAAGAATAATTTTATCTAAGACATCATAAGGAGGCAAAGACTCTTGATCGTGTTGATCAGGTCTTAGCTCAGCGCTTGGCGCTCTATCTATTATGCTCTGTGGAATTACTTCTTTATCTTTATTAATTTCATTAGCCATTCTATAAACTGTGGTTTTTAAAACATCAGAAATCACAGCAAGTCCGCCACAGCTATCACCATAAATAGTACTGTAGCCAACCGCAGTCTCTGATTTGTTTCCAGTATTTAAAAGAATAGCGTTTAGGGTATTAGAAAAAGCCATTAAAAGTACAGCACGTAACCTTGCCTGAATATTCTCATCAGCAGAATGATCTTTTACTTGTGGCATTAACTTTTGAACCATCTCATGCATAGCTTCTATAGAAACTATCTCAAAATGGTCTCCATTAGCTAGCTTAGTTTTATGCGCATCATCAGCATCTTTTAAAAGACCTAGATTTTTAGCAAGCTTAATAGCATCATCTATGCTTTGCTGACTAGTAAATTGTGATGGCATAGAAACTACATAAACATTCTCTGCGCCTAAAGCATCAACAGCAAGAGCTGCTACCAGAGCAGAGTCTATTCCACCTGACACTCCTAAAATAGCTTTTTCAAAACCACATTTCTTTACAAAATCTCTAATACCTAGAGTGATAGCCTTTCTTACTGAAGAGAGGTCTTGGTTATTCTCTTCATCTATACTTGGTTTTAGCTTAGTTGAGTGAAGCTCACAATCGTTTTTAGCTCTAATAATTAAACTAGCAGTATCTATCACTTTAAAATCTTGCTCAAAAGCTTTAAGCCTATCTATAACTTCGCCATTAGTATCTAAACTAAGTGAAGATCCATCAAAAATCAACTGATCATTAGCCCCTACTTGGTTTACATAAATGATCGGTTTTTTATATTTTCTAGCAGCATTAGATAGTAAATTTTCTCTGCGCTTAGGTTTATCATAAACAAAAGGTGATGCAGCAGAATTTATTATTAAATCCACTCCAGCTAAAACCATGTCAGCAATTGGGTCACGTGTGTACATAGAAGGGTAAGCCTCTATCCAGATATCTTCGCAGATACTAAGTCCAAGCTTCACGCCTTTAAAATCAACTACAGTAGTAGCTGGTGATGGCTCAAAATACCTAGTCTCATCAAAGACATCGTAGTTAGGTAAAAGTGTCTTGGAGCCCACAGCCACATGCTCTCCTTTATAAAGAAGAATTAGAGAATTAAATAATTTTTTACCAAAGCTAGGGTTTGCTGTAGCTGCGCCCACTAAAATTCCAAAATCATCATCTGTGTAAACAGCTAATTCTTTTAGATAGTAATCTTGCCTAATTAAAAAATTAGGTTTTAACAAAAGATCTTTAGGCGGATAACCCAAAATCGCAAGCTCAGGCAAAACTAAAAGGTCCACTTTTTCTGCGCGAGCTTTTTTTACGTTCTCAACTATAAGCTTAAAGTTATACTCTAAGTCTCCGACTATAGGGTTTATCTGTGCAAGAGCTATTTTCATAACTGAATAATATCCTAGCAGGCTTAGCGCGAAGTGTATTAACCCTAGTTAAAGTCAGAAACTAAGTAAAAGCTTGAAAAAAACCTTGATTTTTGGGCACTTATGAGCCCTTAATGCTAAATTCAAAAGATGACTATGACAGCTGAAAACTTGGACCAAGTTAGACCAATTAGCCATGGCGTGAACGAAAAAGGTCACGTTACAGTTGGTGGAATTGATGTAGAAGATCTAGTAAAAGAATTCGGATCGCCACTTTATGTAATGTGCGAAGAGACCATTCGCGCTCGCACAAAAGCATATGAAAAAGCTTTTGAAAAGTACTACCCAAATCACCTTAGTCTTTTTGCTTCTAAATCTTTTAATTGCAAAGCTATGTGCAAATTAATGGAGCAAGAAAACTTTGGCTTAGATGTTGTTAGTGGCGGCGAACTCCATACTGCTCTATCAGCTAAATTTCCAGCTGAGAAAATCTTTCTTCATGGCAATAACAAACTTGAAGACGAGCTAGAACTAGCAATCGATAATGAAATTGGCGGTATAGTCTTAGATAATTTCTACGAGTTAGATCTTATTGAAAAAATTGCTAAAGCAAATTCTAAAAAACCTAAAATCAGATTAATGATTAGAGTGACTCCAGGGATTGAGTGCCACACTCACGAGTACATTAAAACTGGAACGCTTGATAGTAAATTTGGATTTAATATTGATGACTTAGATAAAGTGCTAGAGAAAATTTTAGCCTTTAAAAAGTCTTACGAAAATGTCGATATTCTAGGTCTTCACTGCCATATCGGCTCCCAGATTTTCGAACTTGATCCTCATCACGATACTGGAAAAGTGATGCTTGAGCTTTATAAAAATGTTAAAGATAAATTTGGTTTAGAGTTTCCTGATTTAAATATCGGTGGCGGGCTTGGAATTATGTATACAGAAAGTGATGATCCACCAAGCATAGACACTTGGGTAAAGACTGTCACAGACTCAGTTAAGAAACACTGCACGCAATACTCAATTAAAGAACCTAGAATTTTGATTGAGCCAGGTAGAAGTATGGTGGGTCCAGCAGGTCTAACTTTATATAAAGTCGGGAATATTAAAGATATACCTGGCATTCGCACTTACGTTTCTGTGGATGGTGGTATGGCAGACAACGTTCGTCCGATTATGTACCAAGCTGAGTACACAATTGAAGTTGCTAATAAAGCAAATGACAAAAAGACCGAGAAGATAACTTTAGCTGGAAGATACTGCGAGTCTGGTGATGTGATTGCTAAAGATATTCAGCTAGCTAAAGTTGAAAAAGATGATTTAATCGTCGTTTATTCAACAGGCGCCTACAATTACAGCATGGCAAGCAACTACAACCGCACGACTCGACCAGCGGTTGTCATTGTAAAAAATGGAGTCTCTGAAATAATAGTTAATAGAGAAAGTTACGAAGACATTGTAAGACTTGATAGAATACCAGCCTCTTGGAGTTAAAAAATCGAACTAAACAAACTACAGATTGAATACATAGACCTTAGAGAATTTCTCTTTAAGTTCTTTTCTGTAGATTTAAATCCAATTGGAATTTTAAGCATCGCAATCCAGCTAGGCATTATTGCTTGGCTTGTATACCAAATCTATAAAAGGTTTCACGGAACTCAAGCAGAAAGAGTTTTACGTGGACTCATCATGCTCATCCCCATAATCTTAGTTTTCTATCTTTTCAAACTAACTATTATTACTCGCCTAATTGAAATTTTATCCTCAACTATTTTGATAGGTCTGATTGTTATCTTCGCTCCAGAATTCAGAAGAGTTCTAATGCAACTTGGTGGACAGTTTTCTAGTTTAGATTTCGTGGTCTTGCCTGATTCAAAAAAAGAAATTATCTCTGCTGTTAGAGAACTTGTAAAGGGCTTAGAAGAACTTAGAAATTTAAAACGCGGCGCACTTATAGCATTAGAAAAAGCTAAGGTAGATCGCTACTACGTAAACACCGGACAGGAGATTGATTCTGTTTTAAGCTCAGAATTACTTCTTAGTATTTTTAACCCTAAATCCCCTCTTCATGATGGTGCTGTGACTCTTCGAGGCGCAAGAATAAATTTAGCTCGAGTCATTTTACCAATGACAGAGAACCCAAAATTAGATTGGCAGTATGGTACTCGACATAGAGCTGCTATTGGATTTACAGAAGTAACTGACTCTTTATGCATAGTAGTTTCTGAAGAGACTGGTGAAATTTCTATGGCCTACCAAGGACGTATCACTAAGTACAATAAAATTGATGATGCTAAAGCTCAAATCGAACAATTCTACTCATACATAATTCAGAAAAAAAGAAGCACTAGCCACGTCAATCAATTTATCCAAGACGTTTTCAAGAAAAAAGAAAAAGCAGAAAAATAACACGTTATTACAAAACCCACTCAAGATAAGAGTTCTGTCCGATTCTAGAACTAAAAAATAATTATAAATAATATCTTAATACATATTGCAATTTGTATATAAAGAGGGCTAGAATTAGTCTTCGTGAACGATACACAACACAGAATTTTGGTAATTGATGATGATCCGGCGATTTTAGAGCTGATCACATCAAATTTGGAGCTTCAGGGCTACCAAGTAGAATCATGCGATAACGCAGTAGATGGCTTGGCAATGGCTTTCCAGACTCCACCTAACTTAATCATTCTTGATTTAATGATGCCTGGTGTTGATGGTTTCACTGCTTGTCAAAGAATTAGAAACAATGACAACACAAAAGATATTCCAGTTTTAATGCTTACAGCACTTAGCAGAACTGAAGATAAAGTTACTGGCTTTGATGCTGGAGCTGATGATTACCTTACTAAACCTTTTGAGCTTCCTGAACTTTATGTTAGAGTTCGCGCGCTTCTAAGAAGAGCTGGCACAATTAGCATCGCTCAGTCAATCCCTGAGATACTTCACGCTGGCGATATTACTTTAATGCCAGAATCTAGAGAAGTAAAAATTGAAGATAGAATTTTAAGACTTACTCCAATTGAATTTGAAGTACTTCATTGCTTAATGCAAAACCACGGTCAGACTGTATCTCCTGGAACTCTTCTTAAAGAAGTTTGGGGTTACTCACCAGAGGATGATGTTGATACTATCCGTGTTCACATCAGACACCTTAGATCTAGAATCGAAACTGGTGAGAAAAAATACATCAAAACTGTTTACGGTGGTGGCTACCAACTTATTCCTGATGGCTTTGTGAAGCACCCTCAAGCTGTTGAGTAAGGTCACTTAAGGTCATTGCAAGCCTACTAGCGTAGCAATTAAATCAATGGATCACCACGCTTCGCTCGTGATGACAAGCTGTCATTGCGAGCAATTAAATTCCAACGTCATTGCGAGCAAAGCGAAGCAATCCACAAAACTTTTAAAAGCCCCTCTATCAGGGGCTTTTTTATTGCTTGCTTTAAGTAATTGCGTATTGCTACAATACTTAAGTAGAGAAGACTTAAAACGAGAGGGGACTATGCTTGAAAAACTAAATATTGATAGCGTCTTTAAGCTCCCTTTATTAAGGATAAGTCCTGTTATAGAAGAAGGAGAGCTAGAAAGAGCTATCGATAGCTCTTTGAAAGAAAAAGGTCTAGCAGCTAGATCAAAACAAATTTGTCAAAGAATAAATAATTTTAGAAAAGATGATCCTCTACTTAAAGATTTAAACACGAGAGATCTTTCAAAAGCAAAATTTAAAATTCATTTAGTAGATATCAATCCTAAAAAGTCTTCTCAAAGCCCAGCAGCATCTCCACACCTACTGATTGATTTAGAAGAGCTTCCAAGTCTTAGGCTTGAAATTATAAGACGAATTAAAGCTTATCTTGAAATCCTACAGGAAGATATCGCTAAGTTTAAAAGAGACAACCCACACAAATCAATAAAAAGACAATCAACGAGTGGGTATACCATTGAATACATTGGTCCAAACTTAAAAAGCAAGGGCAGCAATGTCACCAGTAAAAGCAAAATATGGATACTAGGATACAAAGATCCTAAGAAGATTATGTCTCACTATAGAGGTTCTGTTGATGCAAGAGGAAACGCACAGACGAATCAAATAAACAGCATAGAAGACTTTGGATTTTTCAATCATTTCTCAGAAGACAATCCTAATACTTTCTACTATGGTATAGGCGAGTTTAAAAAAAGCACTTTAGATGGGAAATTGGGTATAAAGCTTTCAACTGACGACACAATTAAGATAGCTAAATTTAAGAAATTTTTACCAAACGGGCAAACTGTTAGTTTTAAAATGGACGAGATAAACTTTGCTCAATTTAAAGCTAATACATTTAATAGAAAATCAAGTTCCTACGGGAAAAACATGATTTATAAATTTGATGGAAAAACTACTAGTGGAATTGTAGATGAGGGAAAGTGGCTTTCTCTTCTTTCTAGATATCCAAGAACTAACTATGTTAGTAAAGGAAATATTGATGGAAGTTTATCAGCGCAACTCACAAATAGCATCTCAGATTTAGATGGCATTCACCTCAATAGCTCTGCATATCTCTGGGAAGGAAGGGCTATAGGAATAACTCAAGATGAAGAGCTAAAGCCTTTTTCATTTATTGGTCAAGGGACTTTAATTGATCCTTTTGGTAATGAGATTAGTGGTGAACTAAATAATGAACAATTCATAGTTCCTTTTATAGAAAAGCATACTGATAGTTCTCAAATTAAAGAAATAAGAACTCAAAAATCTACAAAAGATGATGATCTCAAATTTATAGCTGAAATGTCTAATGGTGATCTTATTGAAGGTCGCACTAAAAAAGGAAAGCTTTTAAAAAGAGTAAAAATAACTTTCAAAAATGGCCATAGCTTTGATGGTCAAAGCACTAAGCATACAGAAATTTCTTGTCCTTATAGAAGCGTAGGATCAGCAGTACTGAGACTAAGCAATTCAACTTTAGAAGGAAGTCTAAAAGACTCATCAAAGAAAACAATTTTTGAAGGCATCCTTGCAAACAAAAGCCCCATGGATGGGGAAGCTAAAAACTTTGAACTTAACTATAAAGGTATGAAATGCCTCTACACAGGTACTATAAAAAATGGCGAAATGCACGGTGATGATATTCACTTAGTTTCACTAGATGGAGATTTTGAGTATCGCGGCTCCATGAAAGGATCTGAGTTTAATGGCAAAGGTAGATACGAAACAAAAAACAAAATCATAGAAGGTGAGTTTAAGGACCACAAATCTGTTAAAGGCAAAGTAACTGTTTACAAAAAGGATGCTGATGGCAATCTTATGGAACTTAAAGCTCCAAAAAGAGGTGAGGACTAATGCTAGCTTCTTTAAAATTAACTTTTGAGGAATTACCTTTTCTTAGATTTAAGCTTCAAAGTGAAGAATCAAGAGGTCTTGAGCTTATTAAAGCTAATATCCCAGAAGGAGCAAAGCTTAGTCCTGAAGAAATCAGAGATAAGATAAATGCTTTTCATTTAGACAATGAAGAGTTAATGAAAGTAAAAGTTGCAGACCTAAAACCACGGGTTCATGTATATAAAGAAATCCCAAACCTTCTTAGCAGAGGCAATACAGCTAGCACAAAGAAAAAGAAACTAGGAATTCTAGAAATCACTGACTTAAAAGAGTTTTATAAAGTCTTAGAGCAAATAACATTAGAAAGAGCAAAATTACTTCTTGATAAAGTTAATGAAA
The DNA here is from genome assembly GCA_964352085.1 of uncultured Gammaproteobacteria bacterium. GTDB lineage: Bacteria > Cyanobacteriota > Vampirovibrionia > LMEP-6097 > CAYGPN01 > CAYGPN01. The sequence goes on along the minus strand of CAYGPN010000008.1, from coordinate 63,620 downwards.
AAATAGAAAGGAAGGAGCCTAGTCATCGAACTAGAATTAAAGATTCAATTACAAAAAGAAACGGTCATTCTCTAGTTTTTGGAGCATTTAAAAAATTCAGTGCAACTCAGTTCCCTATAACTAATAAAACTCTTCTCTTAGCTAGATTTTTTGGAAATAAAATTGAAGAAATTTACTTTGGTCATGCAGATATTGATGGTAATTTCCATTCACCTAAAAGCTTTGCCAGTTACGTTCAGTTAGAAAACAATCAACCTAAAAGCATGGCTTATGGTAATTTCCAAACTAATGCTCTTCACAGCAAGCGTGGAATCAAAATAAATCTAAAAGCAAGCGATGCTAATCCACGTATTGAAATTGGCTCCTTCAATAATGGAAGCCCCTTTAAAGAGACTGTTTACATTACAAAAGCAGGAGGACTGGAGCACGGCTATTATGAGCAAGCTGCTCTGGGTAAAACAGAAGCTAAAGGTCTAAAGAAAGACTTTATGCCAGATGGATCAACTATAATTTCCTATATTCAAAACCAAAGTATTGATGAAGGTTTAACTCTAAGTGAAAGTGGCTGCATTTTTAAAGGCAAACTTAAAGCTGAAGTGCTGGAAGACAACGGTTCTGCTACCCTTGTGAAAAAAAGAGGTCTGCAACTTTCAAATAATCCGAAATCCTTTCTCTGGATAGGCGAATTAGAGGGCGATGTAAACATAACTGAAGAAAACACTCTTATAAGCCCTAATGGCAATACACTAATAGGAACTTGGAAGAATAAAAAATTAATTGAAGCTAAGATCAGCTGCGCGCAAAACTCTCTTATTAAAAGTATATTTATTAAAGCACTCGACTCAAATAATCATAGAAATATGTTTGTAACTATGCATGATGCAAGTACTATTGATATTAATCCTACTAAAAAAACAGCAATAATAGAAGAAGCAAATGGAAAGTATCTAGGTTCTGTAGAATTCAACAAGGGTGATTTTAATTCTGCAGATTCTTTTGTGGATGCTTTTAGCCAAACGATTTATAAACTTAAAGGCAAATATTTTAATAAAGAAAACCAATTAACTTTTGAAGGCTTGTGGTCAGATAATCAAATCCATGATGGGGAAGCTAAAAACTTTGAACTTAACTACAAAGGCATGGAATGCCTCTACACAGGTACTATAAAAAATGGTGAAATGCACGGTGATGATATTCACTTAGTTTCGCTAGATGGAGATTTTGAGTATAAAGGTGCTATGAGTTTGTCAGAATTTAATGGGCAGGGTAGTTTAAAGCATAAGAACACAGTAAAGGCGGGCTTTTTCAAAGATGGACACGTAATACAAGATGGTGCTAAGATAGATACTTGAGTTCTAGGGGGTAAATGGAAGCATTAAATAGACTAAATTTTTCGGATCTGCCGTTTATAAGAATTCGTACTCAAGAGGACGAAGCTAATATTTCGCGCCTAAAAGATAGTGGTGTTGATGCTGAAACTATAGAAAAACTTGAAACAGCATTAGCTGCTGAAAGTCCGGATGATGATTTTTTAAAAAATCTAAGATTAGCTAGTTTAAATCCAAGAATAATTTTTGAGCGTAAAAATGGAGATAGAGTAGATAAAAAACGTTCATTTGAAACTAGAAGACAAAACATTAATCCAGTTTTTGAAAAATTCAAAGACTTGATTTTAAAAAAAGCTCAAAAAGTTAAACTTGATTTTACTTTTGTATCAGACCGAAATAATAAAAAAACTAATCGTGCCACTCATCCCTTGTTCACTGACACAAAACTTTATGGTGACTTTGAACAGAAGGGTAATTCAATAAAAGCAAAAGGTAAAATCTTCTTTGTTAGAGAGCTTGCTAACGAAGATGGTCCAATAAAAAAAACTATTTATTACGGCAAAGTAAATAGCACCGGCTTGCCAGATACTGGAATTAACAAAAAAGAATTAGGTCTTGAAATTGAATTAGGTGAAGAGAACGAGATACTTCTTACTACTCTAAGTAACTTTAGGGATGGGGAGCCAAGTTCTAAAAAGGGACTCACGCTCGCAAAATCCGATGATGTTAATTGGACAATCACTCTTGGAGAAATAGATAAAGGCAAAAGAAAAGGTAAACAAACTTTACTTAAAAATCATAAACTTATTTTTACAAAAGTAGAAGGTAATAGTACCGTTCTTCCTAATTCTCAATACAGCAAAGATTATGTGTCTCTCCGTTCAAACCATAGTAACAATCATCTAAGTTTAAAACTTAGATGGAATGGAGATATTCAAAAAGGTCGTTTCATTCAAAGTCCAAACAATATTGAATTCTCTGGAACAAGATTTCTAAGCCCAGATAGGATTATCAAAGGCACTTCAAAACAAGAACGTAATAAGCAAAACACAAGTGCAGGTAGCCTTAGTGTAGCTGGTTTAAAAATTGAGGGGCGCTGGGTAGCTGAGATATTAATAGGTCCTTTTAAAATTCAATGTCCTGAAGATCACTTTATAGAAAGTATAAATGGAAGCATGCTAGGTGGAAAGCTAGGTGGGAACTTAGTGATTAATTATAGAAATGGCACAGAACTTACTTGTAAAGTAAATGCCGGCAAGGTCAAAGATGAAATGGAAATCAATTTCCCAGACCAATCTAAGTATCTAGGGGAGCTTTTATTTCCTGAAAACAATAAAGATATTGAACACCAAAATTTAACAAGAGAAATTTCTCAAGAGGATCTGTATTATTTTTTAAAATACCCAGAAGCGCATAGAGTTTTCTTTGCAAATCCTTTTAAATTAGAAGGGCGAGGGACTTTGCTTGATGCTGATAATGAAATTAGCTTTGATGGTCTATGGAAATTAGGAGAGCCTTTTGAGGGTCAAGCAGGAAATCATCCAATTAATGGTGTTCTTTATTCTGGTCCTGTAGTTAATTATGAGTTTCATGGATATGGAAGAATAACTAATGAAGAAGAGGGTTATGAGTACGAAGGGGACTTAGTGAATTCTGAATTTAATGGTCAGGGTACTTTGATTCAAGGAAACAAAGTCACAGAAGGCTTATTTAAAGATAATTGCCCTCAACCTGATCAAGCAAGACTAAGTTTCGAAACGGAGAGTCCAAATGATAAATGATATTCCATATCATTTATTTCCCTACCTTGAATTCACTTTCACTCCAGACGAGGACAAGATCAAAACAAAATTTCATAAAGCTGCCTATAAAAATAAAGATAAAGTTTCTGCTGATGAGATTTTAGAACTTTTTAAAGACTACACAGTAGAAGGGTATAGAGATAAGTTTAAAATTGGAGATCTTAATCCTATAATCGAAGCGAAAGTAAAAAAAAGTTTTGGTGATTATCGAAAGATTAGATTAAGGAGAGAAGGAATCCCTCATTTCTATCAAAGCATGAGACTCCCTCTAGTTAAAGCTGCTAAAAAGCTTAGAACTAAAATCTTAGAGCTAGGTCAAAAGGGATATAGTCTAGTTATTAATGAAAACCATGCTCATTACATAGGTGATTTGAAAAGAAGTAAATCAGAAAAGATATCATCAAATGGCAGTGTCTATTTACATATAAAGAACCCTAATTCCACTCACCAATTCTACTATGGGAAAATTAACAAAGATGGTGAGCCTCATAGTAAATCAATAGCTATGATGGTTTTAGCTAACCCATATGGTTCTATAGAACAAATAAATCTTGGCGCATACAAAAGTGGGCATATGCATGGTAATGAATCTTTAATTTTTAAAGATAAAGATGATGAAATTAAAATCAGCTCCAAAGCAATAAGAGGAATACAAAGAGGAAAAGAAATTTTAGTTAAAAAAAATAAGCTAACTCAAACAAGATCCAGGCTCACTTCCACTGAAGGCACTGGCAACAACAAAACATACAGTTACCAAGACAGTGGATTCACAAGGGGCATAGGTGTTGACCAAGCTGCCATAGGCTTCATTGATGGTGAGCTGAAATCTGGTTGGGTTGAGTGCTCGGAATCTATTTCTAAGGGACTATTTGAAGGTGCTCAAGTACTAAAAGAAGGCATGCGCTGGGATAGCCAAACTAGGGAAGTGACTCTAGGAAAGCATAAAGGCAAGTCCTTAGGGGAAATTAATGAATATCCGACCTTAACTACGCGAGGCAGTATATTAAAGCCTGATGGGACTAAAGAAATAATTGATGAAAATGGACTTACAATTTTCTACCCTAAGGGGCATATTTTTAAATCTCATCTTCGCTTAACAAAAGAAAAAACTGGCTTTAATTATGATGAAAGAACAGAACATGAAATTGTCCTCTCAAATGCTAATAAAGCTTATTTAATAATCCAAGATGGGAAACTAAAGGTCAAAGTTATTTTCCCTAATAAAAGATATCTAGAGAAAGAATTTGAAATAGATGATCAGAAAAGATACAAAGAGATAGAAAAAATATTTAGAAATAAAAATAACTTCAGTAAACACATTCAGTTAAAAAATGATAATGGAGACTTGATCTTTAAAGGTGAGATCAGCACTAATGGTGAGGCTATAACTGGACAAGCTAATAATTTAGAATATTTTGATCACGAAACAGCTGCAAGTATCTTTTATACAGGAAAAATAGAAAATGGGGACTTTGAAGATCTTGAGGCTGAAATCATCTATCCAAATGAAAAATACTATGGTTCAGTAAGAAATTCTGAAAGAGATGGCATTGGTAAACTTACAAGCCCAGGACAAATCATCATAGGTAAATTTCGTGAAGGTAAAGCCATTGAAGGTAAAGTTCAGATAATAAAACGAAAAGAAGAAGCAAATCAAGATAAGACCTCTTGAGTATTTACTAAAATAAGAACTTTTAATCAAAATAAGGGATTAATACGTCATTTAACCCAAGTAATTTCATATTCTAAATAGCCAATTTGTGGCTTAACTCAATTGCGTCAGTTTTTTATTACTCATTCTTATTTTGAGTCATGAAAAAAGGATGCAACGAGAATAGGCTAATTCAATATAGACTTTTTACTTAACAAAATAAGAATTGTGGTTTATATTGAATTTGACGGAACTGTATAAACTCAGAACCGTCTAAGGAAACGACATCGTCTATAGGGGTGTCAATTTTCTAACTTAAAGGAGAAAAAAGTGGTAAATAAATTAACTAAAACATTAGTAGCTGCAGCGATTCTTGCTAGCTCTTTTGCTGCTCCAGCAAAAGCGCATGGTGATGATTTAGCTGGTGCTATCGAAAGTACAGCTGGAGTAATCGTTGGTGCTCCTCTTGGAATGGTATTCGGTGCATTCAGAGGCGGAATGAATAAAGCTGTTGAATACGGTGATTCATGGTCTGATGAGCTTGGCGGAAATCTTCCTGCTAAGGTTGTTGGTAACCTATCTGGTCACATTTTTGGTGGCGCAACTGGTCTTGTAACTGGTCTTTTCAGAGGTCTAGTTGACGGAGTTGTTGTTGGTGCTGAAGATCCATTCTCACCTGAATCTGCTTCATTAGGCGGATACTGGATGGATTACGATCCATACGAAATCAATATCTAAATTGATTCAGTAAATCTAATTTAAAAACCCTGGCTCTCGAGCTGGGGTTTTTTTTCATGGGGTCAGACCCGGAAGACCGGAAAATCTTAAACTTGTTATTATAAATCAAGACTCTGAAGGCTATAATTAAGTCCTCTTAGTAAGAAATAGGGAATATAAGGAACTGATGACTAAAAACATCGATATATACGATACAACCCTTAGAGATGGCGCCCAAATGAAAGGCATCTCGCTTAGTGTTGAGGACAAGCTAAGAATTTTACAGGCTTTAGATGATTTAGCTGTGGCTTACGTAGAAGGTGGCTGGCCTGGCGCAAATCCTAAAGACGTTAGTTTCTTCACTGAAGCAAAAAAACTAGATCTCAAAAACACCGAGCTTGTTGCTTTTGGAAGCACAAGAAAAGCGACATCTGAAAACATTGAAAAAGACCCAATTTTAAAAGCTTTGATTGATGCTGGCACCAAAACTATATGCATCGTTGGTAAAAGTTCAGCTAAGCAAGTGGAAGGCGTCATGAAAATCTCACTAGAAGAAAACCTAAATATGGTGAAAGAGAGTGTTGAGTATTTAAAATCAAAAGGTAAAAAAGTATTTTTAGATGCTGAGCATTATTTCGATGCTTACCTCGATACTCCTGATTATTCTCATAAGTTTATAGAAGCTGCTATCGATGGTGGTGCTGATGCAGTCGTGCTCTGTGACACTAATGGCGGGATGCTACCTGAGCAAGTATACGAAATCACTAAAGCTGCTGTAGACAAATATGGCAGCAAAGTAGATATTGGTATCCATGTTCATAATGATGGTGAGCTTGCTGTTGCTAATAGTATTCGTGCTGTTAGAGCTGGCGCTAAGCAAGTCCAAGGGACTATTAACGGTTATGGTGAAAGGTGCGGTAATGCAAATCTGATTTCAATAATCGCAAACTTACAATTAAAGTACGCAGAAGATCAAATCAAATGTGTGCCAGATGATAAATTAGATAAACTAACTTCTGTTTCTAAAAGAGTTGCTGAAATTTGCAACTTTAACCATAACTCATACCAGCCTTATGTGGGCGGGGCAGCATTCACTCACAAAGCAGGTTTGCACGCTAGCGCCATGAAAAAAGATCGCACTAGCTACGAGCATATTAACCCGACACTGATAGGCAACATCACTAAAGTTCTAGTTTCAGATCAAGCTGGTGTGAGTAATATTTTGCATTGGGCTGATTTGCGTGATGTTAAACTTGGCACGAATGATGAAGAAACAAAATCTAAAGCCGCTGAAATCCTAGCTAAAACTAAAGAACAAGAAAGTAAAGGATATAGCTATGAGAATGCTGGAGCTAGCTTTGAGCTTTTAGTTTTAGATCATTTAGAAAAGCGCCCCAAATACTTTGAGCTTATTGAACATAATGTTCATATTCTAAACGGGCTTAAATCAGAAGCGACAGTAAGAATTAAAGTAGGAGATGTGGAAATTCACACAGCAAGTCTTGGGCATGGTCCAGCCAATGCTCTGGATCAAGCTCTAAGAGATGCTTTAAGGAATTACTATCCAAGCATTGATGATTTTGCGCTAAAAGATTTTAAGGTAAGAATTATTGATAGTCATCTTGGCACTGCTGCAATCACTAAAGTACAGATCAGTACTAGTGATAAAAAAGTCACCTGGGATACTATTGGTGTGAGTGAAAATATTATTGAAGCGTCTTGGGACGCTATTGTTGATAGTGTCGAGTTTGGTCTTATGTCTCATGGAGTTAAGCCTGTGGTGGGGTCAGACCAGATTAAGGAAAACAAAAGCTAGATCTTAATCTGGCCAGCTCCCATTATGCTAAGCGACGAACAGAAAATTGAACTTAGACACTTCCTTTCTAGACTTCAAGGTCAAGAAGTTAGAGTTGAAATGTGCTCAAGGCTTAATAACGGTTTTCGTGCTTCTTATAAAGTAAAGCTTGAAACAAGTTCAGATACTTATACTATGACAAGCGAGAGCGGCGAAGTCTCTATATTTATAGACCCAAACGAAGCTGAAGCCTTTAGTTCAGATGCTAGCTCTATTACAGTCCTTTATGGTGATGATCTGGTGACAGTTAGATATGCTCGCAAGAGATAAGCTAAAATATCTTAAGTCAGATGCCTGAGCCAGAAAAAAATCGCGAAGATTATTTAAATGATTTAGCAAGTGGAGCAAAGCCTCAACCTGCAAAAGCTCTAACTACTATCGAAAAAATCTCAGAGAAAGCAGAAGCTTTTACAGATCATTTACAAGAGCTTAGAAATCGTATATTAATTACGGTAATTTCATTAATTACGATGATCATGCTTTGCTTCTATTTCTCAGGACCTATTATTCTATTTTTAGAAGCTGCAGCGCCTGAAGGAGCTAGTTTCTTCCAGCTTAAGCCAGGAGAGCTCTTTATGAGCTCATTTAAAGTCTCTGTTTACTTGGGAGTTATTCTTGCTCTGCCGGTTTTTTTAAATCAAATTGCTGTTTTCTTGAGCCCGGGCTTAAATCAAAAAGAAAAAAAAATACTTAGTCCAATTTTCTGGGCTAGTCCTTTTTTATTTCTTGCTGGAATAGCCTTTGCTTATTACATGGTTCTCCCTCCCCTTCTTGATTTTCTTTTAGGTTTCAGAGAAGGAGTGGTAGAAACTCGCTATGGCTTAGAGCATTTTATAAATTTAGAACTTTCTATACTTGCTTTATGTGGAATTGCATTTCAATTACCAATTATCATAATCACCATCAGTTTTTTTAATATTATTAAAAGCTCACAGCTTATGTCTATTTGGCGCTATGTGATTCTTGGATCTTTTGTAATTGCAGCAGTGTTAACACCGACTCCTGATCCACTCACCATGACTATTGTTGCTTTAGCACTTTTAGCTTTGTACTTTGGGACTGTTACTATTTTAATTTTCATGAAGAAGTAAGATTTGCCTGACTAGGAATTTTTTCCTCTTTGAATAGAAGCATCTATCTCATCTTCTGAAAATTTGAAAATCTTGTTAAATTTTTCTGAAGCTAGCAAGCTCTTCACCTTGTTAATTAACGAATCATGTTCTTGAGCAAAATCTCCAACTACGAGTTTTGATAATCCTGCCACACCCAAGCTAAGAGACTTATTCTCTGGATCTTTATTCACAAAAATATTTTTTAAACTCAAATCACCATGCTTTAAAGATGAGTCTTGCTTTAGTTTAAAAAGTGCGCCTAAATGCTCTAATATCGAAACAATATCTTCTTTTAATGGTAATTTAGAATCAGAGCTTAAAATCTCTTCTAATGACTTACCAGCACATAAGCTCATAACTAAAGAAATTTCTTTTGTATTTTGATCCTGAACTATAGCCTCAGGAATCGGTGAGTGCATCTTATACTTAGTAGATCTATCTACAATTTTCTCTTTCCATTTTTCTAAATTATCAAATTCTTGATGAGCCGACTTATCACTTGTCTTTGGCTTAAATACTAATCCCTCTTCAATAGTCAAATAGGTCTCTGAACTTTTTCTTGGCTGCGGATCATAACTAGCTCTTCGCCCAAGAGCCGCGTTATCTACTATTTTTTTATTATCCCCAATATTTCCCATAAACTTTTGATTTGATATCCTCAAGCCCATATGTAATGATATAATATCCCAAGCTCTGTGTCAATACGGCAAAAACCCCTATTATCAAGTATTTTTATGACTTCAGGTCCTAATGCTAAGCGGAAATTGCTGAATATCTTTGACTAATAAATCTCTCAACCTTTTTGTATGAAGGTCTTGAATCAAAGCTTAATTTCATGCCTAATTCTTGAGCAAGCTCTTTAACAACATCCTCAATAATAGGTTTTTTTACAGCAACAGAATTATACCCCTCAAGCATAGAATTCACTGCAGCCCTTCCAACTTTAACAAATTTAAATTCCTTCTTTCTCGTTTCTGGATTCCTAATTTTTAAACAAAAACCATTGTATTTAAGAGTTTGCTGAAGCATTTTACCTTGCTCATGAATTAAAAGTGCTCTATTCAATTGATCTTTAGCTATGTATGAATTCTCTACATCAATAACTGAAAGTCTATCTTGCCCTTCACCAAAAGTAGGAGAGAATAGAACATGCCTAGCTTGGAAATCACCATGAACCATATTTTCAATATCTTTAATTTTAATTAGCCTACCTAGATGTCTCATAAAGGAGTCTCTAGCTTGGTTTCTAACTACTTTGTTTCTTTTAACACCATCAAAAATTGGATTTGCTGAATCTTTAGTTTCAAAACCAATCAAATACTCCATAAATAACGAAGGCGTCCCATCATTGTGTTGGTGAATTGCTAAAGGTTTGGGTGAATTAATTTTATAATCCTGATTTCGTTGATTATATTCTTCTAAAATTCTGTGCCAAATTGCAAGAGCCGCATATTCTCTTTCAGTTTTCTGCAAAGTTCTACCAACTTTCTTTTTTTCTATTATTCCTTTAGATGGATAAATTTTAATATCACTACTGAGATCAGGGTTTATAGCTGCACCCTTAGAACCAACTGGAATAGTCGATCTAAATCCTTCTAGGCTTCCTCTAAGTACTTTAAATGACATATTTCCCCCATAGTCAATGTTCAAGAATAAAAAGCAAAAAACAGAGCTATTTTGATAGCAATTACTTAAAAACTAGCTAAAATCACCCATATGACTAGCTTTAAGACTACTGCTATCATGAATTAATGGCTAAGAAATTCCTCCTTATATTAGGTGTTTTCAGTATCTTGGGACTAAGCAGTTCTTGTGGTTTTAGCAAACCAGAAACCAAATCTAACTTAGCTAGCTTCGAATTTAATGCTAGCGAGCTGCCTTGGTTTAATGTAGAAAAACCTTTAACTAGAGAAGATCTTAAAGGTAAATTTGTAATTTTTGATTTTTGGACTTTTTGCTGCATTAACTGCATCCATATCATTCCTACACTAAAGCGCATTGAAGCAAAGTTTCCAAATGAAGTTTTAGTAATTGGTGTGCATAGCCCTAAATTTAAAAACGAAGAGACTGATGAAGAGCTCAAAAAAGCTATAGCTAGATATGAAATCAAGCACCCGGTCATTCAAGATAGGGATTTTAAACTCTGGAAAAAATATGGTGTAAGAGCATGGCCTACTCTAATGTTTGTGAGTCCAGATTTCAAGATTATAGGACTAGCTCCTGGAGAGCCTGATCCTGAAAACCTTATAGACTTTATCTCTGAGCAAGTAAAATCTTATAAAGATAAGCTAGATGGAAAAGCATCAGACCTTGTAGATATTAGTGCTCTTAAAATTAAAGATGAGTTTATAGGAGAGCTTAAATACCCAGCAAAGATAGACTACGAGCCATCGACTAAAAGATTTGCAATTTCAGACTCAAATAATAATCAAATAATAATCACAGATAAAGATGGTGGGATTTTAAAGCGCATAGGCTCAGGGAAACTAGGGAAGAAAGATGGCAATTTTAAAAGTGCTAGCTTCAATAAACCTCAAGGATTAAAGATAGCTGGAGACAAAGTTTATGTGGCTGACACAGAAAATCATCTCATTAGAGAAATTGATCTTAAAAGCGAGAAAGTAAAAAGCATTGCTGGAACAGGAAAGCAAGGAGCGAGGCTAACTAATAAAGCTGTTAAAGCAACTAAAAACCCTATTAGCTCTCCCTGGGATATTGAAGTGATTGATAACAATCTCTATTTTGCTAATGCTGGCTCACACCAAATCGGGATTTTAGATTTAAATAAAGAAGAACATCAGAACTTTGCTGGAAGCGGAAGAGAAGATATAATCGATGGAGAAATTAGCAAAGCAGCTTTAGCTCAAACAAGTGGGCTCTGGGCATCAGATGATAAAAATAAGCTTTATTTTGCTGATAGCGAGACCAGCTCTATTAGAGTCATTGATTTAAAAACAAATCGCATGGAATCATTAATTGGCTCAGGTCTTTTTAATTTCGGTGATAAAGATGGCTATGGCAATCAATCCAAAAAATCTCCCAAAGCTCTTCTGCAGCACAGTATAGGCTTAAATTATTTCAAAAATAAAATTTATATCGCCGACTCTTATAACCATAAAGTTAAAGTTTTAGATTTAGATAGCCAAAAAGTCAATTCATTAAACTTTAAAATAGAAGGCTGTATTATACCTAACCCTGACTACGACTCTAAAGATAAAGGCAAGCCTAAAGAAATCTGCCTGCCTTCAGGACTATCTGAGCCAGCAGGGCTTATTAGTATTTCTAAAAAAGATTTGGGCGAGGAAGGAAAAGGAGCTTATCTCTTTGTATCAGATACAAATAATCACAGGATTATTAAAGTAGATCTAGAAACTATGCAAGCTTCTATCTTTTTAATTTAGTAAGTAAAAATACCTAAGGCTCATAATTCTCTATTTAGCTGAATAATTCAAAATAACTACCGATATACCACAACAGTATCTTTAGTGCTCTTCAAAAAGCTTGATAATATGCTGGAATCAATAGTCACAACTAAATTTTCACCTGCTAATCTCGCGATAGGATCCACTGGCATTGGGCTTACAGCCTGGTACCTGAAAACAAATTACAAGCATCTAATCGAAATGGTGCAGAATCGCTTAGATACAAGCTTAAAAAGAGAGCTTGAGGACAATAGTAAACAACCTCTACATAAAATTTTCTATAACTATAATCATAACTCTATAAAAGCTTGGTTAAGTTGGTATGACGGGCAAGATGAGTTTACACAAAAGACAGCATTTAGAAAATTAACAGAGCACTTAGAAAAACCTTTTAAAGAGCATGGAGCTATAACAAATGACGTTATTTTTGCAATTAGAGAAATTGCTAATAGAGATTCTTTTGAGATTCTAAGTGAGTTTTTAAAACGAAGCAGAAGAAAGTGGGGTTACTTTAAAGCTCTTAAGAGTTTTTTTGAAAATTGCTTAAATGCTTTAATTGAACTTGATCCTAAAAAGGCCTACGACACCATCACTTACGAAAGCAGAAAAGCTAGTGGTAATGTAGATTGCCAAGATTTACTTAAGATCATACTGGATTCAATAAAAAGTTATAGCGATATCGAAGATATTGATATCGAAGATACTATCTCTAATATTACTTGTGAAAACAAAAACTCAACATTAATAAGAGAATATGCTTTAAATTTAATGAGCCGGAATGATGCTATCAACAAAAAAATATTAGAAAAATCTCTATCTAAGTTTCTTGAAAAAAGTATTAAAGCATCAAGCAAAGATGATATAAAAATCATCAAACTAGTATTAGATAGATCCAGTGAGTACTTATCAATTGAAACACCTGCACTCTGGAAACTTTTCATGGTTACGACAAGAAAGAAAATGCTTAAAAAGCATTCTATGAACTTACTGGCGAGCCTAATAAGATCAAAGGATCTGGAATTCAGCGAAGAACAACTCTTTGAACTTTACAAAATTGACAAGAGTCAAATTGGACTAGAGCTAGCTAAAAGAAACGATCTTTCAGAAGAAGAATTTCTTATATCAAAAAAACTTTTTGATATAGACGACTACAGCTTCAGAAAAGAATTTACAAAAATTTTTGAACAGAATAGCAAAAACTCTGTACCAAAAACCTTACTTAAAACTTTCGAAGAGTTTTCAGGTTGCACTAAGAAAAGCTCTGGCGGAAGCACCAAGCTCCTTTTAAAAGGCCCTGCTGAACTAGATAAAATCGTCTTATCAAGAAAGCTAGCTGAATCCAATAGTCAGAAATTTATTTATGTCAATGTCGAAAATATACTAAAAGCGAAGCATATGATCTTTACAATGAAAGAGATGATAAGCAAAAACTCTCCCTGCTTAGTATTCTTTGAAAACTTTGAAAAGGCTTGTGATCAAGAATTGCAACATTCAAAAATTTTTCAACTAACTTTTGATAGTCTTGGATATAGCAATAATACTTTTGTTTTCTCAATCTCAGACAAGGCTAGTGAAAACGAAATAGACCTGGTGAAATTTAAGTATTCTGAAAAAATTGTTGGAGAAGCATTGTTCGAGAACCTTTCTAAAGAAGCGCAATTAAAATTATATAATCACTATAGCTTTAAGCTAAAGCCCGAAAGAGAAAGTATCGAACAAGATTTTTCTGAGCTCTACACTTATACTGAAAACAAATCTTCAAGCTTCTTTGAAAGATTTTTCTTTAGTTATTTACAAATATCTCTATTAATATTTGGAAAACTGATTAGCATAAAGCAATATCAAGAATTCATAGACAAAAAAGAAGAGACTAGTAAGTAAAGCCTATCTCGCTTAATTTTTTATATGCATTCTCCGCAATCTCAGAGTCTGGCTGAGACTGAATAATTTTTACTAATGGCTTAATAGCATCTTTAAAATTTTCATTTTTCACATGAATATCTGCCATCAAATATAAAGTCTGATCTCTTAATTTTGCAAAAGATAAAGCTAAGTTTTTTTCTTCTTGAGAAGCTTCTTTTTCTTTATTATTCTTAAAGACTTTATACAAAGTGAAATGCGCTTCTATAGCTTGTTCCAGCCAAGAAATAAGCTCTTCTGATTTCTTCATAGCAAGCTCTAAATCACCGCCACCAATAAGCTGACTTATATCCAAGAAACTCTTAGTTGAAGAATCATAAGTAAGAGCTTTAGCTTTTTCACTTACAAATCTTTTCTCATCAACTATAGGCTCTCTTGCTTGGCTTTCTTGAACTACAAACTTAACTGATTCTTGCTCTCCAGCAATCTCTTTATATTCAGTACTGATAACTGGAGTCTTAGTTTTTGCTGGCGCAGATAGAATTACCGTTTGAGAATCATCAGAAATATAATCTCTAGTATCAAGATTAATCTCATCCTCTTTAAGCTGACTTTCAATATTTAGACCATAAAGAGCTTCGTCATATAATTCAGCTGCTGTTCTAGTACTATTATCGAAAATTTTCTCTACTTTCTTGCCAGGACTAGAAATAGTTGGTATCGAAAGCAAATTTAAATCCTCCGCCAGAGCTGGCAAAGTTACAAAGGAAAAAATAAATAAAAAGCTTAGTAATTTCATTCCATTTTCAAGATATCATTATGGTGTTGATGATTAAAAGTGTCATACAGAAGAAACTATATTTTATTGTGCTTGGAGCCCTAGCACTTCTAGCTTTTATGTTTTTATGGCAGGTCAACACCAAGCAATTTGCTATTAACAAAGCCAACAAACTTTTAAAGCAATATAAAACAGCGCAAGCTCTAGAAATTATAGATAAAGCACGCGGGAAGAAAAGCGGGAAAGATAGCCGCCTTGATTTCCTTTATGTTTACGCGCTCGCTAGAAGTCATCAATATGAAAAAGCTGAAGACGCACTTGAAAATGCAAAACCCTTTCCAAAACAATATAAAAAAGAGATCATTGATTTCATAAAGTTAGTTAGCTCTAAAGGTGAGACAGAGCTTTTATTAGAGGCTTTACCTAAAACCAAAAAAATACTTTTAAATCAAAAAATACTTATAGGTTTAAGCAAAGAAAGAAAAAATACTACAGAAGAAATCAAGTTTCTGGAAGCATCTTACAAGTACTTAAATATAAGCAAGCATAAAAAGAAAAATGCTGGATTTAGGAAAATTGAAGACTACCTACTTGGTAGATATATTGATGTTTCTAAAATCCTTATCGCTAATAAAAAGTACAAGCAATCATTAGACTATCTTTTAAAAGCTCAAGAATTGCCTCTTTTGGATTCTTCACAATATAAAGATGATTTATATCTAAATCTAGGACTAAGTTACAGGGGCTTAGGTCAGCCCACAAGAGCATTTGACAACCTGAAATTAAGCGCAAATATGGGCAACTCGATGGCAAAAGACATCATCAATCAGATCAATCATAAATACGTTCCAAGAACTAAAAAACAAAAGAAGAAAGAAGAATCCGTAATCCAAGAAATCTATTTTGAAATTACTGAAGAATAACTACGCTGCTACTTTAGTTTTGCCCTGAGACTTTTTTTCAGGCTCTTCCTTATTAAGATTCTTTTCAATAAAGTCAGTGTAAACTTCTTTACCTTCTTTAAAAACTTGATGAGCCATTACTTGCTGATGAAAAGGTATGGTTGACTTAACACCAGTAATAGTAAATTCATCTAAGCATCTTTGCATGCGGCTTATAGCCTGCTCGCGAGTTCTAGCATAGACAATTAACTTCGCCATTAATGAATCATAATTTGGCGGTATAAAATAATCTGTGTAACAGTGAGTATCTACTCTTACACCAAAGCCACCTGGAAGGCTAAAGCCAGTAATATGACCAGGACAAGGCATAAAGTTCATAGCAGGATCTTCAGCATTAATACGACACTCAATTGAGTGACCACGAAGCTTAATATCTTTTTGACCAAAATCTAATTTCTCACCACCAGCAACTCTTAGTTGCCATTGAACCAAATCAATACCTGTAATCATTTCAGTAATACAGTGCTCAACTTGAATACGAGTGTTCATTTCAATGAAATAATATTCTTGAGTTTCTGGAATAAAAATAAACTCGATAGTACCAGCACCTTCATAATCGACAGCAAGTGCTGCTTTAACAGCATCTTCACCCATCTTCTCTCTAAGCTCTGGAGTGATTGCTGGAGAAGGAGCTTCCTCGATAAGTTTTTGATGACGTCTTTGCACTGAGCAATCACGCTCACCTAAGTGCACGCAATTTCCATGCCCGTCAGCAAGGACCTGAATCTCAATATGCTTCATGCGAGTAATGAATTTTTCTAGATAAAGACCACCATTACCAAAAGCAGTTAAAGCTTCAGTTTGCGCAGCAACATAGTTTGCTTTCAATTCTTCAAGATTATTACAAACTCTCATACCACGACCACCGCCACCAGCAGTTGCTTTAATCATTACAGGATATCCAATTTCTTTTTCAACTAATTCAATAGCAAGTTCAAGTGACTCAACTAAACCATCACTACCTGGAACACAAGGCACCTTGGCGTTCATCATTGTTCTGCGGGCAGTTGCTTTATCACCCATATTATTCATCGCATCAGAACTTGGACCGATAAATTTAATTGCATGCTCTTTACAAATATCAGCAAACTGAGAATTCTCTGCAAGAAAACCATAACCAGGATGAATTGCATCTGCGCCAGTAATTAAAGCTGCGCTGATAATAGATGGAATATTTAAATAACTTTTTGGAGAAGGAGCTTCGCCTATACAATAAGCTTCGTCCGCCATAGTTACATGCATGCTATCTTCATCCGCCTCAGAATAAACAGCAACTGTTTTTATCCCCAGCTCTTTGCATGCTCGAATCACTCTAAGAGCTATCTCGCCTCTATTAGCTATTAATACTTTTTTAATTGGTCCTTGACTAGTAGACATAGCTAAATATTCTACTACGCTTGCTTGGGTCAGAGCACAATACATATAATGAATATTAAAAATGTTCCGATGTCCGGACCCGGTCCAAAAATAGCTTAAAAAATAGGATAGAATATATAGCTATGAGCAAAAAGAAATTAGTAAAGCTGCTTTCAATTGGATTATGCCTTCTATGTGTTTTACCGACACTTAGCATGCCCGCAAATGCTGGAGCTGTAAAGAAGCTTGTTGAAGTTGATGCTGAAGAGCGAGAAAAGCTTGAGCAGGAAAGAATCAGAATGCAAGAAGAGTACGAAGCAGAAGCTAAAAAACTTGCTGAAGAAAGACAAAAGTTAGAGGAGCTTAGAGCAAAAGAACAAGCTCGCAAAGACGCTCTGACAAACGCTCAGAAATTAAGAGAAGATGAAATCACACAAATCAGCGAAGGTTTTGCGCAACCTGTTGAAGATCTAAGTGAAGAAAAACATGACCACAGCAAACAAGGTGCTTCATGTTCATGTAATTTCTTTTGCATTCTTTGCAAAGTTATCACTTTACCAATCTCAATCATAGGAAGCATTCTACCGCATACAAACAATTACTCATGTCATCTCTGTAGTAGATTCCTAAACTAAAAAAGATCACTTCATCGTTACACTCCTCGTGAAGACAGTCCGTCATTGCGAGCATAGCGAAGCAATCTATAAATTTAAACTTTCTCTTCAAGCTTTTTCTTGAATTTTTGATCACGTTTTAAAACTTTCATTTCATACTCACCAGCTTTAAGTTGCTTTTTAATTTCTTCAGCAACTTTCACACCGTAACTAGGACCTTTCATGCAGTACATATCAATCGCGCATGATTCATGTTCAGGCCAAGTATGAATATTAAAATGCAACTCTGGACTAGAAACAATAGCTGTTACACCATGCGGATCGAATTGGTAGAAAGAATTGATCTCAACTTGAAGCTTAAAGCCACCAAGAGCCTTCAAAAGAGCTTCCTGTAATAGCTCAGATTTACTCAAAATCTGGCTATCAGCCTTGTATAAATCAATGATTACGTGAGTTTTATCCACGCGAATTATTATATACTAATTAATAGTTTCCTCGCATTTATTTTTTCTAAAGCCAAATAAAGCCTAAAATCAAGGCTTTTCATTCAAATCCTTAAAAAATATTTGATTTTAGATAAGAAACTACAACTGAGGCTAATTTTATGGTCCCACCTGCTACAATACATCTTTGCTATGTCGAAACAGAAGACATTTTTAGCTAACTCAAAAACCGCTTCTCGCAAGTGGAGAGTTATTGATGCAGACGGTCAGATCTTAGGCCGCCTTGCTGTAGAAGTGGCTAACGCCCTTCGTGGTAAGGATAAGGCTGAGTTTACGCCAAACGTAGATTGCGGTGATTTCATCGTGATTATTAACGCGGAAAAATTTAAAACTACTGGCGACAAAGAACAGCAAAAACTTTACAAAAGACACAGTGGCTTCCCAGGTGGTTACAGAGAAGAGAAACTAGCTGATCTTAGAGCTAGAAGACCAGAAGAAGTTATTAGAAAAGCTGTAAAAGGTATGCTTCCACACAATAGACTAAGCGATCAGTTAATGACTAAGCTTAAGATCTATGCTGGACCTGAGCACCCACACGCAGCGCAAGCAAAGGAATTTGCAGCAGCAACTAAATAAAGGTTTAAATCATGGCAAAAGCACCAGTATTAAAAAGAGGAACAGGGAAGAGAAAAGAAGCAATCGCAAGAGTTGTTTTAAAGCCTGGTAAAGGCGACTTCACTATAAACGGTAAAACTTTATTTGATTACTTCGGTAACTTACCTGGCGTAGTTAATAAAGTTAATAAGCCTTTTGAAATTACAGGTCTATTAGCTAAGTTTGATGCTGAAATCATCGTTAGCGGTGGTGGTAAAATCGGTCAATCTGATGCAATCATGTACGGAATTGCTAAAGCACTTACTGTAGTTGATCCTGAGAATAGAAAAGCTCTTAAAGCTGCTGGTCTTATGGCTAGAGATGCAAGAATCAAAGAGCGTAAGAAATACGGTCAACCTGGTGCACGTAAGAAGTACCAATTCTCGAAACGTTAAATTGTCATTGCGATGGCAAAGCCCGTCATTGCGAGCAAAGCGAAGCAATCCAAAAGAATTTACAAAAAAAAGGAGCCTCAGGGCTCCTTTTTTTACCTTTTGTAAAAAGTTTTTAAACTGCTGCAGCTTCTTTACTACCATTAGTAGAAGAAACAGCAAGGTTAGCTAATGAAGCAGCTCCTACCATACCAGAGTCATTGCCAAGAGTACCTTCAATAATTTTAAATTTATCTTTTACAGCATCAACTACTCTATCTCTTACTTTTTTATTTAGTTTCGGGTAGTCAACAAACTGTGCCATCCCGCCACTGACTACTACGCAACCAGGGTCAAAGATATTGATCATATTTGACATGCCAAGCGCTATATAATCATGCCAAGTATCCATCACTTCAATTGCTTTAGTGTTCCCTTGGTTAAAAGCTTCCATAAGTTTATAGTTATCCATATCAGGATCAGCCATCATTTGACGTGCTGTGTTCTGCAAACCAGTTCCTGAAGCATAAGCTTCCCAACAATCCCAGCCGCCGCATGTGCAAGCACGAGTTTTATCAATAGAGATTTTCATATGACCAATTTCGCCACCAGCAAAATGAGCGCCATCCCAAATTTTATCGTTCCATACGATACCACCACCAACGCCAGTTCCTAAGATAACTAAAAGGACTGGATTATAGTCTGAAGCGCAGCCAGTCATATATTCACCGAAAGCCGCGCAGTTAGCATCGTTCGCTACTACCACTGGAAGATTTACTCTGCTTTCCAAACCACTTTTTGCTTTAGCATCTTTCCAGCAAGGAATATTTCCAACACTACCAACGATATTACCTTCATCACTCACAACACCAGCAGTTGAAATCCCAACAGCTTTTACGTCGTGAAGCTCTTTAAGTTTATTAACCATCCCAGCCATAGTATCCAAAATATCTTCTGATGATGTTTTAGGAGTTGGCTCTTTTAAAATATCAGCTTCAATAATCTTTCCATTTTTAAATGGACCAACAGCTATCTTAGTGCCGCCCATATCGATACCTACAGTTGTAATGCTCTTATCTAATGACATAAGGAATATTCTAACTTCTATAGTTTATAATTTCAGGACTTAAAAGCTTGCGAGTAATTGGCTTAAAAAACAGTATCCTTTTTTATCTCAGCCAGGTCCAAGTAAAACGTAATACCGATCACGGATTCGCTAATTTGTAAAGCGAAAAGCAATTAATTTTATTTCAGATATTTCCTGTAAAAAACTACTAGCTACTGGCCTTGTAAGAACAGAAGAGGCAAAGGGGCCTTCTCACACAGGAAAAACACTGATACTATGGAACTAAGAACTAATATTACTAAGACAGCCAAGAGCTAGCTTTTGTTCCTGATTTGCACAAATATCCCCCACTTAACGTATGGACGGATAGAGCAAAGCAGAAGAAACTGAAGTATGGGTTCATATTTTATTAATATTTCAATAGTAGTAGAAAGAAGAAGAACAAGGAATAAAAAAGGAGGTAAGCATTATGCACCATTTTGAAATAGAAGAAGAGTACACAGGAATGGCACAATTTTCACAACAAAGGACTAAGGAGTTAATCCACCAAATCTCTGCATTGCAGAAATTCTATGGTCACTTGGGTTTTGATTCGAAAAACATCAGATCAATATTCAAACTTACTCTAGATTACCTTGATCAGAAAGTAGACAAGTTAGAAGTGACTTCTTTCTTTGAAGCTTTAATGAAACAAAATAAAGTTCTAAATGAAAAAGAACTTAATCTATTAGTTTGCTTTGACGGTCTTCTAGAGCTGCATTCAATCAATCCAGAGATTAGTGGTTCTGAAGAATATAAAAATGCAGCATAATTAAAAACTTAAGCAGCTACTGCGCCAGCACGTAGTGACTTGCCCGCTGATTTAAGATCTTCGCACGCTCTTTGAATACGCTTAGCCATATTCTCTTCAGCCTTTTTAAGATACGAACGTGGATCATAAACTTTTTTATTACCAACTTCGCCTTCAAGTTTTAAAACACCATCATAATTTTTCAACATGTGATCAACAATTGGTTTAGTGAATTCATATTGAGTATCAGTATCAACATTCATTTTAATCACACCATAGTTAAGTGTTTCGTGAATATCAGAAATATCAGAACCAGAACCACCATGGAAAACCAGGTCCATAAGCGCTTCTTTACCATGTTTAGCAACTACAGCATCTTGACCATCTTTAAGAATTGTTGGTTTTAAAACCACATTTCCTGGTTTATAAACACCATGTACATTTCCAAAAGTAGCAGCAAGCATAAATCTTCCAAGACTATTTAATGTCTCGTAAACTTCAACCATCTCCTCTGGAGTAGTATAAAGTTTTGCATCAGCAGATGCTTCAACACCATCTTCCTCACCACCAACAACACCAGTCTCAACTTCAAGAATGATTTCGTTTTCTGCGCACATTGGCATAAGTTCTTTAGCAATAGCTAAATTCTCTTTAGTAGGAAGGATAGAACCATCATACATGTGAGAGTTAAAAAGATTAGGTCTGCCTTCAGCGCGACGTTTTGCTGTTTCAGCAATAAGTGGCTTTAAAAAAGAATCTACTTTATCAGGCTGACAATGGTCAGTGTGAATAGCAATTAAAACATCATATTTTTCAGCTAGTGTGCGGATCGCATCAGCTAAAACTATAGAACCTAGGACCATATCTTTTTGACCAAGACCAGAAGCGAACTGCCCGCCACCTGTTGAAACCTGGATGATACCGTCTGACTTAGCATCAGCAAAACCTTTTAAGGCAGCGTTAATTGTTTCAGTGGATGTGATATTGATAGCTGGGTAAGCGTAGTTTCCCTTTTGAGCGCTATCTAGCATTTCGCAGTATTGTTCGTATGTTGCAACTGGCATATATAATTTCTCCTTATGTCTAAGAACTAAATATAACACTATATAAAAAGTATTGCGTATTTGAAAATCGTTAAGAACAAGGCTTGCGACGCGACGACGAGGTGAGTTTACTTAATGGTAAATGATCCGAGAAGGAGCTAGCATAACGCAGTTATTAGCGATTTTCATTAAGCAATTGCTGCCTCTAAACCCATAACTTTCGGGGATGGTGATCCTTTGCCTTCCATCACGATGATTTCCATCATAGGGTGACGGTGCATCTTATCATCAACTAGTTTATGAATCTCTGACTTAACATCCATCTCTAGTCTTTCAATATCGTTTTTATGAATACTTTCAGTGATACTTTGTACAACAGTCTTTTTAATTTTATTCATAAAATCAGATTTTATTTTATTGCTACCAAGCATCAGCCCACGCGTATAAACTATAGGCTCACCAAGCACCTCGCCTTGTGTGTTTACTGTAGTAACTATACTTAAAAGTCCTTCTTCAGCTAACTGGCGGCGCTCTAGAAGTATCTGATGATCAAGATCTCCTACCTGAGCGTTATCTACCATAACTATTCCAGCCTCTACTCTACCAAGAAGTTTGCACTCCTCATTTTTAAGAGTCAGCACATCACCGTTATCCATTAAAAAGATATTGTCAGGATGCACGCCGCAATCTACACCAAGCTCACCATGCTTAACAAGCATGCGGTACTCACCATGACAAGGCATAAAGTATTTAGGCTGAGCTAGATTAAGTAAGATTTTTTGTTCTTCATTACTAGCGTGACCAGAAACATGAACTCCAGTTCCAGAACCATAAACTACATCAGCACCTAATTTAAAAAGATTATCAATCATACGATTAACACCTCTTTCGTTACCAGGAATTGGAGATGCGCTAATGATTACAGTATCTCCACCTGTAATTTTTATATGCTTATGCTCATCACGAGCAATGCGGCTAAGTCCAGCAAACTGCTCTCCCTGACTGCCAGTAGTAAGAATTACTAAATCTTGCGGGGGTATTTTATTAACATCTTCTGGACGAACAAGAAAATTATCCGGGATTTTCATAAAACCAATTTCTTTAGAAACTGATGTTAGATTAATCATCGAGCGTCCCATAATTGCAACGCGCTTTCCTAGCTTATATGCAATTTCCAGTATTAGTTTCACACGGTAAACTTGCGAAGCAAAAGTTGTAATTAAGATACGTTTATTCGCTCTTCTAAAAAGCTCCTCTATTTTAACGGTCACTGATTTCTCTGATGGTGTGTAGCTAGTTTTTTCAGCATTTGTACTATCACTAATAAGTAGCGTAACTCCCTCTTCACCAGCTTTAGCGATAGGCGCTACATCGAAATAAAGATTCTCTACTGGACTATGATCAAATTTAAAATCACCACTATGCACTATGCGTCCAGCTGGCGTATCTATAATCAAACTATAACTATCAGCGATACTGTGATTGTTTCTTACGTAAGTAACAGCAAAGTTAGAACCTACTTTCACTGTTTCTCTAGCTTTCACAAGTTTAATTTTTTGCTCATCAACACCATCAGCTTCTTTAATCTTTTGTTTTAAAAGTGCCATAGCCAAATCAGGACCATAGAAAATAGGAATATTAACCTCACGAAGCATGGGCACTATACCTCCGATGTGATCTTCATGACCGTGAGTGACTATCATGGCTTTAATTTTCTCTCTGTTTTCAGCAAGGTAATTAAGTTTAGGGAGCACCAAATCCACACCGATCATATCAACAGTAGGAAAAGCTAAGCCAGCATCAACTAGCATAATTTCATCACCACACTCAAAGCACCAAGTGTTTTTTCCAATTTCATAAAGACCGCCAAGTGATATAACTTTTACTTCTTTATTAGGGTCAGGCTTAATGCGACTTTTTTTACTAAGGTCAACTGTGCTTACCTTAGTCTCGCCATTAGACTGCTTTACGATTCGTTTTCTTTGTGTCATTTTTTCAAAAATTTCTCAAAACAATTATCTCACTGGATTTAAAATTGTTTTGTCCATAACAGTAATAAGCTTTTTAGTTTGCTCTTCTGTTAATCCTACTAGAGGCTCTCTTAGCTCTGATGAACATATACCCAGAAAGTTTAAGGCAGCCTTAACGTAGATAGGGTTAGGCTCTTTAAACAATTCAACAAATAGTGGAAATAACTGCTTGTGAACTGCCTCTGCTTCAGCTGTTTTGCCAGACTTGAAGTAGTTTAACATGTCCCTCATCTGTTTGCCCGCAATATGAGAAGCCACTGAAATCGTGCCATCAGCGCCGATCGCCATCATAGCTAAAGTCAAACTATCATCACCAGAATAGATCTTAAATCTCTTAGAATCCAATGTCTGTCTTAGCTCACTTACCTGATCAAAATTATTACTCGCTTCTTTCACACCAACAATATTGGAATGACTATTAGCAAGCTCAATAGTAGTTTCAGCTGTCATGTTTATAACGCATCTACCCGGAATGTTATAAAGAATGATCGGCATAGAAGTGTTAGATGCGATGCGATTAAAATGTGCTTTTAAACCCTTTTGGTTAGGCTTGTTGTAGTAAGGAGTAACAATTAAAAAACCATCAGCACCAAGCGCCTCAGCTTTCTCATTTGATTCAATTACAGTGCGAGTGCAGTTAGATCCAGTACCAAAAAGGATTTTAACTTTAGGATCTATAGAATTTGCTTTCGCTTTTACAGCTTTAAAGTAGTCGTAACCCTCTTCATGAGTAAGTGTTGGGTTCTCGCCAGTAGTACCTGAAACAATAAGAGCTTCAGAACCAGTTTTAATAAGGTGCTCAACTAATTTATCAGTCGCCTCAAAATCAATAGGGCTAGATCCTTCTATATAATCAGGTGAATCAGCTCCTTTAAAAGGAGTGATCATTGCTGTAATTAGTGAGCCAAATTCGGTCATCAGTGATGATTCTAGCATGCTAAATACTGATATTTAGCTACTCACCTTAGATTTCACTGCAGCCATTTCTATTGCTTTCTCACCAATGCGCACAGCATTAAGCGCAGCACCAATGCGAAGGTTATCAGAGACTATCCACATATTTATAGTATTTGGCTGGCTTTCATCCGCTCTGATTCTACCTACATAAACTGGATCCTTGCCTGTTACATCAAGTGGCATAGGGTAAAGATTCTTAGATGGATCATCCATAATTTCTACAGCAGGCGCGCCAGTCAAAACTGCCCTAATCTCATCAGCACTAACAGGCGATTCAAACTCAATATTCACGCTCTCTGAATGACTCACCATCACAGGCACACGAACAGCTGTGCAAGTAACAGCTAGATCATCTCTGCCCATCATCTTTTTAGATTCATTGATAAGTTTCATTTCTTCTTTGGTGTAATCATTCTCTGTGAAGACATCGATTTGTGGGATAAGGTTAAATGCGATTTTTTGGTTTACGGCTTCATTAGTAAAATCTTCGCCTTTTACTGACTTAACGCTAGTTTCAGCCAGCTCTTCCATCGCAGCTTTTCCAGCTCCAGAGATACTTTGGTAAGTACTCACCACAACTCGCTTAACTTTAAACTTTTCATCAAGTGGTTTAAGCACAAGCACTAAAGGTGCTGTAGAACAATTAGGGTTAGCGATTATACCTTTATGTTTTTTAATATCATCAGCATTTACTTCAGGCACCACTAACGGCACTTCAGGATCCATGCGATAGTGTGATGTGTTATCAATTACAAGCGCGCCGCGCTTAACAGCTTCAGGCGCGAGCTTAGCGCTCACAGAGCCGCCAGCCGATGCAAATACTATATCAACTCCATCAAAAGCTTCAGGGCATGCAAGCTCTACTTTATACTCTTTATTTTTTGTTTTAATAATGCTACCTACAGAACGTTCACTAGCTAATGCCTTAATAGAACTAGCTGGGAAATTACGCTCTTCTAAAATCTCTAAAAGCAATCTGCCTACGTTACCCGTAGCTCCTAATACTGCAACACTGTAATTTTCGTTTGCCATAATTGCTAATTCTACCTCATGGGGTCAGGACGGGTACATGGGTACAAATTTTACAAACATTAAAAATACTTATGCGGAAGAATGTACCCATGTACCCGTCCTGACCCCATGACAAAAGAAAGGGAGCCTAGGTAGTGGGCTCCCTTTCACGCACTAGAACAGTGGGTAATCTCACTTACCAACACCGAAATTGTTAACTTATATCGTTAAAATACCTCTTCACCTCACCAAAATTATGGAAAGAATCAATTCTAGACATTAAATTCTCCACATGATAATGAGAAACTTGTGATTGACGATCTATCTTCATTCTTACTGAATTCCTATCTAGAATTGCTATAGGCTCTTTAATACCAGAGAAAATTTCAGAGACCGTATCCTTTTCATCACTATAAATATCTAGATTTTCTTCTTGACTATTAAAATTAAAATCTTTTTCAATATCCTCAACAATCAAAGCAGAGTTTTTCTGACTATTACTATGAGCGCCAGGCACTACTGGACTAAACACTCTAGACGTAAAATGACTACTTGAAATTGGAGAATTATGAATTCTCATTGGTCCTGATTCTTGATTTAGAATTATTTCTTTTTGGTGAGCCTGAATTTTACTGAGCTTATTCGATACTTTTTCAAACTTATGCTGATTTTTTAGCGCATCAAATTTCTGAAACGAGTCGAATCTCGATAAAGGCGGCACAAACCGTTCTATTGTCATGTACTGTACTCCCTAGTTTAAACGCAAAATGTCTATACGCGTAGATTTATACTGAATCTATCATTTTCTGGTTATCCTATGGTTAACAAAGCACTTATAGAGCTGAATTTCAAGCTATTAGTTTGGGGGTAAACACTCAAATTAACTACTATGCTTTAAGGGCTTAGCGCTCACCCTAGTTCAAGCACATTAATGATTCTCACGGTGTACAATTGATTCTTGATGCTATCTAAGTTCGTTAAATTTCTATCAGGTGACCAGAATGCAAAAGCTCTCAATGATTTGGAGCCAGCTGTTTATCGTATTAATGCATTAGAAGAAGAAATCTCTAAGCTGAGCGATGACGAGCTCAAAGCAAAAACCACTGAGTTTAAAAAGCTCATTAAAGAAAGACTAGAAAAAGAACCTTTAACAAAAATACTTAAAGATGATGTTCCGCGCATGCCTGGACAGATCAGAACTTCTCACGACAAGGTTCTAAAAGAAACTTTAGAAGAGATATTACCTGAAGCTTTTGCAGTTTGCCGCGAAGCTGCAAAACGTACTCTCCATATGCGTCACTTTGATGTTCAGCTTATTGGTGGTATACAACTTCACCGTGGCGGAATCGCAGAGATGAAAACTGGTGAGGGTAAAACGCTGGTTTCGACTTTAGCTGTTTACTTAAATGCATTAACAGAGCGTGGTGTGATCCTGGTTACAGTAAATGACTACCTAGCGAAGCGTGACTCAGAGTGGATGGGTCAAGTTCATAAATTTTTAGGATTAAGCGTTGGTTTAATCTCTCATGGGCTTTCACATGAAGATCGACAAGCTCAGTACGCTTGCGATATTACATACGCAACGAATAACGAGATTGGTTTTGATTATCTTCGAGACAACATGGAAACCAGTAAAGAAAATTGCGTTCAGCGTGATTACTACATGGCAATTGTTGATGAAGTCGATAGTATTTTAATTGATGAAGCTCGCACACCTTTAATCATCAGTGGAATGCCAGAGAAAGGCAAATCAGAAATTTATACAGCAATGAAAAAAGTAGCAGCGCAGCTTAGTCGTGGGGCTACTGAAAAAGACCCTAAAGGTCATTACCATGTAGACGAAAAAGCTAAGAACGTAATTTTAAGTGATCTTGGAATCCAAAAAGCTGAGACTATTTTAAAGGTTGATGATCTTTGGGATCACTCCGCAAACCTTGCTCACCACTTGCTCCAAGCGCTTAAAGCAAAAGAGCTTTTTATAAAAGACACTGACTATATAGTTAGACCGCACCCTGAAACAAATAAAAAAGAGATCGTTATTGTTGATGAATTCACCGGTCGTCTTATGGATGGTCGCCGCTGGTCTGACGGTCTTCACCAAGCTGTTGAAGCTAAAGAAGGCGTAACCATTCAAGAAGAAAGCCTTACTATGGCAAGTATCACTTTCCAAAATTTATTTAGACTTTTCCCTAAACTTGCTGGCATGACTGGCACGGCTGTAACAGAGGCTGAAGAGTTTGAGAAGATTTATAACTTAGGAGTGCTTTGCATACCTACTAATAAAGAGCGCGTGAGAATAGATCTTAATGATGCTGTTTATAAAACAGAAAAAGCTAAATATATAGCTGTGGTTGAAGATATTGTTGAGACTCATAGAAGAGGTAGACCTTGTTTGATTGGTACAGTGAGTATAGATAGATCTGAGCTAATTGGTGAGATGCTTACAAAGCCTGCTGTAATGATGGGCGTTTTGCAAGAAAGGTCTGTTAGGCTGCTTGATTGCTTAAAAAAACAAAAGCTTTCATCTCCAGAATTAGAAAAGATGCTTGATCGACCTGGAAATATTAAAGAAGACAAAATAAGTCCTATACTTAATGATCTTGAAGAAAAATCTAAAAATGAAGACTTAACTTTTGCTATTGAAACAGTAAAAAAATCTGTGCAAGTTCTTGAAGCAATTAGAAACGGTATCAAATGCAATGTTCTTAACGCTAAACATCACGAAAAAGAAGCGCAGATAATTAGACAAGCCGGTAGACCTGGTGCTATCACGATCGCAACTAATATGGCAGGTCGTGGTACTGACATCGTTTTAGGTGGTTATTTAAGCTTAGATCCTGAAGATCCTTCATATGAAGTTGTTGATATGGATAGCCAACAAAAAGTTCGCGAGCTTGGTGGTTTAAGAGTGATTGGTACTGAAAGACACGAGAGTAGAAGAATTGATAACCAGCTTCGTGGACGTTCTGGAAGGCAGGGTGACCCTGGAGCTTCTAAGTTCTATCTATCACTACAAGATAATTTAATGCGTATCTTTGGTGGAGAAAAAATAATTAGCCTTATGGATATGCTTAATGCTTCTGATGATTTGCCTATTGAAGCAGGTATGGTAAGCGGAGCTATCAACAATGCTCAAAAGAAAGTTGAAGGTCACAACTTTGACATTCGTAAACATGTACTTCAGTACGATGACGTTTTAAACACTCAAAGAGAAGTTATCTATAGAGAAAGAAGATCTATTTTAGAGGGCGAGGATATTAAAGAGAGCATCACTGAGATGATTGAAGAGCGTGTAGAAGAAATCATCTACGGTCATATTAATCCAAGTATGCCAGTTGATTTATGGTTTGACGAAACTGAAGGTCCTAGTCAAATGACAAATGTTTACGCAACTATTAAAAACGAATTTGGTGAGCCTGTATTTAACTTACTACCCGAGATGGAAGACTTTAGAGCAGCTGGTTTCCAGCCACTGCTTCACCAATTAAAAGAAGCGGCTTTTAAATATTACGCTGAAAAAGAAGCTGGCGTTGGCAGTTACCCTATGCGTGAAGCTGAAAGACAAATAATGCTTCATATGATTGATAGTAAATGGATAGAACATTTGCATTCTATGGATACCTTAAAAGAAGGTATTCATCTTCGTGGTTACGGTCAAAAAGATCCGCTTATTGAGTACAAAAAAGAGGCTTTTGATATGTTTGATATCTTACTTGGAACGATAAGAAAAGATACGGTTATTCTTCTTTTCCACGCACAAATAGTAAGGCAGGAAGCGCCTCAAGGAAAAAGAGAAGAAGAAAACGCTGATCACCCTGTAGCATAAAGATATTTCATGAAAACGCTAATTAAAATTTCAGATAGTGATTTTGGATTAAGTTTTAAAGATTTCTGCAAGCTCGCTAAAACAGAAGGGATTATTAGTAATTGGGTTGAAGTTTTGTCTGATCTTGAAACTCCAGTTTCAATTTACTCTAAACTTCATAAACACTCTCCTGATGCTTTTTTGCTTGAATCTGTAGAAGGCGGGGAGAAATTAGGACGCTATTCTATTATTGGTTTTAGAGCCATTAAGACAATCATGACTAATAATGTCGATTGCTATGAAGAACTATCTAAAGAGATTAAAAAGTATGAGCAGAAAGTAAATCAAGACAAGCTTCCTTTTTTCCACAAAGGTTATGTGGGTTATTTATCTTTTGAGACTATAAAATACATCGAGCCTTCACTAAAAGATAGTGTTAAACAAGCAAGATTCCCTGAGATGTACATGCTCCTTACTGGTTCCATGGCAGTCTTTGATCACGTGAAGCACAAACTATACCTAATTTCTAATATTCTTATTGACCAAGAAGATATAAGTGAAGATGCTCTAAAACCTCTATATGAAAAATCAATTGATGAAATTCATGAATTAAAAGAGATCATAAATGAGAATGCTAATTTAAAAAGTATCCAAATCGATGACGAACTAGAATCTAAAGTAGACTTTAAATCAAATACTGGCAAAGAAAAATTTATGGATATGGTTAAAACAGCTAAAAACCATATTTTAGAGGGTGATATTTTTCAAGTAGTTCTTTCCCATATTCTTAGCGCTGATCTAAGCCTTGACCCGCTTTTACTTTATAGAATTCTAAGAGCTGTAAATCCTTCGCCTTATCTCTTTTTATTAAATGCTCGTGATAACAATGATGAGTATTTTTCTTTAGTTGGCTCATCACCTGAAATGCTTGTTAAAAGCCATAGAGAAAATAACGACCATGACAAAGCTCCAGCATTTAAAGCAGAGCTTAGACCAATTGCTGGCACATACAAGCGTGGTAACACTATTGAAGAAGATAAAGAGCTCTCTGACAAACTTCTAAATGATCCTAAGGAAAGAGCTGAGCACGTGATGTTAGTTGATCTTGCTAGAAATGATTTGGGAAGGGTTTGTGAAAATAATACTATTGAAGTACCAGAAAACATGAAGATAGAAAAGTACTCTCACGTTCTTCATATAGTTAGCTCGGTGATTGGAAAACTCAAAGCTAGCGAAAATGCAACATCACTTATTAAAGCTTGTTTTCCAGCTGGCACCCTTAGTGGCGCGCCGAAGATTAAAGCACTAGAGATTATCAATAATTTAGAGAAGGAATATAGAGGACCTTATGGTGGCTGTCTAGGTTATTTCAGTTTAAATAACGCGCTAGACACTGCAATGATTATTCGTACTTTAGTAGTGGAAAAAAACAAAGTGCATATTCAAGCAGGTGCTGGTGTCGTTGCTGATTCAATACCAGAAAATGAGTATCAAGAGACTTTAAACAAAGCTGGGGCAATGATGAAAGTTGTTAATATCGCTTCATCTCTAGGTTAAATAGCTTAAGCCTTCTGGGTATATAGGGGTATAGAGGTAAAACCATGACTAAAATGGTTGAAATGCAAGTAACTGGCATAGCTCTTGATATCAGGAGTGGCCTACCATTAGTGATCCTGAATGATAAGGAGCACAACTATACCTTGCCGATTTGGATCGGTCATTCTGAAGCGCAAGCAATAGCTAGAGCGCTTGAGGATATTGAAACTGAGCGTCCTATGACTCACGATCTACTAAGTTCAGTCTTCGACATGCTCGAATCAGATATTGAAAGTATAGAAATTCATACTTATGAAAACTCAACTTTCTTTGCAGCCATAAATGTAGTGGATAGAGATGATGCTTCTATAAGCATTGACTCTAGACCTAGTGACGCGCTCGCTTTAGCACTTAGAGTTAGCTGCCCAATCTTTGTTGCTGAAGAAATATTATTTGCAGATACTGAAGATAGCAAAGAGCTTACAGCAAAAGAAGCTAACGAAGCAAAAGAGTTTAAAAACTTTTTAAAAGATGTAAAAGCCTCTGATTTCACGCTTAAAAATGATTAGCAAATTGTGATAAATACCCCCTGCGTAACAGACGGTGACATTTTAAATTAAAAATATCGTCATTGCGAGCGAAGCGAAGCAATCCATTTAAAATTTAATTGTTCATGTAATTCAATGTAGGATTAAACTTCATGCCATTGAAATTACTTAAATCCCCAGCTAAAATCCTAGCCACTTCACTACTATCAGCACCTTGGCTTAAAGCTAGTAATGCTTTCTTTTTGTATTTTAATGCTTTAGCTTCTCTATTTCTATCTAGAGTTCCAGCTCTAATACCATCTCTAATTTTTTTAATTTCTCTCCAGAGAATTGCAAAATGTTCAGCACGCTCATGAACATTAGCATCGTCCACTTCGCCTTCACGGCGAAAAGCATGCTCACTCTCAAGCTGCTTGCAAGTGATTCTTGTTAGATAACTTGGTTTATATTTCTGCCTTTCCATTAGATCAAGTTTCTCCCTGTAGCTGTCTTATAAAAATCGTTTAATTCTTTATGAATATCTTCTGTACTTAGTTTCTGAGGGCTCCCTGACGTCGCTCCAGCTTCTTTGGCTCTTCCGGTCTTAATTTCATTTCTCAGGCTACCAGCACGGTCTCTAGAGCTGTTTAGGCTCTTATCACTAGCTTTATCATCAGAAACAGCTTCTCTTTTCTGGTTTAAACCCAGATTTTGAATTTGATTCGATTGGATATTGCTTGTACTTGCCATCTCGGTCCTCTCCTGCTTAGCTAGAGTTATTAGACAATTTCTAAGTTAAGTGAAGGTTAAGGTAAAATTTACTTAGCATCAAGCCAATTAGCGCCAGAAGCTAGGTCCACTAATAGTGGTACTTCAAGCTCTACAGCTGTTTCCATCTCTTCTTTAACTAATTTTGAGACTTCTTCTAGCTCAGTTTTTGCTACTTCTAAAACAAGTTCATCATGCACTTGAAGAATGATTTTTGACTTTAAATCTCTTTCTTTAAGCTCATGATTTAAATTAATCATCGCCATTTTAATAATGTCAGCTGCTGTCCCCTGAAGAGGCGCGTTAAATGCTTGTCTCTCTTCTTCTTTCTGTAGCATCTTATTAGTGCTATCAAGATTTCTAAAGTATCTACGTCTATTAAATAGAGTTTCTACGTAAGTGTCCTCATGCGCATTTTCAAGAACAGAATCCATATATGGTTTGATATTTGAAAAAGTTTTAAAATAGGCAGTGATAAAAGCCTTAGCTTCTTTCATGCTAATTCCTAGCTGCTTAGAAGTTGAAAACGGACCTTGCATATAGATGAGCGCAAAGTTTAGTGTTTTACCAACTCGTCTATCATCATCTGTGACCTCATCTTCTGACTTATCCATAATCTTAGCTGCTGTAAGTCTATGAATATCTTTATTCTCTTTAAAAGCTTCTATAAGTGCTTTCTCTTCAGCTGAGTGGGCAAGAAGTCTAAGCTCAATCTGTGAGTAGTCAGCAGAGATGAGCACATGATCAGCATCTTTAGCGATAAAAGCCTTACGAATTTTTCTACCTTCTTCTGTGCGAATAGGAATATTCTGCATGTTTGGGTTGCTAGAACTCAATCTGCCAGTAGCTGTTACCACCTGATTGAAATCAGAATGCAACCTGCCTGTTTCTTTAGAAACTAGTTTAGGCAAGTTATCTACATAAGTAGATAAAAGTTTCGTAAGAGTTCGATAGTCAACTACCGCCTCAACTACTTTACGCTGATCAGCAGTGATAGCATCACTAGCTAATATTTCTTCAAGAGTGCCTGCATCAGTCGAGTAAGCGCCGGTTTTAGTTTTCTTCTTAGCAACGTCTATCTCTAATTTACCAAAAAGCACTTCGCCTAATTGCTTAGTAGAAGAAACATTAAACTCGTCACCAGCTAGATCCCAAATGATCTTTTGAGCTTTCTCGACTTTCTTAGAGATCTCCACACTAAGCTCAGCAAGGTAATCGGAGTCTATCTTCACGCCCTCTGTTTCTATATCAACTAATACATCAACCAAAGGAAACTCTATGTCTTCTAAAATCTCTTTTTCATTTTTAGTGAGGCTTTTATCATAGTAATCGTAAAGCATATAAGTGATCTCAGCATCAGCTGCAGCATATGGCGCAACTTGCTCAAGGGGCGCTTGGTCCATAGTAATTTGTTTGCGTCCAGTACCGATGATATCCTCTATCTCTGTCATTCTTTTATGAAGAACACGCTTAGATTGTTGCTTTAAACCATGTTTATTACTAGGGTTGCGCACATAGCTTGCTAGCATAGTATCAAAGAAGTTAGAGTGAGTTTTCACTCCCAATCTATTTAAAATTCTTTTTTCGAATTTGGCATTTTGAATGATTTGCAATTTACTATCATCTTCTAAAATTGGTTTTAATTTTTCTAAAACCAAATCCCCAGAGAGCTGCACCACATTCTGATGAAGAATAGGAATGTAGAAAGATTTAATGGTTTTCTTTTCTTTAATTGCTAAAGCCCAACCAACAATCTCACAATTAAGCGTATTAAGACCAGTAGTCTCTAGATCTATTGCGTAAGTATCTACTGCTTGAAGCTTGGCTATCACTGAATTTAAAGTACTTTCATCCAGCACCACAAAAGGCTTAGATACTACATCAGTTAATTTTGCATCAAAGTCACCCCAAACATCTTCATGCTTAAGACCATCTATCTTAGTTTTTTTAGCTTTGGCTTTATCTTCTTTCTTTTTAAACTCTTTAAATTCTTGCTCAGGCAGCTCGCCAACATCAAATTTAACCAGCTCACCACCATTAAAAGGCTTAAGCACTACTGGCAGTCTTCTTAAAAAGCTATTGAATTCCATGCGTTTAAAAAAGCCAACCAAGTCATCAATATCAGGAAGAGTAAGCAAACAATGCTCTAGAGTAAGGTCTGCTTCTTTAATATCTTTTTCTTCTAAAATTAAAGTCCCTAAAAATTTAGAAAGGCGCGCATTTTCTTCTTGCTCAACTAATTTTTTATGAGTTCCAGGAGGACCTATCTTATCTATATTCTTATAGATATTTTCTAAATCACCATACTCTCCTAGAAGTTTAGTTGCCGCTTTTGGACCAAGCCCTTTAATACCAGGGATGTTATCTGAGCTATCACCAGCAATTCCTTTGTAGTCTACGATTTGATTTGGCCAAACTCCCATTTGATCAAAAACATCAGCAGGACTATAAATTTTAAGACCGCCACCACGCACTGGAGTAGCTAGTGCAACATTTTCGTTTACTAATTGAAATAAATCTCTATCACCAGAAAGTATTGCTACATCCTGCCCAGCATTTTCAGCTTTCACTGCCATAATACCGATCAAGTCGTCAGCCTCATAGCCTGGCTCCTCTAAAACTGGAATATGCAAATAACGAAAAGCATCTTTTATTAAACCCCACTGCTGCTTAAGCTCGTCAGGCATCTCGTCTGGTCTATTTGCTTTATAGTCATCAAAAGTCTCATGACGAAAAGAAGGAACAGGCAAATCAAAAGCTACAGCTATTCCTGTCGGTTTAATCTCTTCGATCATATCGAAGATCGCTTTAAAAGTACCATAAATTGCCCAAGTCGGATCACCATCCGAGTTGCGCATATTTGTCATCTCGAGTGCAAAGAACATACGAAAAGCCAAATTACTTCCATCGATAAGGAGTAATTTATCTTTTGTCTTTCCCTTTGCCAAATTTTCCTTTCCCTTCTCTAATAAATCTGTAGACATTTGCTATGTCTTAGTTTATCAAAGCCTAGAGGGGTCAGACCAGATTAAGACGAGGAGGGGTCAGACCAGATTAAGACTGACAGAATTAGTAAAAGTTTAATGTAATACATTAATTGGTCTTAATCTGGTCTGACCCCTGAGACCCTGAGAAATAATTCTTAAATAGAAGGTCAAGATCAATTCCAAGCCCCTTAATAAAGTCAAATGCTTCCATGGCTTTGATATCCTCAATTGATTTTTTGCGGCAAAGCTCCTTAACTAGACCAGAAATTGAAAACTTAGGATTATGTTTTATCTTACTTTTGACTATGCGTTTTTCTTCTTTAAGAAGATCGGGATATTTTTTAGGGCTTGTCATCATTTTCATGATTTCAGCAATCGCATCTTTATACTTAGCTCCAAGCATCGAATCTATCTGGTTGTATAACTCTTCTCTTTCTAAATTTCGAATTTTAGGGTCTGTGACTTCTTTTTTAGTAGCTTTATTTTTAAAGTCATTTATAATTTCATTTAATTTTTTAGTAGATAAACTATTTTCATATAAATAAAATTTAGCTTTTGAACCTGAATTATTTAGGAAATTTTCCATACTTCCGTTAACATCCTTCCCAGCTTTCCCATCATCATCTTGAACAAAAAGCCCAACTGGTTTGATAATCAACTCAGGATCTTTCTCCAAAGCCTCTACTATCCACCTAGCAAAGCTTTTAGGTACTCTGATTTCTTTAGAGTAATCACCATTTTCGTGATGATTAAATCTAAGGTCCATATACGGATAAAAATCCTTACCTTCTGGATAAACCATAAGTGAGTTTTGCTTAGATCCTAATAAGCAATTTAGAAAATTATCACAAACTTCTTTATTAAAAGTTTTAATATCCTCATCTCTTTCTTGCCCTAGCTCAGCTCCAAGGCTTCCAATTTTCATTTTGCTTAACTTAAGATGGTTTCTAAATTTATGAGCGACATTAGTATTAATTATTGGGTAGGCTCCAGAAAAATAATGATAGATGTTAAAAAACATAGGTCCCTCAAACCAATTTGAGCAAATAAGAGTGCGCCTATAATGCTCTGGGTGAGCAAAAAGAGTAAATAAAGGACAAAAATCAGCTATTGGGAAAAGTGGCAGGTAGAGTACGTTCTTATCTTTTAAATCTAGATCAGGATTTTCTTTGCCAATATAAATTGATGAGCATTTATCAACTAAAAAAAGCTTATTTATATTTTTAAGTGTGTCATTTATTTTTTTATGCACTTCATGATCATAATCAAGCTTACGAGATGCAAATTTATCTAAAGTATTTAAGAATTGAGTAGATCTTTTTTTACAACGCTTTAAAGATTCAAAGATATGTGGTCTTA
Organism: uncultured Gammaproteobacteria bacterium; assembly: GCA_964352085.1. Lineage (GTDB taxonomy): Bacteria > Cyanobacteriota > Vampirovibrionia > LMEP-6097 > CAYGPN01 > CAYGPN01. Next base: position 26,816 of record CAYGPN010000008.1, on the reverse strand, counting down.
GTTCTCTATTGCTAGTAATTATTTCATTGAAAATTGAAGTTATATCATCAGGTACTTTTAAAATTATGCTTTCAAAGGATTTTAAGGTTGACTTATCAAAACTTGAAGATTTTTTTCGATCACTTGTAAATAAGCCATGAAATAAGGTCTCGCTAAGTGCGGTATTGATTTCTGTATAACGCTTTGGTGAGAAATCTGACATTGATCCTCCGTGTCCTCTCAGCTATATAAAGTGAGCGGCTTAACTTTTTGATAACCTTTTCCAAGGAAATACAAGCAAGTGAAACTTGGTCGTAGAGACATATTGCGAAAGTCATTGTTAATAGTTAGATATCATGGCTATGTTAAGCCTTGATTATGAGTAATACTAATTGAAAGAAAAATACTTCAAAGAGTTTACGTATTAACTTTTTCTTTTAATAAATTAGAAACTTCATTCAAAATTATTTTTGCCAGATTAAGCTTGGAGTCTTTGATTTGCTCACTCACTTTTCCATTTTTAGAAATTAAGTAAAGTTCATTTTGATCATTGCCAAAAGCACTAGTCTCATTAGCGACTATTAAATCTAAATTTTTATCAGCAAGTTTCTTTTTAGCATTTTCTATTAGATCATTTGTCTCTAAAGCAAAGCCTACTATGATTTGATTTTCTTTAGATAGTTCTTTTAATATATCTGCTGTTTTACTTAGTTTAATTTCTAAATCATTCTCGTTCTTTTTAATTTTCTCATTAGAATAATCAGCTGCTCTATAATCAGCAACCGCTGCTGCCATTATTAAAATATCAGAGCCCTTAAACTCACTTTCTATAGCATTTTGCATCTCTTGAGCTGATTCTACATTAACTACTTTATAAGACTTATCAACTTCAATGGTGCTTATTAGAATCACCTCAGCACCAGCAGTATAAGCAGCGTCAGCTAAAGCAAAGCCCATTTTCCCAGAACTATAATTTCCAATAAATCTAACGGGGTCTATTTTTTCTCTAGTTCCGCCAGCCGTCACTATAACTTTCTTACCACTTAAAATTTTTTCTTCTAAATTTTCAGCTAAAACTAAACAGAGCTTATCTATTATCGTTTCATGTTCAGCTAATCTTCCCTGACCCACATGCCCGCAAGCAAGCTCACCATGCTCAGGCTCTACAAAGTGATAGCCTAATTCATTTTTCAGAAAATCAATATTCTTTTTAACAGCCTTGTGCTCCCACATATTTGTATTCATTGCAGGCGCTATAACAACTGGCGCTTTAGTAGCTAAAGAAAAATCTGTGATTAAATTGTCACTAATACCATGTGCCATCTTCCCGATGGTATTTGCAGTGGCTGGTGCGATTAAAACTAAATCTGCTTCATCAGCTAAAACTATATGATCAATTTTTACTTCACAATCACTTGCAATACCGTCATCGCTAAGCCCGAAGGGCTGTGGAGATCCATTACTCTTCGCTTCGCTCGCAATGACATCATCATCGCCCTCTTCAAAAACAAACTGCTTTTCATGCACAGGGTTTCCCGTCATGGTTTGCAAGCTTAATTTAGAAACAAACTTTAATGCGTTTTCAGTGCAAACCACATGAACATCAGCACCAAGCTTTTTAAGCTGTGATGCTAGATCTACAGTTTTGTAAGCAGCGATCCCGCCGCTAATGGCTAATATAATTTTTTTCTTGTCTAGGATCATTGATCCGGAATTCTAACTGCGAATAGAGATCTCTTCGATACCTTTAAGAACAGGGTTAGGTGGATCTGTATCTTCTTTATTATCTTCTTTGATCTGCTTAGCTACACCAGCGATATGTCTAGTGAGTTCATATACGTTGTCGGCCTCATCTGTAAGTTCGCTCAGCTCAATATGTCTAGTTTGCCTTAAATGATTCATCGTATTGTATTGTATCATTTCTCACCAAATTGTAATAACATCTTCATTTTCTCTTAGCGGTTATTATTAGAAAATGGTAAAAGCTATGACTAAAGGGAAAATTAGACTGGAAAAAGACACAATGGGCGAAATTGAAGTGCCCGCAGATAAGTACTATGGAGCGCAAACTGCTAGATCCATCATGAATTTCAAAATTGGCGAAGATAAAATGCCAATCGAGATTATTCGCGCATTTGGAGTTTTAAAAAAAGCTGCTGCTCTTACCAATCAAGATTTAGGACTAATTGACAGTAAAAAAGCAGATTTAATTGTTCAAGCTGCTGATGAGCTTATCACAGGGAAATTAGATGATCATTTTCCTCTTGTTGTTTGGCAGACAGGTTCTGGAACACAATCAAACATGAATGTTAATGAAGTGATTGCTAATCGTGCTATTGAAATAGCTGGTGGTGAACTTGGCTCAAAGAGCCCCATTCACCCGAATGATGATGTTAACAAAGCACAATCATCAAACGACACTTTCCCAACAGCGATGCATATTGCATCAGTAACATCAATTTTAGAAAACTTAGTTCCAGCAATAGAAGCTTTAAGAGATGAGCTGCATGCTAAATCTGAGGAGTTTAGTCAAGTTGTAAAAATCGGTCGCACTCACTTAATGGACGCGACTCCTTTAACTCTTGGTCAAGAATTTTCTGGCTACACACATCAGCTTAATCAAGCATTGATAAGAATCGATGCTGTGCTTCCAGCCCTTATGGAGCTTGCTTTAGGTGGAACAGCTGTCGGGACTGGGCTTAATACTCATCCTGAATTTGCACTTAAGGTTGCTGATAAAATTTCAGAAATTTCTGGATTTAAATTTTTCACTGCACCAAATAAATTTGAAGCACTAGCAGCTCATGACGCTATGGTAATGGCTTCAGGCGCTTTAAAAACTATCGCTTGCTCTTTAATGAAAATAGCAAATGATATTAGATTGCTTGGCTCTGGACCAAGATGCGGTATTGGTGAATTAAATCTTCCAGCAAACGAACCTGGATCATCTATTATGCCTGGTAAAGTCAACCCTACTCAATGCGAGGCTATGACTATGGTCTGCGCGCAAGTTTTAGGAAACGATGTAGCGATAAATATGGGTGGCGCTACTGGTCATTTTGAGTTAAATGTTTTTAAACCAATGATCGCTTATAATCTTCTTCACTCAATCAGATTACTTAGTGATGCTTGCAACTCTTTTAGAGAAAATTGCGTAGAAGGCATTGAAGCCAATGAAGAAAACTGCCAAAGCAATCTTGAAGAATCTTTAATGTTAGTAACAGCTCTAAACTCGCATATTGGTTACGATAACGCTGCTAAGTTAGCTAAAAACGCTCACGAGAAAGGCCTTACTCTAAGAGAGTCAGCGCTTGAGCTTAAGCTTTTATCTAACGAAGACTTTGATAATTGGGTTAAGCCAGAAGAGATGCTTGGTCCTAAGGCTTAGGCACTTTAACTAGCCATATCTGTTAAAATTCATTTTAAATAAGGGGATTTAAATGAAATTAGATACAGCTACTACTCTAAGTGCTCTTGCAGCCTTCACTGCAGCAAGTCCTGGAATAGTAAGAGCTCAAGATACTGAAGATAAAGCTATTAAAGATGCTAAGGCAAAAGAAATATTAGCTAAATTAAATGCTAAGAAGCCCAAAGCAGAAAGTCCTTTAAGTAAAAAAACTAATCCAGAAAAAGATCTTTCCTCATCTTTACCTCAAAAAGGAGATTTGCTCTTTCCTAAATTTCAAAGAGAAATCAATCCAATTAAAAGAAAACTTGATGCTGCACTTAAAGAACTAGAAAAAGCCAAGCTAGCTAAAGATACAGATTCTATAGAAAAATTAGTAGCGGTACATAACGCCTTAGACTTAGAGCAGACAAATATCAAATTAAAATATCTAATCATGATGGATCTTCAAGATCTTATGAACATTGCTTTAAATTATTACAAAGATAAAAAGCTTCTTGATCTAGACTTAAATGATAATAAAGATGCAAGATCTTTAAGAAAAACTTTTCATGCGCAATACTTTGGAAATAGCAAATTATTTACACAAGTTTCTGCCTTAAATGCTAGTAAAATTGACTTTAAAAAATTAGGTCAAATAATCGCTAGTGCTGTTCAGAAATTAAAAACTGATGCGAATTTAGCTAAAAAGCTAATAAACCCAAGTAAAAATGCTAGGACCGATACTCCTAAATAAATACGTATCACGCCAAGTTTAAAAGAATTGTGTAAAAACAATGAGATCAACTAAGCTGTGATAATATTTTCCTACTAGGAAGGCGTTTAAAGGTACGCGGAAGTAGCTCAGTGGTAGAGCTTTTGCCTTCCAAGCAAAATGTCGCGAGTTCGAATCTCGTCTTCCGCTCCATTTTTATGACTCAATATTTAGTAATAGCCCATGATGGAACTGACACTGAAGCAGCGCAAAGAAGAGACGATGTGCGTGACGCTCACCTAGCTTACGCTGCTAAACATCAGGAATCAGGGAATCTACATGTTGGTGGCGCAATTCTAAATGATGAGGGCAAGATGATTGGCTCATCAGTAATTGTAGAGTTTGCTAATAAAGAAGATTTAAATACTTGGTTAGATAACGATCCTTACGTCACTGGCAAAGTTTGGCAGGATATAGAAATTAAACCTTTTAGAATTGCTAAAGAAGTTTTTTCTAAAAATTAAACTATAAAAGTGCATTTCTTGCATCAATAGCAAGAGGGTGAATAGCAGCTTTCTTTTTAATCACAAACTCTAATTTTGAGTCCATTGCTGAAAGCAGTGCTGTATCTAATTCACCAGCTGCAATTGCCTTGCGCGCAGGATCACAAAAAGTTTTAGCATTAGGATCTTTTTCTTTATCCTTTATATCCCTATTAGGCTCAGAGAAATCGGCTAAGTATAAAATCTTAGAGATTATAGACATTTTTTCAGTACCTAGAGTATGTTCTCTGATTGCAGCCAAGACTTCTGGATCAAAAATCTCATATTTATCTTCTACAAAAGATGCGCCAACACGCGCATGAAGAACATTAGGCGAAGCTCTATCTTCATCATAAATTTTTATAGCGTAATGCTTAGCAAGTCCTAGTAACTCATCGCCTTTAAGCTCTTTGCAAACATCATGCAACCAAGCTGCTAGCTCTAGTCTCTCTTTATCTTTGCCAACTAGCCCAAGCTGATCAGCATAAAGAAGCGAAGTTTTTACCACAGACTCTACATGTGCAAATCTTTTTGCAGAAAGATTCTCTTTAAGATCCTTTTTAATTTCTTCTAGCTTATCTAACAAAGAAACTATCTCCATAGAGTAGTTATTCCAACAAAGACATAGATAATACCAAGAATTAAAAGTAATCCACCACTTGTTCTAAGTACAGTTTTATTATGCTTTTTAAACCAATCCAACTGCTTAAGCAAACCAGCGGAGAGACTAGCAGCGAAGATAAGTGCTGTATAACCCATAGAATAAGAGAACATAATAATCATCGCCCAAATTTGAGAGCCTGTACTACTTGCAGCGCTCAAAACCCCAAAGAGAACAGGACTAGAGCATGGTGAGCTAACAAGAGCAAAGATCATCCCAATTACAAAAGGACTAGCTTCAGGAATTTTAGTAACGAATTGAGGCAAAGGAAGATGAATAAGCTCCATCACAAAAAGTGCCATAAGGATTATAAAAATTCCAACGCCTAAATTTATCTCACCTTTAAATTCTGTAAAAACAGCAAAAGCCAAACTACCAAAAAGCCCTAGAAGAGTGAGTACAAGTGAAACACCTAAAACAAACATAATTGCTTTATTAAAAGCTTCGTTTTTATTTTTTATATTTGCTGTGCCAATATATGCAAGGTTCACAGGAAGAAGTCCAAGCACGCAAGGACTAACACTTGAAAGCAAACCACCAAAAAGTGCAAGGATAATTAAGACCGCAGGATGTAATGATGTCTGTCCTTCAAGTAAACTATTGAATTGATGTAATAAACCAAGATCTTCAGTCATAGATTAATTATAGTTTGCTTTTTAGAAAAGGTTAAGAACTAATCACTAATATAGGTGCCTGGCACCTATATTAGGCACCTATATTAGGAGTAATTGTCAGCTAGCTTTGTCATCTCAGGCACGACTTCAAAAAGATCACCAACTATACCATAATCAGCTTTCTTAAAAATTGGCGCCTCAGGATCTTTGTTAATTGCAACTATTACTTTACTTGATCCCATTCCAGCGAAGTGCTGAATCGCACCAGAAATTCCACAAGCTATATAAAGATTAGGGCTAACTACTTTTCCAGTCTGCCCAACTTGCATGCTATGCGGCGCGTAGCCACTATCCACAGCAGCGCGTGACGCTCCTACAGCAGCGCCTAGCTTAGTAGCTAATTCTCTAAGAATTTTATAATTTTCACTATTAGCCATCGCACGCCCACCAGAAATAATTATCGATGCTTCAGTAAGTGGAATCTCTTTAGTATCTGATTTCTCTAGACTTTTAATAACTAACTTAGATTGAGTATTTGCTGGACTCACATTAATCACTTCGCCTTTTCCAGCAGGCACATCACCCTCAACTGTCACATTATTTGGTCTAAAAGAAACAAAAGATTTGCGCCCCGCTTTAAGATGACAAGAAACTAAAAGTTTATTAGAGTAAACATTTCGAGTTATCTTAAGATTACCGCCCTCATCAGCGATTGAAACACAATCAGTAGCAATGTTGCTATTTGTTTTAGCTGCAGCCATACCAAAAACTGCTTCAGCATCAACAGAGTTATTAGCTAAAATCCATTCAGGATTTTCAGACTCAATTACTTTTATAAATTCAGGTAAAACTAAATCCGTGCGGCAAAGCTCAAAATCTGCGCCATCAATGACATAAACTTTATCCGCGCCAGCCGCGCCAGCCTGCTTAGCTGCATTAGCCAAATCTTTTCCAAAAATGACTACAGCAGTTTCAGCTGATCCAGCGTCTTTTGCTGCAAACTTGATAATTTCAGCTGATCCAGGGTGAAGAATAATACCTTCCGCTGATTCTTTTGCCTCTGCATATACTAATATTTTCGCCATAACGCCCATTTTACCGCAATTTTCAAAAACCAAATCCCAAAAATTCCATTAAATACTCGCTTAAGTTTATATAGTAAGATCTGTAATGCTAGAATAGTCGAGCGAATGGAAATGACTGAGGACTATTACGAATTATTAGGAGTCGAACGCGGCGCAAGCGAAAAAGAGATCAAGTCTGCTTATAAAAAAGTAGCTAGGAAATATCACCCTGATAATAACGAAACTGGCAACGAAGAATTATTTAAAAAAGTCCAAACTGCATATGATGCTTTAAAAGATCCAGCTAAAAGACAAATCTATGACCAGTATGGAGCTGAGGGCGTAAAAGGTGCGCGCGGAGCCGGAGGCTTCGGTGGCGGCTTTGAAGGAGCTGCTGGTTTTGAAGATTTAGGAGATATTTTCTCAAGCTTTTTTGGTCAAGGTTTTGGTGGTGGCGGTTTTGGTCAAAGAGCTAGAAGACATGACGCTCCAATGAAAGGTCAAGATCATAGAGTTGATATAGAAGTTGAACTCAAAGAAGCGGTCACAGGATTAAAGAAAAAAATTAGACTTAATCCTTTGGTGACTTGTTCTAGTTGCGATGGGAGCGGTGCTAAAGATCCTAAAGATGTTTCGACTTGCTCGACTTGTAATGGAGCGGGTGAAGTAACAAGTGTACAAAATACTATACTTGGTCAAATTAGACAATCTCACACTTGCGGCACTTGCAAAGGTAGAGGAAAGACTGTTAAAAATCCTTGCAAACCTTGTAAAGGTTCTGGCTATGTGAGAGAAGAAAAAGAAGTAGAAGTCTCTGTGCCTGCAGGAGTGCATGATGGTACACAAATGAGGCTTAGTGGTTTTGGTGATGCCGGCAAAAATGGTGGACCTCCAGGGGATATTTATTTGGTAATTAATGTAGAAGCTGACCAAAAATTCCACAGAGAACACGATGATATTTATACACAAATAGAAATTGGTTATCCTGAAGCAGCTTTGGGGACTAAAATAGAGATAGATACTTTGCACGGGAAAACCGAGCTGAAAATAAAAGCTCACACACAATCAGGACAAATTTATAAATTAAAAGATCAGGGCATGCCTAAACTTAACAACCCAGCAAGAAAAGGAGATCACTACGTAAACGTTGTAGTAATAACTCCAGACAAACTTTCAGGAGAAGAGAAAAAGCTTCTAGAAAAACTTAAAGACTTGCGGCGCGGGAAAGATAATAAATTTTAAGTTTATGTGCCTATAGCTCAGCTGGATAGAGTATCAGTTTCCGAAACTGGAGGTCGAGGGTTCAAGTCCCTCTAGGCACGCCATTTTTATGCAGGACCTAAATAATTTCTAAACTGATTTGATGTCTCACCATTTACTCTTTGAGCTCTTTGCTTAGCATCACCAATACTCTCTGATCCTCTTTGAAACAGAGAACCAGCTGCACCAAGCATTTTATCTCCTTGGCTTAAAAAACTAAGATCTTCATTTCCAAACATGGAAATAGCTTGGCTAATACCTTCACGTATTCTTCCTTCATTTCCAGTTGCGTAACCTATAGTAACTCCAAAAGCCAAATTAAAATTTTTCTGATCATCAGGATCTAAAAGCATAGAAGTACTAGATTTAACCATTCCTTCAAACATTGAAGACCTATCACCTTCTAAACCTCTAAAAATACTTCCTGTTAATCCTTGCACCATCTCTTTACTAACAGGCATGCCAGCTTCTTCCATCCCCAGAGACATCCCACCTTCAAAAGCATTTTTAACAGCATACTTCATAGAACTTTGACTTCCATCTAATAGATTAAAATTACCATCATCAATAGAAGCGCTTCCTGTCATTTGACCATTAATAGATTGGACTGCACTCAAACCACCAGCTATACCAGCTTTCAAGAAAGATTTATCTATTCCAGCTTCATCTTGAAGATCATCAGTAAGTACATCCATAGCTGTAGCATCAAGTTTTCCAGATAAAACTTGCAAAGCAGCAAGCCCTTGTATCTCATCCATGTGCTGCTCAGCTTCTTCTGATCTAAGCATGATCCCCATAGTTGTACTAATTGATCCTTGAATAATTTTCTGTGTACCCTCTTGAGTTAGTTTTGTGCCTTGATCAACTGCCTCTTTACCAACTTCTTCTAAACCTTCGCCGCTATGAATCATAGCCTGAGCTTGAGCTTGGCTTGCAGCGTCCGTTGAACTTTGTAAATTTTTACCAGCCTGAATTAACATTACACCATCAGAAATATCACCCATGCCGTGATCTGTTTTTTTTCTTCCTGTATTATTTTGGTAATTTCCAGTTTCTGTTTTCTTAGTACCAATAATTTCACTTCTTAAAGCTCTAACCTTAGTAACTTTTTTTATAGTTTTTGCAGAATCAATCTTTGCTTGGATAGCACTAGTTTGAGACTTGAAAACAGAGGCCTCTGTTTTCTTCTTTTCCATCTTTGGTTTTCTTTCAATTCTATCTACCATTTCTCTCCTCTAGGTAAATTACCTAGTGTCTTCTGGTATTGCTATTAATACAGCTCTGAGTTAAGAAATCGTTAACCTGATTTTAACTATTTGATGGTTCTTTATATACGTAGAGGAAACCTTATGTCAGGAATGGAAACAAATGGAATAAATGGTGGAATAGCTAAACCAGCTATATCTACTACAGCATCTAAGCGAAAAGGTAAAAAGGGCAATAAAAATGAGCGTAAACTTGATACTAGAGCTCAAGTTGATGAAGCCCGCCAAGACGCTAAGCAGACCGTATCTAGAGTAAGATCCCTAGTTTCTAAAAGTAATGCTAAAGCATCTTCTGCTGAAAGTAAAGCAAAAAATGAAGAGAATAAGGGTATAACTGGCATTGACAAAGGCAAACAGCAACAGGGTCTTGGTGCTACCGAAGTAGCCAAAGGCGCAACTGACATGAATAAAGGTGCTGCAATGATGGCTTCAGCAGAACCAGCAACAGCTAGTAAAGGTGCCATGATTTTCTCAACAGGAGTTGCTGAAACCAACGAAGGTAACAAAAATATAGACCAAGGGAAGGATAAGAAATCTGAAGGTACAAAAACCGTTGGGAGAGCTAGAAAAGCCAGTCAAACAGCTAAAAGTGTTCATAAAAAAGAGTCCAAAATACTGAAAACCCTTAAGGGTGAGGGTAAAAAATTAGGTTTTAGAGCTCAAAGCGCTGAAGCTAAAATCACTCAAAAAGAGGACGCGAAAAGCATTGAAGGAAAGGATTCTGGCATCCCTAGCGAAAAAGGTGATGATGATTCTAAACCAATAGATTTAAATAAAAGTAAAAATAAAGCCGGTTCACTTAGAGACGGTTTAAACAAAGATAAAAAATCTGAAGATAGTCCTGAGAAAAAGAATAATCTAAGTGCTGCATAATTTTAGATAGTCTTTTCAGCTATTTTCCAAACTTCTTTTTCACGAAAAGCTGCTATAGTCTGCCTTTTAGCAGCATTAAAAATAGTTTGGCTAGATTTTTCATTAGCCCTAGCATAATCAGCTAACTTAATAATCTTATCTCCTCTTAAATATGCTAAACGCTTATGCAAAGATTCAGTCAGAGCCAATTCTAAAATTGTATCCATTTTTTTTGTTAAACCTTTTTCTTGATACTCACCAAAAGAAAGATAGTAATCAGCTTTTTCTTTATCTCGAATTATCACCGAAGGAAAGCCAATACGCTTAAGTTGGTAATTTATAATAACTCTCCCCATTCTTCCATTACCGTCACAAAAAGGATGCACGCACTCAAAGTCTAGATGAAAACGTGAAATTCTCTCTAGGAAATAACGATCTAAACAAGATGAATACGACACTAAGGCATTATCAATCATAGTCTCTATTTTCTCTGGTGCTGGAGCGATATAATTTGCTACTCGAACATACTCGCCTTGCTCTCGAAAACGTCCTGCAATATCATCATTAATTCCACCAATAAGCATTTGGTGCAAAAATAATATAAGCTCTTTATCAATTTCTTTTTCCTGAGCTTTTGATCGAATATAATTAACCACTCTAGCTAAATTTTTTGCCTCATAAACTTCTCGCAAAGATAAATCTCTACCAAGCTCCATCTCTAATAAAATCTTCTCTGTTTCTTTTAAAGTTAAAGTCGAGTTTTCAATTGCATTCGAGTTATAAACTGCCTCAGCAATCTCAACATCATCAATCATATTTAAAAGTTCTTTTTTGCCTTTACTCAAAGAGTCAAAACTAGCTTTTAAACCCTGAATATAGTCTTTTTTAGGCTTAGTAATACCCATATTTTAATTATACCATCATTAACGTATTCTAATCAAAATATCGTGAATATATACCAAATATAACAATTATTCATGTTTTTTTATCAAAATATCGTGAATAATTTTAGGCTGCACCCATGTTATTGGAGCCACGTTTAGTGAAACTAGAATCATCATCAGAGCTTCTATCTAAAATTCCGCCCTTTCTATTTAAACCTGTAAACTCTTGCCCAAGCTCTCTACCTAAACCTATTTCAGCACGCCCGACACCAGTGTCTTTAGCAATAGCTCCATCAGCTTGATCTAGAGCAGCCGTCTGACCTAAGCCTGCAGCTTGCCCTTTACTCATTCCTTGGCTACCATTTGTTGGATCAGCTGCACCAATTGCAGCTCCACTAATTTGATTAGCAGCAGCTCCGCCCATATTAGCGTCTTCAGTTAAAGCACCTACAGCACTATCTTGAGCTGCACCTTTACCAATACCTCTAGCTATGCTAGATCCTTCAGCACCACCTTCAGGTGTAATCATTTGACTCGCGCCGCCCATAGCTGCACCAGCTGCATTATTACCCATGCCAGTTTCTTGTTGAAGTTGATTTTTACCAACACCAGCTGCAACATCCATACCCATTCCTTGAACTTCTTGAGCATTAACTTGCATTAACTGGCTATCTACTTGCGCTCCCTGCACTTTAGCAGCACTAGCTTGTCCATTTAAAACATTTGTTTCTTGAGTTGCTGTTTTATTTGCAGCATTTATGTTTGATGTAGCACTATCTTTTCCAGCAACACCTGTAGCTTGGTTTCCAAGTCCCGTTGCTTCTGTAGATTCTCCTGATGCTACTGTTGCTGTTCCTTTAGCTACCATAGCAGCGCCTTTAGATGCAGTCACAGAATTACTCATAAGAGCATAGCCTTTTGTTATTACTGCCTGACCAGCTTTTTGAGTAGCTACTCCTTGCGCTTCTTCTTCTATACCTTTTTTATCAGTATCATCATTCTTTTTATAATCGTTTTTACCTTTAGTAACTTTGGTGTTTTGAGTTGATTTAACTTTTCCTCTTTTACCTTTAATTCTTGTCTTAGTAGCTTTAAGCTTTACTTTAAGCGCTTCTAGTTCAGCTTTAGTTTTCTTTTTAGCATCCTTGCCTTTATCAGCTTTATTTCCAGCACCAGCGCCTGCAACCTTATCAATAGACTTCTTATCACTAACTTTATCTATAGCGCTTGGTAAACCGCTTCCTGCTCCGCTATCACCTATTCCATCTAATGCCATATCTAATCCCCTTGGGTCTTCTAATCATAGATATCAAGCTTAGGTTAAGCCCTGGTTAAAACAGCTTAAACTTAGTGATCCTGTCTTAGAGAGACTTTCAAAAACTCTTAACAAGGGCTTAACCCTATATTGATACTTATCTTTTAGGAGAGATTTAGCAATGGCTAATGGAATACCTAGCAGTGGAAAAGAAGGCGGCGCTAGCATTAAGAATGCTATTGGTAAATCTATTAAATCTCAAAAATCAGGTAGAAGCGAAAAACTTTTTGAAAATTCAAGTAACCAAAAAAGAATAGAAGATTTAAGATCAAGACTAGGTTACACAAGATCAGATATATCTGCAGCAAAAGCTAAACAAAAAAGTTTAGGTAAAGCATCAGATATAGCAGAGATAGATGCAAATAGATTTACTAATGATGGTCAGTACAGAAAAGACTTAGCAAGAAAAGAAAAAGATCAAGGTGTTAAAGAAATAACCATGGGTATTAGATACTTTGCTCTTGCAAATGAATTATCAGGCTCTGATAACTCTGGAGATAGAATCCAGGGTATGTATCTTCAAAACAAAGGTGAAGAGTTAAATAGTTCAGGAAATCAAAACATGAACCAAAGTCAACAAAACCTTGCTAAGGGTGCCGGGCTTGTAACCCAAGGAACCATGAGAGCTATTCAAGGCGTCATGCTTGAGCATGCTAAAGATGGTGAGTCTGACAGTATTATGAAAGGAATGGCTGCTCTTCAAGTATTAAATGGTCAACTTGGTGAAGCTTCAATGGCAATCTTAATGGACAACCTTGGAGATAAGATTGATAAAGATAAAGAACTTCAAGGATTTGCTGTAGGTCTTGGTCTGGCTGTAATGCAAGACTCCATGGGTAACCGTGGCTCAACAGAAATGAGAAATGGCGATTTTAATATGCTTAGTGGTGGCAGTAACGCAACAAAATTTGCAATGAAATCTGGTATCAGACTAGGTGTTAAAGAGGGGCTTGATAGTATAGGTGCTGGAGACTTTGTGGATAAAGGCATGGCTGATCAAATGGCTAATAATATTATCACTATGATGGAAGGTGGTCCAGGAGCTCAAATTGCACAACTAAAAAGTTTCATAGGCGTTATGACAATGAGCACGGGTCCTAATAATACAAATCCTGTTGGTGATTTTTTCTCAGAAATTGAACAAAATGGAGTTATGGATATTGCGATGGGGGTCTCGATGAACCACGATCCAAGTTTTAGAGACGGTTTAAGCAAGCTTGCAAATGAATATTTACCGGAAGATCAAAAAAACTTAGCACCTTTAATAGTTAATGCTGATCATATAATTAATACAGCAAGAACAATTGCAGCATCTGGCACCTCACCAATTAATCCAGCTTCAATTGGAGCAACTGTTAATGGTGCCGTAAGCAACCTTAACCCAGCAAATAGTCCTCTCATGAATAGAGATGGGGCTGGAAGCGGTATTAGTAACACCAAAGCAAATCCTTTTGAAATTGATAGCGTAGGTCAAGAAGCTGCAGACAGACAAAATCCCCTAGCAGGTTTTACAGGCTCGCTTACAAGCTCTTTTGATTCACAGAATAAAACCAACCAACTTAGTTAAAATTTAATTTAAACTCTTTCATGAAGAGGCACGTACGGGCTCTCATTATTACCGGTATAAACCTGTCTAGGGCGGGAGATCTTAGCAGAAGGATTTGCTTTTGCTTCTTTAAAGTGAGCTAACCATCCTGGAAGTCTACCTAAAGCAAACATAACAGTAAACATATTTACTGGAATACCTAGAGCTCTATAAAGAATACCCGAGTAGAAATCCACATTAGGGTAAAGCTTACGTTCAATAAAGTATTCATCTTCTAAAGCAACTTGCTCCAAGCCTTTTGCAATGTCCAGTAAAGGGTCTGCTATTCCTAGTTTAGCTAAAACACGATCACAAGAACTGCGTAAGATAGTTGCACGCGGATCAAAGTTTTTATAAACTCTATGACCAAAGCCCATAAGCTTAATTCCTGATTTTTTATTTTTAACATCATCAAGAAACTTCTTATAATCTCCGCCCTCTGCTTGAATCTGCTGAAGCATTTCAATTACAGCTTGATTCGCGCCACCATGAAGCGGTCCCCAAAGAGCTGAAATTCCAGCAGCAATAGCAGCATAAACAGAAGCGCCACTACTTTCTACCATACGAACTGTAGAAGTACTGCAGTTTTGTTCATGCTCAGCATGAAGAATAAATAACTGATTAACAACTCTAACAAGCTCATCATCAATGTAATATTCTTCTGATGGAACTGCAAAAAGCATATTAAGAAAATTTGCACAATAAGCTAAATCATTACGCGGATAAATCAAAGGCTGCCCAATAGATTTTTTATAAGAGAAAGCCGCAATTGTTCTTAATTTAGAAAGCAAACGAATGCAGTCTAGCTCAAGTTGCTCATCACTATGATCATCAATAGAATCTGGGTAATAAGCTGATAGAGAACAAGTCATAGAAGATAAAATCGCCATAGGATGAGCTGATCCTGGGTAACCTGCAAAGAAGTTACGCATATCTTCATGTAATAAAGAATGTCTCTTTAAACCTTCAGAAAAAGTGTGGAGTTCATTCTCGTTTGGAAGCTTACCGTTTATAAGTAGATAAGATGTTTCAACAAAAGTAGATTTTTCAGCAAGCTGCTCAATTGGAATTCCACGATATCTCAAAATGCCTTTTTCGCCATTTATATAACAAATCTCACTTTGACATGAGCCTGTATTCATATAGCCATTATCTAAAGTTATTAAACCTGATTCAGCTCTAAGTTTTTTAATATCAACAGCAACTTCATTTTCAGTGCCACTAACTATTGGTAAATCAAAACTTTGATCTCCAATTTTTAAATTTGCTGTATCACCAATTTCCATTTTAGAACCGTTTTTTTCCGCGTCTTTCAATCCTTCCATACTTACCTATACCTTATCTTTCCCAAATTAATTAGTTATACAAACATCATACATTATCTATATGATATTTTAGTACATCGATGGCAAATGTTAAAAGAGATAATTGGTCCAATAAAATTGGTTTCGTTCTAGCAACAGCTGGAGCAGCAGTCGGATTAGGAAATATCTGGCGCTTTCCATACGTTTGTGGAGAGAATGGGGGTGGCGCTTTCATCATTGCTTACATAGGATGTGTTTTCCTTTTAGGAATGCCTGTAGTATGGGCTGAGCTTATGATTGGTAGAAGTTCTGGTCATGGTTCAGGTGGTGCTTTTGTTGCTCTAACTAAAAAATACAAGCCCTTTTGGAAGACAGTTGGTGTTCTTGGAGTAGTTATTGCCTTCATTGTCACTAGTTATTACACAATTGTTGCTGGCTGGACTCTTGAGTATCTATTCCAGTCCTTCACAGGAAGCATAAGCGAGTTTGCTAATGGTCAAACTGAAAGCTATTTTAAAGAGTTTATGGCCTCAGATCAAAGACAAATTTTCTGGCACTTAATCTTTACAGTTTTAACTGGTCTAATTGTTTTTAAAGGTATTAGTGGTGGTATCGAAAAAACTACTGAAGTTTTAATGCCTATTCTTTTAGTTATTTTAGTAGGCTTAGCTATCTTCGCCTTAAACATGGAATCGAACATGGCAGCAGAAGCTGGAGTTACTCCAAAATCTTGGACATTCTTATTCCAGCCTGATTGGTCAAAGTTTACTACTACTTCTTTTTTCCATGCACTTGGTCAAGCATTTTTCTCTCTTAGTGTTGCTGTAGGTACTATGATCGCTTACGGTTCTTACCTTGGTAAAAAAGAAAACATTCCTATGCTTGGAACTTTTGTAGTATGTATGGATACTGGCGTTGCGCTACTTAGTGGTTTAATAATTTTCCCTATAGTTTTTGCTTTTGGTCTTAATCCTGAAGCTGGAACTGGGCTAGTTTTTGTTACACTACCTGCTTTATTTGCTCAAATGCCATACGGTAATTTAGTAGCTCCGCTTTTCTATATACTTCTTTTCTTTGCAGCCATTACATCATCTGTTTCATTACTTGAGCCAGTAGTTACTCACTTGATTGATGAAATGAAAAAGACTCGTGGATGGGCTACAGCTATTTCAGCAATGGCAACATTTGCTGCTGGTGTAATTTGGATTCTTACTGAATCTTTAGAAAAAAGCACTATCTTTACAAACGTAGACAAATTAGTTTCTGATCTTCTTATCCCACTTTCAGCAATCTTGATTTGTATCTTTGCTGGATGGGTAATGGACAAACGTCTTATTAAAGAAGATCTTAAAGGTCATATCCCTGAATGGTTGATTGATGCTTGGAGATATTCTTGTAAGTTCTTAGCACCAATAGCTATGGGAATTATCCTTATTCGTGGATTATTCTTTGGCGAAGTTGCTCATTAATTTATAGGAGACGGGGGATAGACAACTCAATACGAAACCATGCTGTGAAAATTTACCAAACGAGTATTGGTTTTCATCCTGCTATTTTTGATTTACCTAAATATAGAGATGAGGAAATGCATGAAGATTTATGCAAATCACTTAATGCTTTAGACACAGTTCATTCTAAAGATGAGCTAGCAAAGATTTTTAGAATGAGCAATCCTCGTCATTCTAAAGCAAATCTAGTACCATTAGCACCTTTATTTGGGCTTCTAGAGGCTTTGATGGATTTTAAAAGTAGAGTAAACAAAAAAAATAAAAGATACACAGAGAAAGAAAAAGCAAGAGCAGCTGTATATTACAAACGCTTGAAGCTAATACTTAGATCAACACTAAAACGCTGCCAAGAGCCTATTCTAAAGATGGCAAAAATATATCTAACATTATCATCAAAGATCTTTGATAGCACTGATCGCTTTTTAAAAGAAATATTGAATGATCTCAAACTTAGAAAAATAAAATTTGAATTTAGTGAATTTAAAAATCCAAATTTAGTTGATGAAAAAGATCCATGGCTAACTTAAACTTTAAGCCTTAATTATCTGTCAGTTTTTGAGTTAGCTGAGAAGAGCTATTCATATTCAAAACAAAAGAACCTAGTAGAGCAACAAGAAGATTTAAAGCTAAAGCCCAAAGTCCGTTATAAATCCCCAAGTAGCTAAAATGAGTGAGAGTCATCCAAAGCACCATCACTGTTCCAACCATCATCCCGAGCCATGCAGCACGTTTATGTAAACCTTGCCAGTAAATCCCTATAAAAAACAAAGGGGCTACTTGAATTAAAAGTTCAAATTTAATTACAAAAATCTCATACAGTGTAGCTGGTGGATTCCAAGCGATCATTACTAAAATAACTATTGTAATCAAACCTACTAACTTACCTGCTTTTACTTTTTTAGCATCTGAGGCATTGTGATTTAGAAACCTGCCATAGATATCTTGAGAAACAAAAGACTCGTAACTTAAAAGCGCAGAGTCAGCAGTTGAAACGATAGCTGAAATTATCCCACCAAAAAGAACTATCATCGCCCAATAATAAAAAGTGCTTTGGTTTGCTATATGATTTGCTAGCACTCCTATAAGCTGCTCAGACTCCAGCTTTCCTAGTCCAGGAAAGGCTTTAATACTTATTAAACCAATAATTAAAACCGGGAAGGTCACTAAAAAAGGAGCCCAAATCATTTTAGAAAGAGAACTCTTTAAAACTTTAGCACTGCTTGCAGCATAAACTCTTTGTATAAGTTGTGGATACATAGCTGAACCTAAGCCCCAAATAAGAAGAGTGCTTAACCAAGTACCCAAATGATTAGTATCAGGCACGCTGATTTTCTCTGGCGCAGAGCTCTTTATAAATTCAGTAGCTTCAGGCAAGCCACCAAAAGTATTTAAGACACCAAAAAGTAAAATTATAATTCCTAAAAAAAGAATGATCCCTTGAATCAAGTCTGTATAAGCAACAGAGCGCATACCACCAAGCCAACTATAAGCCACCATAATAACTACAAAGAAAACTACAGCAAATTGATAAGGAATAGTAGAACCAGTAAGTCCAGCGACTCCCTGACCTATAGCAACTATCTGAGCCAAAATAAAATTAGCTAAGGCATACATCATAAGCAAAGTTGCTGTAATAGTAACGAGTTTAGATTTGAATCTATGCTGAATCCAATCAGCAGGAGTAATAAAATTATGCTCTTTAGAAAGCTTATATAGCTTAGGCGCAAAAATCATTAAAGCAGCAATCACACAGATCATTCCAGTAACTGCTTGAATCCAGCTAAAACCCAGTCTGTAAGCTTTTGGCGCAAAGCCTATTACAGTATTGCCGCTATAGCTAGTAGCAAAGAAAGTAAAGAATAAAACCACTAAACTCATGCTTCTTCCACCTAAGAAGTACTCGCTCATGCTCTCATTTAGATTTTTCTCTTTTAGAAAAACATAGATACCAATAGCTAACATCAAAAGTCCATAGACTATTAAAATAGAAAGCCCTTTCCAGCCAGCAAATACTAGCTCTACATTAGTATCCATTAATCGTTATCCTCCCATTGAGTATTAATAACCCAATGCAAAAAAGCGGACAATATTAAAGTCATCATGAAAGTAATCACAGCCCAATATGGGAAACCGAAAATTATAGGTTCAATGCTGCCCTGAGCTAAATACCATGGGATGCTTAAAGCCAAAATAACTAATAGCCCCAGCAGGAAGAACGGGTTATGAATCGGTTCTTTCATTGTTTATATTATAAGTCATTGCGAGCTAAGCGATTAATCCAGATCACCACGTCATCATGAGCAAGGCGAAATGATTCATGGATTGCCACGTCGTGCTACGCACTCCTTACAATGACACTTAATCAAAAACTTTAACTGTACTTTTCATAGTTAAAGGACCATATTTTTCTGTAATTTCATAATAGTCTTTCTTCACTTCCTCACCATGACCAGTTATTTTGTATTGTCCGATACTGCCATCTAGTGAGATCTGAAAAGTCTGTTTGTCCCTAATACCAGAGACATAAATTTTGTAAGGATATCCACCTATTGAGCCCGCTGTCGTTCTATATTTAGTATGATATTTCACTTTTTTGCCCAGCAAACTACCTTCAACATCATTAGTTTTTTCGTTACCATCAGTGTCAATATCTAAATTAATATAAGGCATCCCTTCAATAGTTGATCTAATTATCTGGGTCCCTCGTTTAGTAAACCTAAACTTCATATCATTACTATATTCAAAATCAAGATCATTAATTTTGCCTTTTGCAATCGCTCTGCGTGACAAGAGTCCTGTCTTTTCAAGCTCAATATCAATAGTCATTTTTTCAATTAAACCAGAACATTTACCAGTCTTTTCTTCACAACTTGTGTACGTAAGCCTTTCAAAATGAGCTTTTCTAATATTTTTAGGATAGTCACTATTAGTTAAAGCTCTTAAAAGAATAATTGGAACATAATGAGCAGCAAGCTTATAAGGTGTATCTATTAAAGAATTTCTTTTGATTAATAAATCTTTATCAACTATCTCTGCATTTTGCTTAGAAATCAGATCCAAAGTCTTTATATCTTCTTTCTTATCATCATTTTTAAATAAAAAAGCTGAGCCCGGCTCTACGCTAATAGTAAATATTAATATTAGTAATGCAAGCTTCACTCTATTCATTTTATTCCACGAATTCATATTGCGCTTATTATGTTATGCTTTTACTCGTTGCTAGAAAGCTAATATTGCTTTGAAAGCTCTCAGAGCAAGGCTTATAAAAACCAAAAAAACATCTTAATGCAGTTAATACAAAAAGCCGATTTAACAAATTATTCAACACTAAGAGTCAAGTCTAAGGCTGATTCTTTGGCTTTACCAAAATCAATTGATGAAGTTGTAGAACTTTTTCAAGATATTAAAGAAAAAAAACTTAATTGGCATGTGCTTGGTGCCGGATCCAATTTACTTTTAAGTTCTAGAGGCATTGATGGAATTGTTATATGCACAAATGATCTTGATTTTATAAACAAAATTTCAGATACAAAATTTGAAGTTGGTTCTGGACTTAGAATGCCAAGGTTCTGCGCAAAGATGACACAAGAATCTTTAAGTGGCACTGAATTTATGGAGGGCATACCTGGTTCAGTTGGTGGTGGCGTGGTTATGAATGCTGGCGCGCATGGAGCTGAAATTTCTGATATTTTAGTTTCTGTAAAAGTCTTTAATACTGAATCATGGAAAACTGAAGAGCTAAGTAAAGAAGACCTTGGCTTTAGCTATAGGAAATCAAATATAGACCCACAAAAACACATAGTACTTTCAGCAAGTTTTGAATTAAAGCCTGCCAAGAAAGAAGAGATACGCGCTCTAGTTAGCAAAAATAACCAAGCAAGATCAGCTCATCAACCCATTAAAGCTTGGACTTGCGGTTGCACTTTTAAAAACCCCGAGCCAGAGAAAGCAGGTTTGCTAATAGATAAATTAGGTCTAAAGGGGATAAGCGAAGCTAGCTTTAGCGTTTCTAAGAAGCATGGTAATTTCTTTGAAAATGATACAAGTCATGAGCCCGCAGGCACTTCAATTGATTTTTGTAAATTAATGAAACGCGTGCAAGATACGACTTTTAATCAAGAAGGGATTATTCTTTGCCCTGAAGTACAGACTATGGGTGAATTTACAGAAGAAGAGCTGCAAATCTGGCATCCTCAAGAAAGCTTAGTTTAAAAATTAAAGAGACTTCACAAACTTCAAAACTTCTTTAAATAGCTTTGGATTTTCTCTATGTTTTGTATAGTATAAAAATGTTTTAGCGAGCAAACCTTCTGAGCACTTAGCCTCACCATCCACATGCTCATGTGGAAGTATATCTTTTTGAATAGCCTTAGCTTGTTGAATATTTAGCTGCTCTTTAAAGCAATCCATAGTAATCACACCAGGAAACTCTATCTGCACGGTATTGCCTTTCTCATCTAAGCTTTCAAACCAAGGAAAAGAATTACCAAATTTAGTTTCTTGAAGCTGCTCGACAAACTTCGCTGCTTTTTTAACTTTTGAATTTGGGATTTTACCAATTTTAGTATCAAAAAGATTTGTTTTTTTAGCATTGCCGTCATAAACTACTGTCTTCATTACCAAGCCATCTTCAAAAATACGATACTCAAGCTCTTTATCCGCTTTAAAATCACGTTCTTGAACACGAAGCAACATTCTAGTATTTAAAACATTCTTGCCTAAAAAACTAGTTTCCATTGCTGATGACTCAGCAGCACGTGAAGATAGATAAAAAGGAAGTGCAGAAATAACTGCAACTAGAAAAATAAGTTGAAGTGTTTTTAATAGCCTTAAATTCATTAAAACTTGCCTTCTATTTCCTTAGATAACTTATCCATATGATCATAGTATGTCATATCAAAAACAACAGGAGTAATAGAAACTTTATTTTCTAAAAGAGCCATTCCATCCATGCCATGTCTTTCTCTACCTTCAATTGGCACACCAGCAAGCCAGTAGTATCTACGACCACGCGGGTCTCTTCTTTCTTCGTAGTTCTCTTCATAACCACGATTTCCAAGCTTTGTAACTTCAACACCAGCATAATCTGCTCGAGGTCCAGGAGGGAAATTAATATTTAAAAAAGACCTTTTAGGAATTTCTGGTAAGTCCTTAACAAAATCAGCAATCCAAGCTGCCGCTTCATCAAACTCTTTAGAACTATAACTATATAAACTTGTTGCTATCGAGGGAACACCTATTAGCATCGCCTCCATAGCTGCTGAAACTGTACCAGAGTAAAGCACATCAACACCAAGGTTTGGACCGTGATTAATTCCAGAAACAACAAGATCAAATTTCGTATCTCTCCAAATAGCACCAAGAGCTACTTTCACGCAATCTGCTGGAGTGCCGCTAGTAGTGTAGCCAGCTTTAACTTTAGGCATATGATAAATTTCTTTAACAGCATCAACTATTAAGGGCTTATGCAAACTCATCGAGTGACCAGTAGCGCTTCTCTCTCGATCTGGCGCACAAACATAAACATCATTTTCTTCAGCCAATGCTGAAGCAAGAGCATGAATGCCCTCAGCAAAAATCCCATCATCATTAGCTATAAGTATTTTCATTAGTTAACTAAAATATACCCAATAAAAAACGATACACATATTTCAACAGTTAAAGATTTTCTCTGATATTATTGATTCTGTGCAAAAAATTATACTAACTGGCGATAGACCTACAGGACCTCTTCATTTAGGTCACTATGTCGGCTCGCTAGAAAACAGAATAAAGCTTCAAAACGAATACAAACAATATATTTTAATTGCAGATATGCAGGCATTAACTGATAATGCTGAGCATCCTGAAAAAATTAGAGAAAATCTTTTAGAAGTCGCTTTAGATTACTTAGCTGTTGGTATCGATCCTAAAGTTTCAACTATTTGTGTCCAATCTATGATTCCTGAATTATCAGAACTGACTATGTACTACTTAAATTTAGTTACTGTTAATCATCTTGAAAGAAATCCAACTGTTAAAGATGAGATTAAACAAAGAGGTTTTGAAAAACATTTACCTTCTGGATTTTTTATGTACCCAGTTTCTCAAGCCGCTGACATTACTGCTTTTAAAGCAAACTTGGTGCCAGTAGGTGCTGATCAAGCTCCAATGATAGAACAGACTAATGATATAGTTCGCAAATTTAATCGTGTTTATAAATCTGATGTTTTAGTAGAATGTGAAGCTTTAATTCCAGAAATTAAAAGATTGCCTGGAATTGACGGGAAAGCTAAAATGAGCAAATCTCTAGGCAATGTCATATCTCTAAAAGACTCTAGTGATGAACTCTGGAAAGCAGTGAGAAGCATGTACACAGATCCTGATCATATAAAGGTGGAAGATCCTGGGAAAATAGAAGGTAATATAGTTTTCACTTACTTAGATATTTTTGGCGATGATAAAGCTAAAGTACAGGAATTAAAAGACCACTATCAAAAAGGCGGGCTTGGAGATATGGTGGTTAAAAAATACCTAAATGAAGTTATGGAAAACTTCTTAGCGCCAATACGCGCGCGCCGTGAAGAATTTGCTAAAGACAAGGGTGAAGTACTAAATATCCTTAATAAAGGAACTGAGCAGGCTAGAGAATTAACAGCACAAACTCTATCTGAAGTTAAGCAAGCAATTGGGATTGATTATTCAGAGAAAAAATCCTTGAAGGATCTGTTGATAAGTAAAATTGACCTACCAAATTAACTATTATTAAATAGCCTTAACAGTTAAAATACTAGCTTCAACAGAAACTATTTTAACTGTTGAGCCTTGACCTATATCATTACCATCAGAGCTCTTAGCAAGCCAAGTCTCACCAGCTTCAAAAAGCTGCACCGTGCCCATTTGTGCTCTTGAGATAGGTTTAAATACCATAGCTTCTTGACCAATAAGTTTTTTAGAATAAGTAGTGTCCTCTGATTTTGGTATATGAATTATTGATTTTAAAAGAGGCTTGATTGTAATTAAAAATATTCCAGTAATAACAAAGTAAGCAGAAACTTCATAAATAATTCCTAAATCACTAAATTGATCAATTACTCCAATTAACAATGCACTTAAAGCAAAACATATAAAAATAAATGTGCCTGCAGTAAGAGCTTCAGCTAAAAGCATTATCCCAGCAACTATATACCAAATTAAATATGATTCCATTTAGTTTTTCCCGCCATCAACAGATTTAAACATTTCACCCACTGCAGCCACTCCGCCTAAAGCAGTTATTGATTCAGTAGGTAAGAAGATTTTATTTGCTGGTCCTTGTGATAAATCTTTAAGAGTATCCATGTAAATAATCTGAAGAGCAGATTTATCAGGCTCTGCTTCTTTAAGCTTTATAATGTACTCTTTAGCCATTCTTGCCTGCGCGCCAATCTCTAATTCTAAAGTCTTAGCCTCCGCTTCAGCAGCTTTAATTTTTGATTGTTTAGAACCTTCAGCAACTTGAATAGCAGCATCCCTTTGACCTTCAGCATCAATAACTGCAGCGCGGCGATTACGCTCAGCTTCCATTTGAACGTTCATGGCTCTTTGAATTTCAGGTGGTGGGTTAACATCTTTAAGTTCAACACGATTAGTTTTCACGCCCCACTTATTACCAGCATGATCAATTATCCCTAAAAGCTTTGCATTAACAATCTCGCGGCTAGTTAAAGTATCATCAAGTGACATCTCACCAACTATATTTCTCATAGAAGTTAAAGAAAGCTGCTCAATTGCAAAAACCAAATTATTGATTTCATAAATTGCAGAGTATGGATTCATGATTTGGTAGTAAATAACTGCATCCACTTGAATATTAACGTTATCTTTTGTGATTACTGACTGAGGGCTAAGCGGCAAAACTTGCTCACGAAGATCAACCACTCTATCTAATTTATCTACAAAAGGCACGAGTATATGAAAACCAGGCTGAAGCGTTTTCACATAACTTCCAAGACGAGTCACAAGACCGCAATGTCCCTGATTAACAATTTTAAATGTGCCCCAAAAAACCATGAAGAGCACAACAATAAAAAATAAAACTACAAAAATTCCCATATCCATATAAACCTCTATAAAGGAATTGTAATGGCAAATTGTCTTTTGATCAAATTAAGAGCAGCTTAGTTATTCAAAATATAATTAGTTAAAGTTCTGACACCAATTCCAGAGGCGCCTTTTGGTGACCACTCATTTTCTTCTTCAAGCCAGCAAGGTCCAGCAATATCTAAATGCAACCAAGAGATTGGTTTTTTAGAACCTTTCTTATTACCCACAAACTCACCAACAAAAAGACCGCCATTTTGCGCTCCAGCTTTACCGCCTGAGCCAGCATTTATATAATCAGCTATTGATGATTTGAGTGACTCTTTATACTCATCGTAAAGTGGCAGCTGCCACATTAATTCACCTTCAGCATCAGCAGATTTTTTAACACGGTCTAATAACTTTTGATCATTCGTCATCATCCCAGCACAAACATTACCAAGTGCCACCATACACGCGCCAGTTAAAGTTGCCATATCAATAATCTCATCTGGATTTTTAGTAGACACATAATTAACAGCATCAGCTAAAGTTAATCTTCCTTCAGCATCTGTATTATTTACTTCAATCGTTTTTCCATTCATCGCAGTAATTACATCACCTGGACGATAAGCATCCCCGCTCGGCATGTTTTCAGTTGCTGCAATAACCATTGTGATTTTTACACCTTTAGGTTTTAATTTAGAAACTGCATTCATCACTCCAAGCATTCCAGCAGCTCCAGACATATCTTCTTTCATCATTTCCATAGCTTTAGAAGGTTTTAAACTTAAACCTCCACTATCGAATGTCACACCTTTACCTACAAGCGCGATATGCTTTTTAATTTTCCCTTTTGGTGCATAAGTTATCTCAATAAATTTAGGCGGCTCATTTGAGCCCTGAGCGACCGCTAGATAAGCTCCCATACCAAGTTTTTTACATTTTGCTTTATCTAATACATTAACTTTTAAATTAGGCGCTTTTATTTTCTTTGCAATGCTAGCTAAATAGCTTGGAGTTACAGTGCATGCTGGCTCCCAAACCAAATCACGCGCCAAACACGTTGATTCGCCTATGATCTGAGCTTCTTTAATTTCATTAGCATTAATTTTTTTAGAACTTAGAATAGTAAGTTCTTCTATATTTTTATACTTAGAAGATTCTGGCCTTCCATTTCCTTTGTACTTATTAAAGTCATAAGTAACCAAGATTGCAGTTTCTACAAGTAATTTCACATCTGTAAATAAATTTACAGCTAAGGTCTTAATTTTTTCTGCTTTTGCTTTTCTTATTGCTGCTGCAAGTGCTTTTCTCTGCTTTTTCTTATGAAAGTCAGGTTTTTTACCTAGCCCCAGAAGTATTATCTTAATTAGCCCGCCTTTTTTAGCATTTTTTGCGGCAGCCAAACGGACAACTAAAGTTCTTCCACAAGAAAATTTAAAATCTTCTTCTTTAACAATTTGCGATAACAAGTTTCCATAGTGCTTATCTAACTTTTTAAAATCAGCTGATTTGCTTCCATCAAATTCACCTAGTACTAAAGCTTGAGCTTTTATATTCAAATCTAATTTTTTTGAGATTACTTTCATAGTTCTATTATATATAAAAAAAGACGGACACTGGGCCCGTCTCTCTTTTTAATTTAGCGATTATCTAAGATTAAAGAAAATAGCTTATTTCTTTTTTCTTCTAGCTGGCTTTTTCTTAGCAACTACTTTTTTAGCTGCTTTTCTTTTAGCTGGCTTTTTCTTAGCTAGTGTTTTCTTAGCTGGTTTTTTTTTAGCTGGTTTTTTATTAGTATTATTTTTCTTTGCAGTTGTTTTGTTAGCTTCTGATTTAT
>CAYGPN010000007.1:3314-115804 GCA_964352085.1 uncultured Gammaproteobacteria bacterium | reverse complement strand
AATTTTCAAATTAGATAATAAGAATAAAACACCAGCTCACGAAATGGAAGATGGCATAGACTATGTGCCAACAAGGAAGCATATTTTATTTGGCCACCACTTTGCTTCAATTGCTGGAGCTGCTCCTATTGTTGGACCATGCATAGCGGTTTACTGGGGCTGGGTTCCTGCGCTTATTTGGGTAGTTCTTGGTAATGTCGTTATGGGCGCGGTGCATGACATGGGCGCGCTTTTAATTTCAGTACGCCACAAAGCAAAGTCTATAGGCACAATCGCTGGTGACATTATTAGCACAAGAGCTAAGTTTTTCTTTTTGCTTATCATCTTCTTTTTGATCTGGGTTTTATCAGCAGCTTTTGCTGTAATAATCGCAAGGCTTTTTGTTAGCTTTCCTGGCAGCGTAGTTCCAATTAATATAGCTATTGTTTTAGCTCTTGCCATTGGTTTTTTAATTTACAGAACAAACATCAAGATTTTAATTCCTTCATTAATTGCACTTATTCTTTTGTACGCAAGCATTCCTCTTGGTCTTGAATTCCCAGTGGATCTTACTAGCATGCTTGGCTATAGCGAAGATGGAGCAGTAGCATTTTGGGTAATCTACTTGATGATCTATGGTTTTGTCGCATCAGTGCTCCCTGTTTGGGTTCTCTTGCAACCTAGAGATTATATAAACTCTCATCAGTTAATAGTAGGTTTAGGGATTTTACTTCTTGGTATTTTTGTTACTCAGCCAGAGATAGTTGCACCAGCCTTTAATTTAAATGCAACAGACTCACCGCCATGGTTTCCATTTTTATTTGTAACAATTGCATGTGGCGCTGTTAGCGGAGCTCACGGATTAATAGCTTCTGGAACTACTTCTAAACAAATAAATAAAGAAACAGATATTAGACCAATTGGTTATGGATCGATGTTAATAGAAGGCACGCTAGCTCTACTAGCAATCATTGCTGCTACAGCCGGTTTTGCAAGCAAAGAGAAATGGCATATTCATTATAAGTCTTGGGCGTACTCGTCTAAGCACGGCTTAGATGCTTTTGTTGAAGGCTCAGCGAGCTTTCTTACTAACTTAAACATCCCTGAAGAGCTCGGTGCTGTTTTTATAGCTGTAATAGTTATTTCTTTTGCTGCAACTACACTTGATACAACATTTAGAATCCAAAGGTTTATTCTCGCTGAAATTGGGGAAGTTATAAAAATAAAAACTTTTTCTAACCGTTTCATTTCAGCTTCCATTGCTGTTATTTCTGTCACTATTCTTATTTTTTCTGATGGCGCTGCTGGCACAAAAGGAGCCTTTAAACTTTGGCCTTTATTTGGCACAAGCAATCAGCTCTTAGCTTCTATAACTCTTTTAATGATCACTATTTATCTTTGGAAAGAAGCCAAGACTAAGGGCACGCCGAAGCTTGGATTTGTTCTGACCCTAATTCCCACAATATTCCTTACTATTATGACCTTGATTTCTAATAGCCTTAGCATTGAGAGCTTCTATAAGAGTGGGAGCCTTATGCTGGCTGCTATTTCAGCAAGTATGCTAATTCTTCAAGTACTCGTAACAGCCGAGGGCTTCATGGTTTTTCTCAAGAAATAATGGGAATCTTATATATAGGATATGGGCAAAACAATCGACAAAAAACATGCTCAAACTAAAAACCTTTTTCTTAGAGGTTTAGGTGGCATCTATTTAATTGCCTTTCTTTCTTTATTACCACAAATCAAAGGTCTAATAGGCGCAGACGGAATTCTGCCAGCTAATACTTATCTCACTAGTATTGAAAATAAACTAGGCTTTCTCAAAGGCTTTAGCGCTTTGCCAAGTATTTTTTGGATTGATGCTTCTGATTTTAGTCTTATTACAGTTTCTTTGATCGGCGCGCTCGCTTCTCTCTTTATTATTTTTAATATCGCAAGTTCTTGGAGCCTTATTACAGCTTGGTTTCTTTATCTTTCACTTATGAATGTTAGTAGAGTTTTCCTGGGTTACCAATGGGATATACTACTTTTAGAAGTTGGTTTTCTTTCTATCTTTATGGCTTTTATGCCTTCATCTAAAGCTCTTCTTTGGCTCTTTAGATTTTTACTTTTCAAACTTATGTTCATGTCTGGGGCGGTTAAGCTTCTTAGCGGTGATGCTCTTTGGAGAGATTTCACTGCTTTAAATGTTCACTATGAAACTCAGCCTATACCAAATATCCTAAGTTGGCACGCTCATCATTTGCCTGAGTGGCTTGATAAGATTTCGGTCTTTATTATGTTTATTATTGAACTCATTTTACCTTTCTTGGTTTTTGGAAAAAGACAAGCTCGATTAATAGCATTTGCAGGCTTTAATTTCTTGCAGCTATTAATAATTGCAACAGGCAATTACTGTTTTTTCAATTTACTAGCGATTCTTCTATCATTGCTTTTATTAGATGATAAACATTTAGCTATACTGCCAAATAAAATTCAAGAGCTTTGCGCTTCAAAAGCCAAAATCTTTAATGAAGATTACAATCCCCTATTACAGAATGAATCAAAGCTAGAGCAGCTTTCACACAAAGCTCGAAAACTAACGGTCATAGCTCTAGTAATATTCTTATCAATACTGCATTTTTCATATATGGGCACAAGACTTATTAAAGGTTTTAAAAGTCCAGCTATCATTCAGCCTATGATTTCTTTCGCTCATCCATTTCGCGTTGCAAGTAGTTATGGACTTTTTGCAAGCATGACAAAGCCACGCAACGAGATCATTATAGAGGGGAGCTATGATGGCAAAAAATGGGAAGCTTATGAATTTAAGTGGAAGCCTGGGAAGCTGGATAGATCACCAGCACAAATTGCACCATACCAGCCTAGACTAGACTGGCAAATGTGGTTTGCAGCTTTAAGACCCTTAAAGCAAACTGGAAACAATTGGTTTTTAAATTTTATATCTAAACTCCTTGAAGGGAGTGAAGATGTGACGAAGTTATTAGAAATCAATCCTTTCAAAGAAAAGCCACCTAAGTACATTAGGGCTAAATTCTACGAATACCACTTCAGCACCCCAAAAGCAAAAAAACTTACAGGGGATTATTGGGTAAGAGAGTATAAAGGCATGTACATGGGTCCTGTTAATCTTAATAACTAAGTCTAATGTCATCGCGAATCCCGAAGGGGTGTGGCGATCCATTTCTGGATTGCTTCGCTCCGCTCGCAAGGACGTAAATTATTTTATTTTCAGATTTCTATTTAAGATCGCTGCTATCACAAAGCCACTACCAATAATTTCATTAACTGCAGGAATTTCCTGAAAAAAGAATACTGCAAAGATCATAGTGAAAATAAGCTCAGAAGATAGAATAATCGTACCTAAGTTAATATCAATATGCTTGAAACCAATAAGCATTAGCATTTGAGCCGCAATCATCAATGCTCCAGAAAGAATCAAAATATAAAAACTATTATTAGACATTATCGGATTCAGGTCTTCACCTTGGAAATAAATTATTACAAAACAAAGCGCCGAACCAGTTAGCATCGGCATCCATACTAGAAACCATCTATCAACAAGCCCAGAAAGCACTTTTCTAAAAGCTGCATCCACGCTAGCAATCACTCCAGCGATCAAACCAAAAATTATTCCAAGACTCAAAGTAAACCCTTCAGCAAAAGGATTTAAAAAGAATAACAAGCCAGAAATCAAAAGAATTATACTTATTGATCTTTTCAAATTCATTTTTTCTTTAAAGACAAAGATATCTAAAAGCACTGCTGCAAGTATCTTTCCTACATATAAATAAAAGATCGCGCTGGCAACTTTAATAAGATTGATACTAACTGTTAGGAAGATGACAATTAGAGGAAAAGCAAAAGCAAAGATGATAAGTTGCCATGCTTTAACTCTTTTTAAATCTAATGGTTTTCGATTAACAATGAAAATATTTAATGCAATTAAGCCAGCAAGCAGCATTCTTGCCATAGCTTGACCTAGGTCACTTAACTCTGAAGATAATATCCTTATTAAAATACTTGATATGCCAAAAACTGCGGCACAGCTAATTAATGAAGTTAAGCCAGTTAAATCAAACATTAAACAATCAAAATACTCGCATGGATAGCTCTTTTTGTGGAATAAATCCTAGTAAGTAGTTAATAAATTAACTATTAATGAGGTTGCTATGCTTGATGTGGAGCTGGGCAAAGATTTGAGTCTAAGTATTCTTAATGAAACTCATTCTCATGAGCTTTTAAACTTAATCATCAAAAATCAAGAACGATTGGAGCCTTGGTTTAGCTGGGCAAATGAACTTGACTCGGAAAAAGAACTCAAGCTTTTAATAAGTCAGTCCAAGAAAAACCCAGAGCAAAAAAATATTTTTGATTCTGGAATTTGGTCCGAAGGGAAGCTAATAGGCATAATCGGCTTTTCAAAAATGGATTTGACTAATTCCAAAGGGTCTATATCTTATTGGATAGACAAAAAGTACCAAGGCAGGGGAATTAGCAGCAAGGCAATAGAACTTTATATGAATTATTGCTTTAAAGAACTTAAGTTAAATAAAATAGAGATTCTATGCCCCGAAGGCAACCATAGGGCTCTGCAAATACCTATTAAGCTAGGTTTTGAAGAAGAAGGAAGGCTACGTCAAGAAACAAGAGTAAACGGCAGATTCCTTGATATGGTTCTATTCTCGATGCTTGCGCGCGAATGGATTTAGCCTGCCATACATATACTTTTAATTAATATTTAGGTATAGATTTTTGCATCCATTTTGCTATAATAAACAACGTTTGGTGTTAGTGCAACAGAAACACACTCGTTCCCATCCCGAACACGATAGTTAAGGCTGTTAGCGACGACAATATTCAGGGGGTGACCCCTCGAGAAGATAGTTCGATGCCAGGCATTTATCAGAGGCTCTCCGGAGCCTCTTTTTTTTATCTATTTTTCAAAACGAAACTACTCTTCTTCTGGCTCTCTCTTTCTTCTTTTACGACGAAAGAATTTTAAAAATCTAAGTTCTAAATGTGAAATCCCATAAAGAACCACAAGAGTTACAGTTGTAAAAATTATTGCATCAGCAAGAAAACCGCAAGCTATTAAAACTCCAATAGCTGCTTGCATCCAAATTGTAGCCGCTGTAGTCAAGCCCCTAACTAGACCACCCATAGTCATGATGCTACCAGCACCAAGAAAACCTATACCAGTTACTACCTGTCCAATTACTCGAGTAGGATCTCCTCCAGGACCAGAATAGTGAGCAAGCATCATAATTCCAGTTTTAACAAAAATCATAGTACCAACTGCTATTAAAATAGAAGTTCTCATACCAAGTGGCTTATCTTTTTTCTGTCTTTCAAAACCAATTAAAGCAGCACAAATTACCACTAAGACAATTTGCATAATATAGAACTTATCTATATGGCTAGTAAAAAACAATGAACTAATACTTGGTTCCATTTAATCTCCTATTTGGGTCTCTGAAGGAAACCCTTCTGAAGCTAAGCCTGTTTGTTTAGCTTCAATTGTGTTGTTGTAAAAACGCTGAGTAGGATAAGCAAAATCCATATCAGCATGCTTAGCAAATTCTTCTAGAATATCTTCCCAAATTAACTGCTCTGAGTTTCGTCTTTGTTTTGGGTTACAAAGATAGCGTAAAGTTAAAAGCACTCCAGAGTCCCTAACCGATGTATAAACCGTTGGAGTTAGCTTCGAGTAAGAAATCATATACTTACGTGCAGCTTCTCTAAGCTGATGCTCAGCAAGTTTTGCAGTGTCATCACCATGTTTTTTCACAAGCTCCATTAAAATTTCTTTTGCTTTTTTCCAGTCACTCTCAAAAGTTAAAAGCACTGGAATCTCATTCCAAATATACCTAAAACCTTTGCTAAAGTTAGCTTGAGGAGTCGTGAAAACAGTACCATTTGGTATATGAATTACTCTACCCGTACTTTGATGAGCATCAACCCAATTACCAACCTCCATCAATGTGAATTGAAAAACTCTAATATCAATAACATCACCAATATTCTCTCCAATTTGAATACGGTCACCCACTTCAAAAGGTCTTCTTAAAAGAATAAAAGCCCATCCAGCAACCCCTACGACTAAGTCTTTTAAAGCAATAGTTAATGCAGCTGAGATAATACCGATGAAAGTAGTGATTGATTTAAAACCTTCAAACCAAATCCTTCCAACTATCAAAACTGTAATCACAAAAGCTATATAACCAGAGATCTTCCCCCATCTATACCTAGTTCTAAGATGTTGAACTTTATTAAAAGCAATTTTAAGAATAATAAATCTAAGCAAATAGACTATCGCTATTACAAAAATGGAATTAATAACTTTGTCTTGAGTAAAATAACCCAAAACCAAGTTTTCTTCAAACCATTGCATGTATTCTTGCATAGAAAAAAACAGCGAAAATTATCGCTATATCTATATTTTTACCCATAATGAGTAATTTGGCCATTGTTTTCAGAGAAATCTAGTCTGAAAAATTGAAATATACATATGTGATTTTCAAAGAGTGAGTTATTTTTTCTTTACTCTTGCAGTAATACTGCCAAAAGCTGGAAAAATAATTAATGCAACAAGCCCTGCAAGCACAGTGCCAACTATAATTTGGATCCCAAACCTAAAAGTTGGCGGAAAGTAAGAGAGCAAAAATATAGAGAAGCCTGCTGCAACTATTCCTGTAGAAATTAAAATTGGTTCAAGCTGCTCCTTACGAGCATGCACCCAAGCATCCCAAGTTAGTTTCGATTTACCAGCAAAAAGTCTAACTGCTATTGCAAGATGAATCATTGTGTCAACAGCTATGCCAAGACAGACATTAACTGCTGGCGTTGCAAAAATATCTAATGGCATTTCCTGAAAACCAACTATCCCTAAAACAGCAAGAGGTATCAGCGCCAAACCCAATACCATTGCAAGACTCATGTCTATGGACCTTGAAACAATGAAAGCAATTATCAAAAATAAAAATAAAAGCATGCCCAAGCCTCGTATAATGCTTGCTTTAATCAAGTTGGCGAGCTCACCTTGCAAATAATAAACACCACCAATCAGATCAACATTAAAATCAAGTTTATTTGAAATTGATTTTAATTCTTGAATAACATCACGACGATCAAAATCCACTTCACTTTCATACATGCGCAAAATGAAATGTCCCTGTTTATGATCAGGGCTTATAAAGGTTTTCGCGACATAATTAAAATCAGGTCCCTCTAAAAATTCAAGCCTCTTTTTTATAGAGAACAAAAAACTTAACTTATGGCTTTCTGTTTCTGCAATCAAATGCGGAAGAGCAACCACAGTACCTACGGCAGGGTGCTTAGCAAGCTCATTTTGTAGTAGCCACATACGCTTATAGCTGATGTCACTATCCAATCTCTGACCAGCTTTATCACTAATAACAAAACTTAAAACACTACTACCACCGTTCTTATCAACCGCTTCAATACCACTTCGAATCTCAGAGCCTGGAGAGAAATATTCATGCAAACCAGGATCCAAATCAAGCTTATAAATACCTTTAGCCACTACAGCAACAAAAAGAACTAGAATTAGAGCAAAGACTCTAAGCTTACGTGAAATCAACCAATCAAAGAGTGGGTGCTCATGGATTTTTCTTTTCTTTTTCTTTGCCACTTGAGCCCATGACAAAAAGACTGGGTAAACCAAATAAGCTGCTGCAATTGCAGCTAAAGTCCCTAAAGCTCCTCCTAAACCCAAGTCTTTGAGAGGTTTTGCAGGCACCATCATCAAACTTAAAAAACCAAGCAAAGTTGTAACCATACACCAGAAGGAGGGATTGAAAGTCCGTTTCATTGCTTTTATCACAAGTTTTGAGCCATTCTCGCTCGTAGCTTCACCAATCCTTTTCCAATTTGATGTCAAGAAAATGATATGGGATTGAGTCAGAATAAAAACTATAGTAGAAAGATTAGCTGTCAAAATTCCAACAGGTATATTTGCATAAGCCATCAAAAGGAAAGTACTCATCATGGCAGTAAAACAAGCAATCATAGTCCCCAAAAGTATTTTGAAAGAACCAAATATCAAGACAAGAAGCAAACCAAATATCAAAACAGCAGAGCCATTAAAGACTCTTAGGTCTTCTTTCAAATGAGTCCTGATTTTTTCAACCATAAATGGCATACCTGCCATTTGCAAATCAAAATCATTTTTATGAGTATTTAAAACAATATTTTCTATTTTTGTTATCAAACGTTCTTGATTAACATTTGGATCAAGTTCGATGAATATCAAGGAGGTATTTTTAGACTTACCAAACAGGAAACGCTTCCAGAGAGGGCTCGAGATAGCAGTATTATAATCTCGAGGACCATCAGCCAAACTTTTTATATCACTTATACCTTCAATTTTTCTAATCTCACTGGTAAGATCAGCAATATTTTTTAAATATGATTGAGAAGAAGGTCTAGTTGTAGTTGCACTAATCGCAAATTGATTTTGCTCAGAAAAGAGTTCGTCGACTTTACCAGCTTCCATACTTGCTGGATCATTTGATGCAAAAAAGAAGAAACGATCAATAGTAGGCTCCAATTCAACAGTGCGTGCAAAGGTTATGGCAATTAATATCACCACCACTAGACGCAATATAAGATCTAGGAATCCATTTTTAAGCAATTTTCAATGAGACTTTGTAGCCCTTATGTATTTAATCCACAAAAAGGAAATTTCAATCTATCTTTACCATAACAGTATTTAATCTATTTTCAAAGAAAAAGAGAGCCCCTGAACGACAAAAGGCTCTCTTTATAATTTCGATAAGAGTTAAATTAGTCTTTCAAAAGGTTGTTACAGAACTTGCGCGCCGCTCTACTTTCTTTTTTTACAACTTCGTACCTAAGACCATCATTGAAGCTGACAGAGTATTGAGTACCTGACTCATGATAGAAAACCATTTCAATTAAAGTATCTGATTTAGTATCAAGCATTGTCATATCAAATGAGTGAGCTTCATCATTAGTTTTAAAATCAAGCATTTTCAAGTTGCGTTTTTTGCCTTTAATTCCATCAAACTTACCTCTAGTTTTTAAAGCGGCTTGCATTGGTGCTTCCTTATCTAAAATTGAGAAACTATCTATAACTGGGGCAAGCTCATCTGAGCTTTGACAAAAATACATTTTAATTTTCCCTGGTTTTTCACTTGCAGCTTGAGCTTGAGGGTGAGCATCATGGTGAGCTTTAGGATCTGTTGAATCTTCAACTAAAGCATTATGGTCGTGATTAGAATGATCATGAGCTTCTTCAGCACTAGCATCATCTTCAAGTGCTTCATCATCTTCTCCATCATCATCTTCTCCATCATCGTCTTGATCATCTTCGCTAGATTCTGCTGAGTGATCATGACCTTCACCATGATCGTGAGGCTCAGAAGCAACAAAAGGAGTATCTTTTACTATCCAAAAACCACCATTATCTGTAAGAATTCGCACATCCCAAATCTGGTCATGCGTTTTTTCTGCATTTGCAGTCAACCCAAATGTCAATACGGTTAATAATAATGCCAAAACAAGTTTTTTAGTTTTCATAGCCTTCCTCAAACCTTATAGTTAGCTATAAGGTTATAAAAATAGTATCAATTACTCGCAAATAAAACAACAGCTATATACGGATTTTTTACTAAGAAGATTGTTAAGATATACAGCTATGGCTGAAAAAATGACTATTGGGCAATTAGCCAAGCAAGCTGGAGTTAATCTTCAAACTGTACGTTATTATGAAAGTTTAAATTTACTTCCAGAACCTGAAAGATCAGCTTCTGGCTACAGACAATACTCCTCTGAATATATAGAGTATATTCGATTTATAAAAAACGCACAAGAAATCGGATTTACTCTTGATGAAGTAAAAAAATTAGTTGAATTAAGAAAAGACCCTAAAGCACACGGAAGCGATGTTAAAAAAATTATTGATCAAAAAATTATTGAAGTAGAAGAAAAATTAAATAACTACAACACTTTAATGAAACAACTCAAAGCACTTAACGGCTCTTGCTCAGGCGAAATGGACACTGAGTCTTGTCCGATTATTCAAAGCCTTAAAAACACAGAGCCCAATGAAGAAAACAAAAAGGCTAAAAAAAGCTGTCATTAGTTAATGAATAAAGTCTGTGCGATTAGTTTAATTTTATTTATATTGTTCATCCAGTCTCCAGCCCAAGCAAAGACAGAGAACGATCTGAGCTACTGGTCTTTTACAACTATCACACTACCCATCACTGATAAAGTTAGGTTACTATCTCAAATAAACCCGAGGTTAAACGATAATCTTTCTAATTTTGACACTCTCTTTTTAAGAAATGGTATCGGCTATTACCTCACTGACAATGTTTCAATTTGGGCTGGTTATGATTGGTTCACAAACTATAACTTTGATGAAGTCAGGCACGAGCATCGCCCTTGGCAACAAATTTGGATTACTAATAATTACAAAAACCTAGAACTCCAAAATAGAACCCGCTTAGAAGAAAGAATTTTTAATAACAGCGATGTAGTTACAAGACTTAGACATATGCTAAGGCTCTCCTTGCCTTTTAACAAAGCAAAAACTTGGCGCTATGTTGCTCAAGAAGAATTTTTTCTGAATTTTAATTCTGGCTCTTCTGGAGATTCTGGATATGCAGAAAATAGAATATTTCTTGGTTTAAACAGACAATTTAACGATCGCCTAAACTTAGACTTTGGCTACCAGCTTACCCATATTAATAGAGATGACGATCTTCTCAATCATACACTTCTCACAAATCTATATATAAATCTTTAGACTACGCCATAAGCAAGCATCGCATCAGCAACACGTTTAAAGCCAGCAATATTTGCGCCATTCACATAATCGATAAAATCTTTATCATCTTCAGTCCTGCCCCAGTCTTTACACTGAGAGTGAATGTTTTTCATAATTTCACGAAGCTTTGTGTCAACTTCTGCTGAAGTCCATGATAAACGCATAGCGTTTTGAGCTTGCTCAAGACCAGACACTGCTACACCACCAGCATTAGCAGCTTTACCAGGACCAAACATTATTTTACTTTCCCTAAAGTGCTCAACAGCTTCAAGCGTACAAGGCATATTAGCTCCTTCACTTACAAGCCTTGCGCCTTGATTAACTAAAAGCTTTGCGTCTTTAAAGTCAAGCTCGTTTTGAGTTGCGCAAGGGAAAACCAATTCGCATGGTACAG
Source organism: uncultured Gammaproteobacteria bacterium (assembly GCA_964352085.1). Classification (GTDB taxonomy): domain Bacteria; phylum Cyanobacteriota; class Vampirovibrionia; order LMEP-6097; family CAYGPN01; genus CAYGPN01. The sequence goes on along the minus strand of CAYGPN010000007.1, from coordinate 104,612 downwards.
ACCATGGTTTTTGATTTGGATAGAAAGTAGCTGAATCAAATTTATCAGCATACTCAGAAATTCTTCCACGACGCTCTTCTTTAAGCTCTTTTACATATTCAAGTTTCGCATCACTAATCCCATCTTTATCAACAATAAAACCACTAGAATCAGAAAGCGTTAAAACTTTACCACCTAGTTCATTAATTTTTTCGGCACAGTAAATAGCTACATTTCCAGAGCCAGAAACTACACAGTTCTTTCCTCTAATACTCTCACCTTTTTCAGCAAGCATATCTTCAGCAAAATAAACTGCACCATAACCAGTTGCTTCTTTTCTAATTAAAGAACCGCCATAGCCAACACCTTTGCCTGTAAGGATTCCATGAAATCTATTTTCAAGGCGTTTATACTGCCCAAACATATAACTAATTTCTCTACCACCAACACCAATATCTCCAGCAGGCACATCAACATCATGTCCGATATGTCTATGAAGCTCAGTCATAAAAGATTGGCAAAATCTCATAACTTCTCTATCAGACTTCCCTTTAGGGTTAAAGTTAGAGCCGCCCTTTGCTCCACCCATTGGCAAACCAGTTAATGAATTTTTAAAAATTTGCTCGAATGACAGAAACTTTAAAGTACCAAGCTCTACATCAGGATGAAATCTCAAACCACCTTTATATGGACCAAGCGAGTTATTAAACTGAACTCTCCATCCACGATTAGCTCTAATATTACCTTCATCATCTTCCCAAGTAACTCTAAAAATTACAATACGGTCAGGCTCAGTTAGTCTTTCTAAAATTTGCGCATCTGCATATTTTCTATGCTCTTTTAAAAATGGAATTAAAGATCCAGCTACTTCTTTAACTGCTTGATGAAACTCATCTTGATGTGGGTTTCTACGAATCAGACCATGCATAAAATGGTCCAAGTCTAATCTTTCATCCGTGTTCATTGCGTGTTCAATCATATTAATCATCAATTATACAGCCGAAAATCCGTAATTCAATTTAATATCTTAAAGAGTCTATTTTAAAGGCTTTCAGATCTGTATTTAGCAACAACTAAATTCTTTTAGGTTCTTATTCTTCGTCTTAAGCTCTTTAACCACTTCTATAAAATTATGCACCAAAACATCTTCTTCATCTTTTTTCCAAGTCATTAACAAGTCAGCATTAGCTTTTGTCTCAATGGGTTTAAATTGAACTTTAGTGTGGCGCATATTTTTCATGCAGCCTGGCAAAATTGCAATTCCACATTCAGATTCAACCATAGTTAAAATTGTTTGGACTTCATTAGCTTCAAAGGCTATTTGAATATCTCTTTCATGCTTACCCAAAATCCCTTTTAATAATTCAAAAAATCCTGGTGCAATTGTCCTATTAATAATCACAAATTTTTCATCAATAATATCACTCAAACTAAGCTGATCTTCTCTTTTTGCAAGCTTATGTTTATTGGGCATAGCAACTAAAAACTCATCACGATAAACCACAAAAGAATCTGTGTTTGAATGTTTCTTTTTATCAAATGGTCTAGTAAAACCAACACTAATTTTCCCTGAACGCAATGCTTCATGCTGCACTTCAGGATACATATCGTACATTTTTATATTTACCTTGGGAAATTTTTTGCGAAACTTTTTAATGGCTTCTGGCAAAAAATGAAAAACTGCCGGACCTAAAAAACCAATACTTAAAACACCTTCTTCGCCTTGACTGGTTCTGTAAGCTGTTTCTGCAGCATCTTCTATATTTGCTAATATCTCTTTTACTCTTTTGTAAAAAATTCTTCCTGCTTGAGTGAGCTCTACTTTACGTTTAGTTCGTTTGAGCAGTTCTGTCCCAAGCTCTTCCTCTAGATCAGCTATCTGCTGACTAATAGCTGGCTGGGCTCTATAGAGGATTTTTGCGGCTTCACTGAAACTCAATGTCTCGGCTACAGTGGCAAAATACTTAAGGTGTCTGATTTCCATACCTATAAGTATAACTTATAGGTAGCATAAAAACAAACGATTTTACTTATATATATCCCGTGGCATATAATGGGTAGTATCAGGTCGAAAAGCTCTTAGCAATAGCCATAGAGCCAAACTTAGCAAAAACTTCAAAGGAGAAGTAAAATGAAACATCTACAAATACTACTAACGCTGCTCATTGCTTTTGGAATGGTGCTTCCAGCTAATGCTTTCCATCAACGCAATAGACGAGGTCACAGCTATCAAAACAGTTACAGCAGCTATGGTCCACACGGCGGATACAGTTACAGTTCATTTAACAGCTACCGCAGACCAAGACGAAACAATAGGCGCTACGGCTATTCTTCGTTCAATAGGCGAGGGGGGAATTGTTACAGACCATACAATAGAGGAAATATCGTAAGTCCTCTAGTTAGCTTCTGGTTCTAAATAAGCTAAGAGTTTATTAGAAATCGAATTTGAGCCCAAGCCTTATAGGCTTGGGCATCTCCCTTTACGCACTTTATTTTCAGGCTTTTCAAGACTTGACTCAAGTAAGACCAATATGTTAATATATAATTGGTTTTTTACGGGGGACCTAGCTATTATTTTCAAAAGGACACTTTCAAGAAATTATTTTTGGGCAGCACCATTGACTGCACTTGCCTTAGCAGCACCTCATTTAAATCCAGACAAGCTTAATTTAAATGAAGTAGATAGAAGGTCTAGAGTAAAAGCACTTAAGGACATATCAAAGCAAGTTGAAAAACTTCCAGAACTAAAAAAGGAAGCTGCCATTAGAACTATTCAAAGTATCTGTCCCCTGACAACAAACAGATTGGAAGATAGAGAACTCTTGAATTATTTTTCAGCTTTGACAAATACTTATCAGAAAATCTACAAAAAGTTTTACACAGTTGATATGCAAAAACACCAACAAAAAAGAAATCTTATTAATGAAAAAGCGCCTTCCGAAATTAGCCTCAACTACCCAATATATGATGATTTCAAATCAATCCCTGATAATTTTAAAGCACTAGCTAAAGAAGCTTTAAAAGCTGATGATGCTTTTAAAGAAAAAATCGAAGCCACCGAAAACGAATTTGTAGAAGAAGTTCAAAAGCTCAGACTGCAATACCCAGAAGCTTCAGCCCAATTTGAAACCAAGCTACTAAAATATAAGCTCAAGCTTGCATCTATAAAGCCATATATATCAAAGTGCCTTGGCATAGACAGCTCACAAATCAAAAATTTAAAATTAGCAAGCAAGTATGGGACTTACATTGATAGTAATTACTCCAAGAGTAAAGATCCGTGCTTCAAACTAGGCAATGGTGATAGAGCTATTTTTATCAGTTACAGTTTAATCAATTCTGATAACAATAAGTCAAATAATTACTTTGCTTTAGTCAATTTAGATGAAGGTTATGCAATCCCTTATTGTCATGTTTTATCGCATAATTCTTATAAGCATGCAGAGCCTCTAGCGATAAATTTTAATGGTGCAAGTATCAAGAATATTATTTCGCGAGAAGAAAGTCTAAGAGTAAATCTTTTAGAAGAATTAAAGAAAAGAGGAGAGAGGCTCGTTTCAACAATGCCTTTAAGTGAATTCCACAACCCTGTCTATCTCGCCCAAAGCATAAATAGTCATGAAGCTATTAAACCAGAAGCTGCTTATTTGATAGTAAAAGGCTCATATGCAATTAGAGCTAATGTTAGAAGGTTTGGTGGAGGTAGAGTAACTATAAACTATCCAAAAAAACTTCATGAAGAACAAAAAACTCAAATCACAGGACCTATTCTCAAAAACGATGAATTCAAATTAGCAGATCAGCACCTTAAATTTGGAAGCGACAAAACTTACGGTGTAGGTACTATATATGCCATGAATTTAAGTGAAGTCTACGAATCAAAAGATAGTCCTTTAATGATTACTAGAGCAGCACTGACCCCTTGCTTCCCATGGGAAAAGCCTAGCAGCTACCTTTCTGAAAAAGATGGTGAATAATGCAAGAGAGGATGTGGTCAGGGTTATATTGACATTCGTATTACGCTTTTGTTAATATTAACTTGATCAAGCAAAGGGGGCTCATGCAAATACCTTTCAAAAGGAGCGCATCAAGACTAATATGGGCAGCACCAGCTGCAGTACTAGCCACTGCTATCGCCACTGCGCCAGGTCCTAAAAAAGATTTAGCTCAGCTAGATAAAGAACTTAGCAAATTAGCTAAAGCAAAAATAGCTAAAGAGAGAGAAGCGTACGGAGTGCTTGATAAAGAGACTGTAATTAAGCACCTAGAAAACATATTTCCTGTCTTTGCTGACAAAGAAGCACAACGAGCTATTTCAGAATATCACGATACTATGAGCGTTCTTTTCTTTCACTTATACACAAATGGAATTACTAAAGCAATTGCAAAGAATAGTCTGGAAAGAAATAAACAGAATCTTATCTTCAAAGAAGCCATAAAAATGAAACTTGGTGGCAAAGATCCCATCAAAGATATTCCTGGTGCAAGACTAGAATTTCGTGGAGACTTCAAAAAACTTTATTACAAAGCCCTAAAAGAAACAGAGGAAAGAACATCTGAAACTATTGATAAAGCTAAGCGAGATTTTATAAGCGAGATCAAAAAATTTAGAAAGTCTAGACCTAAACTTGCAAGTTTAGTAGAGTCTTACATGAAAACTACCAAGAGTAAAGAATATCTCACCAAAGCAAGTATTGCTCATTACCTTGGTCTCACAAAAAAAGATTTAAAGAAATTCAAAATCCTCTTCCCCAAGGGTTCTAATATAGATTTCCCATCAGAATATGAAACTAGCCGCAACCCAGTCTTCAAACTAAAGAATGGTGACAAAGCTATATTTGTTAGATATTCTTTGCGTAATTACCGTGTAAATAAATTATCAAACTATGTGGCACTAATAAATCTAAACAAGGGCTTTGGGATCCCTTTTGTAAATCCAGTTATAGAAGAAGATTTCACAGTTTACCCATACGCGCCTATGCTACCTATGCTTATGGAACATGAGGCTATTTTAGAATTAGAAGAAATTTTCAGGAAGAATGTCTTGCCAGCTCTAGAAAAAGATGGTCAAAGATTAGTAGTCTCATTAGCAGCGACAAAAAAAGCAAAAATTTTCATTAGCCAAGATAAAGAACAAAAGAAATTAATTGCACCATCTCATACTTACGCTTGGATCAGTGACACATACCTGGACAAAGGTAATGTAAATAGAGTCCATGATTGCTCATCTGTTCTAATCAAAATGGACGAAAATTTAATTGAAAAAATCACAGCCCAAGAAGATAGAAGCTCAGGACCCGTATTCTCTCCAAAGAAAAGTGGAATCAGAGGTCTCTTTGACAAAAGAGAAGGAGGAGTTTTAGTACAATTTAGCAGTTCTTCGTTAGGTCTTGCTGAAAATGCTGACAAACCACTTCTAGAAGCAAAGCCTGTTATAGAAGTGCCTCTACCTTGGTCTCACCCAGAGCTTTACGAAGATGAATAATTTACTTTTTAGCCAGTGCTAGCAAAAACGCAGGATTAACTTCAGTAGCTTTTCTAAGTTGCTCTTCACTAAGTCCAGCTCTAGAAGCATTTTCAGCATGTTTTTTAAGCGTAGCTCTACCACCTCTTAAGAAACTTTCTTTTTGATTATTATCGATCTCATCTTGAGAATAAGCCACAGCATCAGTAACTAAACTTAGCGTGCCTGGACCTTTATCTTTTTTATCAGCAGTCATTTTCACTAACTTCGGCGCCACATGCAAATCACCATCTTCTTCACTACCACAAATAATCATGGTATGAACTTTAGGATTCATATAAGCAGCGTAGCCAAGTCCTGCTTTCCCTAAATCAGGATTATCCAATTTAGCAAAAGTCTCAGGCTTTCTATGATGAAAGCCATCTACTGTATTCATTGCATTAAAAAGATGGGTGACTAAACTAGGATGCCCAGCATCTTCATTACGTGTAAAAGCTTTCTCTGCAGTGCCATAGCTAGCATTAGAGTGACCAAAAGAAACCAAGATACCTTTATCTTGCAAGAATCTAGTGATCTCTCCATCTATATCTAATTCAGGACAAATAGTCCACATCTTTATTAGCCCTGGAAACTTACTGACAAGTTTTTTTACATTAGTAAGATTCATTTCTTTAGCAAACTCTGCCGGGTGAATACCAAGCTTAGAAATAAAACCACCTTCTATATGCACGCCAGGGATATGAGCCATTTCTCTTTGACTAGAATCCTCAATATTTTTATCACAACTCTCTTTATAATCTCTAACTCTTTTAAGTGAATAATAAATTTCGCTAAAAGAATTTGTGATTATAGTTGGCAAGAATTGCTTAACACCATCATTGTAGAGATGTCTTGTAAGCTTGACTATCTCTCTAATAGACTCAATATCATTATTTTTTGCAGTCCAAAAATCACAATGCTGCGCTTTCTCGTGACCAAGCTGACCTTGATAAGGAAGAGTTAAACCATTAAAGTGTAGATCTATCATTAAACTAAAATATGCTTTATCTCTTTAAGTTGAGCAAAAGCCTCTTGATCTAGATTAATAGTAAGCTCAGGTCTTCCGGGCTGACCATCATTAACTAATTTAATCAATGCACCAAGACCAGTCTTTGGAGCTGATGCTTGTCTTGCATCTATAAATGCTGATTTAACTGCAGCAGCTTTTCTATCATGCTTAGCTGTTAAACAAATCTTTTTAAGATTAGGATGTTTAAAAGCTCCCATACCAATTGAAAATGCTTGCAGAAGATTAGGGTCAGCATCCCCTTCAGAAGCGCCAGCCTCTATAGCAGCCATAATTTCTTTACGGCTTCTTCTTTCAGATTCTGCTTTCCCGCAAGTAATCACACCATTTTTCTGTTTAATTATATTTCTCTCACCGATATAAGCTATATGAGAGCCTTTAGGATCTTTACCAAGACCTAAGTAGATAGACTTTGGTCCACCATCTTCAGCCAAGAAATCATTATATTCTTCAACCTTATCTGGATTGATTGGGTGAAACCTAGCTTCTTCTTCTAGCTTAGTAACAACACTAGGAAGATCTTTTCTAATAACATTAGCAAAAAAATCTTCACCTTTAGCAGGCTTGCCATCAGGAGGCATTATTTCATCCAGATGAGTAATTCTTAGATCTTTATTTAGCTCATCAGGGTTCTTTTTAAAGTGTTCATCAACTTTTATAAAAATATCTCCATTACGCTTATCATCTTGATTACCGTGAGTAGAGTCTGCTGGCAAAATTACTAAGCCCTCTTCTCTAAAATCACGAATAAGCTTTTGTGCAACTTCATTATTTAAAGAAGCCTCATTTTTAAAAACTCTAATTTTCACATTAGAACCAAAGGAATATTCTTCAGGTCTTAAAGACTGAACTGAAGTTGCCGAAAGTTTTTCAGCTTGAATCCTTGCAGGACTATCTACAGAAATAAATGGACCACTTTTAACCTTGCTTGGCACTGAGCTAGCACTTTGAGCACCGCCTCCAATAAGTTCATCTTGAGGAATCCCGGTGCCCTCTCTATTTCCTGAATCAAGTCCTCTATCTTGAACTCTACCTAGCTTATTAATTTCGTCCGTCATATCCCCTTCCTTAATTTACAAAAATCTTATTTTGAACTTTCATAGTTCTGTATTTAGATACTGAGAAGAATAGTAATACAGACAGACAGCTAATGTCAAGAAGATCTCTAAAAGTCCTTTTTAAAAGCTCTCATCTAGTTCATAAAGATTTTGAACTAGGACAATTCACCCACTTTTTAACTATAATGGGAATAAAAGGTATAGGGAGAAGGATCATGATTATGAGAAGAGCGAGTCTATCAATTACTGCAGCTTTTGCTGTCTTAATTTCAAGTTTAATTTTTATACAAGAAGTAAAAGCTGAGGTTTTTGCTCAAGCAGTTGGTATTAGCAACGGCACAGAAATAATGTCCTTCAATGGACCTAAAAAATTTAAAAACAAAAAGAAAAAGCCTGTTCAAGCAAAAGTCACAACCAACGGAGGAAGCGTGTCTAGTGCTAAAGCTAGAGCTAAACAGAAAAAAACTAAGCTCTTCATTGGCACCGAGCAAATCGGCAGCACTGATGGTGATGAACTTTTAACACATAGTGAATCTTATGGTGATTTCTTAGGAGTCGCAAGATTTAAAGCCAAAAAGAAGGGTGCAACAGTAGATGATTTTAATATCACAGCTGTATTAAACGGCACGCAGTCTTGTTTTTCTGCAGCAGAATTTCCAGGTCAATCACTCTCGTACACTGAGTTTGCGGTGATGACCAGCCAAGCACCTGGTGGTGAATTTGAAGAAAAGGCTAAAGGGAGCATTATCATAGACGGGCAAGTTCCTAGTCAACCTGGTATTGCTGGTGATTTTGTTGGCGTAGCTCAAATTGATGCATCAAACATGGCAAGCGCTAAAAAAGGGAAACTTACAATTCCTCTTGGCACTTTAACTGATGGACAAATTATTGGTTTTTACTTTTATGGAGAGTCTCTAATATCATGGGCTCCTGATCTTGCAGTAAGTGAGTGTAAATCTGACTTCTTTAATACTAGTGAGTTTAAAGTTGTTAAAGCTGACAAGAAAAAAGGTAAGCTGATCATGGCAGATTCCGGGAAAAGAATAAGTCTGATCTTCTTGGATCCAGATACTATTCCTTTCTCTGGTGATGAGCAACTTATTATTAATGATGCTGATGTTTCAAATCTAGTTACTGATAGTCTTGTAGCAATTATTCCTGGTGTTGGTGGAAGCCCAAGCCCGTTACCTTTAACAGTTGGTGCTGTTGGTGATTTGAATGCTGATGGGATTGATGATGTTGCTGTTAGCAACCCAGCGCTTAATGGATTTATTACAAGCTCAGCAGTTAACACTGTAACGGTCTTAGGTAAAATTACATTAGATGGTGAAGATGATATCTTTGCTGGTGTTCTGAACGCAACAGGACTCTAAACCCTTCTGAAAGTTAAGCCTTATCTTTTAAAGATTCTTTCGAGCCTATAAAAGGCTCTTTGGGCTTTCTATGCTCATGACCAAACCAAGTATTAGGCTCAGCCATATCAGGCGTGTACTTCTCAACGATCAAATTATGAAGCTCTTGAATCCCACCATCAGCTTCAGCCCATTGTTCTATATCAGGGAAGTCCACTTGACAGTTCGCGCATTTTTTACCATCTTGGAATTTAAGCGGGCACCAGAAAGACTCTACGTTGCGAAGCATCTCAGCGCCATATGAATAAACGCCTGTCATCCAGTCACAGAAAAGACACCAAGTCATATCGTGCCCAACTAAACCATCTATCTTTTGACGAGAAATATTTACCCACTCTTCTTCTTTATATTTAGGAAAGCCAAGCGTCCATCTAAGTGGCGCGTAGAGAACTATCTCACCAAGTCTAAGAATTAAAAATACAGGGAAAGAACCCAAGCAGATAAAAAGACCTAAGTGATTTCTAAAAGGACCCACTACTTTATTAAGCGCATCTTTAACTGGTGCATTTTTTTGTCTATGAATAATTTTGCCGTGAATAAAATTAAAGACATAGAGCATAACAATTTGCGCAGAGACAGTAGCGACTAAACCAAGGAAGCCATATTTGTAAATTCCAGCTGCCCATGGAATCCAACTTAAAAGACTAATTGCTAAATCCAAGCCATAAGCTTTGCAGAAAAAGTCACTACGTAGTGATACTTGATAAATAAGAGTTATTGCTATTGCCTGAAAAACAAAGGCTGCAGCAAAGATACTAGTGAAATCATTGAGTTCTAACATAGGTGCTGATTATACATTATTCAAAAACTGCAGTACAATTTAGTTATGAACATTAAAAGATTCGCTCTATCATCGCTTTCTGCCTATGTCTTCCTATTTCTCTATGAATGGGTCTTCCATGGCATGGTATTGAAGACTAGCTACGAGGCTAGCGCTGAAGTCTGGAGAAGCCCAGAACAAATGCAAGAGTTTTTCCCATTGATTACAGCATTTCAAATCATCTTTGTACTTTTCATTTCTTTTATATTCACCACCAATTATGAAGAAAAAGGTATGGGTGAAGGTCTTCGTTTTGGTTTATTCATTGGTCTTTTTATTGGTATGATGATGGCAAGTTTTTATCCATACATTCCAATGCCAAAAGAACTTGCAATTGCTTGGTTAGTTGGCGGGACCATAGAAGGACTCGGAATAGGACTAGTGCTTTCTTTAGTTTATAAAAAATAATTTTTAGCACACAGTATAAAAAAAAGAAGAGACCCGCTCCTAAGAAGGGGTCTCTTCTTTTTTAAATGGCTCCTGAGGTTGGACTCGAACCAACGGCCAATCGGTTAACAGCCGATTGCTCTACCACTGAGCTACTCAGGACAGTGAGCCTAGAACTCTAGAGTTCTAGCAGATCTAAACATCTCTTATGCCTGATCCGCCTAACCAAAATACCATATTTTAGGGCATTTAGATGGCTTAATTTTTTATAAATTAGTACAAACAGATCAGCTGAAAAAGCAATGATTTAGGCATATCTCCATAGAGCCAACCAACTTATGAAGAAATTTAAATTCAAACTTGATTCAACCCTTAAATATAGAAAGGTCCTAAAAGACATTCAGCTTGGAATGGTTGCTAAAGCACAAAACGCAGTTAACGAAACTCAAGATTACCTAAACGAATTAGACGCCAAGCGAGAAGCTGTTCAAAATCAAATCGTAGTTAGAGCGAAGACTGGTTTTTCGCTTGTTGAATATCAAGCAAATGATACTTATAAAAGAATGATTGATAAAGAAAAAACGCTTGAAAAGGTGAGGCTCGCGAAAAGAAACAAGGCTCTAGAATTTGAGCGCAATAAATTAATTTCAGCTAGTAAAGATGAACGCAGTATAGAAAAGCTAAAAGATAAGGAAAAGCAGCTATACCAAAAAGAGTACTTAGACTGGGAAATGAAACAGATAGATGACCTAGTAAATAGCAGATTTGGGATCAAATCATAGGAAGATATGGACGCAATAAATTTAAACAACTTGTTATTAGGGAGTGCATCAGAGGATGTACAGCTGGAAACAGAATCAAAAGAAGAGAGTACTGAGTTTTTAGGGATTTTAGATGATCAATTAGTTGATCTAAATAGAGTTGAAGACAATAGTGAAGAGTTAGAACCAGAGCTAGTTATAAAAGAGGTACAAAAAGAAATCGAAAATGAAATTGAAAAATTAAGCACTGAAATCTTAGACCTTGAAAACAGTGATGAGATTATAGAAAAATCAAACTTAATTGAATCGCTTGAAGCTTTAGCAATTAGATTAGAAGAAGTTGCAAAAAATCTTTTGAAAGCAAGTCCTCAGCAAGTTGAAGAAACCCTTCAAGCTATTAAAGGAATAGATTTGAGTAATTTAAACATTGAGGTAGCAGAATTTGAAGGCGCTGATAGAGAGCTTCTTTTTGAGCTCGACGAAAGCCTAACTGATATTGAAATAGATATTGAAGAGATTCTAAAATTAGTAAAAAATATTGAAAGTGCAGAAGTAAAAACTATAGAGACTATTGAAGTGAAAAATATTGAAAGTCTTAAAACAGAACTTAGCTCTGAGATCCAAGATTTAAAAGATCTTTTATCTAAAGCTAAGACTAATGATAAAAATTCCATAAATGAAATTTCAAAAGAGCTAGTAAAAACTATCCAAACAGTCAAAGAACTAGCAAAGGAAGCTGAAAAGATAAGTTATAGAGCAAATCAATCACAAGAACAACTTAATGCTGGAAAGCTTTTAGAAAGAATAGATTTGGAGACCAAAATTTCTAAGCTCTTTATAGAATCTTCTAAACTTGAAGACCGTTCAGTGAAAATTGAAAAGACTATTAAAGCTGAAAATGAACTTTTTATTTCAAGCATAGACTTAAACACACCGCAGCCAAAGCTTAATCTTTTTAGGCAAGGTGCTAATCAAAACTTAAGTGAGATCAATCCAAAAAATGAAAACTTAAGTATTAGAGATTTACTAGCAAGGGTAAACGATAAAGCTCAAAGCCTCAAGTCCAAAAGCACAGAAGAGCTTGAGATTAAATTAAAACCAGCAGAGCTTGGTGCAGTAAGAATAAAAATTAATCGAGTGAATAATGAGCTCACTATTAAAATTGTTGTTGATAACGATAACGCTCTAAAGATTATGCAAAGAGAACTTTCTAATCTAAGCTCAAGTATAAAAAGCCGTGGCTTAGAGTTAAGAGATATTGAGCTCACAAAAAGTGAGAATGATAGTCGTCCAGACTCTAGGCAGCAAGGAAATTCTCATAACGACGCCAAAGAAGAGCAAAGGCAAAAGAGCCACAACCGGTTCAGAGACGCCAATAGACGAGATTCATCCGAATGGACTAGTTTTGAAAACATGGCAAATGGCATATTAGACTAGGTTATAAACAGGAAAGGTAGAAAAATGGAATTAACAGGAATAATCGACGATTCATTCATAGAGCAAACAGTAAACGCAACAAATGCCAATGCATCAAACAGTAACGAGTTTGACAGTCAGATGTTTCTTGATATTTTCTTATCACAACTACAAAACCAAAGCCCTTTTGACCCAATTGACACCAAAGACATAGCACAGCAACAAGCAATTCTTACACAAGTAGAGCAAACCCTAAGGCAGACTGGCTCACTAGATGATTTAAAGAATTCAGTAAATGATAATTTTGTGCTTTTAAACGAGCAGCTCGCTGCTATCAAAACAGTACTAGAGAACAAATAAGGATAAGACTATGAATCTTTTAGGCATATTAGCTGGAGAGCTAGCTGAATCAGGCACGAAATACCTCGCAGGCAAAGCAATTGATGCTTACAAATCTAAGGATTCCAGCGAGTACGGAAGATGGCTTGCATCTGCCAGCTCTAAATTCAAAGGAATATTAGAATCTAAATTAGAAAAAAATGAAACTTTAAATGTAGACGATCTAGAATTGAATTCTGAGCAAATGAATCATGTTCTTCATCTTCGCAATACTGCAATCCACAAGGGTTTAGATAAATTTGACATGGAAATTGAAGGTCATAAATTTACAGTAAAAACTAAAACTTTAGACCTAACTCCAATTGTTTAAATTATTACTTAACCGCTAAATCTCTCATCATATGATCGGACCGCAAATAGCTATATGCAATAGCTATTGCATCAACTGCATCATCAGGTTTTATATCTTCTTCGATCTTAAATTCTTTTTTTACTAATTCTGCAACCAAAGATTTTTCAGCTCTTCCATGCCCAGTTAAAATCTGTTTGACCTGCAAAGGTGTGTACTCATAGACCGCTATTCCCTTTGAGCCAGCCACCTCAAGAATCACACCTCTTGCTTGTGCTACAGGAATTATGGTCTTTAAATTTTTAAAGAAAAAAAGCTTTTCTACAGAAACAACATCAGGATCAAAATCCTCAATCAATGCCATTAAATCTTTTCTAATTTCTGCAAGTCTCTTGGCTTCTTCTAAATCTTTACTCGTTTCAATAACTCCGCAACTTAGTAAACTAGTGTCAGCACCAATCAAGGCGTAGCCAAGTCTAGCGTTTCCTGGATCAATTCCTAAAATTTTAAAATCAGCTTCTGACAAAGAATCCCCTTTAATAAGTCATTATTACACCATTTCCTTTTTTTGCTAAGATAGACTTGTTCTTTAAGCAAACTAGTATCTACAGCACCCCAAATGCAAAAACTAAAAAACCCAAAAATTGCTCATATCTTTGACTCCTCAATTTGCAGAGTAATAGTTGCACTTCTAGGTGGCGCGCTGCTTTCCACATCACTAGCTTTTCTGGGCTATTCATTTACAGCATGGATTGGTTTAGTGCCACTTCTTTTATTAATAAAAAGCTCAAATTCACATTGGGGCTTAGCAAGAGAGTCTTTCACCTTTGCAATTATTTATAACCTAGTAAGTTTCACTTGGCTTCTTACCATCCACCCTTTAACTTGGCAGGGCTACTCCCAGCTTGAGAGCTTCTTTATAGCTTTTGCAGCTTGGATAATGCCGAGTCTTTATCACAGCATCCTTATAGTAGCTTTTGCATTTCTTGCAAAACTAATCTTTAGATTTAGTGCTAACCAACAAAACATTTTAAATTCAATTTTAATAGCTTTCATTTGGGTAATCATCCACCACAAAATAGCAACTAGCGTTCCTCTATTAAATATAATGGCTATCCCAATCAACCTGCTAGCTTATAGCCAGTTTGAAAATTTAGCTTTTATCCAAATCGCAAATAAGATAGGAGCAATTGGTGTTGAGTTTATTATTGTTTTCGTTAATTTATTCTTTGCAAATATGATTGATCTAAATAAAGAAGAGATCTTCAAGATGAAAGAATTAAATCTTCCTGAATCAAGCATAGGCAGCTTAGAAAAGCACACTAGCAATATCATTTTTATAGTCACGCTAGCTCTTACTAGCTTTTTAATTTTCATTTCAGGCTTAAACACCAAGATCCCTGATGGTGAATCAATAAATTTTGGGATAGTCCAAGGAAATCTTTCTGCTGAAAACATTAGAGGTCAAAGCTTAGACATCGAAAAGATAGTGCAAAAGCATAAAGATCTTTCTATGCAGCTAAAGCCAAATAGAGATCTTCTAATATGGCCAGAAGGCGCTGTGCCTACCGGCAAAAGAGCTCTTTCTCGAGACTTAACTAGCTTTAGTATAAATAAAGAAGATGCTAAGCACACATTAGACGATAGTGAAACTTTAGTAGGAACTAAGTCTCCAAAACTCATGGTCTTTGGCACTTACGTTATAGAAGATCATAAAGGTGAATCCAAAATTTATAACAGCATCGAGCTACACGAAAACAAAAAAGACAATCCTTCACATTTTTATCACAAGAGACACTTAGTGCCTTTTGGTGAGTACACGCCTTTTTTAAAACTACTACCTAGATTTTTAAAAGAGTTAGCGAAATCTGTTGTGGGTGATGGTTTCACTGATGGCCCTCAAAAACAAGAAGCCGTTCAAACAAGCATTGGAAAGATTGGTTTTAGTATTTGTTTTGAGATGCTCTTTCCAAATCTTATAAGAGAGCAGGTGATTTCTGGAGCTGAGCTTATTATTAATGTTAGTGATCTTTCTTGGTTTCGAAGTGATCTTATTAAAAAACAATTTTTAGCAGCTTCAGTTTTTAGAGCTATTGAAAACAAAAAAGCAATCTTGCTTGCAAGCAATTCAGGCTACTCAGCAAAAATAAGCCCTCTTGGAAATATCAGCAAGGTCAGTGAAGCAAATAAAGAAACTATCCTAGAAGGTAAAGTAAAAAGGAATAAGGTATTATCAATTTATTCCAAATACGGTTGGTAGCGAATATTGACATTGCGAAGCACAAGCTTGTCATTGCGAAGCACAAGCTTGTCATTGCGAAGCGAAGGTGAAGCAAGCTAGAAAAATCAACTAAAGGCACAGAAGCTTTTATGCATAGTAGATATTTTTAATATATAATCTATTTGTATGGCAGCAGGTCAAATAGGTTTAATAGTAGCTCTTGCACTGGTTAATGGTGTGATTCTGCTTGCACTCAGTTTATTTCTTCAAAAAGTTTTTGGAATCAGTAATCCTGGTGGCGTGAAAAACGAAGTCTACGAGTGCGGTATGCCAATTGAAATGGAGAGTAGAGTTCAGTTCGATATTAAATACTACTTGTTCGCTATTCTATTTATTATTTTTGATGTTGAGTTTGTATTCTTAATGCCTTGGGCAAACCTTTACAACACGCTTGAGGCGGGGACTAGAGGCTTTATCATCGCTGAGACATTTGTATTTGTTGGAATTCTTTTTGTGGGTCTTGCTTACGCATGGCGTAAAGGTGCTCTAAATTGGAATCAAGAAGTCTAATTTTCTAAATAAAATTTTTCAATAAAAAAGGACCCTTGGGGGTCCTTTTTTTTCGTTAATGGTCGGGATACCAGGATTTGAACCTGGGACCTCTTCGTCCCAAGCGAAGCGCTCTACCAAACTGAGCCACATCCCGAAAAACGAACGGCTTGTCATAAATTATGGGTAACATTACCTAAAATCCTTGACTTGCAATTGAAGATTATAATATAGTTCATATAAAGAGACCTGAAAAAAGCCGAGTCTTCCAGAATTTTTTAGGAATTCAGGTGGAATTAGACTAGATAGACCAGAAAATAGACCTAAATTAGTAAAAAAGAGCTTGACAAACAGGTATTACTTATTCTAAAATAGTAAATGTTCAAATAAGTAAGGACAGATAAATGGCAATAGAATCAATAGATAACGAGCTTGAAAACGAAATTGAAAGAGCTGAAAAGACTGATGGAAAGCTCACATCAAAATTTAAAGATCTACGTCAAAAAGTAAAGGACTCAATAGACCCTTATCTAGAAGGCGAAATTACTGATTTTGAGAATGGCGAGGACGAGGAGAAGGAGGATCTTCTTGATCTTGATGAATTCGAAAATGAGCTAAATGAATTCGAAGATAAACTCGAAAACACAAGCTCTGAGCGTGATTCCGATGAGAATGATGACTGGGACAAATGGGTCTTTAATAACAAATTAAGCCCACCACCAGCACGCGATTTCCCAATGTCTGAGCTTGATGATGACTATTTCAAGCGATTTGACCCAGACCGTAGTTCTCATCTCTGGAAATCAGACCCAGAAGTGCCTGAATACAGGGCATTTGGCTCTTTAAAAGAGAAAAACAACAATGTTCTAGCAGCAAACCTTAGAAAGTACCAAAACGAGACTCTTTCGCCTACTGCATAATTATCCAAAATTCATATCAAATAGCCCTAGAACCCTACTTTGTAGCTATGTATGGCAAACTTACTTATTAATCTTGGTGAACAATTAGCTGCGCGCATGGAAAACAATGCGCAGATAAAAGACTTTTCAGAAAGAGTAAAAAACTTTCAAAAAAGCTTACCTAATATTGTTAGTGACCTTAAAGACCTTAAGGTTAACTACTTTGAACTGAGAAAGAAAATCTCACGCAAACTTTTAAAAGACAAACGCAGATCAAAACTAGCTTTAGAAACACTTGGCTGGGGCGGTATATTTAGTTTTCTAGAATCAGCTTTCTGTGGCGATATTTTAGATGTTTGGTCTTAAAAAAACCGTCATTGTGAACGTAGTGAAGCAATCCAAACCGTCATTGTGAACGTAGTGAAGCAATCCAAACCGTCATTGCGAGGCAAAGCCGAAGCAATCCACAACTTAGTTTACTGAAAATTCCGGGCTATAGAAAATCTTTTGAAACTCTTCTTTTGTAAAATCATTTCTAAAAACTCTTATTAGCATTTTTATTTGTTTATTAGTAAGCAAACTAAAGTTTGATTCTGCATCATCGCCTTTATCATTTAAAAAATATTTTTCCAAATAATTTCCAGCAGAGCTGTAACGATCATCTTGATCAATTTTATTCCAATCATCCTTCAAATCCATAGCTAAATACAAAACCGCTCCACCTATAGATTTACTCATCTTTTCAAAACCAATTGATGCTTTGCGCTCAGCAAAAGTCTTTTGCGCGTCCTCCAGACTTCCTTTGAACCTTCGCTGATCATGAAACTCTGGGTAAACATCGCGGAGCATAGCAAATAAAACCCCCTCTAAAATTGGCTTGGCTGCTTTATCAGCCCCCACAACTAAGTATCCAGCTTCAGCATGAGCTCTTATAGGCAAAATCCCCGTTAAGACTTCTGTTTTAAAATCTGTAAAAGTCTTAATGCGTTGTTTTATAGAGTCAATAGTCCTAAATCCTTCTTCCGGCAGATGATCTCTTATCTCTTTATATTTTGCAGTTAGAAATTTAGTGAAACCAGAGAGTTTAGCAAAAGCTTCAGTTAGGAATTTTCTTTTAGCAGATTTACGAAGATCAGTCTCTTTCATAAGACCCGGCTTCGAAGCAAACTCTCTCCCTCGATCCATTTTGTCAACTTTAGTCAATAAGGCTCTTACTTCGTGACCTTTATTTAAAAATTCTTCTTTCGTTTTAACTAAACCTGCTTCATAGTTAGCATTGTCTTCTTTAGTGCGTATATTTATTTTCTGACCATTAATTATTATCCAATGCGCTTGAGCTAATTCTTGTGAAAATCTTTCCCATGCATTTAAAGCATGGAAAGAATTAGAAATTGGTAAATCGAATACAATTTTTCTATCTATCATTTAAGCTCCTCATAAACCCAAATAGCTAAACTACTTGAGCTTCCTCAATTAAGATAATAATATACTTTTTACTTAGCTGCAGCTTTCTTTTTTAGCTCTTTTATTTCTTGCTTAGGGCGCGCTATAGCGAGGCTGTGATCCGGCACGTCATTTGTGACCACAGTTCCAGCAGCTACCATACTGCCTTCACCAATTTCCACTGGAGCTACTAAAACAGAATTTGATCCAGTACTTGCGCCTTTCTTAATCACTGTTTGGTTTTTCTCACCAGTACGAGAATTATAATTAGCGGTAATCGTTCCAGCACCAATGTTTACATTTGATTTTATTTGACTATCACCAAGATAGCTAAGGTGCGCTGCAGCAGTGCCATCACCAATCTCACAATTTTTCACTTCAACGAAGTTTCCAATTCTTACATTATCAGTAATATCACTACCATCTCTAATATGCGCAAAAGGTCCAACAGAACAGTTCTCACCAATACTACTTCTAAAGATATGAGACTGAATCACTGTAGAGCCACTTCCAATTTCAGCTGGACCGAAAATCGAAGTGTTAGGTCCAATCTCACAGCCTTTACCTATCACAACTCTTCTTTGGATATAAGTACCTGGATAAATTACAGTATCAGCATCGATATCTACATCTGGAGAGATGTAAGTATTGCTTGGATCTATTATGGTAACTCCATTTGCTTGAAGTTCTTCAATGGTATTTTTATTTTTAATCGCTGCAACTTTAGCTAAATCATTACGATTATTAACACCTAAAATCTCTAGCTCATCTTCAGTTTTAAAATTAGAAATTTTGTAACCTTGACTATAAGCCCAAGCAACTAAATCAGTTAAATAATATTCTTCTTGTGCGTTGTTACTTCTAAGTGCTTTTAAACCATCTTTAATAGCAAGCCAATCAAAAGCATAAACGCCAGCATTAACTTCGTTAATTGCTGACTCAGCTTCTGAGCAATCTTTCGCTTCTTGAATTGCAATAATATTATCGTTGCGCCTAACAATGCGCCCCATAGAACCAGGATTCCAAACACTACAAGTAAGCAAAGTCACTTCAGCTCTAGATTTTTTATGTTGATCTAAAAGTGAGTTTATAGTTTCTGCTTTTATTAAAGGACAATCACCGTTAATTACTAAAACCGTTCCTTCAAAATCATCACCAATTGCCGCCGCCGCACTCTTGAGTGCATCACCTGTCCCCAACTGAGATTCTTGCTTAGCCATAGTTACAGGATAAGCGTGAAGAAAAGCTTCAACGTCATCAGATTTATAACCACTAACAACTATAATTTCATCTTGTGGAATTTCAGCAAGCGCATCAAGCACCCAATACAAAACCGGCTTATCAAAGACTCTGTGCAAGACCTTTGGTGTTTTTGATTTAAGGCGAGTGCCTTTGCCTGCCGCTAGTACAACTGTTTTAATCACTGGTTAACAGTATAACTAAAATAATGCTTAGTACTTGGTTTCGGAAGCGGTATTCACTTTCGGTGCCCGCTTTGCTTTATTCAAGTGAAGGAAATAAAGCTAAAAAAATCACGCAAGGCTATCACTCCTCAAATAAATACCGCTTCCAAAATAGTTAATACGATTATTTTTCACACGGTCTAATATTAATTCAAAATAAGAAACGAAAACCAATTTACAATTACACATCACTGAGATTCCTTTACTATCAACAAGTTAAAAAAATAAATGAAAGAAAACTCATTGAATTATAAACAAAAAATAAATAATATAGGAAATATATAGAAATACGGGTAGCCAAGTAGCTGGCATAGTGATAATGTTAATAGAACAAAGCAAGGAAGCATTGCATGTGTCCGAAAGGACCAACATCAAATCCGAAAGGATTTTTTCCAAGTTGATTTTCTCAGGCGAAAGAAACTTGATGCATAAGACTAGACCTGAATTCGAAGAAACCGAATCAAAACCAACTTAACCTAGAAAGAATAAAACAAATTTGAGCAAAAGCTCTTGGTCGCCGTTTTATTCACTTACCAAAGAGGAGAGAAAGAATGATCTCATTACTTCTATATCCAGCAGCTTTTATGAATGCAAGAAGCAATCAAGCTAAAGCACGTAATGCTGCTATTAAAGCTCCCTCTAGCCAAGTGTCTAGAACTTCTAGCCCTACTAATTCTCGTACTTCAGCGACTGAAGCAAAAAGAAATGTTGGCAGAAGCTTTGCTAACTAGACCCATTTACTTAGAGGCATTAAGCTTTGACTCGGGAGCCTTAAGGGCTCCCTTTTTTTCGTCCACGCCCTGTTTAACCTTGCCAGCAGCAGGCGGAGCAGCTTTCTTAGACTTAGTACCACCATTCATACTTAGCTTCAGAGCAGTTCCTACATCTTTAGCCCACCAGTCAAACAAGACTGACTTAAGAAATAATCTAAATTTACTTCTATGACCTATACGCTTATAAAGAGCTTCTTCTTTTTCTTTAGAAAGCTGTGTTTTATCTTCTTCATAAGGGATACTATCTCCTTCATCAGCAGGATCAAAGAAGCCAAAGATTGGCGTGTAAATTAAAGCTCTCACTAAACCAAAGACTGGTGAAACTATCCACTCAACCTTCTTCGCTATTGGCTTGATAAGCTTGTCAGCAAGAAGCACCCAATGATCTTGTACCCTATTTGTTTTAGACACACCCACTAAACTAGCTGTCAAGAAAGTAGTCGCAATTTCAATTGGTAACCTTAAAATAGATGATAAGAAAGCTCCATTCATACTGGTCGATTTAGAAAGAACGGCAGCAACAGTATCGCAAGCATATTGCGCCATCGGTATAAATCCTTTTTCGCGAACTGCAATTTTCTTACAAGCATCGAAACCATAACCCTTAGGTTGTAAAGTAACGGCGTTATTGAAGATATAATTCTCCAATCTAACAAGTGATGTTAAACCCCAAGTTAAAAGTGAATTTAAGAAAGTAGATTTTGCATCTTTACTTTTATGAACATCTTCAAAACCAAATATCTGAGTGTCACCAGGCAAGAACCAAGTCCCTAAGCCAGCTGCAGCTGCAACAGATCCAAAATGCATCCAATTGATACTAGGATCAGCAGTTTTACCATCAGCGTTTTTCTCACCAGGCTTAATTCCAAAAATCTTAGAGAAGAATAGAGTAATGTTTGGTGCAAGTTTATTTTTATAGAAGCCATTCATGCTGGTAAGAATCTTATGCCAAGTTTTATTCTGGAATTTCTCAATATTTTTCTTAGCAACTTCGTTGTCATTATTATCTGCTGATAATTTATTTAGATTATCTGAACTTGACATCGTACGCCAAAATTTCACCCAAAGATTTGTAAAGAGTTGAGAAGAAATTGCTGTGTGCACCTTAGGGATTGTCATGCCAAGGAACTTTGTCTTACCATTTAAAATCCTAACCATTAAGGCTCCACCGAAATCACCAACAAATCTAGAAATAAAATCTACGCGAAATGATTTATCAATAATTTTTGCTAACGAGAACTTATCATCAGTCTTTAAAATTCCACGTAAAACCTCAGTTACCATGGCTCCGGAAAGTATCTTCCAGAGAGATTTCACAGCATCAGCATAAACCCCAAAAGAAAAAGAATGCTCCTCTTTTTTTTCATTTAGAGGAGCATCTTGGTTAGAACTATTTTGATTGTTATTTTGAACGGCTTCGTAGGCCTTCGAAGCAGGAGAGCCCAGAGGCGCCGGCCTCGTATTACTCATCTCTGAAAATGTAGGTGTAGCAGTAGCTAGAGCCATATTTCAACCTTGGTGTAATTACCAATTTAATTATACGATTAGTCTGTACTCTATTGCTTAAATATCACTCATCTTCAAAATGCTTATAGCATTTACTTTTTGTTAACAATTCGCCCGTATTAGCTTCTATTACGCCATTTCCAGCTTCTGTATGACCAATTTGACAAAAGCCATCTGGGATTTCAGGAAAGCAGCCCACTAATTCGTATTCTTCACCACCAAAGAGAGCATTATCTAGATCTATTTCATTATCTCTGGGCAACTTATGAGAGTCATAAACGAGCTTAAGTCCACTTTGCTCAGCAATCTCGAGCATTGAAACAGCCAGACCATCACTAGAATCTATAAGTGCCCCATCCTTCACTTTCTCCCAAATAGCTTGAGCTTCCTTATATCTTGGCTCTGGTCTTAAAAAGAGATTACGGTTTTCAAGGTCTAAGCCTATAGCTTGCTCTGAAAAATCTATCGCTTCATTTTGAGGTGATCCATTTTTCGCCAGGTATTTATCCAAAAAGCTCTTTGCATTACCAAACTTTCCAGTCACGCAAAGTTTGTAGCCAGGCTTAGCCCCCGACCTGAGCAAGACTCCAGCAGGATTTGCTTCGCCTATAATCGCTACTGAAATAGAAATTTTATCTGCCTTACAAAGATCACCACCAATAACTATTGCCCCGCCATGTTTTTGAGAACAGTCATTTAGTCCTTTATAAAAACTTTCTATCCAGTCTTCACTCACAGCAGCTGGAAGCCCAAGCCCGAGCATCATATATAAAGGTTTGCCGCCCATCGCACAAATATCAGAAATATTTGCAGCAGCAGATTTCCATCCAATGTCATAAGGCGAGAATAAATCACTAGTGAAGTGAGTGTCTTCTATAAGATTATCTAAACTATAAAGAAGTGTTTTATCACCATGCTTAACCACCGCGCAATCATCATCGATAAATTTAGCCGCCTGAGCGCCTATAGTCTTCTTTATTAAGTTAATGAATCTTTCTTCGATACCCTAGACTATATTAACAAGTTCATAGAAATAAATCTAAAAAAAGCAAGCTCTAGTACAATGATGCTTAGTTATGAAAGCACTTTATCCAGGTAGCTTCGATCCATTAACTCTAGGGCACCTAGATATCATTAAACGTGCAACAGAAATTTTTGGTTCAGTTGAAATACTAGTCTCTGCTTACAGTGACAAAGATCGCAAGCTTTCTTTAAAAGAAAGAATCAAACTTATAAAAGAAGCAACTTACGGTATGAAAAATGTAGAAGTCAATTCTCATGATGCTTTAACAGTGAAGTATGCAGCTGATAATAAATGTGATGTGATTGTTCGTGGGATTCGCGGAGCTTCAGATTTTGAATACGAACTTGAGATGGCTCAGATTAACAATTTCTTATCTAAAGGTATGGAAACTGTATTTTTAATGACAAGCCCAGAATATTCTTTTATTAGAGCCAGTAGGGTCTGGGAGTTGTTAAAATTAGGGGGAGATATTGATAATCTTGTTCCTAGGAACGTCGCTAATTATTTAAGGGAGAAACGCAGTTGAGCATTTATAAAAAAATTGATGAAATCGGAGAATTTGTAGAGAAGGCTCAAGTTCTGCCTGTTCTTAATAAAAAAGTTTTAGACACTGAGCATTTGATGCATATGCTTGAAACGCTTTATGCTGCAATCCCCGAAGAAATTAAACAAGCAGAAGAACTTACTAAAAAACAAAAAGAGCTTGAAGATACTACAAAAAAAACAGCTGACGAATTAATGAAAAGAACTCAAGAAGAATGTGAGCGCCTACTAGGAAGCTCTCGTGAAGAGGCAAAGCGCATTCTTGATGAAGACAAACTTAAAGCAATGGTTGAAGATGAAGCTAAAAGAATAAAAAAAGAAGTCTTTGAAGAAATCGAAGAAATACGCAGAAGATCATTAGAGCAAGCTCGTGAACTTCATCAAAAAGCATTAGACGAATCTAGAAGAATTAAAGAAGATGCTGAAAACTATGCTGAAGAACTTTTAAATCATGTAGACCAGAATTTAGTTGAACTATTAGGTGCTGTGAAAAATGGCAGACGCTACTTATCAGACCTAAAAGAGCAAGACCTATTAAAGAACCAGTAATAGACCGCGAATAGCGGACCCTGTCAATAAATTAGCCAAAACGGACTCGGTCCATTATTTCTTAATCTTTATTTACTGAATTTGCTGTGATTTTTGCTAATATTATGGACTGTACACGCGGAAGTGGCTCAGTGGTAGAGCATTTCCTTGCCAAGGAAAGGGTCGCGAGTTCGAATCTCGTCTTCCGCTCCATTTTTCTAGTTGAGAATTTTTTCAAACTAGTAAAGTGAGCAAACAGCCGTCGAAGCTCAGAATTTATTCTGTTTTGGCTGAACGGGTGATTCCCGAAACAATCAAGGAACATAGAAATAAATGACAACACAAAACACAATCGATCTAAGTGCTGAATTCGAGAAATTACTTGGAGACTGCACAGAGAAGGATAAACTTGAAGCCGGTCAAATCATTAAAGGTATTGTGCTTCAAATAGAAAAAGACGGAGCGCTAATTGATATAGCTGCTAAGTCTGAAGCTTTCTTACCTTTTAGAGAGATCGTAGCAAAAGAGAGCGATAAAAAAGCAGAGGATGTAATTGAGCTTGGGAAGGAATATGAACTATTCATTCTTAAAGAAGAAGCTGAAAACAAACCGCTAATCGTTTCTTACAAACGAGTTGCACTAGCTAGAGGCTGGGTGAAACTTGAAGAAGTAAAAGATAAGAACGAAGCTATTGAAGGCGAAGTAGTTAGCATCGTTAAAGGTGGACTTGTAGTTGAAGCTTACGGCGTACGTGGCTTCATACCTGCTAGTCAACTTAGAGTTAAGAATGATAGCTGTCCTAAAGGTTCAGTTATTCCATTCAAAATTCTTGAAATGGACAAGAGACGTAACAAACTTATTCTTTCTCAAAAACTTGCAATCACTGATGAAAAGGCTGAGCAAAGAGAAGAAACTCTAGCTAATCTTGAAATTGGTCAGGTAGTAAGTGGAGAAGTTGTAAGAGTTGCTGAATTTGGTGCTTTCATTGACATCGGCGGTGTTGATGGATTACTTCCAATCTCTGAGCTTTCTTGGCAGCGTATTAATCACCCTAAAGAAGTTCTTGAGGTTGGTGAAAAGCTATCTATTAAAGTTCTTAAGATTGATAAAGAAGCACACCGCATCAGTCTTTCTCTTAAGAGACTTCAGCCAGACCCTTGGACTGAAATCGAAGATAAATTTGCTGAAGGTCAAATTGTTAAAGGTAAAGTTTCTAAGCTTCAAGTATTTGGTGCTTTCGTTGAGATTTACCCCGGCGTTGAAGCTCTTCTTCCAGTTAGTGAAATCACTAATGACGATGACGATCCTACTCCAGACAAATACCTTAAAGTTGATGATGAGATTGAGGTTCTTATTAAGAGATTCTCACCTTACGAGAGACGTATTAGTCTTTCTCTTAAGGACATCGCATCTCCTACTGAGTAATTCAAATGAATTAACTTACTATAAAAGGGCAGCTGGCAAAGCTGCTCTTTTTTTGCTTTTAACGTCATTGCGATCGCAGCGAAGCAATCCATCCATCTTTTAAATTTAAACTTGAATATCTCTACAAGATAGAGCTATAATACATTAGGCTAAAGATGAGCTTAACTCAGACTACGTCTAGAAAGCATCTCTTGGGTATTAAAGACCTGAGCAAGGAAGAAATTTTTAAATTATTAGAAAGAGGGGAATATTGGTCTCAAGTATCAAGCCTCCAAAACGTTAAAGGCATAAGCAAACAACCTTTAGAAAACTCAGTTATATGCAATTTATTTTTTGAACCTAGCACTCGTACTAGGTTTTCTTTTGAAGTGGCAGCTAAAAAATTAGGCTCGCATGTTTTGAACTTCCAGCCTGGCAGTTCAAGCACCCAAAAAGGTGAAACTCTTTATGACACAGTAAAAACTTTGGAAGCAATGGGCACTGATCTTGTAATCATTAGACACCCAGATGGTCATGTGCTTCAAGAAATTGCTCCTAAAGTAAATCTTGCAATTATAAATGCTGGCGATGGCACCCATGAACACCCAACTCAGTGTTTACTAGATCTTCTAACCATCAAACAAGAATACGGAAAGATCGAAGGTCTTAAAGTAGCGATTATTGGTGATATTTTACACAGCAGAGTAGCTCGCTCAAATATGTACGCACTGAAGAAACTTGGTGCTGAAGTACTTTTTAGCGGACCAGAAAATTTCATGCCAAATCTTGAAGACCTAGAAAATAACGCAAAGATAGTTTCAGTGGACGAAGCAGTTAAAGAAGCTGACGTGGTGATGATGCTTCGCGTCCAATTAGAAAGGCATGCTGACAGGTACGCCAAAGTTGGTTGGACTAAAGATAGTAGTGAGTTTAAAGAAAATTATTTAGAAAATTACGGCTTATCAAAAAGAAGATCTAAGATGATGAAGCCATCTGCAATGATTATGCACCCAGCTCCTTTCAATAGAGGCATAGAAATTGATGAAACTTTAGTAGAAGGTGAAAAATCACTTATCTACAAACAAGTTGCAAACGGAGTGGCTATCAGAATGGCTGTTTTAGAAAGGGCTATATGCACATAAATGTCACACCGGTGCCAAAAAGAGAAAAGAGAAGGAAAGCGTGAACGAAAAAAAACAAAAACTAAAAGCAAAGCTCATTCTAGAAGATGGGACAGAATTTATTGGTGATGCCTTTGGCGCAAGCAAAGAAAGCTTTGGTGAGATTGTTTTTAACACTGGGATGACTGGCTACCAAGAGATACTTAGCGATCCTTCTTACTGCGGTCAAATCATCACCATGACTTATCCTTTAATCGGAAACTATGGGATTAACCAGGAAGACTTTGAATCACTTAGACCTTTTGTGCATGGTTTTGTAGTCAGAGAATATTGCGAGCAGCCAAGTAACTGGCGAAGCCAACGAACTCTTGATGATCTACTAAAAGAATTTGGAATTCCAGGAATCTCAGGAATTGACACACGCAAGCTTACAAAAATTATTAGAGATCATGGAAGCATGAAAGCTATTATCGTTCCAGGCATAATTGAAACCAGCTCTAAGACAGAAGAAAATACAGAGGGCAACGCTAGCCTATTTACTAAAAATAGAGTTTTCACTCCAGGTATTTTCAATGAAGCTGGTGATTTTGAACCAGGTGTTGATATTACAAGATCTAAAAATCTAATAACCTCTAGCTCAGAGCTAAATAAACTAGCTAAAGATAAATTACGCAACGAGCTTATGACTAATCAAGTAGAAATAGTTTCTACTAAAAGCACATTTAGATGTCCGGGTAGTGGTCACCGTATAGTGCTTGTTGACTATGGTTACAAGCAAGGAATCTTAAGAGCTCTAATTAATTATGGCTGCGATGTTACTGTCGTCCCGCACAATGTAAGCTACAAAGAAATTAAACAAATAAATCCTGATGGCGTGCTTCTCTCTAATGGTCCTGGTGATCCTAAAGATGTAGAGCATGCTTTAGAGCTGATTCGCTCTGTGCAAGTTAATTATCCATTGTTTGGTATTTGCCTTGGTCACCAGCTTTTTGCTCTAGCTAATGGCGCCAATACTAGCAAAATGAAATTTGGGCATAGAGGCTGTAATCATCCTGTTAAAGATCTAGAAACAAATAAAGTCTACATATCATCACAGAATCATGGCTACACAGTTGATGATGAATCACTTAAAGACACTGAGCTTGAAGCTAGTTTTGTAAATGTAAATGATGATTCAGTCGAAGGATTAAAACACAAACGCCACAACGCTTTCTCAGTGCAGTTTCACCCAGAAGCTATGCCTGGACCGAGAGACACAGGCTCACTTTTTGAAAAGTTTTTTGACAATATAGTTAGGGCCAAGCCTAAAGAAGAAGTTTTAGCTTAAGCCTCTATTTGCTTTGTTAAATCTTCAAGCTTCGCAATCTTTTTGTCTCTGATTTCAGGATGGTAACTTGCACGCAAGAGCTCTAGTGTCTTTTCCGCATACTTTGTTCTGCCAAGTTTCTTATACAAGCTAGCCAAAGTTTTTACCAGACTTGCGTTCTCAGGACATAGTTTTTCAGAATCTGACAGAACTCCATGAATGAAATTGACCGCTTCTTCATATTTACCTCTCTCTATAGCCAACTTAATTATTTCAACCCTAAGTACAGATCTACAGACAAGCCTATTCGTGAATTTAGAACTTTTATACCTCATGCCGCTGTAAAGTTGGACCAAGGAGTCAGAAAGCTCTGATAAAATCTTTTCAGCTTCAGCATTCTTGCCTAGATCTTTCGATAGCTTTGCTTGCATTTTTAAGTACTTAATAGTTTCAAGAGCTCCAGAGAAATGAAGTTTAAAACGCTCTGAATAGAAAGATAGTAAATCATAAGCTTCTTCCTTTTTCTCAAGCTCTTCAACAAGCATTTTAGCTACTTCCATTATATTTTCAGATGAGTCGCTACTCTCACATCTCTTTAAGTATAGATTTTTCAAAAACTTAAAGGCATAATCCTGCTTACCATTTTTAGCCAAAATCTCAAGCGACTCCACCAAAGCATCAGGATATTTACCTTTGTACAATTTAGCCAGCACCTTAAAACGCTCTTGGTCAGTTTCAGTAATAGCTTCTAAATAATCCAAATAGTTTTCACGCTTAATTTCATCAGCCTTAGCCATCTTAAAGAAAATTTCAATAGCTTTTTCCTTATCGCCGTTAAGATAATGGAAATAACCTATTCTGAAATCAACAGCAGTAGCTAAATACTCTTTCTTCATTTTATATTCTGGGTTTTTAGTTATACTTAGAATCTCTTCTTTTGAATCTTCAAAAAACTTTATGGCTCCTTCTAAACCAAAAGCTTCTTTTGCCATTTCATCTATATTACTTAAATTGCTATCTTTACCTTCAAATGCACAGTCAGAGTGGAAAGGTACCTGGAAAAGCTTGATTAAGGTTCCTTTCAAATCCCCAATCTCAGCATCCTCAAACTGTAAGCGAGCTAATTTTGCAAGGTCAAATGCTGCATAGTAAAACTCTGGCAATGGGCTAGCATTCACTAACTTTTTAAGCAGAGCCTTTAATTCAGTCCTTTTACCCTCTTTTTCATATCTTGCTGTTAAGCCATAAATACCTCTTGGATCTTTATACTCATCAGAATTGAGCCTAGCTGACATTCTTTGAATCTTGTCAAAATCTTCTTGCTCACGGTAAATTGCAAGCAAACGTTTAGCAAAATAACTCTTCCTCGGATGCGACCCGTTACCATCAAGGAGCTTTTCATATAACTCAATAGCTTTATCTAAACCAAAACGCTCTTCAAACTGCCTAGCAACATCAGAGGGTAAACCTTGGCTCATAAGAAACATAGAAAGTTCTTTTTCAGATTTCTTTGGATCATCCTCCAGATTTCTTAAACCGGCAAGCAAAATAGCAAGTCCAGGTTCTTTCTTTTCATCCTCAATAAATACAGAAAAGATACTTGCTGCACGCTCAGGATCTTCTTGATGAAGTGATCTTAATTGATCAATTGTGCCAATTTTTTTAGCTTCATCATTTTCGGTTTTGCCTAAAGTAACAACACCATTATGATATGCTCTAATAAAAATAGGCTTAACTGAACTATTAATTTTTACAAAATCAGGCTGCCCCTTAAAAGTATCAATCGTGTCTACCTCAGCAAATAAGGGCTGCCCTAAAGCCAAAATCCTCACAAAAGTATTGTAAGCCGCTACATTATTCTTATTCATCAATCTCTCCCTAATTGTCCTCAAAGCTAAGTTTAGCGAATTGAGCTTATCAACTGTGTTAAGGAGGTT
This sequence comes from uncultured Gammaproteobacteria bacterium, assembly GCA_964352085.1. Lineage (GTDB taxonomy): Bacteria > Cyanobacteriota > Vampirovibrionia > LMEP-6097 > CAYGPN01 > CAYGPN01. The sequence goes on along the minus strand of CAYGPN010000007.1, from coordinate 74,844 downwards.
TAATACATGTTTCATCTATCTTTTAGAAGTTAATGTGTATTTCTTGCGCCTATAAGATAGAATCTATAAAGGAAAATCAATAAAATGCCTAAAAGAAACGAACTAAAAAAAGTTCTAGTAATAGGATCCGGACCCATTGTAATAGGGCAAGCTGCAGAATTTGATTATGCAGGAACCCAAGCTTTAGAAGCTTTAAATGAAGAAGGCATCGAAACAGTTTTAATTAACAGCAACCCAGCTACGATCATGACTGATCAGGAGATGGCAGACAAAGTTTACATAGAACCTCTAACTGCTGAGTATGTTAAAAAAATTATTCTAAAAGAAAGACCTGATGGTTTACTAGCATCTCTTGGCGGTCAAACTGGACTAAACCTAGCTAAAGAGTTAGCTGAAAGTGGGGTTCTTGCTGAAGAAGGCGTAGAACTTCTAGGTACAAAACTTAGAAGTATTATAAAAGCTGAAGATAGAGAAGAGTTCAGATCACTCATGCATGAAATTGCTGAGCCAATTCCTGAAAGCGTTATTGTAAACGAGATAGAAGAAGCTTTAGTTTTTGCGAGCGAAATAGGCTACCCACTTATTGTTAGACCAGCTTACACACTTGGTGGTTCTGGTGGTGGAATTGCTAGTAATGAAGAAGAGTTAAAAGAAGTACTGACTTCGGGTCTTAAGCAAAGCCCCATCAATCAGTGTCTTGTAGAGCGCAGCATCGCAGGTTTTAAAGAAATAGAATACGAAGTAATGCGCGATAAAAACGATAACTGCATTGTTGTTTGTAATATGGAAAACTTCGATCCAGTTGGCGTGCACACTGGAGATAGTATTGTAGTAGCTCCCAGCCAAACTTTAGCTGATCAAGAATACCAAATGCTGAGATCTTCTTCTCTTAAAATCATTCGTGAGCTAGGAATAGAAGGTGGCTGTAATGTACAATACGCGCTTGACCCGCATAGTTTTAAATATTACGTAATTGAAGTAAACCCTCGTGTTAGTAGATCTAGTGCTCTAGCGTCTAAAGCCACTGGTTACCCGATAGCGAAGATGGCAGCAAAGATTGCTATTGGTTACACGCTTGATGAACTACAAAACCCCGTTACAAAAAAATCGTATGCGAGTTTCGAGCCGGCTCTAGACTACATAGTTTCTAAAATCCCTAGATGGCCTTTTGATAAATTTGTTAAAGCTAATCGTAGACTGGGAACACAGATGAAAGCGACTGGAGAGGTCATGGCTATTGGCAGGACTTTTGAAGAGTCTATTTTAAAAGCTGTTCGCTCACTTGAGATAGATTTAGTGCACCTAGCGCTTCCTGGCTCAGATAAAATCGATAATTATGAGCTTGAAGAAAGAATCAGACGAGCTGATGATGAGAGAATTTTCTTAGTTGCTGATGCTCTTCGTCGTGGAATTACAATAGATGAAATTCATGCCTGGTCGCAAATAGACAAATGGTTTTTAAACAAACTACAAAACATAATTAATATGGAGCAGCAAATCAAAGAAGAACCTCTAAGTCCTGAGCTTCTATATGATGCTAAAAGAGCAGGTTTCACTGACTATATTATTGCGGCACTTAAGAAAGATAGTGGCAAAGAAGAATTTACCGAAGAGAAAGTTAGAGAGTTTAGACTACAGAACCACATAGTCCCTACTTTTAAGATGGTAGATACTTGTGCTGCTGAATTTGAAGCTGCTACCCCTTACTACTACTCAACTTATGAGGATGAAGACGAGGTCACCAAATCTCTTAAAGAGAAAGTGCTAGTACTGGGCTCAGGTCCTATTCGTATTGGTCAGGGTATTGAGTTTGATTACGCGACTGTTCATGCAGTAAGAGCCATTCAAGAAGCAGGTTACGAGGCTGTAATTATAAACAACAACCCTGAGACAGTTTCTACAGACTTTAGTATTTCAGACAGGTTATATTTCGAGCCGCTCTTTATAGAAGACGTGATGAATGTTATTGAAAAAGAAAATCCTATTGGAGTTATTGTGCAGTTCGGCGGGCAAACAGCTATCAATCTAGCTAAGCCACTAGCTGACAGAGGCATTAAGATCTTAGGTACATCTTTAGAGAATATAGATAGAGCAGAGAACCGCAAGAAATTCGAAGAGCTTCTTAAAGAACTTTATGTAGCGCAGCCTCTTGGCACAACTGTCACTTCAGTGGATGAAGCCGTTAAAGCTACTGACGAACTGGGTTTCCCTGTAGTAGTTAGACCTTCTTATGTACTAGGTGGTAGAGCGATGGAGATTGTTTACAATAAAGACGAGCTTTTAACTTACATGCAAGCTGCTGTAAAAGTTAATCCAGAGCATCCAGTACTAATTGATCGCTATATGATTGGACGCGAGATGGACGTAGATGCAATCTCTGATGGAAAAACCGTAATCATACCTGGAATCATGGAGCATATAGAAAGAGCGGGCGTGCACTCAGGTGATTCAATCGCTGTTTACCCTCCACAGACTATCTACGAGCATATTAAAGAAGAGGTTATTAACATAACAGAAAAAGTAGCGCTTGCACTAGACACTAGAGGACTCATAAATATTCAATTTGTTATTTCTCAAAATCAAGTTTATGTAATCGAGGTAAACCCTAGATCATCACGTACTGTACCCTTCTTAAGTAAGGTCACTGATGTGCCTATGGCAAATATTGCTACTAAGGTCATTCTAGGTGAGAGCCTAGAATCTTTACTCGAGAAACATGATCTTAAAGCTGGTTATCATCCAGAAAGTGAAATGGTTTCAGTAAAAGCTCCTGTTTTCTCTTTTGCTAAATTGGATCTTGTAGAAGTAGCGCTTGGTCCAGAGATGAAATCAACTGGCGAAGTGATGGGCAAAGATAGATCTTTTGATAAAGCACTTTACAAAGCTCTGATAGCTGCTGGCATGAAAATCCCTCATAGTGGAACCATCTTAGCGACGGTTGCTGATAAAGATAAGGAATACGCGCTTAAAATTCTAAAAAGATATAACGATCTAGGTTTTAAAATGCTGGCAACTTCAGGCACAGCAGATATGCTTGCTGCAAATGGTATTCAAGTTAAAAAAATTGCGAAACTTGAAGAGGGCGAACCAAATATTATGGATGTAATTAAAAATGGTGAAGCAGATTTAATCATAAACACAATCACAAAAGGCAAAGCTTCAAGCTCAGATGGCTTCAAGCTCAGACGAGAGGCTGTAGAAAAAGGTGCTATTTGCATAACATCACTTGATACTGCGCACGCACTTTTAAAAGCACTAGAGACTATTGCTTTTTCTGTTGAAGCATTGCCTGAAAAAACTAAAAAGAAAGAAGAGCTAGCAGTCTAGCTGTCATTGCGAGCTTAGTCGTCATTGCGAGCTTAGTCGTCATTGCGAGCATAGTCGTCATTGCGAGCCTACTGGCGAAGCAATCCATAGACTATCTCTTTGACTTATATCTAAGAAACTGAATCATAGCCAAAAGGAAAAGTGCTGGAATCATTAACTCCATAACTTCTTCAAAGATTCCTGTAAAGAGTCTAAGCTCATCAGTAACTGGGATGTGGAAATGATCTCGAAGTGCTTTAGGAAGACTATCTAAGATTTTAGAAAGTGGCACAAAGCCAATTGCTAAAACCATTGTGTAGACATAAGATCTTCCTTCTTTCATTGCTATCACGAAATTTTTCCAATGAATTTTAGCAAAGTAATAAAGCCCAGCCACTAAAGCTATTAAAAATATCGTCACCCAAACTTTCTCTATCATTGGGACCTTTGGGCTTATAAAAAATCTAGTTTTAGCAAAGTTCATAGAGGTGAACTTTACGTGAGCATCTAGCTCACGCGCGCCCATAAGAAAAATAAATAGAGCTGCCATCAGCGCGCGCTCCCAATGATTTTTCATCGCAAGGTAAATCGCCATAGAGCCAGCTGCGATGTAGATAAAAACAGATGCTGTTTCTATAGGACCGTGCTCTTTTATAATTGGCTTGGCTACTTCATAAGGTTGCATCTGCAGCAAAATTACTGCTAAAACTGCTAGTCCAAAAATCGCTAAAAAGCCTCTAAGTGGTCTGATTTGGAAACTCATACCGCTTAATCATATCAGTGCTCACCCTCCTGGGGTCAGACCAGATTAAGGGACGTAATATATAAATTAGAAGTCTTAATCTGGTCTGACCCCAGCATGTAGGTATATACAAAAGTCTAGAATCTGCTAGAATTAACTAGGCTCAAGGCCTTTCAAAGAAAATCCATGGATAGATTAAAGCTAGAAGTCAAAAGCAACACCTTGATTGCAGACAAAATCTACAGCACAGACCTGTATTGCGCGCCTAGTGAATATCCAATAGAAAGCTTTTTACCCGGACAATTTTTACACATCAAATGCGGCAATGGCATTGATCCAATTTTAAGAAGACCTATAAGTATTTGTGACGTTGATAAAGAAAAACGCATTATCAATATGATTTATAGAGTTGAAGGTAAAGGCACAGCTGAACTTGCTAAAGCTAGAGAAGGTGATCTACTAGATGTGCTTGGACCTCTAGGTCAGGGTTTCCCAACAGACACAGTTTCAAATGGTCAAACCGCACTTATGGTTGGTGGTGGCATAGGCGTACCTCCTCTTTATTATCTCGCCAAAGAACTTAAAAAGAAAGGCGCTAAGATCAAAGCTGTAATTGGCTTCAATAGCGCAAAAGATGTTTTCCTAGAAAAAGAATTTGCTGAGCTTGGTGATGTTTATGTTTCAACCATGGATGGAAGTCAAGGACATAATGGTTTAGTTACAGATCTTTTCACTGGCAATCCAAAAGAAAGCTCTGAAGAAGAAATCAAAAACTGGGACTCACTCTTTACCTGCGGACCTACCCCAATGCTTAAAGCTATCCAAAAGAAAGTACCTTTATTTATCGGTGACAAAAAAGCAGATGCTTACATGTCACTTGAAGAGCGTATGGGTTGCGGTGTGGGTGCGTGCCTAGCTTGTGTTTGCAAGCCTACAGAAAATGTCGGCAAAGAAATTTCAGCTTGGGAGAAATCATATAGTAAGATTTGTTGCGATGGTCCGGTCTTTGAATTGCAGGAGGTAGCGATATGAACACCAAGCCATCATTGCGAACCGACAACTCGTCATTGCGAGCCGCAGGCGTAGCAATCCATGGATCACCACATCGCCCTGCTTCTCGTGATGACAAAAGCAATATTATCATTGACCCAAAACTAGAAATAGAAATCTGTGGAATTAAAATGAAAAACCCAATCATGCCAGCATCTGGTTGTTTTGGTTTTGGCAGAGAGTACGCAAAATTTTATGATCTTAACGAGCTTGGTGCAATAGCAGTTAAAGCCACATCACTTGAAGAGCGCTCAGGCAATGACACACCACGTGTTGCTGAAACCCCTGGCGGAATGCTTAATTCTATTGGTTTGCAGAATCCAGGTCTAGAAAAAGTAATCAACGAAGATCTTAAATGGCTTGAATCAGAAACAAATACACCGATCATAGTTAATATCGCAGGTTCTACTATAGAAGATTACGTGACTGTTGCACGTGAACTTTCCAAAGTGAAAAACGTAGCTGGCTTAGAACTTAATATCTCATGCCCAAACGTTAAAGATGGCGCGACTCTTTTTGGTGCTAGCGAAGAGCTAGCTTCTGAGCTAACTAGAGAAGTCAAAAAAGTTTGCGCGAACACGCCACTCTTTGTAAAACTCTCACCAAATATTACAGATATAGTATCGATGGCAGTGGCTGTAGAGAAAGCTGGTGCTGATGGACTTAGCCTAATTAACACTTTGCTTGGTATGCGCATAGATCTTAATAGCAGAAAACCAATTCTAGCTAGAGGCTCAGGCGGTCTTTCAGGACCAGCAATTAAACCAGTAGCGATTCGCATGATTTATGAAGTGAGCAGGAAGCTAAATATTCCTATCATAGGGATGGGCGGAATCACATGCGCTGATGATGTTATAGAGTTTTTCTTAGCAGGAGCTAGCGCAGTTGCTATTGGCACAGAGAATTTCATCAACCCATATGCTTGTCCAGATATTATTAAAGAGCTACAAGTAAAGCTTAAAGATATGGATATCAAAAACATTTCTGAGCTTAAAGGCTTAGCCTGGAAATAATTTATAAGTAAAATGAGCTAAGATAGTATTAATGAGCAGTTTAGACTTTAACGAAAGAGTAATTATCGCACTCGATGTAAACAGCAAAGACCATGTGAAAAATATAATCACCAAGCTTAAAGGTGATCTTCGCTTTGTAAAAGTAGGCATGGAACTTTACTACTCTGAGGGCACTGATATTATTAAATACCTCAAAGACCAAGACCTTAAAATTTTCCTAGACTTAAAACTTCACGATATCCCCACTACTGTATATAAAGCTATGAGTAACTTAGCCAAGCTTGAGTGTGACATTATAAATGTACACGCAGCGGGCGGCACTCAAATGATGAAAGCAGCTAAAGGAGCTTTGACTGAAGCTTTTGGTGATTACGATTTATCTATGGGTGGAAGACCAAACAGCAAAAAACCTTTTTTAATCGGCGTAACTCAACTAACAAGCACAGATGAAAAGACTATGAATAACGAGCTTGGCATTCCAGGTTCAGTTCAAGACTCTGTTTTAAAATTAGCTCAAAACACTAAAACCGCTGGACTCGATGGTATAGTCGCTTCACCACTTGAAGTAAAAATGATTAAAGAAAAAATTGGACCAGAGTTTATTACTATAACTCCAGGCATTAGACCAAAATCTACAAGTAGCAATGACCAAAAACGCGTCACCACTCCTAAAGAAGCGATGGAGCTTGGAACAGACTATATAGTAGTAGGCAGAGCAGTTACTCAAGCTGCAGATTCTAAAGCAGCTTTCACTGAAATTTTAGAAGAGATTAATTTAGCAAAAGTATGACAACAACAACAGCCAAAGAAATAGCAAGCAAACTTCTTGAAATCAAAGCAGTCTTCTTAAAACCTGATGATCCTTTCACTTGGGCATCTGGCATCAAATCTCCTATTTATTGTGATAACCGAATGACTATGTCATATCCTGAAGTACGCAAAATGATTAAAGATGGCTTTCTAGAAATCATAAAAAACAATTATCCAGAAACAGAAATCATTGCTGGAACAGCAACTGCAGGAATCCCTCACGCTGCGTGGCTTGCTGATGCTTTAGATCTTCCTATGATTTATATCCGCTCTGGCTCAAAATCACACGGGAGAACTAATCAAATCGAAGGACTTTTAGAAAAAGATAAAAAAGTAGTCGTTATAGAAGATTTAATTTCAACAGGTGGCAGCTCTATTCAAGCTGCTGAAGCTGTTAAAGAAGCAGGCGCTAAAGTTTTAGGCATAGCTGCAATCTTCACTTATCAATTAGAAAAAGCTAATCAAGCTTTTGAAAAATCAGGCATCCCCTTAACTACACTAAGCAATTACGAAACTCTGATTGAAGTAGCTAAAGAAAATGGTACTATCTCAGAAAATCAAATTGAAAAATTAACAAGCTGGAAAAAAGATCCAGAAAATTTCGGGAAATAATTAAGCCAATTAATTTTTATAAAGACAAACAATACGATCAAGCTTCAATCCCTGACCTTCTTTCAAGAAAGCGCGGTTATAGCAATTCTCCGGCGGAATATCATCATTAATAACAAGCTCAACACTAAAGCCAACTTTCATAGCTTCTTCAGCAATCACATTTGAAGTAATTAGATGTTTTTTATCCTTACCACCATTGATCTTTTTCATCACATCACCAACAACTACAAAAGACCAGGTGCCCGGTTTCATTACACGATAAGAATCTCTTAGATAGTCATGCATTCCAGCACGATATTTATCTTCTACATTTGTATGAAGAGTTTTAGTGCGCACTTCTTTAAAATTAAAACCTAAGAACCACTCACGAAGCCAGTTATCCCAAGCATATGTTTGAGCTGTGTAATAAGGCGGGCTTGTTATTATCAAATCTATTTGATTAGTAAGTGAGTGTGGCATATCCATTGCAGAACCCAAGATCACTTTTCCACCACGCTTAGGCGCGCCATCAAACTGCAGTTTTTCTGAACGTTTAATCAAACACGCTTTCACATCACGGTCAGGTTTTATTAAGCCATGTTTCTTAGTGTAATTTTTTACATAACCAGGTGACATGCTAAAGCTATGAGAACATGGCACGCTCAAACTTAGATCAGATGAACCATGAAGGATTCCCATCATCACTCCCATCCAATAGATAGAGCACTTAGCTCTAAGATCTTTATTTTTCAAATCTGCTCTTTCAATCCCAAAAGTACCTTTTAATTTAGGTATTATATTTTTCTTATTAGAGAACTCTTTACATGGTGCTTTCTCTGAAAGGTAAGCAACTTTAAAAGAATAATCTTTCATAAGCTCTTCTTGAAGAGATACTATCTGAGCAAGAGTTTTATCATGATAAAAAATCTTTACTTCTTCAGGCACACCTTTAATAAGTTCAATATCTTTTTTCAGTTTAATAGATCTTAAATACTCAACTGCTGTTTCATGATCTATACCTGATGCTTTAGCAGCAGACATAATATATGCTTCTGGCGTGATGTCGATAGACACAGCGTTTCTTTCACTTAAAAGTGCTTGAAAAAGAGTGGTGCCTTTTCCCGAGAAAGGATCCAAAACAGTTTGATTTTTCTTAGAGAAGTTTTCTATAAAATAATTAGTTAGAGCTGGAGGGAAAGAGCCTGATCTAGATGCCATAGAGTGCATACTATGCCCCCAATTTCGCTTTTCTCCTTTCCAAGAACCTTTAAGTGAAAAACTGCTTGCTGTTAGATAGCCATTTTCAATCCAAAAATCATCTTCACTAAGTAAATCAGAAAATCCTTTAGTAAAAAGCTCTTTTGAAAGCTTTTTAACTTTCTTTTTAATTGCAGTAGAAGATTCTGGAAATTCAAGTTTCTCAGCTGATCTCTCGATCAGATTTTTCTCTTTGATTTCTTTTAAAACATTGGCCGGCACTAATATAAAGGCGTTAAGGGGCCAGCACTAGTTCCTAAATATCGAATGTTCCCATAAAAAAATCTATGTTCCCAAGAAAAATAAAATTTAGCTAAGCTTGAGAGAATTTGGAACTTTCTTTAGTCCTGTTAAATAAGTTTTTGATAATATCCCCGTGCTTTGCTCTTAAAACATTACGTCTTATTTTCAAAGTTGGTGTCAATTCACCAGAAGCTATAGTAAATTCACCATCAATAATATGAAAAGCTTTTACTTGTTCATAGCTAGCCAGATCCAAAGTATTAACCCGGATTTCCGTCTTAATGAGTTTATTCACAAGCTCTAGCTTACTAAACTCTTGATTTTTCTGGATCACAAAATTATTTTCATTTAAATATCTTTTAACTTCATCTTCATTAACTGTCACTAAAGCAGCTAAATACTTTTCATTATCACCAAGCACTACTGCCTGGTTAATGTATTTACTTTTCAGCAAATGACCTTCTACTCTTGCTGGAGTAATATTTTTACCCGAAGCTAAAATTATTAGATCCTTCTTCCTGCCAGTGATTCTCAAGTATCCATCTTTATCGAAGCTACCTAGATCACCAGTATAGAACCATCCATCCTTTAAAACTGCTTTTGTAGCTTCAGGATCTTTAAAGTACTCTTTAAAGACACCTTTCCCTTTACATATAATCTCCCCATCATCAGCAATTTTCACTTCAAAATGTTTAAATGGCAAACCTACAGTCCCAGGTCTGTTTGCCCAAGGAGGATTTACCGTAATAGCGCAGGTAGTTTCAGTAAGACCATAACCTTCTACTACATCATAGCCAAGAGCCAGAAAGAAATAAATCAACTCTTCAGTCACTGGCGCTCCGCCAACTACAAAAACTTTTAAATGAGGTGCTAGCCTTTCTTTTACTTTTGAAAGCACCATCTTTTTAGCAATTTGATATCTCGTATCAAGCCACCTATCAATTAGCTCACCTCTAATTTTCTTTTTATGATATTTAACACCAAGCCTTAAAGCTTCTTCAAAGATAATCCGCTTAGCTTTAGGGAAACTTGCGACCTGCTGCATAATACGATCATGCATTTTCTCTAGCATTCTAGGCACGACCATCATCGCCTGACAGCCAGACTCTACCATCAACTCCGGCAGATACTCCATCTTCTCGCAGTAAGTAAAAATCGCCCCTTGATCTATTCCATAAAACTGACTAGCCACTCTTTCAAAAACATGAGCGAGTGGCAAGAAAGAAAGTATTTTATCCCCTTCACTTAAAGGCACATACTGGTAAAAAGTAAGAGCTGCTGTCAAGAAATTTTCATGAGTAATCACAACACCTTTAGGATCTCCTGTTGTGCCTGAAGTATAAATAATACTTGCATCATCTTCAAGCGTCACATCTCTTCTGCGCTGCATTATAAAACCAGGATCTTTTTTAAGGTCCTTATGCCCAATTCGCATCAACTCATCAAGAGTAATAATTCTAGGATCGTGTTCAGGCAAATCACCTATATCCAAGATCACCACAGCGTATTTAAGCTTTGGTAAATTATCCCAACTGGCTCTTATTTTCTGTAACTGTATTTTATTTCTTACAAAAATAATTTCAGCATCAGAGTGATTCACAATATATTCAACTGTTTCTTTCGTCGAGCTATGGTATATCGGCACTGTACACGCACCTGCACAAATAATCCCTAAGTCACAAAGAGGCCAGTAATGGCAAGTCGCTGCAAGCAAACAAACTTTATCACCCTTATCAACACCAAGCGCCTTTAAGCCATGAGCGATATCTGTAATCTGATTACCTGCTTCAGCCCAAGTAATATCTTCTAAAGGTTTGCGTAATCTTGTTTTATAACGCAAGAATACTTTGGAACGATATTTATCGTGCCTTCGCCAGAATAATTCAGCTATGTTGCGAAACTTCATATATGCCTAAAGTCAATATTCCCAGAGCTCATACTCTAATATAACAGTGAAATTTAGCTAAATCCAGGACTATTTACTGTAAACAGGAAAAGCTATAGGATAGAAAACCTTTTCGCCCCTTCTATAAAAAGAAGAAACTCTTATATCTCCTCTTTTTCGCCCTCCAATAAGCTGAGCTGAACTTAATTCAGGATGCTTCAAAATTACTTTTATTTCTGGATTTCTCTTCAAAGCTTTCTTTTTTAATTCTTTAAATTTATCTTTATCTTCGTAATTCACAAAGGCTTTTATTAAATACCAATAACCATCATTACCATCATATTGAATTGCTTTATCAATACTTAGTTCAGCTTCAGTCCTTTTCCCATTTGCTAATTGAGAAGCTGCCAAAAATCCATAGAAGTAGGAAACAGAAGGACAAAGCTCTGTAGCTTTTTTAAAATCCACTTCACTTTTTTTAGGATCTTTATTTAAAAACTTATTCCCGCGCATGAAGTAATAAAGACCGTTATCTTTATCCCATTGAATAGCTTTAGAGTATTGTTTTTTAATATAAAAATGATGTCCTATCAAGCTTGGCGCCATAACTAGAGCAACTAAAACAAATCCTAGAAGCATCATTAATGACTTTAACTTACTTGAAAAAGTTCTAAAAAGTTTTTCAAAAACCCCCAAGTCTTTTATAAATGGGGCAAAAATAAGAGAAGCCAATAGAAATTGATTAACTGTAAACAAAGAACTATCAAAAATAGAAATCACAAAGACAGGAAGCAAAGCTCGTGGTGCATTTAAATAAATCAAATAAAAGAAAACTGCCAGTATAAAAAGTCCGAGCAAACCTAATTCAAAACCAAAATGCGCAAAGTTACTATGTCCATGAACAACTTGCTCATCTACTCGTCCGCCAAGCACAGAAGCATGCGCGCGATAAATAGGAAAGTCTAAAGCAAAAGTCCCCAAGCCATGCCCAAATAAAATTTTATTGAAGAAAGCAAAAAAACTAGACTTCCAAATAAACAATCTAGGCAACATTGACTTGAGCCAAAATGCTTTTAATTTTTGCTTAAATACAAATGACAGAGCAAGACCAAGCAAACCTATTAAATAAAAAACCTTAGATCTTAAAGTAGTGAAGAAAGCTAAAAAAGTTGTGCGTTTATTTGAAAAGAAAAGAACTAGAGCTGAAATTGCATAAGTTAAATAGTTTGATTTATCAAGCTTAGGGTAATAAAGAACTAAAAAAGCTGGAAGCCAAAGGAGTAAAGAGCCTCTTTCTGAAAAGCCAATCTTCTCTAAGTTAAAGTAAGCCAGCAAAATAAATATAGATAAAAGGACATTTTTTCTATGAGACTCTTTTGTGTTTCTCCAAAAATCAGAAAAAGCAAAAATAGAGAAGGAACTAGTTAGTAAGAGAAACTCAAGGCTAAACCTGGGCTCTGAAGAAAAGAAGAAAGATACCAAGACTAAGACCCAAAAGAAAAAATAACTAGAAAGCTTCTTTATATATAGTAGAGAAAGAAGTGCGGCACCAAGATGACCAATAAAAAAGGACAAGCCAGCAGGAGCCCCAAAGAAATAGACCAAAAGGAAGCAAATTATAGTGAATAAAATCAACACCAAAAACAGTCTAACTCACTGGGGGTTTTCCCTAATTGTGTAAAACACTCTCAGAGAAAAAGTTCCCGCCAAATCAACTCTTTAGAAAATATTAAAAGGATTTAATGTAAATACCTGAAAACCGCATGCCCATTTTGCTAGTATCAATTCAGATTTAAAGCTAAGACTCTTTGAGTAATTGCTTGAGAAATTTATCCGGGGGAGAAATTGATGAGAGGAACTCTAATGAAAATATTTATAACTACATTACTTAGTTTACAGTTTTGCTTAATTACAGGCGCTGAAGCGAAGAAAACTAATGGCAAAAACACAAATAAGATACAAAGCCATCACAACGTTAGTGCCTTACATAGATCAATGGACCTTAAGGATTTATCACAATCTGCTGGGATCGTTTTTAAAGGATCACTAATTTCAAAATCTGAAAGCGTTCATAACAATATCCCTGTTACTCTTTATAAATTTAAAATTGAAGACGGCATTAAAGGGATCAAGAACGGACAGAAATTAATCACCTTAAAAGTTTGGTCTGCAATCAAAAGCCCTCTAAGAGAAATTAAAAAAAACGAAGAGCATGTACTTTTCTTCGCTCAGCCAAGCATACTTGGTGTCACTTCTTCATACGATAATCAAGGGATAGTAAATTTCAACAACAAGCAACCAATTTTACAAACAAGAACCGGGTTTAAAAAGTCCGAATTAAACAAAACAGGTTTAAAAGCATCACTTAGTTCTATCAACTCCGTTAGCGCTAAAGAGAATTCGATAACGAGCTACGAAGATCTTAAGAAGATTTGCTTAGAGTTTATAAGTGAGGGGAATCAATAATGAAAAATTTTAATCAACTAATTCTCAGAACAACTTTAACGCTTGCATTTCTAGCACAAAGTTTCATTGCAAGCCCGCAAGCAAATGCTGCTGGACTTTTAGTTAGCGGCTGCAGCGGTGTTCCAACAGGTCCAGAATGTTTTAAAACTTATAGTTCAGGAACTTTAAACTATAGACTTGACGCTGGCAATGCCGGCGAGCTACTTGAAGCAGGAGGGGCAAACTCTCCTCAATCATTATCAGACAGCATTCTTTCTCAGTGGAATCAAGTAGGAACATCAAATTTCTCTTTTACAAAAGATGCAACACCCTCAATTGGAGTTGATGTAAACATAACTAACTTCAACACTTTTTTAAACCCATCAAACCCTCTTGGTTACTCACCAGTTATTTTTGATGATGACGGATCAATCACTGATGCACTTTTTGGGACTGGTTTAAAAAATAATATTCTTGGATTTGCAGGACCAACCTTTACTAGCCCTTCTAGTGGAATTGTGGAGTCGCAAGCGGTAATGAATGGTTTCTTATATATAACTGCTAATAATGGACAAGTTGACTTCCAAGGGACAGTAGATTTATTTAAGGCAACTTTCCTTCATGAGACAGGTCACGCGATTGGTCTCGATCATATTCAAGGAAATAAAGATCCATTTGAAAATACTATTCATGCAATAGCAAATCCTCCAGCTAACCTTGCAAGCTTAGCTCCAATAATGTTCCCAATTGCAATTAGCAATAGCTTTACCTTGACTCAAGCAGATATTTCATCAATCTCTGAAGCTTATCCAAACCAGCCTACAATCTCTTCTTCGTGCGGAGATATCAGTGGGGCAATTAAGACAAGCAATGGTCACGCGCTACTTGGCGTAAACATTACTGCTTTTAAAATCAATGATCCTTTTAACACTAATGCTTCATCAGCATCAGACAAGTTTGCTACAGGTGATGGTGCATTTAATATTCCTTGCCTTCCAACTGGCGACTACGCACTTAGAGTTGATACTATCCCTGCAGGGTTTACAGGTGGGTCCAGACTAGGTCCTGTCAGACCACAAACACAGTTTATTAAAACTGGATTCTATAATGGTCCTGGTAACCCTTTAGTTTCAACTATTGATTTAGTGGATGCTGGTCAAGGTGGCGTACTAAATGTTCAAGCTGGTTCTGCAACTTCTGGAATAACTATTACTGACACTCTTTCTTTTGACGATGTTTCAAACTCTAAAGCTACACCATTAGCTTTGAATTTGGACACTAATGCTGGTTTTAGCATTGATACAAGTGGTGATAGGGATGTATTTAGCTTAACTTTTACTGAAACAGGTACTCTCTTCTTATCAACGAGCACAAATTCAGCAGGCTTAAGATTGATTTTAGATGACCCTAATGACAACAACATCCTAGACACTAATGTAGGCTCCAGTGCGAACAATCGAACTACAGCAGTAAGTGCCGGGACCTACATACTAACCGTTCTTGGTAATTCATTAACTAGCACTGGCTTTTACAATATACAGCCTGCTTTCACGAATGGCTTAACTGATGACCATGGTAGTGTTTTCACTAGCCCATCAGCAACAATCTTAGATCACACTAATGGCATTGATTTATTTGTAAATGGTTTTCTAGAAAGTTCTGGTGATAGAGATGTTTTCCAAATCATCTTGCCTAGTAGAGGTTACTTAGAATTAGAGACTTCAGGTGGAACTGATACTCTTGGAAGACTTAGAGACAGTAACGGCAACATTATTATTAATAATGACGATGATGGTCCATCTTTGAATTTCAATATTAGTGGCTTATCACTGCCTGCTGGCACATACTATATAGATGTTGGTGGTTTTGGTGATTTCGTTACTGGACCTTATTCTTTATCATCATCCTTTATAGCGGATGATCACGGCAACTCTAATGCTGAAGCAACTATTGCAAGCACGGGAAGTCAATTTAATGGAAATATAAATAACAATCAAGATTTTGATTTCTTCTCAGTTACGCTAGCTCAAGCTGGTGCACTGACAGCATTAACTACTGGTTCAACTGATACTTTCATAGAAATTTTTGATGCGAATGGTCTCAGCCTAGGAACTAATGACGATGACGAGCTTGGCACAGACTTAAACGCTAACCTTGCACTTAATCTTCCATCAGGTATTTATTTTGTAAGTGTTAGTGGTTTCTCAGCTGACGATCAAGGTGTTTATACTTTAGATCTTCAATTTGATAGCAATGGTATTGCCCCTAATCCAGATTCAGCTGCAGACATCTCAACCACTACATTACTTACTTTGGGAGAAACTTATAAAGAGGAAATGGAGGAGTTTGATATCGATGTTTTAAGATTCGTTATCACAGAGCCTGGTATTTTTGTAGCAGAGTCTTTTGGAAATGCTGCAATCAACATGTTCTTATTAGACAGTAATGGCTCAGCTTTTGATTCTGCATTTGAAGAACCCCTTGGTGATAAATTTAATTTCAAATTCCAGAGACCATTAAACCCAGGTACTTACTATCTTGAATTATTCTCAGACTTTGATGGTCTAGTAGGTCAATATGCTGTTAAAACCACATTTACACCTGACACTCAGCAAGTAAATGATGATCACCCAGCTGTTAGCCCAACAACTGTAACTCCTAGTCAAGTAGCTGGCGAGACTTCCGATGCCGGAATTCTTGAAACAAGACTTGATGATGATAGGTTTACTTTTACGCCTAATCAAAACGGTGCTCTTACTGTGTTCACAGAAGGAAGCACTGATACATTCATTAGACTTTTTGATTCAAATTTAAATCAAATTGGCGAAAATGATGATAGTGCAAATGAAGAAAATGCCGGCTTAATTATTCCTGTGACAGCAGGTACTACTTATGAGGCTAGTGTAACTGGATTTAATCCATTTGATCTTGGAGCTTACACATTCATGACATCACTACTTGCTGACGATCACGGCGACTCCATAGCAAACGCTACTAGCGTAGCTAATAACAGCTCTGCTCTAAATACTTTTGAGACAGGTGCTGATCTTGATTTCTTTACAACAACACTTTCTGAAGCTGGTTCTATAACATTTAGAACTACTGGAAGCGCAGATACTCTTATTTCAGTATTTGACGCCAATGGAACTTTATTAGCTCAAGATGATGATAGTGGCTCAGGTTTAAATGCATCACTAGAGTTAACTAACCAAGCTGGTGCTACTACTTTCTTTATTCAAGTAAGTCCATTTAGCACAAGTTCTTTAAGTCCAGAGAATTACACATTTGAAACAGTGTTTACTCCTGACAACTTAGCTCCAACAGCTTTATTTAGCTTTAATCCTGCAAGCCCAGTAACTAATCAACAAGTTAGTTTTGATGGATCCTTAAGTACAGATGATGGGACCATAACTACTTACGAATGGGACTTTGATGGTGATAGAACTTTTGATGCTACTGGCGCTCAAGTAACTAATACTTATACTAGTGCTGGCACTAATAATGTTCTTTTAAGGGTAACTGATGATGGCGGAAAGCAAAGCGTAATTTCAATGAGCGTGCTAGTGAGCAATCCTCCACCAACACCTCCTGCTCCTGCTCCTCCAGCACCACCAGCTCCTCCTCCAAACCAAGCTCCTGTAGCCAGCTTTACTTTTAGTCCAACTAGCCCAATTGAAAATACGGCTGTTAGCTTTGATGGAAGCTCAAGCACAGATGATCTAGCTGTTACATCATTTCAGTGGGACTTTGATGGTGATGGAATTTTTGATGCGGCGACAGCTCAAGCAAGCTTTACTTTTACAAGTGCTGGAAGCAAAACTGTTAGCTTAACTGTTACAGATGCTGGTGGCTTGCAGAACGTTAGCAGCCAAAGCATCTCGGTAAGAGAGGCTACGACTACAGGTGGACCTGATCCTAGCGAACCTTCAGATCCAGGTGGTAAAACCACTTTTGATATTGGCGGAACTACTGATGATGGAACTACTTTAAAAGAAGTCAAAAAACTTAAAGCAAAGAAAAAGAAAGCTGTTAACTTAAAAGTTCAATTCAACAATAGCGAAGACAATGAAAAGAAAGTTACAACGGTGCAAGCAAGTACTACTGAACTATTTGCAAATCTAGTAAGAATCAAACCTTCTAGTCCATTCAAGCTTAATAGCAAGAAGAAAAAAGCTCGCAAGGTTAAAGTGGTTCTTAAAAGCCGCAAAAAATTCTTAGAGAGCGTAGATGCTTTAGGCGATGCCTTTGATTCAGTGAACAATACGGTAACCGTACCGATTATATTCACTGAGGTCGAGACAGGAAACCGAATAGAAGGTTCCATCTTAGTCAACTTAAAAGGTAAAAAATAAGAGGTTATAACAATGAAAACAAAATTACTAAATATAATTACTTCTACAATCTTGGTCCTAACTGCAACACCTGCTATTGCAAAAAATGAGGCGCAAGATACAGCGAAAGTTAAGCTTGTTAAATCTCTTAAGAAAGTTGACAAGAAAGCTTTAAAAGCTAAAAGGGCTAAGAAATTTGATCCAAAAAAAGCGAAGAAAGCTAAGGTCAAAAAAGCAGTGAAAGTTAAGCCAACTGCTAAGCAGCTTAAAAAAGCTAGCCAAGCTAAAAAAACAGTTAAGGAAAACACAAAGCCGAAAACAGCAAAGAAGACAAAGAAAAAAGCTGAGCTTAGTTCTTTGAAGACTTCCGAATTGAAGAAAACGAAGGTTAAGCTTAGCCCTCAAGCTAGCTTTGTTAAAGACATCAACAAAACTTTTAAGGTATCAAAGAAGAAAGCCAAGAAGCTAAAGCAGAAGAAGAAAAAAGCTAAAGCTAAAAAAACTAATAAGCTAAAAGCTTTAACAGCAAGAGGGTCTAAACCTAGTACAGGTCTGTTAAACAAGATAAAAACTAGCCTTACTTTAAGCAACTCTGTTCAATCAATATTCTTACCTTCAGTTACAGGTGCTTTATATTTATTAGCTCCTAAAAGCTTTGAGCCTCAACTAACAGGATCATTATTATCTATATATAGAGGTACAGGGACTTTAGAGAGCATTAAAAAGATAAAACTAAAAGGTGCTAATGATAACAGCAGTATTTTCAGTTTCGAAAAAGCTAGATCATCTATCAGCAAAATTGTAACGAATAGTGTTGGTAGTGTTATTAGTGGTGGAATTTCAATCAACAATATTGGAAACTACACTATGAGAGTTAGAAAACTTCCACGCCTATTGAGTGCTCTAGCCAATAAAGTTAATAGCATTGATGGTTCTACTAGCCTAAATAGCATAGGTACTCTTAACATAAGAGATCTAAGCAACGGTGTTTCTTTTGATGTCGCTCCAAGATCTGTAACTCTAATCAGATCTAGAAACCCTAAAAAAGCAGTACTTAAAGGTCAATTTAATGAATTTACAAGTAGCGGTTTAGCTAAGGGCAGATTTGTTCTTGAGCTAAAGCAATAGGTATGAAATACTAGAATAAGCGCTTCTTGTGTGCTTGTTTAGTTAATGCCAAATAAATTCAGCTATCTTGCAAAAAACACCAAAGGTAAAACTTTGCATGGAGAAATAGTGGCTAAAAATATTCATATTGCACGCTTCACTTTAAAGAAAAAGGGCTTTACTGTAATTAACTTAAACCAAAAGCTTGATGCTACTGCAGCAACTCAAGCCGGAAGTAGAAAAAAGAAGAGAAGCAAAAAGCTCTTTGGTGGAGATAAAGTGACGCTTAGAGACATGGTGATTTTCTCTAGACAGTTTGCTGCGATGATCGAAGCTGGCATAGCAATGCTTCGTGCACTCACTGTACTTATCGATCAAACAGAAAACGAAAAATTAGGCACTATGCTTTCAGAAGTTAAAGATGATATCGAGCAAGGTAAAGCTCTCTCTGAATCTCTAGCTAATTATCCTGAAACCTTTGATAGGCTTTATGTAGCGATGGTAAAAGCCGGCGAGGCTGGTGGTGTCCTGGACAAGGTTCTAAATCGACTAGCAGGCTTTCTTGAATCTAGAAGCAAACTAACCCAAAAAGTAAAAACAGCAATGACTTATCCATTCGTGGTGGTGATAATAGCTGTTGTAGTTCTATGGTTCATGCTAACTTTTATTCTTCCTAAATTTTCTGCAATTTTTGAAAGTACTGGCGGCGAGCTTCCTGCCTTCACTCAAGCTCTTATAAATTTAAGTGAGATTGTTAGATCACCTTGGATGCTGGTGATAATCGCTACTGTATGGTTTACCATTACAAGTGTTCAGAATTGGTATAAAACGGAGCAAGGTAGACTAACACTTGATAGATTCTCACTTAAGCTACCTTTATTTGGTGACATTATTAAAAAAGTAGCTGTTGCTAGATTTGCTAGAACCTTTGGTACTTTGATCCAATCTGGAGTGCCTATGATAACAGCGCTTGATGTGGTAAAAGATTCTGCGAATAACGCAATTTTAGAAGGCATAATTTTAGAAGTTCGAAAAGAAGTGGAGGAAGGCGGTTCTTTAAGCACGAAGCTTGAACAATCAGATATTTTCCCTCCTATGGTTACGCAAATGATTGCAATTGGTGAAGAGTCTGGTGAGCTTGAAACAATGCTAGAAAAAGTAGCAGATTTCTATGATACAGAAGTAGACAATGCTGTAGAGTCGCTGACATCTATGATGGAGCCAATACTAATTGTGGTTCTTGGTGGTCTAGTAGGTTCAGTTGTTGTTGCGATGTACTTACCTATCTTTAATATCATTAAGCAAATACAGTAGGGATTAGATTTGCTTAATAAGACTTTTTAGCTTAGATTTTTAGTGGTAAATTATAAATCACGAAGGAAAAGACAAAGATGTCTGGATCTATAAAAACTAATAACGGTGCTGGAATAAGTCAAAGAGTAACTTTGGCCGCAAGAGCTTTACTTGGAAGAATTCCTGATGAAACTAAAACTCCCAAACTTACAGATACTAAAAAAGAAGTATTCAAAGTAGCTCCAAAATTTAAAGAAAGATATGATCAAATAATCATGCAACTTAGCTTTGATCTTGATGAACCCGCAAGATTTTATATCGCAAAGTACCTTTCTGAGAGTTATAAAAATTCAGCTGCAGCTCTTAAAGAGATCTTTTCTAAAGATCCCAAAAACACTTTAAGTTTTTTTGAGAGGCTTAAAAAAGTAGTGAGGTCCGCAAAAGTTGACCTTGGTTTAGACAGGCATCCAAAGAACGATGCTTATGTGGCTGAACTACGCTATAAAGATGGGCTTGAGGGAACAAAAGATAAAATCAAAAAATCTCTTCAAGACTTATTAGTACTTCTAGCACCAGGCAGAGTGAGCGCACAAGAAAGTCCTTTTGAGATAGCTAGCTTAATGAAACTAACTCTAGACCTTTTACCTAAAGATATGCGTCAAGATCTTAATTTAATTTTTTACGAAGAGTTAAAAGCTTGCCAAAGAGCAAAAGAAAACAAAGATACTGAAAACAAGGAAGACACTAAGCTAATCGCGTAGCAATTTTATTTTCCATCATCACTTTTTTAATTTCATCAATAGTCAACTCTTTATAATGCAGCAGAGAAGCGAGCAATGCTGCATCAGCGCCAGCTTTAAAAGCATCAACAATATGCTCTGAGCTTCCAGCTCCGCCACTAGCTATCACAGGAATATTTACTGACTCGCAGATTTTTTTAGTAAGTTCTATATCATAACCATCTTTTGAGCCATCTTTATCCATACTTGTAAGCAGGATTTCACCCGCACCAAGCTCGTAAGCTTTTTTAACCCACTCAATAGCATCAAGCCCTGTATTCTCGCGCCCGCCACGAACATAGACTTGCCAACTGTATTCATCTTCTTTGGCAGCATTTCTTTTCACATCAACTGCAAGCACCACGCACTGAGATCCAAACCTTTCAGCGCAGTCTTTTATAAGCTGCGGGTTTTTAACAGCACCAGAATTCATAGCCACTTTATCAGCGCCAGCATCTAAAAGTGCTTTTGCATCATCAACAGAATTAACACCACCACCAACTGTAAGTGGAATAAAAACTTGCTTTGCTGTTTTTCTTATAATTTCATGAGTCGCACTTCTGCCTTCATGAGTCGCTGTGATATCGAGAAAACAAATCTCATCAGCTCCAGCCTCGTAATAATGTTTTGCTAGCTCAACAGGATCGCCGGCATCTTTTATATCAACAAATTGGGTGCCTTTAACCACACGACCTTTGTCGACATCTAAACATGGAATGATCCGCTTCGTAATCACAATATAAGTATATCCAATTATCTATTAAGTAATTAGCCATACAAATAAATTAGTAAATAAAAACTGTATTGTGAATGATATTATATTCCTTTATGAGCAAGGAAAAACTGACTAAAGAAGAAATTATACGCATAGCAAAAGCTAACGACGTGAAATTTATAAGACTACAATTTTGCGACATACATGGTCACGTGAAAAATATGGCTATTCCTGTTGAGCAAATTGAAAAAGCACTTGATAACAAAATGATGCTTGATGGTTCTTCAATTCGCGGATTTAGAAGTATTGAAACTTCTGATATGTACTTTCACCCAGACCTTAGTACTTTTCAAATCCTTCCTTGGAGACCAAAAGAAGGTGCTGTAGCAAGACTTATCTGTGATATTTATAACCCTGATGGCACGCCATTTGAAGGATGTCCTCGTAACAATTTAAAGCGTCTTCTTAAAAAAACTGCTGAAATGGGTTACGAATGTAACGTCGGTCCTGAGGCTGAATTTTTCTTATTCGAGTACGACGAGCATGGCAAACCTACTACAAATACAATTGACGAGGGTGGTTACTACGATGTTGAGCCTACTGATGAGGGCGCAGATGTTAGAAGAGCGGTGGTTTACACACTTGAAGATATGGGTTTTCATATCGAAGCTAGTCACCACGAAGTTGCGCAGTCTCAACACGAGATTGATTTTAAATACGAAGAGTGTTTAAAAACTGCTGACAATGTTCTAACTTTCAAATGGGCAACTAAAGCCATAGCTCATGCTTTTAATTTATACGCAACATTCATGCCAAAACCAATTGCTGGAATCAATGGTAATGGTATGCACTGCAATATGTCGCTTTTTGATCTAGAAGGAAATAATGTTTTCTTTGATGAGAATGCTGAAGATGGTCTTTCTGAAACTATGATGTACTTCATCGGTGGTGTTTTAAAACACGTTAGAGAATTCTGTGCTGTAACTAACCCGATCGTAAACAGTTACAAAAGACTTGTGCCTGGATATGAAGCGCCTGTTTATATTGCTTGGTCAAGAATGAACAGATCTGCTTTAGTGAGAGTTCCAGCTACAAGAGGCATTGGTACTCGCATGGAGTTAAGATCTCCAGACCCTAGCTGTAATCCTTACCTAGCTTTTGCTGTAATTTTAGAAGCTGGTTTAGATGGAATTAAAAATAAAATTACTCCACCTAAAGAAGTTAATGAAAACATCTACAAACTAGAAATGAAAACTTTAGAGCAAAGAGAAATTAACTCTCTTCCAGCAAGTTTAAATGAAGCACTTCAGAAGATGGAAAAATCTAAGATCGTTAAAGAAGCTCTAGGCGAGCATATCTTTAAGCACTACATCGAAACGAAGCATAGAGAATATCAAGACTACCGAGCTGCTGTTAGCAAGTGGGAACTAGATAGTTATCTTCACGCTTACTAAGTCATTGCGAGCTGACGATTGTCATTGCGAGCTGACGATTGTCATTGCGAGCTGACGATTGTCATTGCGAGCATAGCGAAGCAATCCTTGGATCACCACGTCGCCACGCTCCTCGTGATGACAGCGAAGCAATCCAAGAAAACATCAGGGTTTCCCCTAGTATTTAGCCAATTATTTGACTTTTAGTACAGCTATATTCTAAGATTAGTTCTATCAAGCAAGGGGAGCCCATATGAACTTTAGAAATAGACTTTATCAGATCATTGCAATCACAATTTTAGTGGCTAGCAGCCTTTTACCAGCTTTAGCTGTTGAAGATCCAAGTACTGTCGATCTTGTTGGCAACAATAGAAAAAACGCTACTAAACTTGAGCTTAGTGAAAACGAAGACGGTAATCTGACAGCATCAGGCGAAAGTACTCTTGATCATAGAAGAGATAAAGATTTTTTTGAATTCTTAGTTCCAGAGAATAATATGGAGCTTCATTTAGAAAGTACTAGCCCTGCTTTTATTAAATTTTACAAAGGAAGAAAAAGGCTTGCTAAAAAAAGAGATGCGGATAACAACATAGTAGTGAAGCTTAAAAAAAGAGGTGTTTATCATTTAAGATCTTCTAAAAAGTTTGGTAGAAAGTTCGTGCCACCTCAAGCTTATGATTTTAAAATTACTCTTTTTAGTAAAGAAGCTTTAAAAGGTGATGAGCCTGAAGAGAATCCTGATGGTGACGAGAACCCCGGCGGGGATGGGAGTCCAGGTGATGATGGTATTAGAGCAATCCCTATAGGTAAAGTAGTCGAAGAGACTTTAGACTCTCCAGATGATATAGCTTGCTTTAAATTTACCATCGGGAAAGATAAAGAAGATTTCTACGCAATCGAATTATTGCAAAATGATCCTGATACAAGCTTTGATGAAAGTGGAAATATCATAATTAAAAGATTTGCAAACTTAACCATGAGACTTTTTGACTCTTCTGAAAATGAAATAGCAACTTCAAAAAATGTTATTGACCATGATGGCTTTTCTTCTGGAACTCTTCGAAAGATAAACAGGTTCTTAACCCCTGGCACTTACACTATTAAACTTTCTGTTAACTTAAATACTCCTGGGGTTTTTAGACTTGTAGTTCGAGAACCTGATGGTAGAGGAAACGGTACAGCTAATGCTAGTGAGCTTGAGTTAAATGGAAGCATGAAAACTGGAGATATTGACTATCCCGGAGACACAGATTACTTTCGAATAGGGAAACTCGCTCCTGGTAATTACAACTTGAAATTTACTAGTAAAATAATAAACGACGTTAGCGTTAATTATAAAATCCCAGGTCTTGGTGGTTTCTTTATCCAGAAGTTAACCTTCCACAACGGAGGTATTTTAAGTGATAATAATATCAACCTGCCTATTTTTGATTTCCAAGATCCAGATTTAATTTTTTACTTACAAGTAGGAAGGTCCACTTACAGTGGAAACAGTCATACAGGACCGTATTCAGTGCAGCTAAGTAATTAAGCCTTAAACTCAGTCCCTCTAGGCTTTTCTTTTCCATTAACGAAGTTAGAGATTTCTTCAACGCGTTCTTTATTAATAATATTCATGACGATGCCATTTTGCATGCAAATCTCCGCTGCATGGACTTTAGTTTTCATGCCGCCTAGCCCGCCATGCGTGCTGCTATCACCAGCAATAGATTTTATATCTTCAGTTATTTCAGAAATATTTTCTATGAGTTTAGCCTCAGGATTAGAGTGTGGATCAGCATCAAAAAGACCATCTGTGTCAGTAAGAATTATCAA
Organism: uncultured Gammaproteobacteria bacterium; assembly: GCA_964352085.1. Lineage (GTDB taxonomy): Bacteria > Cyanobacteriota > Vampirovibrionia > LMEP-6097 > CAYGPN01 > CAYGPN01. Next base: position 50,029 of record CAYGPN010000007.1, on the reverse strand, counting down.
ACGCTCTGCGCCAGCTAGCACTGCTACGTGAGCAGAGAGTTTATCATTATCACCGTACTCTATTTCATCAGGACAAACAGTGTCGTTCTCGTTAAAAATAGGAAGCACATCTAATTCAAAAAGATTTTCGATAGTTTTTTTAACGCGCTTTTGCCTACCAGGCTCTTTAAGTGCGTGATCGGTTATAAGTATCTGCCCAACATGTTTTTTACATTGATGCAGAAAAGCGCCCTCATAAACGTTCATCAGCTGCACTTGTCCAATAGCAGTGATAGAAGCTTTCATATCTAGCTTCCCTTTATAGACATCTAGCTTATCTTGAAGACCTAGCTTCGCGATACCAAGGCCCATAGCTCCAGAGCTAACTAAAATACACTTTCTTTTATATTGCTTTTCAAAATCACAAATCGTCTTAGCAAGCTTATTTACAAGCTCAATGTTAATAGGCTCGCCAGGATTGCGTCCCGTAAGGGTGCTAGTACCTATTTTAATTACGATTGGCTTTGACATTGCTTGCTTAAATTATTAGATAATTACTAAAGACTTGTTTAACTGTTGAAATCTCTAAGCTTTAAGTCTATCATTGAATTTATGGCTGAAAAAGTAATAATTGAAAATGGTAAAGCAAATGTCCCTGATAACCCTACGGTTTTATTTATAGAAGGTGATGGCATCGGACCAGATATTTGGAAAGCATCCCAAGCAGTTTTTGATGCGGCGGTAGAAAAAGCATACGGCGGCAAACGTAAAATCGACTGGAAAGAAATTCTTGCTGGCGAAAAAGCAAAAGACAAAACTGGCGAATGGCTTCCGCAAGAAACTTTAGACCTTATAAAAGAATATTCAATAGCTATTAAAGGACCACTTACTACACCAATTGGTGGCGGGATTAGAAGTCTTAATGTTGCGCTTCGTCAAATCTTTGATCTTTACTCTTGCGTTCGCCCTGTTAAGTGGTACAACGGCGTTCCAAGCCCAATGAAGCACCCAGAGAAATTAGACATCTGTCTTTTCCGTGAAAATACTGAAGATGTTTACGCTGGATTTGACTACGAGTCAGGTAGCGCTGAAGCTAAAGCGGTAATTACTGCAGTTAATAAACTCAACCCTGAAAAACAACTTTCTGAACTTGCTGGTATTGGTATCAAACCAATCACTGCTAAAGGCTCTAAAAGATTAGTTAAAGCAGCTATCGAGTACGCGATTAAAAAAGGTCGCAAAAAAGTTTGCTTAGTTCATAAAGGTAATATCATGAAGTACACCGAAGGCTCTTTTAGAGACTGGGGTTACGAGATTGCTAAAGAAGCTTTCCCTAATGAAGTAATTGCTGAGCAAGAAGTTTGGGATGGTAAAGATCCTGGAGATAAAATAGTTATCGGTGATAGAATCGCTGACAGTATTTTCCAACAACTTCTTCTAAGACCTGATGAGTACGAAGTACTAGCTACTATGAACCTTAATGGTGATTACCTTTCTGATGCTGCAGCGGCTCAAGTTGGTGGTTTAGGAATCGCTCCTGGAGCAAATATTGGTGCGAACCAAGCGATCTTCGAGGCTACTCACGGAACAGCTCCTAAGTATGCTGGTCAGGATAAAGTAAACCCTGGTTCAGTTATTCTTTCTGGTGTAATCATGCTTGAGTTCATGGGCTGGGATGAAGCAGCTAAGTTAATTGAGCAAGGTATGGAAACAGCAATAAGTAACAAAACTGTTACTTATGACTTCGAGCGTCAAATGGAAGGAGCTAAGCTTCTTAAGTGCTCTGAGTTTGGTCAAGCAATCATAGATAATATGAAAGCTCCAGCTGCTGTTTAAATCAGTTAAAAGTTAAGCTAAAGAGCTCGCTTCGGCGGGCTCTTTTTTTTCTGTTAGACTTCTTCTTATGGCGAATTTATACATAGTTCCCACGCCAATAGGCAACCTCGAAGACATGAGCTTAAGAGCTCTAAATATTCTTAGTGGCGTTAATGTGATTCTCTGTGAAGATACCCGCACTAGCCAGAAACTTTTAAATCATTTTCATGATTTTAGTTATTCTTTCAATCACAGCACAGAAACCGTGAAGATAAACCTTAAAAACAAAAAACTAATTAGCTATCATGAGCATAATGAAGAAAAGCGCGTAGAAGAGATTTTAAAAATTCTTGATAATGGCGAAGACCTAGCTTTAGTGTCAGACGCTGGCACACCCCTTATCTCTGATCCTGGTTCTGTGATTATAAAAGCACTTAGTGAAACTGATCATAAAGTAGTGCCGCTTCCTGGAGCAAGCGCACTCACCACAGCACTTTCAGCTTGCCCTTTTGAAATAGAGCAATTTAGTTTTCATGGTTTCTTGCCTAGTAGCGGTCAGCATAGAAGGCGAGTACTTAAGAAACTGTTTGAAAAACTTACGGCAAAAGCAGTTATAGAAGATAATATCCCAGATTATAAAAAAGAAAAGAAAGTAGCTAAAGCTGATCCGATTTCAGAGACTTTAGTATTTTATGAAAGCCCGCATCGTTTATTAAAAACTCTAGATGATATAGAAAGTATTTTTAGTGAGCTTAACTTAGAAGTATTTTTAGCTAGAGAATTAACCAAAAAATTTGAAGAGCTTTATACTGGCTCCTTTGAAGCTGTTAAATCTCAATTACGCGATCAGTTTAAAAACGAAGCCAAGATTCTAGGCGAGTTTGTAGTTATCTTAAATATAGGCTCTGAGCCCTTTTAGCCGACTAAAAGCCGCTATTTATAAGGCTTTTCTGCCCTGAGTGCAAAGCTAAGCTCAATTTGCTAAAATATTGATACGGATTTCTTGTGAAGAATAAGGAAAATGAATGAAAATTAAAACTCTAATATTAGCTTTATCACTTTTCTCTTTGATGCCAGCTTCAGCAAAGCTGCGAAAAGTTAGACAAACTGTAAGTTTTAATGGTCTTGCACCAATCATACTCACCGCTCGCGCTAAAAATATTATTACAGTTACTAATATTGATCCTGGAATTAGAAGACTAAGAGTAAAAACCAATGGTCAAACAAGAATTAGAAGAATTAATAAAAAAGCAAATGTTAAAAATGGCACCGCAAAAGTCAAGCTAAGAACGAAGAAATCTAAGACTGGGGAGCCTTTAAATGAAATCTTTGCTTTATTTGCATTTGATTCAGACAAAGATAATGTTGAAAACAAAGCATTGAAACTAATGCTTCCAGATGGTTCTAATTGCATAACAGAATTTGCTCCAGTCTGTGCAACTGTAAACTTTGACGGCTGCGAATCAACTAAAAACAAAATTTGCAATGGTGATGAATCAAGCCCAGAAAATCTAACCTTCAATAATGAGTGCATCATGAATAGCTTTGGTGCTATTAAAGTAAATGACGGTCCTTGTCTTTAATCCACTTTTTTACAGTAGAATATAGTTATAGATGTCATCAAAGAAAGTCATCATAATATTTTTGCTTGCTGATGCTACTGCATTGGCTTACGCAATATTACTAACACCCGATAACAGCTTTATGGATGGTGGCTTTATCAGCATCTATTCTTTTTTTAAGCTAATGATAATCGCTTCATGTACTTGGGAAATTTTCAAATTGAGACAAAAAATCGAAGCTAAAGCTAATTTATTATGGGCTTTCATTAGCACTTTTGTTTTTTTTCTTGCAATTGACGAAATGCTTGGCTTAAGCAAACAGTTAATTTCAACACTGGATTTCAGCAACAGTGATGCTGACTTTATCATGCTTATGCAGTCCTTAAAGATCGGCTTACAGGCTATGTTCCTCTCTGTTTTCATTGATTACAAAGAAAGATATATAAAAGTTTAGTCCGATATTTTATTCAGTTCACTAAAATAGAGGTTTTCAAGAGTCGTGAACTCTGAGCTCACTTCACCTTTGCAAATCTCTCTTATTTTTTCTTCAAACTTCATAGCCAAATTAGGAGAGATTGATTTAAATTCTTTATGAGCTTTAGCTAGCCACTGAAGCCTTATAATACTGTGAGGGTGAGTCTTAGCGCTGTAATAATCTGCAGATGAACAAGCCGCGAAATGAATATGCCCAAGCATTTGTAAAAACTTTTCTAATTCTTCAGCCACTTCTAATTTTGCAAGTTCTTCTTTGAAATTCTTTGCATCAATCTTATTATCATAAATAGCAACAAGACCAAGATAGCTAGCAACGAGTTCAGCTGAGTCACGAATATTTATATGATACTTGCGTGTAGCAAGGATAGTATATTCAGCATAAATTGCTTTAATAAAGTGTTTTAATACATCGTTGGCAATTGGCTTCCATTCTTGAGGAGCTTCTAAAAACACCTTCTTTTCTTTCAAGGATTTAGTGTTATCCATCTCTGGAGATAAGATAAAAACATTTTCATCGTCAAGGATGTGCTCATTTGAGCTATCTAAAAGATCACCAGCGATAAGCTGCCATGGAATAGCCACATCTTCTCTGCTGTGCCAGCCGTTTTTTAAAATCTTGTGCATATCATGAACACCAAGGTGCCTGCCATCGCTATTCTTTTCTGTGGCTACAGAAGAAGCGCTACCTCCATCTTGGAAAAAGAGAGCTTCAGGAATATTGTCAAAACCACCCATCAACTCAAAACTAGTTCTAGCAGCTTCACCAATCGAACAGGAGATAATACCATTGGCTGGCAAATCATAATTTAAAGCCTTCTCTATATTTTCACCATGCTCAGTAGATTTGACGATCTCTTCAACAAAATTATAATCAGCTTGAATTTCAATAAAGCCTTTGGTTCCAGATTTTGTCAGTCTGTTTTCCACAGCTTTAGTAAAACCACCTTTGTCTAAAGAATTAGAGAATTTCCCATAAGCGTTTTCACTAACCGGCACAACAATTATCCAATACTCCCCAGATCTGATTTTATAGATAGGAGAATAAAGATTTTTTGGATGGTGCTCAATAAGCTTCAAATCAGCTTTATGGTTTCCATATTTATCGTATTCATAGAGCTTTCCATTAGCAAAACTAGAAGGCACTTGCTCGCACTCGACTTCCTCCCAGACACCAAACTTCTCATTACAAAAGGCTTTAATAGCATTTGCAGGAACCGCTAAAACTACCAAATCATCTTTTGGAGTTTCATTGGCTTTTAAAACATCAGCGAAAAGATCTATGTTTATCAAACCTTCTGCACTCCAATAATGATCTATTGCTTTATTACTAAGATATTTTTCACGGTAAAAATGATTTGCTCTAGCTTCTACATATGCAAAAGTAAAGTCACCAATGATTTTAGTATCAGCAAGCTGTTTACTTAAAAGACTATGGTAATTAGTAACTGGCGAAGCAAGCCTAAGACCAGAAACCATTTCTGTTAACTCCGCGTGATGGTGAATTTTAGAAAGCTCTCTAGCAAAAGCGCCACTATAGCAAAGCGAAGCCGCTTTATTAAAAACTGGATTCTCGATAAAAGGTTTATATTTTGCTTGCCAATTAAGGTCAAATTCTCCTTGGTTTGCCTTAGGGTATTTAAAAGTATCGGGTACAGGTATATGATGCAAAGATGCGCCAATGCAATAAAAAATAACTTTTTCATTTTTAGAGATCTTATCTTTTGTTTTTTCTAAAAATTCTTTTACTCTACTGTAATCTAAATGCTTCGAAGCAGAATTTGCCTGCTGACTTATCCCCGGGTTATTCAAGCTATTATGAGTCAATTCCATAGTAGAGAAGGCTAAATGACTAAGGAAAGCAGCGCCTATTCTCTATTTTAGCAGTATACCCTTATCTTGCAAGGAAGCTATTAAAGCAGATAGATCTGTTCTTAATTTTTCATCCATCTCATTTGGCAATGAGAAAGCTTCCTTAACCTTTAAAGCGATCTCACCTAAGCTAGCTCCGTTATCAAGCATCTCTATAGCAATCGCCGTAGTAGGTGCAAGCACAAAAGTTTTTACTAGTAATGTTTCAGGGTCTCTGTAAAAAAGTATTTGTTGTTTCTTTTGCTCAGGCTCGTATGACAGATTATCTTTTTCTATTTCAATAGCAATGTCTGTAACTGGATATTCAAAATCAATTACCAAATGAGCTGGGTTAATGCCTTGCTCCTTCTCTTCAGGCTTGCAAATAGAAACTTCTAGCTCACACCACTCATAAAGAGCAAGCTCAGCCAAGTAAGCAGGACCGACTCCTTTTTCTTGAATAAATAGAGGGAAGTTATATGCCATGTAAACCAAAATCGGATCATCTGGAGTGTATTTAGAGTAGTATTCTTTGACTAAAGATCTCCACTCGCTTTTTAAAAATTTATATGAAAGCGGAAAAACATCCCCAAAGAAATTTGTGGTCATATTATAAATCAGGTCACGGTAAATACTAAGCCTGCCATATTCATGCTTGGGCAAAGTAGTTACAGAGCCTTCTTTATTTTCTAAGATAAAAGTTTTTATCTCTTGTTGCAGCTCTCTTAAGCTTGGAGTCTTGACTGCCATTACACCACCTCCAAAACTTTTTCGTGCTTATTCATGACAGCGCGAATTTCTTTCAACTCATCAGTTATCTCTTTAAAATCTTCAGGATAATTTCCGTCTCTTTCTAAAAGAATACCGTTAACTTCTGTCTTCTCTAAAAGCCTGTCTAGAAGCTCCATTACAACAGGCAAAGTTTTTTGTCCGTGAGTATCTAAAACTTTTAAAAACTCACCACTTGGAGTTTTATAATCAGCATCATGCCCAGCCACATGCACTTGAACCACTCTATCAAGATCCATATTATCTAGAAAGTTAAAAGCATCATATTCATGATTCACAGAATTGACATAAATATTGTTTACATCTAAAAGCAAACCACAATCTGCTTTATTCACTATTGAGTTTAAAAATTCATACTCTTTCATCTCACTTAGAATAATGTTTGAGTAGTAACTAGGGTTTTCAACCAAAAAAGGAAGTTGAAATTCATCTTGCAGATACTTAACATTGTCTGCAACCACATCAATCGCTTCTTGAGTTCTTGGGAGAGGTATTAAGTCTTCAAGATAAATACCATCAATGTAGGAAAAAGATAAATGATCAGAAAACCAAGGTGGTTTTACTTCAGTGAAAATATCTTTCAAAGAATCCAAAAGATATTTATTAAAAACTATCTCACCCTTTTCTTTAGGTGCGGTTCCTATGCTTATAGAAACTGAATGTGGGATTAACTGAAAGCCAGCATCCACTGCTTGCCTAAAACTTTTTCTATGCTTGCCACCTTTAGTAGCGTAGTTTTCAGGGATAAACTCTAACCACTGAATAAGATCATTTTCAGGATTTTCTTGACAAAAAGAAAGGGTTGAGGAGAGCAATTCACTCCTCAACCCTAGTCCTAAACCAAATTTATTAATTTTAGTTTTCTTAAAAGTCATTGACTATTAGTATAGCTCAATTAACCTTTGCAAGACTTATCACCTTTACAATCATGATCGCCTTTGCAGTCATGATCACCTTTACAGTCGTGATCACCTTTGCAAGACTTATCACCACCGCATTTGCCAGCGCCACATTGACCGTGACCAGCTAAAAGCAATGATGGAGAAGCTACTTCTTCCATTGCAAATAGAGTGTTTGCACTAGTATCTACTCCTGGTACGTTGATTGCGTTTGCAGCACCTGCAGTTAAACCAGCAGCTAATGCAGCACCTAAGATTTTTGTTTTCTTCATCTGTTTTGAGTTCCTTTTACTTTTGCTTCCCCCTGGAGCAATTACCTTCGTGGTTGAAGTATATTATAGCAAAGCAAAGGAAAAAATAAAGAATTGATATACAGAATTCACAATTTAGCTTCTTTATAAACTAAAAATAAAAAAGGGGTCATAAAGGGGTCAGACCCGGAATACCGGAAATCTTTAACTTTTAAATCATTTTTAAATCAAACCTTTAGTTGTTCTAACATCATCAATACGATCATCAATCATCTTAGCTTGATCAAAGGCAAGTGCAAAAGCTTTAAAACTTGCTTCAATTATATGATGACTATTTTTCCCAGTTAATTTATGAAAGTGTAAGCACATCGGCACATTGTTTGAAAGTGCACGCCAAAATTCTATGCAAAGTTCAGTTTCAAAATCATTTATTTTTTCTTTCCCAAGAATAATATCGTAAACCAAATATGGTCTAGTTCCCAGATCAATATCAGCAGTTAAAAGAGCTTCATCCATTGGCACGCGCGCGCTTGCGTATCTTTTTATTCCTTTACGGTCACCTAGAGCTTTCTCGATAGCTTGCCCCAAAACAATTCCAGTATCTTCAACAGCGTGATGATCATCTATATGATGGTCCCCAACACATTTAACCGTCAAGTCGACAAAAGCATGTTTATTAAATTGCTCAAGCATATGATCGAAAAAAGGAACACCAGTTTTAATCTCACCTTTACCTGTGCCATCAAGATCAATCTCGACAATTATAGAAGTCTCTTTTGTTTTACGTTCTACCTTAGCTTTTCTTGACATTAATCTTTGACCTGTTCTCTCTACTGACTCTATAGCCATTAAATTTCATCCTTCTTCTCGTATTTTTCAGCTTCTTTTACGTAAAGAAGGTCATCTTCAATATACTGATCAATAAGTTTAAAACTTGCGTCTAAATAATCAACATGAGATTTCTTAGATAGACTGTTTGATTTTTTTTGATTCTCTTCTGACATTTTTTTAATCTTAGCTAAGTCAGGCACATCAACATCTTTATCAATCTCAATCCCTGTTTCAATATACGATACAAAAACTTCTGTTAAGCCAAAATAAACATTAATCTCCTTCTCTTGAGGATATTTTCTTGCCTCTGCAAGGAAATAGTTAGACACTGATTTGATGTTTACTAAAGCAGCGCTCCATTCATCTTCTTCAATTGATTCAAAACTTTGAGCAATATATCCGTTATATGTTTCGTATCGTTTATCCTTCTCAGCCTTAGGGTCAGCTTTCTTTTTTTCAGCAACATCAATTTCTTTAGTTACTTTTATTGATTCTTGTTTTATAGAATTTTGAATTATAGCTGGATCAATTATCGTGCTTTCTTCATAATTAAGTACGAAATCTTTAGAAGCACCTGCATTTTCTTTCTGCACTTCTTCCGCCAAAGAAGGGCGCACTAAAAGAAGTGATAATGTACAAATTAAAACTAAACTACTAATTAATCTCATAAATCTATCCAATGAAAATCTTATCCTAATTTGGCTTAGGATTTCCACTCATCTGCAATATTCCCTAAAATAAGCAGAAAGCTTACAGAACAGGAATACTAGGCTAAAATTTACTTTATGGCGACTTTAAAGCAATTCCTGGAAAACCCTACAGAATTAATGAATCCCGCAACTAACAAGCAAGTCTTGGCTAATAAGACTTGGCAAGAGGTGGAAGAATATCTAAAGAAAGATGATCGAATTATCCTACCTATAGGTAGTACTGAGCAGCACGGCCCAGATGGAATTATAGGAATCGATCATATTACAGCTACTGGAATTTCATATGCTGTAGCTGAGCTTAGTGGTGTTCTTTGCGCGCCACCTTTAAATTTTGGTATGGCTATGCACCATTTGGGCTTTCCGGGCACAATGGCTCTTCGCCCAACTACTTATATAAATGTCATTGTTGATATTCTTTCAAGTTTAAAAAAACATGGCTTTAAAAAAATCTATGTCGTTAACGGACATGGCGGCAACAAAGGACCTTTCTTAAATGCAATGCAAGAAAAAGCTGATGAATTTGCAGATCTTGAAGTGCGCTTTATAAACTGGTGGGTTATGCCAGGCTTGCAAAAAAACATTATTGATAAACACTTTGGTGAAAAAGAAGGCTATCACGCAACACCAACAGAAATTTCCCTAACTATGGCTTTAGTACCTGGTGCAATGAAGATGCCTAAATCTTACAAGTGCCCTCAAAAAGAAGTAACGGGTCCAGACTGCACTTGGGTTATGCCCGCAAAGTTCAGAGACCTTTATCCAGACGGTGTTATGCGCGCTGACTACAGCGGATCTACTGAAGAGATCGGAAAAGAAGCACTTAGATATTCAGTTGAAGAAATTCTAGAACTTATAAATAACTAATTAAAGACCTTTAGCCTCACCAACTAAACCACCGGGACGCGGGTCAGAACCACGCTCACGAGTGATCATCAATGAGTCAAAAGAGTTAAAGTTAGATCTGACTTTAAAATTACCTACGTAATTTCCCTTTTTAGTTTTCTTCAATGTGCCTAAAGTCATGGCAAAAGGTGCTGCTTCAACTAAATTTATAAAAGAGACATTTGAAATAGCAACGGGGTTACCATTTGTATCTAGAACTGTTGAGCCAAGTGGCGTTACAGCAGTATCGCCAAAAGGCTGCTCATCTTCAGGAGAAGCATCGATAGGATCAACACTACTTACAACATTAAGCGCGCTAGCTCTCCCTTCATCAACCAACCAAGCCTCAAGCAAATCACCACTTTCTAAATCTTCTACTAAATCTCGATCTATACGATCAACAACAATTCTCACTGTGCTATTTTTATTTCTATTTGAGCGCGAGTTGATTTTCACAAAACCTGAAACACTACCCACAAATTCAATTGTAGATTTCTTAGCCTCAGCTGAAATAAAACTGCTTGCTAATAACGCAGCAACTGAAATACTTGTAATTAATTTTTTCATAGTAAAACCCCATTACCAGAATGTTTCTGGTAACTGCATTATAGGTTGATTTTCAAAAACCGTAAAGGCAAATATCAATAAACTACTTTTAAACCTTTTTCATGTTTCACTCTTTGAGTTTCAGACTGAATAATAGGGTCTTTAGCTTTATTTTTATTGTGCCACCATTCAACAAAGGCTTCTACAACGACTGGCTCAAATTGGCTACCAGAGCATCTAATAACTTCCTCTAATCCATCTTGAGGTGAGCGCGCTGGCATATAAACTCTATTTGTTGTCATTGCATCGTAGCAATCGGCAACTGTTGTAATTTTAGCTATGAAAGGAACTTCATCACCCATTAAGCCATGCGGGTAGCCTTTCCCGTCAATTCTTTCGTGATGAAAAAGAACCGGCTCAAGGCAACATTTAAGTACATCAATTTTAGAAACTATATTTGCGCCAAGAAGAACATGAGATTTCATCACCTCAAACTCTTCAGAACTTAAAGTTGCTGGCTTAAAAAGTACATCGTCGCGAATACCGATCTTGCCGACATCGTGGAGCAGTGAACCACCCTCTAAATGAAATTGGTCTTCTTCACTGAGATCTAACATCTCACCTAATTGTTTTGCAACTTTATAAACTCTATAGCTATGACCACTTGTGTAAGGATCCTTAGCCTCCAATGCATAGATCAGAGCTTTCGCCGCATTATGAAAACCACTTTCGAGGTATTTATAAAAATCTTCTGGCATGTACTCCTTGCCTCACAATACTTTCCAATATTATATTACAAAATATTTAAGAAACTGTTAACAGTATTGTTAACTAAATTTAAGAGAAGATCTGAGAATAGCCTAAATTCAAGGAAAAAGTTATAATATCTGAGCGCGAATATAAAACTTAACAATCCGTATAGCGCCTAAAGAAGAATATCTTGAAAATTAAAAAGCCACTAATCATTCTTTCATTAATCTCAAGTTTCGCATTAGCAAATGCTGCAAATGCCGAATATGAATCTGATGATTTAACACGTTTTATAAATGAAGGAATAACCTATCACAATAATCGCAATTATATTCAAGCGATCAAATCTTTCACAAGAGCACTCAGTTATTCACCAGGCAACAAAGATATATTAGCCAATCTTAGTATCACTCACAACAACTACGGTAAATATCTCGTTGAAAGAACTGATGATGATGGCGCTGCACGCGAATTTAGAAATGCTCTTTATTACGACATAAATAATAATGTTTCAAGAATAAACTTAGACACCAAACTTGAAGAGCTTGGTGAAGATCCAAAAGATATAGATACTAGACTGAAACTTGCTCAGAAAGAACGAAAGAGAGCTAATTTTTTTGCTGCAATTGCTGAAGCAAGAGAATCTATCAGACTCAAAGAAAATTTAGAGGCCTATCTAGAAATTGGTGAGATCTACCATGTGCTTTATTTAAAAACAGGAAGGAAACTTGAGTATGCAAATAAAGCAATTGATAGTTTAACTATGGCTCAGCAAATTGCTGGTGATGATATTAGACCAATTGTAAAACTTGGTGATCTCTACGTTGCCAAAAACGAAATCAGCAAGGGTATTGATTTTTACAAGGATGCAATTGCAAAAGAACCTGATAGTCGAATTGCGCAATCAGCTTTGGTAAATGGCTGGCTAGCAGCAGTTCGTATGGCTCCAAACATTGCAAGCAACCATACTGGACTTGCAACTGCATACCAACTTCAAGGAAATTTCACACAAGCAGAAAGAGGTTTTAGAAGGGCACTAGAAATTTCACCTGATAATAGACTCGCACTTGAAGGCTTAAAAACTTTAAGAGTTGATAGAGTTAAAACTCAAAGCTCTCTATTTATCAACCGCGCACTAGATCTTCAAAAAGCAGAAAAATACGATGCTGCACTTGCTGAATATATTAAAGCTTTAAATCTAGAACCAAACAACGCTGATATCCACTACAACATTGGTACAGCATTCCAGGCAAAGAATGATTTCATAAGAGCAGAGAAAGCTTACAGAAGAACTTTAGATTTAAGACCTCGAGATAACTTAGCTCAAGATGCGCTTGATAACCTTTTAAGTAAAAAAGCGAACGTTGCTGTAGAGAAGGGCTTCCAGCATGCAATTCGCTTGCAAGAGATGGGTAAACTTGAAGATGCTATAAAAGTCTATAACGCAATTGCTGCTGATAGACCAGAAGATGACCAAGTCTACTTTAATCTAGGAACTGCCTATCAAGCTACAGGGAACATTGATAAAGCTTTAGATAATTATGAGTTTGCTTACGAGCTAGATCAAAAACCTGAATACAAAGATGCAATCACAACTGTTAAATTAGAAAAAGCAAACGGACTTTTGTCTAAGGGGATTGATCTTCAATCAGCTGGAAATAACGAAGAAGCTATTTTAAGTTACGAGTCAGTAATTGTTCTTTTCCCAGATAATTCTAGTGCTTGGTATAACCTTGGTACAGCATTCCAAGCTTTAGATAAAAAAGAAGAGGCTCTGAATGCTTACAAAAAAGCTTTTGCATTAGATGAAAAAAATCAAAGCGATGCAATCTTCTTTGCAGCTATTTTACTGGAAGAAAAGCGTGAGCTAATAGCAGCAATTGACCTTTATGAGAAATACCTGGCTGTTGACCCTGCCGGGACCTACTCAAAAGAGTCCAAAGAGCGCCAAGAGTATATAAAATCTTTTCTTTAAAATTCAGAAAGCGTAATACGGGTAGCCTTGTGATAATATAATCCTTGGTCTTAGGACCATTTCGTGGGCCCGTAGCTTAGTTGGTAGAGCGCCTCGCTTGCACCGAGGAGGTCGAAGGTTCAAATCCTTTCGGGTCCACCATTTTTAAAAAGGCATCTCAATTGAGGTGCCTTTTGCTTTTTAAGATACTAACTCTATAAATCAAAAAGACTTAGACCATTAGCACAAGCTTTAGCTGAAATCATTTTCAAAACTACTAGGACAGAGGCTTTATACCTTATTAGTTAACCAGAATTTAACTTTAATCCAATATATTATCTTTAACTAAGACGGGGATTAAATGATAAAAGCAAACAGATTAAATAATCGAGATTTCTCTCGTATTAAAAGTTTTAAAGAAATAAATAAAAGTCCTAAGGGGCAAGTTAGACGCAGAAATGTAGAAAACAGTCAGAGAAGGCTAATTGAGCTACGTAAAAATATCAGCTCTTTTAGAACACTAGAAGCAACAATTAGTCCTAAAAAGCCACAAAAAGAAATAGAAAAGCTACAAAGACAAATTCTTGATGGCACACCTAGCACTGATAAAAGCCCTGAAGAAATAGAAAAGCTACAAAGACAAATTCTTGATGGAAACCAAAGCACAGAGAAGCCTTTCAAATTCCTTGATGACCCTAAAATCAATAGCCCTAAAGAATATTCTTTTGAAAAACAAATCGACTTAAGTTTAATACGAAGTAATGGATTTTCAACAGTCTATTCTCATCTTAAGGGCGATTTGCAAAGAGAACTTCAAAACACTCAAGCTGAATCTCAGGAATACCACACGTTAAAAGTAGAGCTGCTAAAAGTTGGTGCACTAGAAGGATTTTGGAACAGGCAAGCAAAAGAAGACGGACAAGTCAATAAAGCTCTTCAAGGAAGAGAAACACCACTAAGCGAGCAGGAGGCTGAGTATTTCAATAACCTCTTAAACTTAAGACAGCAACTTCAAATCGAGACTGACACACGGATTCAACTTGGCACGGAATCATCAGCAGCAGCACAAAACCTTCAAGAAGAATTAGAAAAAATCAACATAAGTCAACTAGCCTTAATCAATGGAGCAAAAATAGAATCTATTGAAGCAATTTTCAACGGTGAATCAATCATAAATAGTCTTGTTGAAACAAAAGGAGATAAAGAACTCTTAGCTCATTTACATGCCAGTCAAGAACTAGACTCAAGAAATGAACTGGAATTGTTATCTTTTGAAGGCAAAACTGACAGCCCCGAATATCTTGATACTCAAGTAAAAATAAGGCAACTTTACAATACTAGAGTATTTATAGAAGAACAAAAAGCACAGGACATCCATCTTCAAAATGCCTCAGCTAAAAATCCTGAGATCTTAAGACCAGATTCAGAAGCAGCTATTTTGTTTCAAAGCTACCAAGATGCAAAGACTCCCATCAATGAGCTTACACAATTAATGTCTTCTGACTTTCCTGAGCTGATTGACTTAGCGAACAAAAAAATTGCAGATTCTAACAAACTATTTATTTTACAAAACGCACTTGCAGCAGGAATAAAGCCATCAACAGTAAAAAAAGCTGAGAAATCACCTGAGCTATTTGCCAAACTTCCAAAGCCAGATATTTCAAAATTAATTAATATCAATCATATCTCTGCTAGCTACTTTGACTTTAGTAATATCAACAGACCAGTAGACCCAGAGAAGCCTGGCATTCATTTATCAAATGTTGGTAATTTTGCTCAAAGACATAAGAGTTGCGGAGCTGCAGCAATGGCAAATGTACTCTTTTACTATGGTATCAACGTAGATACAAACCAAAATGGCTTAACCGATGAGAATAATGTTTTTAAAGACTTTGATGATAATGAAGCTAAGCCAATTCGCGCATTAGTAGAAGAAGCACATAGACGAGGTTTTGCAACTGGCGTAAAAGAGAATGCTAAATATGAGGACATTGAACATTATATTAAAAACGGTATCCCACCTATTTTACTTATAGATAGTGAATTCAGCAGAGGCATCAGTGATCATTACGTAACCGTTTCTGGAATTGACATGGAAAACCAAACTATTACATATAATAGTGATGGAAAAGAGATCACTAAATCTATTGCAGAATTTGACAAAGGCTGGAGAACTAACGGAAAATTTTCTCTGCATAAGCGAAGAACAATACTTGGTATTGCCCCTCCAGAGAATGCTCACAATCTCCTAGCTTCAAAAATTAGTAAATTTAGTCAATTAAAAGATGATGCTGTTTATGCCTATGCGTTATTCCAAGACAAAGAATATCTAGAGTCATTAAAATTAGCCGCTAAAACTGCTGGGAGTTTAGTTCAATTAGGCGCAAAAGAAGTTGGCTATAGCATCGACAGGGAATTTAGAAGAAATAAAGTAAAAGCTAAAGAAGAAGCGAGAAGAGCAGAGAAGAAAGCTAGAGAAGAAGCTAAAAGAGTTGCTGCAGAAGCTAGAAGAGCAGCAAATAGAATCTCAAATGAAGCTAAAAGATTTGTAGGAAAGATTAAGAAGTTCTTTTAAAACAAAAAATCTCGCTCACAAGTCTTATCCAATCTGAATATTATAAGTAAAAATAGTTGGCAACTTGCCCTCATCAGCAGTGATATCTAGCCGGTAATCACCTAGACCCGGGAAGTTAAATTTTATAGTGCCTACTATAGTCATAAATTTATGTTTAGCTGGAAAGACCCCTTCAACTTTTTGATTACGCGGAGAACCAAGCCCCATCCCATCTGAGTCAATTAAATTAAAACTCAAAGTTATAGACTCATCACTCTCATCACTCTCTCTTCGAATCAGCATGTAATAAGGGACAGTAAATTCAAAAGGGTATTTTTCATCAGCTGAATAAAAATGATGTAAGCCAATAGTTTCAGCCCGGTAGTCACTACCAGGTCCAGCCTGTTGAATTTCTTTTGCTAGTAAAAAAGATTGGATTTCCATTAATGGGCTTTGCCTACTTAAATATATTACACCCAGCAAGGAAGGCAGCCTATCTAAATAAGCTCTAATCTAGTCCAAATAAGATGTTTAAAAGTCCTAAAATTTGGGTATAGTATATTTATAGAGAATTTTTGAGGGACCTGGGACTGAAAAGCCCCATTTTTTGCTATGTATAGGTATTTAAGAAGCCACATTTCATGCAACCTTCCAAATATTTACCTGCTTAACAGGGGTGAGTACACTTAATGTTTTTGAGTAAATAGAGTTTTTAGTTAATGTGATTTTTCACATTTTATTTTAGGAACCTAATTGTCGACTAAAATCGAACGATTTGTTCTGCACGCAATTTAAAGGAGCGTGATTTTTATGAGCTGGTTTTACTTAACATCAGCAGTTCTTCTTGAAGTCTTTGGCACAATGGCTCTAAGATGCTCGGATGGGATAAGCAAACTTTACCCATCTATAATAATGGCAATATTTTACATACTTAGTGTTGTTGCCTTTGCTTATGCAATTAAGAAAATGGATATTAGCATGGCATACGCGCTATGGTCAGGTCTTGGAACCCTTATGGTTGCATCGATTGGCATCTTTTATTTTCAAGAATCGATAAACCCAATGAAGCTAGCAAGCATTGCTCTAATAATAATTGGAGTAATTGGTTTGCACATGCAATCAACAGCTAGTTAATTTATGCTTTAAGCTATTGTAGATAAGCTATTAATCGCGCTTGGAATATTATCCAAGATGTCCCTTGCAATCATTGAATACTCACCCAGTTTCTCTGAAGCTTTATTTCCAGCATCAGCATGAATGTAAGCAGAGACAAGCGCCGCTTCACTAGGTTCAGCTCCTTGAGCTATAAAGCTAGTGATTATTCCACTTAAAACATCACCAGAACCAGCAGTTGCCATCCCGGAATTTCCATAAGGCAAAATATATGCTTTTTGATTTGGTTCAACGACAATAGTCGGCATGCCCTTAAGCAAAATAGTCATATTAAACTCTTTTGCTTTTTCTTTTAGCATCATTATTTTTTCATCTGGACATTTAGGTAACGGACTAAAGAGTCTAGTGAACTCTCCTTCATGTGGAGTAATGACTAGCTCTCCTTTGTGCTGCTTAAGAACTTGTACGCTATCTTTAAAAGCATTTAAGCCATCAGCATCCAAAACTATTGGCTTTTTAAAACTTGTGACGAGCTTTTGCACTAGAGCTTTTGTTTCATCTTCATGAGAAATACCAGGTCCAATGCAAATCGCATCAACTTTATCAGCGAGCTCCTCACATTCTTTAAAAGCTGCTAAAGCAGGTCTACCATTCTCTGTTTCCTTAATTCCTTGAAGCACTACTTCTATTAAGTGACTAGATAAAGAAGAAATAGCAGATTCCGGTGAAGCTAAAAAAACCATTCCAGCACCTGATCTTAAAGAAGACATTGAAGACAATACAGCAGAGCCTGTCATACCCACAGATCCACATAACATCATCGTCAAACCATGGTCAAACTTAGATCCAGCAGGCTTTCTATGAGGAAGCATCTCTCTTAAATCTTCTTGTGTTAAAAAGAAAATATCAGAAAAGTTTTTTTCCAAAATATCTTTAGGGTAACTAAGGTCTTTAATCATCAAACTGCCGACATTAGATCTAGCAGGATAAAAAAAAGATCCTATTTTTGGGTAGCCCATAGCAATAGTCATACTTGCTCTCACACAATTCTCAGCAATCGTTCCATCATCATTATTTAGCCCTGATGGAGTGTCTACAGAAAGAATAGCTGCACGCGACTTATTTATAGTTTTTATTACATCAGAGAAAATCCCTCTTGGCTCACCGCTAGCTCCTGTGCCAAGCATTGCATCAACTATTAATGATGAACTATCTACGTACTTAGATAATTCCTTAAGGTCTTTTTTTGTTTTAATTGCAAAAGCAGTCCCGCCAGCTAAAACGAAGTCGTCATAAGCTCTTTTAGCCTCTCCATCAATATCACTAGCATCACAAAGCGCAAAACATTTAATGCGATAGCCAGCATCTAAAAGCAATTTCCCTAAAAGATAACCATCACCACCATTGTTTCCCTTACCGCAAACCAAAGTTATAGCTTCACTTATTTGAACATCACCAAAATTTTTATTAGGAATCTGTTTAACGATCGCCTCAAATAAACCTTGAGCAGCTTTTTTCATATACTCATAGCCAAGATCAAGATCACCATGTATCGCTTGCTTATCGACACACTGCATTTGTTTTACAGTTAGTATTGGGATCATTGTCATAGTAAGAGCTACCGGTTTACAGCATACAATTATAGCTTTCCACAGTAATGAGCTACAATAACATAAGACTAGCGAGAGACTTTCAAGATGTCAGATTACTTAAAATACCTAGACTGGATAGACGGGGAGCACGAGACAATGTGCAAGACACTAGTTGAATGGTCACATATCAATTCTGGCAGTTTAAACACTGATGGTCTAGCTAAGATGTCAAAAGCTATCCAGGAGAAGTTTAAAAGCCTTAATGCTGATATAAAAGAAATAGATTTATCACCTTATCAATTCATAAACTCTAATGGTGAATCTTCTAGCACCAGCTTGGGCAAAGCAATTTCAATAAAAAAAAGACCTAATGCAAAGCTAAAAATCTTACTCGTTGGTCACATGGATACAGTTTTTGATATTAACCATAGTTTCCAAAGAACTCATCAAATAGATAAAAACATGCTTCGAGGACCTGGGGTTGCAGATCTTAAAGGTGGCCTTTTAGTGATGCTCAAAGCGTTAGAAGCTTTTGAAACCTACGCTAAGGATAATGATAAAAAAGATATCGGCTGGGAAATTTTAATTAACCCTGATGAAGAAATTGGTTCACCTGGTTCAGCAGCTCCTATTGCAGAAGCTGCTAAAAGAAATCATATAGGTTTAGTTTATGAACCTAGTCTTCCAGATGGCACTTTAGTGAGTGAACGAAAAGGCTCTGGCAATTTTACAGTTATTGCAAAAGGCATTGCAGTCCATTCAGGTAGGGAGTTTGAGAAAGGCAGAAATGCAATTTACGCAATTTCAAAATTTATATCTAAAGCTCATGATTTAAATAAAAAATTTCCAGACATCACTTTAAATATCGGAACTATTGAAGGCGGGAAAGCAGTCAACATAGTTCCAGACCTTGCAATCTGCAAGTTTGGTATTAGAACACAGAAAACAAAAAATGAAACAGAAATCAAAGAAGCTTTAGATAAAATCCTAAAAGAAATAAATAAAGAGGATGGCATTTCTATTGAAATTCATGGGAGCTTCAATAGAAAACCAAAAATCTTAACTAAAGAAATCACCAAGCTTTTTGAATTCTTAAAGTCTTGCGCGAGTGACGTGAATGTAAATTTAGACTGGAAGCCCACAGGTGGATGCTGTGATGGTAATAATCTAGCTGCTGCTGGCTTGCCAAACCTAGATACCCTAGGCGTGCGTGGTGCCAATATTCATACCGAAAAAGAATATGTACTACTTGATAGCCTCACTGAAAGAGCCAAAATATCTGCATTATTACTGATGAAGCTTGCAAGTGGGGACTTAGAATGGACAGAAAATTAAGACAATTTTTTCTAATTTTGAAATAATTAATACTAATGTATTTTGTTAGACCAGTAGAGCTTGAAGATTTAGAGCAAGTCCATAAACTTGCACTTAAAACAGGACCGGGAATGACAAATTTCCCTAAAGATATTTCTTTGCTTGAATCAAAGCTTAGAAATTCTGTAAATAGTTTTTCAATTAATCCAACAAGACCTGGCGCCGAATCGTATATGTTTGTTTTACAAAGTTTAGAGAATGGTCAGATAGTTGGCACTTCTGAAATTCATTCTAAGATTGGTGGCTTTGAGCCTTTCTATTCATACGTTGTAGAAAAAACTCTCCATAAATCTAAAGAACTAAATTTTGAAAAAGAATTTGAAGTACTTAAACTTACAATGGAGCACAATGGTCCTAGTGAAATTTGCACACTCTTTATAGACCCTGATTTCAGGGGTAAAGGACTTGGTAGATTAATGTCTCTGAGCCGCTTTCTCTTCCTTGCTGATAATCGAAAAAGGTTTGAAGATGTGATGATAGCTGACATGCGTGGTGTGATTGATAAAAAAGGTTACTCACCATTCTGGGAACACGTCCTAAGTCATTTCTTTGAAATGGACTACAATAAAGCGGATCTTTTAAGTGCTACTGACAAAAAATTCATAGCAGACTTGATGCCTAAGCATCCGATTTACACACAGATACTTCCTGAGGAAGTTAAGGAAGTAATAGGAAAAGTAAATGAAGCTACTGAACCAGATCTTAAGTTTCTTTATCAAGAAGGCTTTAGATTTGATGGTCATGTAGATATTTTTGACGCTGGTCCTAGACTTGATTGTAAAGTAGACGATATCAGAACCATTAAAGAAAGTACTGTCTCCAAAATAATAAATGTAGTAAAAGATACAAAGCTTCACATTCCTGGTGATGGTGATCTACGTAAAGTTGATAAAAGCAAACTCTATATTCTAAGTAACATGCAAAATGAATTCAGAGCTAAAATTGAAATTCTTGAAAGTCAGCCTGGAGATACTATCGATATTAGCTACAAGGCAGCAAAAGCTCTTGATCTCAAGCCAGAAGATAAAATAAGATCATCACCACTTTTCCCTAAGAAAAAGTCTGGCGATAAAGAGGGCGCAGATCAGCTTATAAGAAAACCAGCAAGCTATTCAATCTAAGCTATCATTTACTTATGCAGTTTATTAATGGCAAATGGCTAGAAGGTAAAGGTCAGAAATTTAATTCAATAAACCCAGCAAATGACGAAGTCATTTGGTCTGGTAATGAAGCAACAGCTGGTCAGGTTGCTGAAGCAATTAAAGCTGCTCATAGTGCTTTTGATACTTGGTCTGAGCTTGAACTTGATCAGCGCAAAAAATATCTAGAGAATTTTACTACTCTGCTTAACGAAAATAGAGAAGAGCTTGCTGAGCTTATCGCCAAAGAAACAGGCAAGCCTCTCTGGGAATCTAGAATGGAACTTGGTGGCATGATAGGCAAACTTCCTATTGCTCTTGAAGCCTATGAAACTAGAACAGGAACTCTAACTAAAGAAATTAAAGCAGGCTTATCAGCAACAAGACATAAAGCTCATGGTGTTATAGCTATCTTTGGTCCTTTTAATTTCCCAGGTCATATCTCTAATGGTCATATTCTGCCTGCTTTACTTGCAGGAAATACTCTAGTCTTCAAGCCAAGTGAGCAAACGCCAGCAGTCGCTCAAAAGATAATTGAACTTTGGGAAAAAGCTGGAATTCCTAAAGGTGTTTTAAATCTAGTGCAAGGCGGACCTGAGACTGGAAAAGCTCTTTCAACAAATGAAAATATAGATGGTTTGTTTTTTACTGGCAGCTCACAAACAGGTAAAATTCTTCATCAGCAATTTGCTGGCTATCCAGAAAAAATACTAGCCCTTGAAATGGGCGGGAATAACCCCCTTCTTATATCTAAGATCTCAAATATAGATGCTGCGGCTTACCTTGCTATCCAGTCTACTTTTATCACTAGCGGTCAGCGCTGTGTTTGCGCGCGCAGATTAATTCTAGAAGAAGGCAAAGAAGGAGATGAGCTTCTTAAAAAGCTTATTGAAATGAGCTCAGAGATTAAAGTTGGTGCATATAATTCTGAGCCTGAACCTTTTATGGGTCCACTGATTTCTAAAGAGTCAGCTAAAGCAAGCTTGGATTTTCAAGAAGAGCTTAAGAAAAAAGGTGGCGAAGTTTTGCTAGAAGCAAAATCACTAAGTTCAGCTATGATTAGCCCAGGGATTATTGAAGTTACTAATATTAAAGATCGAGAAGATAAAGAAATCTTCGGTCCAATACTTCAAGTAATTAGAGTTAAGAATTTTGACGAAGCAATTAAAGAAGCTAATAATACTAAGTACGGTTTATCAGCTGGCTTAATTAGTGACGATAAAAATCTCTTTGATAAATTTTTCAAAAAATCAAGAGCCGGGATAGTAAACTGGAACCAACAGCTTACTGGCGCTAGCAGCTCAGCACCTTTTGGTGGGATTGGTGTTAGTGGTAACCATAGACCAAGCGCTTACTACGCAGCTGATTACTGCGCTTACCCTGTAGCATCATTAGAGAATTCTAAACTTGAGATGCCAAGCAGCATCTCACCGGGAATAAAACTAACTGGAGCAATTAATGGCTAAAGCTTATGAAGTTAATTTTGATGGCTTGGTAGGACCAACGCATAACTATGCTGGTCTTTCTTTTGGCAATGTCGCTTCAGCTAAAAGTAGAGATGATAATTCAAACCCTAAAGAAGCTGCTCTTCAAGGTTTAACTAAGATGAGACTTCTTAGTGATATGGGCATCAAACAAGCTGTTTTACCACCGCACGAAAGACCTCACTTAAAAACCCTAAGAAAACTTGGTTTTGTCGGTAGTGATGAAGAAATCATTAGACAAGCAAGTAGAGAAGAGCCTGAGATCTTTGCTTCAGTAGTTTCAGCATCTAGCATGTGGACAGCAAACGCTGCAAGCATATCACCAAGCGCAGACACTAGAGACGGGAAAGTTCATATCACTGTAGCTAATTTAGAAAATAAATTTCATAGATCGATTGAAGCTGAAACTACAGATAGAATTTTAAGTGAAATCTTTAAAGGTGATGCTTTTAAAATTCACGAAGCTCTTCCAAATGGCGCAAATTTTGGTGATGAAGGTGCAGCCAATCACACACGACTTTGTACTAGCTATGGGGATCCTGGCTTAGAGATTTTTACTTACGGTAGGTATTCTCTATCCACATCAAGACTTGCAAAAATAAAACCTATCAAGTACCCAGGCAGGCAGACTTTTGAAGCCTCTAGCTCAATTGCAAGAAGCCATCAGCTCAACCCAGAAAAAACTATTTTTGCTCAACAAGGACCGCATGCTATTGATCAGGGCGTTTTTCATAATGATGTAATTAGCGTTGGAAACGGTAATGTTTTTCTTTATCACGAAATGTCTTTTGTCACAACAAGCAAGGTCATAAGAGAAATAGAAAATAGATTTGAAGCTGAGATGCATTTCATAAAAGTTAAGTCAGACAACCTTACAGTCAGAGAATCTGTGGGCTGCTATCTATTTAATAGTCAGCTTGTAACTCTTCCTAAGCTAGAAGATAGTCAGGGAGAGAATGATATGGCTCTTATCGCACCTATTGAATGTAACGAAAGCAAAAAAGTACGCGATCTCATAAGCTCAATCATTGAAGATGATAATCCTATTAAAAAAGTTCATTATATAAACTTAAAACAGAGTATGCGCAATGGTGGCGGTCCAGCTTGTCTCAGGCTAAGAGTTGCATTAACTAAAAGTGAACTAAAGTCTATTAATCAAGGAGTGATTCTTACAGATGATCTTTATCACAGCCTCAGAGAGTGGGTAATGAAACATTATCGTGAAGAATTAACAAGAGAAGATTTATGTGATCCTCAGCTTTATGAAGAGAATAAAAGAGCGCTTGATGAGCTCACACAATTGCTTAAGCTTGGCTCTATATATGACTTTCAAAAATAAGTAGCGAAGCAATGGCTTTTTTGAGATAATGTAGCCTTAATGGCTATCCAAAACCCATTTAAAATTGAAAAAGATAAACTACCTGGCTTACCCAAGTGGTTAAGAAACCCTACACCT
The DNA here is from genome assembly GCA_964352085.1 of uncultured Gammaproteobacteria bacterium. Lineage (GTDB taxonomy): Bacteria > Cyanobacteriota > Vampirovibrionia > LMEP-6097 > CAYGPN01 > CAYGPN01. The sequence goes on along the minus strand of CAYGPN010000007.1, from coordinate 26,006 downwards.
AAATACCACTTCGACAAGCTCATAAAAGAAATGCCACTTCAAGGCATGACCACAGTATGCGAAGAAGCTAAATGCCCTAATCGTGGTGAGTGCATTCAGCGTGGTGTAGTAACAGTTATGATACTTGGCTCTCAATGTACTAGAGCTTGTACTTTTTGTAATGTCGGCAGGGCAGAACCAACTCCAGTTGATCCTGAAGAACCACAAAAAATGCTTGATATGGCAAATCATATGGGGGTTAAATACTTAGTTATCACATCACCTACTCGCGACGATCTTTTTGATGGTGGTGCAAGCCAATTCAGAAAAGTAATTGAACACGTAAAAGCAGGGCGCCCTGAGCTTGGCATAGAAGTTTTAATTCCTGATTTTCAAGACCAAGAAAGTTCTTTTGATGAGATAATTGCAGCAAAGCCTGATGCAATTTGTTTTGATATTCAAACTGTAAAATCTAAGTATAAATTTGTGCGCCCTGGCTTTAGCTACCAGAAAGCTTTAGAGCTTTTTATTTACTTTAATAAAAGAATCAATGAATCAAAATTGTTTATCGAAAATAATAGTGAAGAGCACGCTCTTTTTAATCATCACCTTGCAATATCTAAAATCAAACTCAAAAGTGGCATTATGACCGGGCATGGCGAGAGCCAAGAGGAGATGCTAGAGCTTTTTCAGGATCTTTATGATGTTGGAGTTAGGCTTATCACCGTTGGGCAATATATCCAACCTCCAGACATGGATCTTCCAGTAGTTGAGTATGTGAAACCTGAAGTCTACGACTACTACACAAAAGAAGCTAGCAAAATGGGTCTTTGGATTCAAGCATCACCATTTACTCGCAGTAGTTATCTGGCAGACAAGCTAGCGGAGCAAAACTAATTTTAATTATGAACGAAGAAAGATGGACTACTGAAGAAACTGACAAGGGCGAAGATGATATTGACTCACTAGATGTTGGCTCATTAGACGAAAGCGCAAACCCAATGGAAAAAGATCTTCTTCTCTGGAAAATGTTTGAAGAGCTTTTAGAAGTTGAGGAAGATCCTGAGCCTTTTCTTTATTTCTACACTTGGGGAGAGCCTACTCTCACTCTTGGGAAAATTCAAAGCAACAAAGAAGAGTTAATAAAAAAAGCTACAGAGCTTGGGATTCCTTATATAGAAAGGCCTACAGGTGGAAAAGCGGTCCTGCATGGCGGTGATATTTGCTATACATTCATTGCTGGGCAGAACGATAGTGAGTATGGCGGTAGTCTTGAAGAGTCTTTTGAAAAAGTTAGTAAATTAATCTCTGATAGGTTAAGTGAAGTAATAGATATAAGTAACTTTAAAGAATATAGTAGCTGTGATGATAAAGATAAACGCGCTGCTGAAGATAACTGCTTTGCTTCAAGCGTTAAGCATGAGAGTTTTATAGAATTCAACAATGAAAAACATAAGATCATAGGCGCCGCTCAAAAGATGGGCACGAAGTCTTTTATTCAGCAGGGTTCTATTCAAATAAATAAAGTAGATGTTGATTTCGATTTATTCAAAAACCAAAAGACTTTAAGTGATGTGATAGGTTTAGAATTAGATATTAATGCGATCTGTGATCAGTTAAACGAAGAAGATGAGTAAATTATCTAATAAACCCATAGTAATTATTGGTGGCGGACCTGCTGGCTATAAATCAGCACTTGAACTCCGCAAACAATTCTCAGAGCAAGAAATAGTTTTAATCGAGAAATATAAACTAGGTGGCGCTTGCCTGCATCTAGGCTGCATCCCTAGCAAGCTTTTACACACTATTAAAGATCTTTCTGATTACCCTAAACTAATCAAGAAAAATAAAATGATACTTGAAAAAGGTGTTGCTGCTGAATTAAAAAATGCAAATATAGAAGTAGTAATTGCTGAAGCTAAATTAAGCAAAGCTAGGATTGCCACGTCGCCTTCAGCTCCTCGCAATGACACTGAAATTTCAGCTCCTTGCAATGATGCTGGAATTATTGTTAAAGCTGGAGACAAAAACTTTGAGCCATCTCATTTAATAGTAGCTACTGGCTCTAAGCCAAAAACTCTAAAAGATTATCCAAATGCTTTAAGCAGTGATAGTTTTTTTGCTGAAGAAAATCTTAAAGAGGGTTTTAGTGAAAAATACTGTTTTATCGGTGGCGGGTATATAGGTGTTGAGATAGCATCCATGCTTGCTCATCACGGAAAGAAAGTACGCATCATTGAGATGCTTGATGAGATTCTTCAATTCTTAGATCCTTTAATCAGAGAGAAGCTTTTAGAAGAATTTAAAAAAGCTGGTGTTGAAATTCAAACAGGGATTAAAGATCTTAAAGAAGCTAATATCCAGGATGATGAAACTGTCTTTGTTTCTATTGGAAGAGAAATTAGCCTCCCCAAAATTAACGGCGAAGATTTAAAGGAGAATGATTACATTCACATACTAGGCGATGCTTCAAATCAAATGGCACTAGCTCACTATGGCTACGCTCAAGCTAGAGAGCTTGCTTATAAACTTGCAGGCAAAGATTATCCAAAGATAGACAAAGCTAAAGTACCTCTTGTAGTTTTTAGTCATCCTGAAGTCGCTTCTATAGGTCTTACTTCAAATCACGCAAAAGAAAAATATGGAGAGATTGAAGAAATAATTATCCCTTGGGCTTCAAATGGAAAAGCAAGGCTATCTGGTCATGAAAGAGGCCAAACAAAGTGGATAATCCGTAAAGATGATAAAAAAGTGCTGGGTTGCCATTTAATTGGTCACGGAGCTAGTGACTTAATATCTATTGTAGTACCGATTATAAATATGAATCTAAATACAGATCAAATGATGTCCTGGATTTACCCACACCCAACTATTGGTGAAATATTTGCCTTCTAGGCTCAGGTAAAAACTTAGCCTTTAATTACTTAAAACAAAGTCAAAACTATAAAAAACAAGCCAGCTTGAGTTAAAATTCTATTTCATAAGGCAATTATGGCAACAGAACTTAAAAAACCAATAAGTTATGAGTACAACAAGAAAAATGATGCAAGAACTGCAGATTTTAATGGCTGGAAGATGCCAACTTTTTACACAAGCATAATTGAAGAGCATGAAATGACAAGAAGACATATAGGTCTTTTTGATGTTTCTCATATGGGTCGGTGGTGGTTCACTGGTAAAAATGCTGGTGAGTTTATTAATCATCTAATTACAAATGATGTGAGTAAATTAATTAGCGGCAAAAGCATCTACTCACCAATGTGCAACGAAGAGGGTGGCATCATTGATGATCTTATTGTTTATAAATTCAATGAAGAAAAGTTTCTCGTAGTAAATAATGCAGGCAACCATAATACTGATGCTGAGTGGTTTAGAAAGCAATTAGAACTTAAGCAAAAAAGCGTAGAGAATTATGATGTTGAGCTTGATGACATTACAGCCAGCTTTGGTCAAATAGCGGTGCAAGGACCAAAAGCTAAAAACGCTATTGCAAAAATTATTAAAGATATAGATGAAGATTTAAAATACTTTTCATTTAGTATTTTAAAATACCAAGACGTTGAACTTTTAGTAGCAAGTACTGGCTATACCGGTGAGCAAGGCTACGAGATCTATGGAGCAAATAACACTCTTATGGATCTGTGGGGAAAACTTGTTAGAGAATATAGCGCAAAGCCTTGCGGGCTTGGTTCTAGAGACCTTCTTCGATTAGAAGCTGGCTATTGTCTTCATGGTAATGATATTAGTTTAGAAACTACTCCATACGAAGCAAATCTTGACTGGACAGTAAAACTAGATAAAGAAAATTTTATAGGAAAAGAAAAAGTAACTAAAAGAGAAAAAAAACTTTTTGGTTTAAGTTTCCCTAAGGGTGAAAAAGTTATCCCAAGACATGGCGCAAAACTTTATGATGCTGATGATAATGAGATAGGCTATGTAACTAGTGGCAACTTCTCTCCAGAATTAAAAAGAGGAATTGGGCTAGCTTACATTTCTGACAAATCTGAAATCTCTAAAAGCAATCCTAAAAAGCCTTGCCATAAAGTTTTCATGGACTCTAGAGGCAAGAAAATAGAAGCCCTGGTTTGCGAGACTTGGTTCTACAGAAATGTTAGGGGCGCTGAGTACTGCGAGGCTATTAAATCAGAGGAAGCTATTAAAGCATAATTTTAAAAATTAACGAGGTATAAAATGAAACATTACTTTAAATCACACGAATGGATAGAAGCATTAGACGAAAAGACTTTTCGCTTAGGCGTTAGTAAGTACGCTGCTGATCAACTTGGCGACATAGTTTTCCTAGAACAGAAAGACGCTGGTGATGATTTTGAAAAAGGTAATTCTGTAGCAATTTTAGAATCAGTGAAAGCAGTTGGTGACATATATGCGCCATTTGATTGTTCTGTTAAAGCTAATAATGAGCTTTTAGTTGATGCTCCTGAAACTATAAACAAAGACCCTGAGGGGACTTGGGTAGTTGAAATTAGCTCAAAAGAGACTGTTGATCCATCAAGCCTTGAAGGCGCTATGTCTAAAGATGACTATGAGTCTAGTTATTTAGCTTCTTTATAGATATTTCCACCTATATTATTATCAAGCTTAACCTGATTTTTACTTTATATAAGTAGACTGTGATTGCTAGCAAATCATAGCAACTAGCTTTCGGGGGAAATATGCCAGATATTACATTAAAAAAAAGCTCAAATTCTAATGCTATTAGTGCTTCAAATAGTAATGCTGAACTCCTTAAGATTCTTAATCAAAGAACTAGTAGTTTAAATAATCTAATAAAGGAAGCTGATCGCGAGAAAAGTAACTTTAGTACTGGTGAAGGTGATAGCTACACAGAAGCTGTTTTAGAGAATGCTACAAACAGATTCTCAAGTATTTTATCAGGTGATTTCAATGCTGCAATTAGCAGCGAAAACCTAAGAGATAAAGAAGAATACAAAGCTTTAAACGCAAGATTAAATGCTTTAAGAAAAACTCAAGATACTTTTAAAGATCATATCCAACTTATAAAATCTGGCAAAGCTAGTCCTAGAGAGATAAATAAAATCAAAGAAGATCTTGGAATCAAAAGAGACAAAGAAGGAAATATTACTGGGATCAGCAAAGAATTAAAAAAGACCACATCTGATTTATCAAGCTTATATGGCGAGAAAGCTAATAGACTGCATATTGCAGCTGAAACTTCAAAAGCAGTAGATGAAGCCACAGATATTGCTGCAGCAATGGTTAACCCAAAAGCTGCACTTATGATTTCTGGCGCTAAAGGTTTTGTTAGGGTAATTGGCGAAGAAGCTACAAGTAAAGAACTCTCCGACAAAGAACTGCTAATGGCTGGTTTATCACAAACAGGAAACAGTGCTTTTAATGTTGCTAAAACTGTTGCAGCTCAAAAACTATCTGGCGGATTTGCAAACCCCATAGCTAAGGTAGCTGTTTTCAGTGGAACAGTTAGCTCGTCAGATCAAGTTAAAATAATGATAACTGGAAAACAAAGTCTTTCTCAAACTATTAAAAATATAGTTATAGATACATCAGCAGGCGTGCTTTCTATGGGCATTGATAAAATCCCTGGTGGCAAAAAGATAGCAGGAAAAATCGCCTCGAAAATAGCAAAATTTGGTGCTGATGTTGCAATTGGTGAGATTCAAGATGGCGCAAAGACTGGAGATCTCACTGTTGACCCTGCGGAGATTATTCGAAATGCCGTAATAAATAAAGCCTCGAGGTCTGCTGGAGAGGCGCATGCAAGCATCAAAGGAGCTAAAAAGAATTCACAAACAGCCACTGCAGAGCCTGAAACTAATAAAAATACAAAGCAGCGCAAAGCTAAAAAAAGATCCGTAATAGTAGAAGACAATACTAGCAAAAAAATAAAAACAACTAACAAAACAAAAACGGAGAAAGCTAGATCTCCAGTAATTCATCAGGGTGCTGATCAAGATTTAATCAAAAGACTTTTAGATAAAGGTAATGGTTCAAGTGGAGCAGGGGCTAAAACTAGCGAGCCATCAAAGCCAGACTCGGCTTCTAGTGAAGCTCCTAAAAAACCAAAACCAGTGGTTTCAGCAGTAGGCGAAAGCAATAAAGGTGGTAACGGTCTTAGAGGCGGTGATATAGACTATGGACTACCAGGACAAGGCTTGACTTTTGATTTACCTGGAAACGATTTTGATAGAACTACAAATGATGGAAACACTTCAAGAAATGATGTACAAAATGCAAGTAAATCTAAACGAAGGAAAAATCAAGATATTTTAATTGCTGAATATACTAAATCTAGAGAACTCAAGCCAAGCTCTCAGAAGCATATAAAGGATGACTCTGCATCAAACACTAAAAAAGCACAAGCTCTAAAAAAAGCACAACGCAAAAAAGCTAAAGAAAAAATCGAGAATAAAAAATCTAACAGGCAAAAAAAGAGACTTGAAAATGACGAAAGCCTTCAAAAGGTTTCTGATGCTGAAGTCAAGGAAATTGAAGGCAAGAAGCTTACTGTAGAAAATGAAAGCAATAAAGTAGAGAATCAAGTCATGAAAATGACAGATAAACAGGTTGAAACTTATTATGCATGGAGAGAACTTGCCGAACAAAAAAACGGACTCAAAGCATTAAGAGAATCTGGCTTTAAAGCTGAGAAAAAATCTGGATTCCCAACAGGAGTTTGGGGGGCGCGAATAGATCGCAATTTTAGAATTCTTTTTAAAATTGATAAGGTCTCTGGTTCAATTAAAGTTCTTGAGGTAGGTAATCACGATATTTACGATAAAATCAAAAAGAAGAAAAAAGGATAGTCTCTAATCTTTTTTAAATTTTCTTATTGGTTTTTCAGCCCAGAAAGCTTTATGCTGATCATCTTTAGAGCTTAAACCTATAGCGTCAGCTATTCTTTTAGCCAGGGCTTCTGTAATTTTCTCTTCACCAGCAAGAATTTTGCCAAGCCTAACTTCATCTATTGAGAGCTTAGTTGATAAATCTTTAAGTCCTGTGACAGTTTCGCTTTTTTCTATATAAACTTTAAGGTTATTATTAACTGCAATTTTCTTAGGTCCCGTAAGTCCTCCACCGATATTTGCATTTATTCTGTTAATTACCATAGCTCACCTCTCAATCAGTTAATATATTAACACATTTATTCCTGCTAGAATAAAGCCATATGAAACTTTCTTATGACTGGCTACAAGAATTTGTTGAATTATCAGAAACTGATGTTAATACGGTATCTGAGCGCTTAACTATGGGTGCTTTTGAAGTTGAGGGCATTGAGACTATAGGTGATGAGCTTAAAGGTGAGATAGTGCTTGGTCAAATTAAAGAGATCAGCAAACACCCAGATGCTGATAAAATCCAAATCACTCAAACTTCTATAGGTAAAAACCCTGATGGTTCTGACAATGTGCAGCAAATTGTTTGTGGTGGAAAGAACATTGCAGTTGGTCAATTAATCCCAGTAGCAACTGTGGGTTCTAAAGTTTTTAATAGAGCAGATGGTACAGAGCTTGAAATTAAAAAAGCAAAGATTCGTGGTGTTGAAAGTTTTGGGATGCTTTGTTCAGCAGCTGAGCTTGGTTACGATGATGAATTTTGCAAAAAGATAGCTGAAGAACAAGGTGATGGCATCTACCTTATGCTTGATCCTAATAATTCAAAAATTAAAAACAGAGTAGTTGATTCTAGTACTGGAAAAACTTTTGATCTGGGCACAGATATTAGAAAAGTGCTGGGCATTCAGAAAGATATAGTTTTAGATGTAGGTGCAAGAAGCAATCGTGGAGATGCTTTAAGTGTGCTTGGGCAAGCACGCGAGATAGCAGCCTTATTTTCTAAAGAAGTTAAGAGAACCAGTCTTGAAGATCTTGATGAACTAATTAAAAAATATCCAGAGACTCTAAAATTAGATAAATCAATTAGATCAATAGCACCAGCTATTAATGACGAGAAAGATTGCACTGTTTTTCACACGCTAACAATTGAAGGGATAAAAGTATGTGAGTCACCGACCTGGATGCAGCATAGGCTAGAAGCTATGGGCACAAGATCTATTAATAGCCTTGTTGATATCAGCAACTATGTACTTTATGAACTCGGTCAACCTACTCACTTTTATGATAGAGACAAACTTAAATCAGATAAATTAACTGTGAAGCGCGCAGCTAATGGAACAAAAATTAAAACATTAGATGATGCTGAATACGAAGTCTCAGAAAAAAATCTAATGATCTATGATGCTAGTGAAGCAGTGGGCATTGCTGGAGTTATGGGTGGTCTTGATTCTCAAATCACAGACACTACAACTAGCATTGTAATTGAATCTGCAGCATTTTCAGCATCCACCGTTAGAAAAAGTGCGCGCGCAGCTGGAATAGAATCAGAAGCTAAAAAAAGATTCGAGCGTGGCGTTGATCACAGCAATTCTAAAGCAGCGCTTTTAAGATGCCTTGAGCTAGTAGCTCTAATAGCTAAAGAGAATGGTCAAAAATTAAAAATTAGCGAAGTGCTAACAACCGGAAATCCTCAAGCAGAAAAGAAAACGGTCAAGCTTAGACTTAGCCAAATCAAAAGATATTTAGGCATTGAAGTAGATAAAGATACGATAGTTAAACTTCTTAAGCCATTAGAGATCATTTTTATTGCCGATACAAAGGCTTCTGACAAAGATGCAAGCCCAGCTATTGAATTTGAAATCCCAAGTTTCAGGCAAGTAGATGTTTACCGTGAAGAGGATTTAATTGAAGAAATAGCGAGGCTCTACGGCTACGATAAAATCCCCGTAACTCCACCAAGCTCTAGTGTGACTGCAGCGATCACAACAGAAAAAGAAGCGCAGCTAGAGAATGTTCAAAACATAATGCGCGCGCATGGTTTCTCGCAAGCTATTTTAAGCAGCCTAGTTGGGGAGAAGCTTACTAGCAAAGAGTTTGCCAGGACTCATAACAATGACTTAGAAGTTAGAATGCTCAACCCGTTATCTAGAGAGCATTCTGTTTTAAGACAAAGCATGATACCAAGCTTAGTTCAAGCAGCTAGCCGTAATTATGCTTACGATAAAACCAGCAATATAAAACTTTTTGAACTTGGCAAAATTTATTTCTATGATGAGAAAAGCAAAAAGAAAGATACTAGCCACGCTCCAACTGAAGAGAGAGAAAGATTTACAGCAATAATGATTTCTAAAAATGAATCTTGGAAACAAGCAAAACACGAAGCTGATGATTTCTATAAATTTAAAGCAATCATCGAAGAGCTTTTCCCAAGAGCAATATTTAAGAATTTTGCTGATCAAGACACTAGCAAGCTTCCATTCGCTTCACTCTGCCACCCAGGTATTGCTGCAGTAATAGAGCAAGATAAAAGAGAACTTGGTTTTATAGCCAAGCTTCACCCAAGCATTGCAAAAGAATGGGACCTTCCTGATCATAGTTTTATTCTTGAAGCTAATTTGCCAAAACTCAAAAAATCTAAATTTAAGCCAGTAGCTAATACTCCAATTATTGATAGAGATATTACTGTTGATTTCAAAAGTGATATTAGCTCTCAAGCGATTATCGATCTAATCAAAAAATCTTGCTCAAAAGACCTTATAAAAGTGGATCTAATAAGTTTATACCAAAAAGACAAAGATGCCCCACGCAGCCTATCTTATAGACTCAAATGGCAGTCAAAAACTGAAACTTTGACTGGTGAACTTATAGATAAGGAAGTAAAATCTATTAAAGAGAAACTTATTAGCGAGTTAGAGGCAAGTTTCAGAGAGTAATTTTTCTCAAATGTACGAACTTCAAAGACCAAAAAAAATATTCACCGCATCAATGATTGGCATCACAATGTTAATCACAGCATTTATTCCTTTCTTTAGTCAGCTTGCAAAAAATATATCTGTAATTAGCCTTAGCTTTGGTCAAGTCGCCCTAATCTTTTTATTTATACTTGTAGCTTTTCCTAGAGCAAACTATAAGCATATTATAGAATTGAGCACAGCCTATATTCTTTTTTTGGGCTCTTGCTTTGTCCTACTTAGCTTTTTGCCTCTAGACCCCACTAACAAAATCTTTGGCTGGCAAAGCTTACCAGCACTAGTTTTAGTAGATATACCTTCTTTAATTTTCATCAATGTATTATCTTTCATATATATGAACCTTGGATTTTATATTTATAAACCAGTAAGCTCTAACGCTACTGCAATTCACCCTTCAACAGTAGAAAACACTAATTACCAAGAAGAATTCAAAGAAAATCTAATCAAAACTTATACAGAAACTAGCCTTATCAAGACTCTAGAAACAGAAGTTAAAGACTTCAACTCAATGGATGAAGTTAAATCTGAGCTTCGCAAAGAAGTTAATAGCCTCTTCTCTGTTTATCTTGATGATAATGAGGACACTGAATCTGGTGGACTTAATGATATCGAGGAGATTTTAGTCAAGCATCTAGATCCAAGTGTCGAAGAGGCTTTATGCATGGACTCTGAAGGGCGGGTCTTAAACAACACTGTCTTTAGATGGAAAGGGGCTTCTCCACAAGAAATTTTAGATCTTTTTGAAAAGCACACTCTAAGTTCTCAAAACCTAAACACTGGCAGATTATGTCAAGTTCTAGTTAGCAGCCAAGACAGCTGGCATATAATTGCAAAGTATAAAAACAACTTCCTTGTATTAAAGACCGGGCTAAAAGATCCAAGCCCCCTTCTCAATACTTCATTTAAAGTTTTTAAAGCGATAAGTGCTCACGCAAAAGCAAAAGCCTAAGACCCGCTTGTCTTTTCCGCTTCTTGCTGATAAATTAAGTATAGGTGATTAAAGAGCTACTAAATCTAGTTAATAAAAATAACGCCAGTGATTTGCACATTGTTGTAAACGAACCACCTATTTTAAGAATTGATGGTGAACTTACAAGAACAGATTTTGCACCACTAAGTGCTGATGAAACAAAATCTCTATGCCATAGTCTTTTAACTGAAGACCATAGAAAACATTTAGAACAAGAGCATGAAGTTGACTGCGCTTACGGTATAGAAAATTTAGGTAGATTTAGGATCAATGTCTACAAAGATAGACTTGGCTACAACGCGGCTCTAAGAACGATTCCTAGCCATACTCCCACTTTCGACGATCTACAATTACCGCCCATAGTTAAAGAAACAGCTAAACTTCCAAGAGGTCTCGTGCTGGTTACTGGACCTACTGGATCTGGTAAATCAACTACTTTATCAGCTATGGTTGATTGGATTAACGAACATAGATCTGAGCATATTATTACTGTTGAAGATCCAATTGAGTTTATTCACAAATCTAAAAAGAGTGTTATTAACCAAAGAGAAATTGGGGCTGATACTCACAACTTTGCAAATGCACTCAGAGCTTCGCTTCGTGAAGATCCAGATGTAATTTTAATTGGTGAGATGAGAGACCTTGAAACTATTTCACTAGCTATTAGGGCTGCTGAAACTGGTCACTTAGTTTTCGGTACTCTTCACACAAGCTCAGCAGCATCAACTATCGACCGTATTATCGATGTGTTTCCTTCTGAGCAGCAAACACAAGTTCGCATTCAATTAAGTAATTCTTTGCAAGCAGTCTTTTCGCAAACACTTCTTCCGCTAAAAACTGGTAAAGGTAGAACAATGGCTATGGAAACGATGATCATCACTCCAGCTATTGCAAACTTGGTTAGAGAATCTAAAACATCTCAAATTTATTCTGCTATACAAACTGGTAGGCAGGTAGGCATGCAAACCCTTGAAGCTTCTTTAGCTGATCTTTATAAAAGAGATATTGTAAGGCTAGAAGATGTTATAGCTAGAACATCTAAGCTTGATGAGCTGCGCAACCTTATAGGTGCTGCTGCTGGCGAAGAATAAAATTAATCACGAAATACAAATCTTAAAAGTTATCATAAGCTAAGAATGAGCGATACTTTTCTGACTTTAATAGCTACTCTAGCGCCACTTTATATCTTGCACAATCTTTTTGTTGCACCAGGAAATTTAGTGGATTGGCAAATCAGAGTTTACACCGCTTTAGGTCTTCTAAAAATCGAAAACCATCGCAAAACTGCAATCCAACCAAATAGCCTTGATGTTCATCTTGGCAGGTTTTTTGCAAAGCAAAAAGAAGATGGAAGTTTTGATAGTTTTGAAGCTAATGAAATAATTTTAAATCCAGGTGATTTTGTGCTTGCAACTACTGAAGAATTTTTTCAATTCCCAAGAATCTTACATGGTGTCTTACAAGGTAAAAGTTCTTGGGCTCGTTTAGGGCTTTACGTAGAATCAGCTGGTTTATTTGATAGTGGTTTTGATGGTGAGGCTGTAGTAGAGCTTACCAATCAAGGCAAAGCTCCTTTAATTCTTGAAGCTGGCAAACCAATTGCTCAAATGATTTTTCTTAGAAACTTACCAACACTAAAACCTTATGGCGCTAAAGGACATTACCAAGGTCAGCGAGGAGCAACCCAAAGCTGCTTTGATAAAGCCGTTGCTAAAGCTGATGAGCGTATCGCTAAGCAAGATAAACTAGCTAAGCAAGGTTTTGAAGCTTCATTAAATTAGCCTTTAAAAGCTCTTTAAAAATTTCTGTTTGAATATTTTCTGTCCAAAGTAAAAGCGCATCTTCATAGTTATCTTGGTAATAGCGCTTGCGTATACCTTGTCTTTGGAAGCCATATTTCTCATAAAGCTTTTGTGCTGCAATGTTACTGAGTCTTACTTCAAGCGTGATTCCTTTGACTTCATTTCTAATTGCTTGATCTATATAAGCAAGAATAATAGCTTCAGCAGCGTTCTTTCTTCTTTGTTTAGGATGAACACCAAGAGTGGTGATATGCATCTCATCTAGAATTATCCAAGACCCTCCATAACCCATCAGCTTATTTTCTTTTTCATCTATTGCAACTAAGTAAGTAGCAATGTCATTAGACAGTTCTTGCACAAAACTCTCCCTAGACCAGCAATGAGACCCAAAAGCTAGTGGCTCAATCTCCATCACAGCATCTATGTCGCTGAGCATCATACGGCGCACTTTGATATTTTTCTTTGATTGCAAAAATTCCATAACGGTACCGGGGGGAGAAAAATCGGACATTTGACCAAAAACTAAACCCTAGTAACCTCCTGCTTAAGAACTCTTGTCCGATTTTTCTCCCCCCGGTACCAGTTTGGGTTGATTTCAAGCAAGGGTTTCATCACAAAATCTCTTTCAAGCATTTTAGGATGTGGGATCTTCAAATCACTTTCATTGATCTGCTCATCACCATAAGTCAAAATATCAATATCTATAGTCCTAGCTAGCTTAATTCCATTTTCACTTCTTGTTCTTCCTAAAGCTTTTTCAATTTTCAAAATATAGTTAAGTAAATCTCTGGGTTTTAGCTCCGTTTCAATTTGAAGAACAGCATTTATAAAGTCATTTGGACCAGCATCTTCAATTGCAGGATTCTCATAGTCACTAGATTTTTTTATTAGTGAAATCTCATCATGGATACCAAGCAAAAGCACGGCTTTTTCAAGATAACGAACTTTGTTACCTAAATTACTGCCCAATCCAAGAAAAACTTTTGGCATAGCTTAATTATAGTAAATTATAGATAGTAAGTTGATGGACACAGCCCTTCTTTTATCTATATTACTTTTAGTACTTGCCTTAGTTTTAGGTAGCTTTGCTAATGTCTTAATTCACAGGCTCCCTTTAGGCGAATCTATAATCGCTCCAAGATCACATTGTCCTAGCTGCAAAACTCCTTTAAAAACCATAGATAAGATACCTGTACTGAGTTATTTTCTACTTCGAGGCAAATGTAGATTTTGCTCTGAAGAAATTTCTATTAGATATCTCATTGTTGAAATGCTCGTCGCTGCCATTTCAGCTCCTTTTATTCATCACTTAATTTTTCTAGCTGACTGGCATTTTGCAGCAAACACTTTTTTAAGCCATAGCGAATTCAGCATGAATCTCCCTCCTTATCTAAGTTTCACACCTTACTTAATTTTCATCTCACCAATTATAAAAGTAATTTTCATAGAGATATTTATTACTATTACAGTAGCTTTATCTTTTATCGATCATAAAAAACACGAGCTTCCTCATGAGCTTACTTACACAGGAATTTTACTCGGGCTAGTTTATTCTTTTTTATTTACTAATATCCAAACTTCTTTAGTCTCTATCGGTTTAGTATTTTTTATTTTTGATGCGGTTACGCATTTCGCGAACATTTTATATTTCAAGAAAAAAGCGCTTTTGATATCTCCGGCTGCTTTAATTCTCAGGATCGATTTTTTGCATAAACATATAACTTGGGTTTACCTTCTCTATATTTCAGCTTTCGCTTATCTTTTTTGGGCACAAAGCATCAATACATTAAATATTCTTTTATTGCTAATCGGCATTTCGTATATCGCTAATGATATCTTCCTGGATTTCTTTTTCTTGAGCCCAAAAGCCAGAGAAGAAAGCTATTTCCCTGATGAAGATCTTCATACTGTTATGGGTGGCGGAGACGCTGCTATGGCTGCTTTAATTGCAAGTATCATATCAATAACAAGTAAAAGCTTCATGATTATCTGGCTAGCCTTTCCAATCGCTCTAGGTTATGTAATTGGTCAAAAGATTATTAGTAAATTTTCATCAAAATCAAGCAAAGATGACGAGCTCTCAAAGCGAATTCCCTTCGGTAGCTCATTGGCTGTTGCTTTAATTATTGGTATGATACTTACGTTAGAGCATATATTTTAATGAGTAGCCTATTTCTCGACATTTCGGAAGAATTTGTATCTATTAATGTAGATGGGACTCATCACGTAACAAATATAGAATCGAGCCAGCTTTGGGAAAATCCTGAAAACTTAGGTATCGATGTTAAAGAATTTTTAAAAGAAAAAGAGATCAAGGAAAAAGATCTGGTTCTTACAGTCCCAATAATTAATTTAAATTATCAAATTGTCACTTTGCCTGAAATAGAAGAGAAAGATAAACTAACTCTTTTAGGCTTAGAGATTGATAGTGATATCATCACAAAAAGATTTAATTACTTTGAGCTTGCCGTAACAAAAAGAGAAGAGGAAGGCGGGACCGTATGCGATTATATGGTTCTTTCTTTAAAGCCAGGTATTTATGAACAAGTTTTAGAATTTACTAAAGGAACGGGCTTAAACCTTAGTAAAGTAGTGCCTAGTTTCTTTTTAGTAGCACCTGCTCAGAGAGAGGGTTTAACAGCGAGCGCTTGGGTTGGCAATGATAGACTAGAAATAGTTATTTGGGGTAAAAATAACCCATTAGCTATGTCGACTGCTGACAACACAGGCGATCAAATGGGTGACATTAACAGATACATTAGTCATTACTTTGATCAATTTGGTGGGCTTGAATTATCTAAAATCAAACTCTATGGACCAAGAATGCGAGACGCTAGTTTAACTTATAGTCTCACTTACCCTAACGAAATAATAGAAGACCCTAGACTGGTTCTTTGTAAAAGGCTTCCTGCAGCTGAAGAATGCCTAGACATTTCTCAAATTGTAAAACTACCTAGACCACCTCTAGAATTTAATGCAAGAAACATTGGAGTGCTGGTTGCAGGCGCGCTTGCAATAATAATGCTTTTTGTTACATCATTTTACTACCTAGAAAACACATCTAAAAATGGTGAGCTTGTAGTTTTAAGAACTGAAGTTGATAAAAACAAAAAGCTATTAATCAAATCTAGGCAGCTTGAAAGAAAAGTAAAAGAACTAGAAAAAGAAAAAGACTTTTATTTATCGATCACCAAAAGAAGAACTCCTTGGGCAGAGATTCTTACTGAGCTTGCAAAACTTACTCCTAAAGCGCTTTGGATAGAAAGACTAAACGCGACTAAAGCCACTCTGCAGATTTCAGGTAAAGCCACAAAACCAGAAGAAGTGTCAGACTTTGAAATCAATTTAAATAACAGCTCTAGCTTCTTTAAAAATGCTCAGGTAGTTGGTATCAGAGATTTTCTGCAAGAAGGCAGAAAATATACCGAGTATCAAATGATGGTTAAGCTCAATTCGCCTACTGAGAACTAGGTTAATTATTAGGTAAGAACCCTTGTGTATTCTAGTCCTTGCAAGCTTCCTTAAGAACAAGATATAATTAAGTATATAAGGATATACAGATGTCAAAAGTTAATAAGTTAATTTCTAGCATTAGTCCAATTAGCGCAGCTTCTAAAAAAACTCCTGAAGCTAAATCTAAAAAATCTAGAAGCTTCAAGCCTGGGCTTCTAAAATCATTAGCTTTAATTCCTGTTGCTTTAACAGCACCTGGATTAATGAACACAGCAGAAGCGCAAGATAAAAGCAAAGAACCTAAAGTAAAAAAAGAAGAAAAAAAAGCTGAGCTTAAACCAATATTTGAAACAGGAAAAAAGATAGAAAAATCCTCGAAAGGAAACTTAGAAGCTCTTGATAAAGCAAAAGCTAATAAAGTAAAGAAAGCTTTTGAAAAATTAGAAACTAAGTCTTCAGCTAAAAAAGCAGACCCTAAAGAAGTCTCAGCTCTACTGGCTGGCATGAAAGCTAAAAACAAACAAATTGCTGAGTATATTAAAGCAGGAAAATTAACTAAAGAAAATGCTCCTATACCTATAGAAAGATTGCTTCTACAAAATATCAAAAAAAATGAAGACCTTGGCTCTTTGCCTAAAAAATTAAGAAAAGATCTAGACGCTAATATTAAATTTACAATTAGCGGTACTGGAAGCCAGAATATAGCTGCTATTCAGCTTCAGTTTTTACAAAACCATTTTAAATATGAAAGCAAGAAGCTTAAAGAATTGCCAGAAGAGCAATCCTTGGAAATTAAAGAGGCATGGAATGAAGGTAAATCAAAAAAAGAAGTTAGAGAATTAATGATGGCTCATGCTTCATTATTTGATTCTGTAAATCACACCAGAAAATTCTATTACCTAATGATAGAGCTCTTAGAAAGAACTTATGCTATTCAGTCAGGTGAAAGCCCTAGACCAAAGGATCTAAAAGAAGTAGCTAATTTATACAAAGTAACAAAACTAGGAAAGATAAACCTTGATAAGTCAAATAAAGCATACATCATGGCTCCAAGCTCAAGATCAATTGTCATTAAAATACTTAAGTCTCTTGAAAAAGATCTAAAGAAACTAGGCGTGACTCTTTCTTAACCTCCTTTTAAAATTCACGTGGTCTTCTAAGGCTGCATGAATAAGGTCAACCCTAATCTCCCATCAAGCCCCTTAATTAAGCCTAAGTTAGCTAAGCAGGGAGAGGCTAAGAAAAAGACTGATTTACTAAAAGAAAAAAGAGAAAGCTCTGCTTTAGCTAGAGTGGATTCTGATGCTATTAAAGCTTTAGATATTAATCATTCTAGTCCAGTCGCAAATCATGACCCATTTGCTGCTAGCGAAGCAAAAGAAAAACAAAATGATTACGATAAGCACTTAAAACCTTTCTATGACTATTTTAAAAAGAATGCTCCAGAATTAGTTGAGCTTTTAAAGAAAGCTGAAGATTCCAATTCTATTACTAAAAGTACAAAATTTCTATTCAAAATTTTTGATCACCCTTTAGTTGAAAACAATAAAGCTTTAATACTATCGTTGCAGAAAGTTATTAAAGCAAAGCAAAATGGCACCCCTCTCACTTCAAAAGACATAGATAATACATGGCAAAAAGCAAGTGCTAGTCAAGCGGAAGTGAAGAAATTTGATGAAACTGAAAAAGATCGTGTGCAGCAGCATAAAGTCAACAACAAAGCTCTAGTAAAGGGCATAGTAAAAGCTGAAAATGCTAAGAGCCAAGTTGAGACCTTTCTATCTTTTGTATCATCACAAGCCCCAGAGTTAGTTCCTGATTTAAAAAAGCTTGGGTCTGCTAAAAGCTCTGAAGAAAATCAAGAGATACTAAATAGAATTATGTCTAACCCTAAATTAAAAGAGAAGAATAAACTCTTTAAATACGCAGTAATAGCGCTTATTGAAAAGAAAGCGGAAACACTTAAAGGTAGTGACCAAGATATTAAAAAACAAGTTGATAGAGCTCTTTTCTTAAATGATCTAGAGCTAGAAAAAAATGAAATGATTAGTAAGTTTAGAGCCAAAGCTAATTCTATGGCTATGGAAAATTTTGAAACTATGATGGAGATTGACTCATACTTTGATAATATCGGAACAGTCACCTCTTCAAATAACACGGTTGATACATCATCTTTCTACAAAGCAGCTAATAACCTTGAAGAATCAGTTTTTCAATCCAAAAATCAAGAAATCAAAGCTCAAAGACAAAAAATCTTAGATTCTTACGACAAAGCAAATGATTGGGAAACTAAAGTTTCATTTGGTGATTCTGAAAAACTTAAAGAAGCTAGTGATAGTTTAGAAAAAATGCTTAAAGAAGCCACATTGGCAAATACCGTTATTGGTAAAGTTCTAGAAGCTAATAATGGTGAAGTCTCCAAAGAAGAAGTCTCTAAACTAACTAAAAAAGCCTTAGAAGATATTGGTGTAAAAGTAGATGATAAATACATGAAAGAAGTTATCAATAAAACTGTAGATAAGGCACTGAAACCTTTTAAAGGTGATGAAATTAAAGCTAAGTTTCTAAACGAACTTAGCAAATTAGATGAGAAAAAAGCTATTGAAAACTACAAAGCAAATTTAAAAAAACTATCTCCAGAAAAATCAGATAAAGAAATCAATGAAAAAGTAGAAAAAACGCTTAAAGTACTTAAGCATAATCGAAGTGTACTTTTAAACAACCTGAAATTAGCTAAAACTAAAAAAGAAAGAGAGAAAATAACTAGAGATTTTTATTCAAAACTAAATCCCTTCAAAGCTAAAGAACTTAGCAATGCAATCAAAGCATATTATTCAGAATTAATAGAAACTGTAGAAAAAACTAGCCCATTAAAAGAAACTAAGTCAACTAAGCAACCCATTGCTTCAGTTGCTCTTGGTGGCGGAGCTGCTACTGCTGCTTGGCTTTCTGTTATTGAAAAAGAAAAAAACAAATGATTTTTGGATCACTTCGTTTCACTCTTGATGACGTCATTGCGATGAACTTAACTAGCATCTAATTTAATTCTAGGATCAACTTTAGTAAGCATAATATCAGCTAATAAATTACCTAAAACTAGCATAACGCTACCTAGAAGCAAATTAGCCATAACTACATTCATATCAAGTTTGCGAGCAGCTTCTAAAGTCAAATAACCTAGTCCAGGATAAGCAAGCACCATCTCTACTAATGCAGCGCCAGCAAAAAGAGCCGAGAACTCATAACCAAAAATCGTAACTAAAGGATTCACGGCATTTCTAGCAGCATGCTTATAAATCACCTTTGTTTCATCTAATCCTTTAGCTCTAGCAGTTTGCACATAATCTTCTCTTAAAACATCTAATATGTTTGCGCGCATCTGCCTTTGAAGTCCAGCTAAACTGACCATAACCAAAATAATCACTGGAAGCATAAGGTGCCTAGCCAGATCAACAAACTGCCCAAAGACACTAAGCTCATCGAAATAACTACTTGTTAAACCACCTATTGGAAATAAGCCTGTCTGAAGAGCAATCAGCAAGCCAAATATAGCGAGCACAAAACTAGGGAGTGACATGAAGCAAGAAGTAAGTATTCTAAAAAATTTATCTGCAAATCTATTACGATTAACAGCAGCATATATCCCTAAAGGCAGTGCAATAGTCCAAGTAAAGAAAATTGCAAAGAGATTTAAAATGAGTGTGTTAAACAATGCTGGTTTAATAAGATCAATCACTTTTTGATTACTTTGGCTATAACCTAAATCACCTCTAAGTATATTCGTGACCCAAGTAAAATACTGCGCGAAAAATGGCTTATCAAGACCTAGTCTTTTAGACTCTGCTTCTATAACATTAGCTGGAATAGAAGGGTTTAGTTTAAGCTCAGCTAGCGGGTCACCGGTCTGTATATGTGTTTCAGGCAGATCAAGCTTAAAGCCTATAGCTTTCACTTGAAAATCGACAGCCGGAAATCTAATATCAAGCTTCATCACCGAAAATGTAACAAGCGTTATGAATAAAATCAAAACAAGAGAGCCAAAAAATCTTTTAACTAAAAAATCAAACATGACTAATGATAATTTAATTCCTCGTAGGCTTCGTAATTAATAATATCTGATCGAGTGATAATCCCCTTAAGTGTATTAGGATCCTTATTATCAACCACTAAAAGTCTTCCTATCTTATTTTCATAGAACTGCAAAATAGCAGTCTGCAAATTATCTGTCGGGTAAAGTACTATCAAATCTTTAGACATAATCTCTTCAAGAGGAGTTTCAAGACTATAATTCTTGTCAACGGCTTCATTTAGATCTTCTTGAGTAACGATGCCCACAAGCTTTCCATAATCAACGACAGGAAAACCTTTATGGTGACTATCGCTAAATATTTTTATTGCTGAGCCAAGTGTGTTATCAAGTTTTATCGTTTCAACATGTGAGTTCATCGCCTGCTCAACCAAAAATTTCTGCAAATACGGCCTAGAGCCTTCTTCAGGAAGAGCTAAACCATCACGCTTAAGCAGGTTTTCATAAATACTACCTCCTTGGAATTTTTCAGCTGTCACATTAGCAATAATACAACCAAACATTAAAGGCAAAATAAGATTATAGTTACCAGTAAGCTCAAAAAGCATAACGATGCTAGTGATAGGCGCTCTTGAGATTCCTGTAAAAAATGCGCCCATACCCACAAAAGCAAAAGTTGCTGGATTTAAATTTAGAACAGGGAAAGCAGCATTAGCAACGTTTCCTAGAGTCACACCTAAAAGCGCGCCCATAACTAAAGCTGGCGCGAAGATACCACCAGGCACTCCACTACCATAAGCTACTGAAGTAAGTAAAAATTTAAAGATAAAAATAAAAGGTATCATATACCAGATATATGCTTGAGCAAGCGTGCCCTCTAAAGTTGTGTGACCGCCACCAATTGCTTCAGGCAACCATAGACCAACAATCCCTGTGATCAAACCAGCAATTGCGCCAAATGCCCAAGGCGGCACTTTTTTAAAATTATTTTTGTAAAAGTCTAATGAATAGATAATTGATTTTTGAAAAAAGATTCCAAATAAACCACAAATTATTCCAAGCAAGATATAAAGTGGCATCGAGCCGATGTTAACTACTGGATCAGATTGAAAGTGAAAAATAAAATAGTTACCATAAAGCATGCGAGTAGTAACAGCAGCAGAAACCGCACCTACGATCGCAGGACCTAAAGCAATACTAGAAAAATCATGATCAAGTTCTTCTAAAACAAAAAGCACACCAGCAATTGGCGTATTGAATGCAGCAGCTAGTCCAGCACCAGCTCCACTAGCTAGCGCGCGGCGACTATTTTTTCCGCCAAGCATTGAGTTTAATTTATCTGAAAGACCAGCACCAACTTGTATCGTTGGACCTTCTCTTCCTAAAGAAAGACCCGATGCTATACCCACCATCGCAGCAAAAAACTTAACTAGAATTGTGCGCATCTTTATATGAACACCTTTCTTGTTAAGCGCATATTTGACTTGAGGTATTCCACTACCAGCAGCTTCTGGCGCAAACTTCACAGTTAAAAAACTAGCTAAAAAACCACCCGCTGTGCAAATTAAAGGTAAGTAAAGCCATTCATACCAATTCTCTTTAACGTAATAACCACTAAAGAAAAAATTGTTGACGTGCTCTGTAGTTGCCCTAAAAGCAACTCCAATAATCCCTACAACGACACCAATAATTGCAGATCTAATAAGAACCTGAGTTTTGACATCGATGCTCTTAAAAAAGATTAGTTTAAATTTGCGATTAAAGGATTCCAAGTTTATATATAAGGATTATATTAGCTGAGTCTTCCTTATAAGTATAAGTTGATTCACCCTGGTAAAAACATCTATGAATAAAGTCTTTTCTAAAATTAATTATTAAATATCGCTAAGACAGATTGAATAAGTCTGACTAAACAAGGGGCTAATACTTTTAGTGGAGTTAATTTAATATACGCATTGACATAATACGGGAATAAAGAAGATGTTAGATATTAACAAGGTTTTTTGGAGGAGTATAACCATGAAAACACGAATTATTAAAGTGAATATTGCGCTGCTGATGGCAGTGGCATTTTCATTAACTACGATCGGCCCCGCACTAGCGGATTCGCTCGAATTAGGTAACACAGTTACTACTGGCGATACCTTTATCAATGGTGGTGACACCACTTTAGGTGTGGCCGGAGCTGGTGGTCAAGCAGGTACTATAAATTTAGTAGGTAACGAGGCAACACCTGCTAATCACACTTTGACAGTAAGTTCTGGTGGTGTGCTGTTCTTTGATGGAGCAGATATTAACGGAGCTGTTACATTAGCTGGTGAAGTAACTGGCTCAGCTGGTGCAAACGTAGTTGCTGATAACGTAATTGATAGTGCAAATATTATTAATGGAACTATCGTAACTGGTGATATCGCAGCTGATACTATTCTTGCTGGTAACTTAGCAGCAGATTCAGTTGAGGCAAGTGAATTAGCAGACGATTCAGTTGCTTCTGCAAACGTAATTGATGATAGTTTAGTAAACGCAGACATTAACTCTGCAGCAGCTATCTCAGCTTCTAAATTAGCAGACGATGAAATTGATGATGAAGAAATTGCAGATAATAGTTTAACAGCAGCTTCTTTAGCAACAGGTTCAGTAGCTTCTGATGAAATCT
>CAYGPN010000007.1:0-3214 GCA_964352085.1 uncultured Gammaproteobacteria bacterium | reverse complement strand
ATCGCAGCTGATACTATTCTTGCTGGTAACTTAGCAGCAGATTCAGTTGAAGCTAGTGAATTAGCTGACGACTCAGTTGCTTCTGCAAATATCATCGACAACACAATTGGTGCTGATGATATTACAGAAACTGGTGTTGCAGCAAATATCAAATCATTTGCAAGATACATCCCAACAGCAACTGAGCCTACAAGCGCTTCTGTTGCTAATGCGGCTAATTTTACTTATGATACAACTAATACTACTGAAACTGAAACTATGGTGATGCTACCGTTTACATCTCCAGTACTTTACTTTGATCTTATCAATGCTCAAGTACTAGGTGATGGAGCTCCAGCAGCACTATCAAGTGCATCTGGCGCGCCTACTAGTATTGCTGGTGGTGCACTAACTGCATACTTTGATGATAGTAGTGATGGCATAGTAGTTATTACTAATAATGCTGGTAGTACCTTAGAAATGACATTAGTACCTGTAGCTTATGACTAAGCTTAAGGCTTATGCATAGTTACAAGTAACATATTAAGTTAGTTAATTAAAAACAATAGGCTGAGAGGCCCGCGAGTGTTTTAGGCGGGGATTCTTGAGAACTAAATTCATGGAGTCTTCTCCACTCGCCTGAGACAACTAGTTAAATTATCAAGAAGCCCTTGCAATAGCAAGGGCTTTTCTTTTTTAATCAGAACTATTTTTAAACTTAAGAACTAAAGGCGTGCCCTCAAAACCAAAGTACTCACGCAACTGGCGGCTAAGATACCTTCTATAAGATTCAGGCAAAAGCTTAGCGTCATTTAAAAAGAAAGTCATGGTTGGCGGGCCTACAGCGACTTGGCTTACATACTTAATTTTCAGAGCTTTTTGTTTAACCACTGGCGGTGGGTTAAGAATTGTAATTTCGCCTATCATTTTATTTAAGAAGCTAGTACTCACTCTACGCTTATGCTGCTCGTTTACTTGCTTAATTAAATCCCAAACCTTGTCTGTGCGCTGACCTGTGTGAGCCGAGATATATTCTTTAGGAGCCCAACTCAAATACGAAAGCACAAAGTTCAGTCTATCTTTATATTTTTTAAGTGTGTCAGGAGCGCTTTTATCTTCAAAGATATCCCACTTGTTTATTAAAACCACACAAGCTTTCCCTCTATCTATAAGCAGATCAATAATCTTTTTATCCTGCTCAGTGACTATCTCTTCTTCTGTTGCATCAATTAATAAAACAGTTACATCACACTCTTCAATTGCTTTAATCGCTCTAAGGTTTGCGTACCTTTCTATATCACCAAAAACCTTTGATTTTCTTCTAAGACCAGCTGTGTCGATTAACCTAAAACTTTGATCATGTCTTTGAAGAACAGTATCGATTGCATCACGAGTAGTTCCACTAACGTTACTCACGATAGATCTTTCTTCACCAACTAATTTATTAAATAAACTAGATTTCCCAACATTTGGCTTTCCAACTATCGCAACTTTAATTTCTTCAGTTTCAACAGTTTCATCTTTATACTTCTCTCTAAGTGATTCAGTAATCTCATCAAGCATGTCACCAAGACCATTAGAACCATGCAAAGCACTAATTGGGTAAACCTTTTCAAAACCTAATTTATAAAAATCATAAATCAAACTTTCCCTTTCATTGTTATCAACTTTATTAGCAGCGATGTAAACTGGGATATTTATATTCTTGCGAAGATAGTCAGCCACTTCAGCATCCAGTTTAGTAATTCCAGCCACTGCATCAACCACAAAAATCACACCATCAGATTTATCCATTCCACGGGCTGCTTGCTCTAAAATTTCAGGAGAAAAAATATCCTCATCAAACATCAAGCCACCAGTATCAACAGCAGTAAAACCAAAACCATCCCAATCAATATCTATATTCTTTCTATCTCTAGTGACACCGGGAGTATCATCTACTATGCAAACTCTTCTACCAGCAAGACGATTAATGAGCGTACTCTTGCCCACATTTGGTCTGCCTATTATAGATATTTGCGCTTTGCTTTTAGTAGACATTCTTTATATATAAAACTCAGTTGACAATGAATCATATTACTACATATTACTCGCTCTAGTAAAGGTCTTTCTTTCTTTTCAAGCAAAGTTACTCTAGGCTTGGCATAGCAATTATAAAGAAAAGGTTCACATTCGGATTCAGGCTATCAAGAATCTTTCTCAATAAGCTAGAATCGTTTTCAATGTGAGGACTAGGAGAACGAATTGTTCAAAGTCCGTCTATCAGTAAGTCTATTAATTGCATTAAGTTTATATTTAACAGCTAACGCCTCTTTAGAAGAGGGGATTAATGACCAAAATCTTATTAGAGGACCATTAGCTCTAAACCAAGTTTTTAATACTTATAGCCAAGATGGAATTGGCTTAATCGACTCAAATGGAAACGCAAACAGTGAAATTCTTTTAAATAGCAATGACGCTGGTGATTTGCAATGGAATGGTAATCAAATTATTGATAGTAGTGGTGATGTCAACACAGCCAATCTGACTAGAAGCGCTTCAGAGCCTGGGCTTCTCTCCTCAAGACCTATTGGAAGAGTTTTATTTCAGTCAGCAGACAACGTCACAAGTTTAGTTGACGCTCCTAGTTTACAAACAAACCCGCCACAGACCTCCTCTCAGCCAATCACTCCTTTATTGGTTCTAACTGCTGATGATGGTCCAAGGTGGCTTTATGTAAGAACTTCAACTGTTATCACAGGCAATGGTCAATCTACATGTGAACTTGCATGCAGAAATCAAAGTCAGGTCGATCAGATCAACACATCACTAATAGCAAAAAATTATTCAACATTTTGCACTTCAGCAAGAGAACAACTAAGACCTATTAGTTGCCAAACTCCAGCAGGAAGTCAATTTGGGACACAAAACATATGCACATGCATTAGCTTTAGCGCTAATTAAACTAAGAGGGATTATGAAAAAAACTTTACTAACAATCATATTTTTATTAACAACAAGTTCAGCCTTCGCAAAAATCGAACAAGCTAGCAATCAGCACAGTATCGCAAGAGGACCATTAGTTTTAAGTGACAGGCTTACAAATTTCGACCAAACAGGTTATGGTTTTGTTGATTCCTCAGGAGATTTATCAAGCACAATAAGATTAACTAGAAACGATGCTGGTGACTTACTCTGGAACGGTAACCCAGTAATAGATGTTCATGGACTTCCTCAAGATAGGAATTTAAATCTA
>CAYGPN010000006.1:0-127624 GCA_964352085.1 uncultured Gammaproteobacteria bacterium | reverse complement strand
CTCAAATTTCTTACGGACATGCCGGATATGGACCGAACTGTCTCACGACGTTCTGAACCCAGCTCGCGTGCCGCTTTAATGGGCGAACAGCCCAACCCTTGGGACGTACTACCGCCCCAGGATGCGACGAGCCGACATCGAGGTGCCAAACCTCCCCGTCGATGTGGACTCTTGGGGGAGATCAGCCTGTTATCCCTATGGTAACTTTTATCCGATGAGCGACGACCCTTCCATGCGGGATCGCCGGATCACTAAAACCTACTTTCGTACCTGCGCGCTATGTCTAGCTTGCAGTCAAGCTCGCTTATGCTTTTACACTCGATGGTTGATTTCCGACCAACCTGAGCGAACCTTTGTGCACCTCCGTTACTTTTTAGGAGGTGACCGCCCCAGTCAAACTGCCCAACAGGAAATGTCCGAAAACCGGATTACGGTCCTCGTTAGAACGAAAGAATAAACAGATTGGTATTTCACTGATGAATCAGACGAAACCGAAATCTCGTCCTCAAATTCTCCCAACTATACTACGCAGTCTATCCTCGCGTTCAATTCCAGCCTACAGTAAAGCTCAATAGGGTCTTTCTGTCCTGGCATGCCTAGGCCGTATCTTCACAGCCATTCCAATTTCGCCGAGTCTCTCTACGAGACAGTGCCCAAATCATTACGCCTTTCGTGCGGGTCAGAACTTACCTGACAAGGAATTTCGCTACCTTAGGACCGTTATAGTTACGGCCGCCGTTCACCGGGGCTTTGGTTCGAAGCTTTGCCTTGCGGCTAACCTCTTGCCTTAACCTTCCGGCACCGGGCAGGCGTCACCCCATATACTTCCTCTTACGAGTTTGCATGGAGCTGTGTTTTTGGTAAACAGTTGCTTGGGCCTGGATTGTGCCACCCTTTGGGGCTTTCGACGTAAAGTCTAATACCTTAAGGGTCTCTCTTCTTCCGAAGTTACGAGAGCATTTTGCCGAGTTCCTTATAGAGAGTTATCTCGCTCACCTTAGCATTCTCTGCCATCCTACCTGTGTCGGTTTCGGGTACTGGTAACTAATAATCTCTCAACGCCGTTTTTCTCGTCAGCGTGGTGTCTACGACTTCGCACCCGTAGGTACTCACCGTTGTGCCTCACCGTAGCATGAATGCGGATTTGCCTACATTCACTGGCTAAACACTTGGAGGGAAATCCAATGATCCCCGCCGCATAACCTTCTGCGTCACGACTTTGATAATAACGATTATAAGCTAGTTCAGGAATATCAACCTGATGTCCATCGACTACGCCTTTCGGCCTCATCTTAGGTCCAGACTAACCCCACGTAGACGAACTTGACGTGGGAACCCTTAGGATTTCGGTGGAGGAGATTCTCACTCCTCTTTTCGCTACTTATGCCGACATTCTCACTTCTGATATCTCCACATGTGCTTACGCTCATGCTTCTGCAATCTACAGAACGCTCCCTTACTGCTTACAAATAAATTTGCAAACCCGTGTCTTCGGTATATAACTTAGCCCCGTAAATTTTCGGCGCGGGATCACTAGACCAGTGAGCTATTACGCACTCGTTCGAGGAATGGCTGCTTCTAAGCCAACCTCCTGGTTGTCTGTGTAATCCTACCTCCTTAATCACTTAGTTATAATTTAGGGACCTTAGACGACGGTCTGGGCTGTTTCCCTCTCGGCTACGGAACTTATCTCTCGCAGCCTCACTGCCAGGGAACATATTATCGGTATTCGGAGTTTAACTCGAATAGGTACAGGTTATCCCCGCCCGCATCGAACTAGTGCTCTACCCCCGATAAACTTAACCTGACGCTGTGCCTCAACGCATTTCAGGGAGAACCAGCTAGCTCTTGGTTCGATTGGAATTTCTCCCCTAACCACAACTCATCCGCTAATTTTTCAACATTAGTCGGTTCGGTCCTCCACGTGATGTTACTCACGCTTCAACCTGGCCATGGCTAGATCACCAAGGTTCGGGTCTACACCGTGTGATTATAAAGCGCCCTATTCAGACTCGGTTTCCCTACGGCTCCAGGTATTATCCCTTAACCAACCACACAGAGTAACTCGCCGGCTCATTCTTCAACAGGCATTTCGTCACACTAAAAATAGTGCTTCGAACGCTTGTAGGCATACGGTTTCATGTTCTATTTCACTCCCCACCAGGGGTTCTTTTCACCTTTCCATCACTGTACTAGTTCACTATCGGTCATAAGTAGTATTTAGCCTTGCCAAGATGGTCCTGGCAGATTCACACGGGATTTCACGTGCCCCGTGCTACTCAGGTGCCACTAGAGTCAAATTTTGTTTCGCTTACAAGACTATCACTTTCTTTGGTAGTGCTTTCCAACACTTTTCAGCTACAAAATCTGAGTCCCATATTGTGGTCCTACAACCCCAATGAGCAAGCTCATTGGTTTGGGCTGTTCCCCGTCCGCTCGCCGCTACTAAGGGAATCACTGATTTGTTTTCTTTTCTTCGAGTTACTAAGATGTTTCAATTCACTCGCTTACCTCTCTAAAACTTATGTGTTCAGTTAAAGAGTTACATGATGTTATTCATGTAGGGTTGCCCCATTCGGAAACCTACGGATCTAAGGATTTTGTCTCCTCCCCGTAGCTTATCGTAGACTTATACGTCCTTCATCGGCTACTTATGCCTAGGTATCCGCCATACGCCCTTAGTAGCTTTTTTTCGCTTTAATTTCTAAGGAAATTGTTTACATCCTCATCTCAGACCGAAGTCTTTAATGAGTAATGATTTTTAAACTGGAAAATAAACCTAGTTTATCTCTTGAAACACTTCTTATATTAAAGATCTAAAAGACCTTCTTTACAAAAAATGTTTCGGTTAAATATGCAGTTTTCAGTCTTCAATTGCAGATCTCGAAAGTGTTTCGTTCAAAGAACAAAATTTATCTTGATTGCAGGATTATTATGATAGCAAACGCCACAGGAATTGCCCGATTTTTTTATCGTCTTTAGTCTTTTTTAAACTTCTGGGCTTTAACGCGTATGACGCTTTGTTTCTGCAGAGAAGCTCTAGCTTTTGGCTTTGAGGCTAAGACGGCTTGCCTGATTGCTTTTGATCTCAATTGCGTGAAATTTTCTCATGCTTTTAGTTCTTTGAAATGTTAATATTCTTAATGTTCGATATCAAAATAATATACATAAAAAGAACATTTTAAAAAGTTGAGGAGCTTGATTAATGGTTTTAGTAAATAATGTTTCAGGAATTTTAGCAGGAAAAAGAGAGAACCCATCAGGATGGCAATCGGTTTATGTTACGCCACCAGGTCAGGCTCTGGGTAATAAAAAGTCTATAGAGAAAAGAGAAGTTGCAGGACTAAGAGTTCAGCCAACAAACCTTTATAAAAGCCATTTTCTTGAGACTGTTTGGGCTACTGGGGAATTAAAGGAAGTGCTAAGTGCAGCTAACCCAAAGAAAATGATGGCAAAGCTTTTAAAACTTTCTGAAAAACACGGAATGTCAAAAAGAGCAGTTGAGCTTGGTACTGAACCTTCATGTTCAGATACAGTTAAATTTTTAGAAGATAGAGAAAAGAAAATTGATGAGTTGTTTGAGGAATATAAAGTGCAAGAGAAAGCTAAAGAGTCTGGTCAGGAAGCTCAGCTTAAGACACTTAGAAATATGCTCAGCTTTCATAGAGTGAAGATTTACAGACCAACACTTACAAAAGCTAAGGGGCTTAAATACTTTAAAGGCTTACTGGAAGCTAATCCTGAATTTCTCAAGCCGCTTAGAGATGTGACTAGAGATGAGAAAGATTGTCTTGAAAATTTAAAAAAGAGAATTGGCTTTACGAAAATCGCTGACCTGAAAGATTTTTTGCGTAAAATTGATGTGGTCTCTTTGAAGCTTGTAAAAAACTTTCCAAATATTTTTCAGCCTATAGTTTTGAAGATAAAAGAGATAGCTTTTAAGATAGCTAGTGTTCATAAGGATATGGATTTAAACGCTTATGGCGGAGTTGCAGATGCAGAGGCAAAATTGCTTAAAAGATTAGTCGAGATTTTAGCGAAGCTTGCTTATGGAGCTGAGCCAGAGAAACTTGCTTTTGTTCACTCTAATCTTTCTGATAAAGATGCTGCACTTGATCTTGCTGGAGAATCTTTAAATACTCTTGCTAAAGAAATGACAGAACTCCTTATGAAAGCAGAGGGGAAAATTATAGCTGAAGAAGAAGCTAAAAAGAGTGAATTTAAAGAAGCCTTTCAGCAAAGGATGTCAGCGTCTTCGTATCCTTTTTTAAAAAGAGCCTCAGTCACTAAGTAAAGCCTTGGGGCAAGGAAGCCAAACTTAAGCCATCACCTAAAGAAGCTAGTCTGCATAGCTTAATTTAGATAAGACCTAGAGATCCTTTTGTTAGTGAGGGAATAGTATCTTTGTGAAGAATGCTGCACTAATTGCAGCTCTTGCATTGGCTGCATCTGTATCATTTGGAGCTAAAGCAGATGGGCTTGATGAATATTTTGTTGACGAGAACCTTATCTACGAAGAGGATATTTTTGACGTTTCAAGAATGATCAATGATGTTGAAGCAGAGTCTGTATCTCTTGCGCTTGAAGATATGGGTGAGGTTGATGATATTAACTACGTTTATGTTGATGGCAAGAAGATAAATATCTTTGATGGGAAAGTCTCTAAAGATGATAGAGGCGTTGAAGAAATAGCTGGCGAATAGATCTTTTTAGTAGATAAATTTCTTTGAGGGGCTTTAGCCTCTTTTTTTGCGCTAAAATTAAATTAATTAGTTCAATTTTAAAGTCCTTTTATTTATAAATATTTTGATCAGGGGGGGATTATATTTGTTTGCTTATGCTGGATTACAAGAGCTTTAATTTACCAAATAACCAAATCGTTGCAGGTGTTGGTATTGGTGGTTTGCATTATTCTTTGCGAGTAAATAATCGCAAATGTGAGATAAGCAAAAAACCTGATAACCAAACTTTTCCAACTGTAGTTCATGAGATACTCAATGCTTTTTCAAAGATCCCTCGTGAAAATAGGAAAGATCACAAAATCTCTATAGTAATTTCCGTCCCGAGCCCGCCAGTGTCTGGGCAGCATGGGTCTTTTTATTTCAAGCTTCCAGGCTTTGTTAAAAATGGCAGGTCGAATGTTGAAGATGAAAAGATTGATTTGAGAAATTATTTTGTGAACCTTTTGCAGGCTACAGCGAAGCTTAGAAAGCTTGATATAAATTTGGATAATGTTTTGCTTGAATTTAAACATGATGCTGAAGCGACTCTTGAATGGATGATTGACAATGCAAAGAATTCAAAAAATGGTCAATTGAAAAATAAAAAAGTGGTTTTGATATTAAATGGTTCTGGCTATAATATTGGTGCTGGGATTACTAATGAGAAAGGTAATTTAAAGAATTATGCCAACACCGAAGATGGTTTAGTAGTCCTGGATAGGCATGAACGGGATTGTTTGTCCCCTCTGTTTCATTTAAATCCCCTTACTGAGAATTTGGCTGGTGGCTGGCATAACAGTATCTACCCTCAGGTCTATAACTTTGTTTCAGGCGGGACTGATATGACAAAAGTATCTTCTGATGATATAGAAAAAATGGAGCTTCACTCAGAGTATGGTTTTAAGATTTACTGGAAAAGACTCTATGCTGCTGCTTTGAGATACGATGAGCCGGCATGCCGGGTGTTAGGGCTTACTGGCGAAGATGTTTTTAAATGTTCCTTGTTTAAGTTAGGTCCTTTTGTATCCAATCAAGCGATTTTGGCTGCAGTGAAGCACCGTGATAAAGCTGCAATTGCAATTACTAAAAAAGTTTCAGAGCATCTTGGTAAACGGCTTAATAGATATCTTCATAGGCGTATGCGTAAAGAAAACAGAACATCGACTAATAATAAAATTCAAAGAGCCCTAAGAGTTCAAAGCTTTATCCCTGATTTCATTTTTGCGTCTGGCAAGGTTTCTAAGATAATGTTTTCTTTTCCTTTTGCGCGAAAAGCGTTTTTTAATCAGCTTAAGGTTTTAAGGAAAAATGAGCGAATGATCCTTGAAAAGAGACTCATGATAGAGGAGCCGCCGCAAGATGGAGCTTTTTTCTTGGCTTTAAGAACAGCTTTAAGAACTTGGCATAATATAAATTAAGCTATTATTTAGTTGATGGCTCCTACCAAGAAATTAAAAATAGCTTTTATCTGCGACCCTGTTACGCATTTTGATAAATCACACGATAGTACTTGGGCGATGATGCTTGAAGCTCATAAGCGCGGGCACGAAGTAGTTTGGGGCAGAGTTGAGGGCTTGGGGCTTGATAACCATGATGCCTTTGCGCACTTGCAATCACTTAGCGACTATTTCTTCAAACATAATCTTCTAGAAGAAGTGAGCCAGGAAAGTGAAGTCTTAGAAGTAATTTCTTCACCTAGAAGGTTTTTAGAGTATCCAGAAAAATATAATGAAAATAATCCTCATACTAAAGAAAGTTTGGATGATTACGATTTCATTTTTATGCGCAAAGACCCGCCTTTTAATATCTCTTATGTTTTTGCTACAAATATCCTTTCTTTTTGTAAGAAAGCAAAGGTGGTTAATCAACCACGTACTTTAAGAGACCAAAACGAGAAAGTTTCTATATTAAATTTCCCAACTTTAATACCAGCTACTATCGTTAGTAAAAACAAAAAAGACTTTTTGCAATTCGCGCAAGCTAATGAGAAAGTGGTTTTCAAGCCTCTTGATGGTAAGGGCGGCGAAGGGATTTTTGTGGTTGATAAAGATGACAAAAATATCTCATCTATTATTGAAACACTTGGTCATTATGGAGAACGTTTTTTGATGGCTCAAAAATATATCCCTGAAATTTCTACAGAAGGTGATAAGCGAATCATACTTGCGTGCGGTGAGCCAATTGGTGCGATGCTTCGCGTGCCTAATCATTCTGACCATAGGGGTAATATGGCAGCTGGTGGTTCTATAGCTCCTTATAAATTAAATAAAAGAGATAAGGAGATCTGTGCGACTTTAAAAGACTTTTTTATAAAGCATGGTATTTATTTTGCTGGAATCGATATTATCGGTGGTTTTTTGACTGAAATAAACATTACTTCACCAACTTGCCTGCAAGAAATTAATAGGTTAGATGGACTAAAAGACGGGGAAACTACAGAAGCGAAACTTTTAGACCGTATATTTGCAATAAAGTAGACTAGTTGCTCTAATCTATAAAGGTATTTCTATTTATATTGACCGATTGCTTGGGGAATAATGCTTAGACAGGAGTTATTATATGAGTATAGAAACGGTGTCAGCAATAAACAAAACTTTAAAACTTGGAATCGTGGGAAACCCACTGAGCCATACTCGATCTCCTCTAATGCAAAGTGCAGGCATGCAGGCTCTTGGAATCGCTGGCAGCTATGACAAGTATGAAATATCTGAAGATGCTTTTTCTGAAGCTTTCCCTAAGCTTCTTTCAGAATTAGATGGTTTGAATATTACTATTCCTTACAAAGAAGAAATTTTAAAGTACTTAAATGATAAAGATCCTTTGGTGAAAAAGATTGGTGCTGCAAACACTATTCATATACATGATGGAATTATTAAAGGCTATAACACTGACTATTATGGTTTTGTCGCTTCACTAGGAGACTTGGATTTAAAAGATAAAAAAGTTTCTATATTAGGTGCTGGCGGGGCTGCTAAAGCAATTATTATCGCTCTTGAAGACATGGGTGTAGCTGAAATAGATGTTTTTGTGAGAAACAAACGTAAATCTCTTAAGACTCTTCCTGGTGTTGAGCATCTTATTAATCTTCACGTAAGAAGCATAGATACTGAAGTAGATTTTAGTGAATCAAGTTTGCTTGTCAATTGCACGCCAATTGGTCAAGGAAGATTGGCTGATGAAATTCCAATTGAGCCAAATGAAATTAAAAATATGGCAGTAGGCGCTACTGTTTATGATCTGATTTACTCAGACACGCTTCTTTTAAAAGCTGCTCGCGAAATGGGCTGCAAGACTATAGATGGAAAAGAAATGCTAATTCAACAAGGCGTAAAATCTCTAAGCATATGGACCGGTCAAAAGATTAGTGATGAGCTAGTAAGCTCTATGCGTGCTGGCTTTAATCAATAATTCCTGAATCATTCTTAGTTTGAGTTTCTTTTAAAAGCAGCTCATATTCACTTTCAAACTGCGCTCTAGCATTCATGATCCATTGAGGTAATACGCAGCCAATTTTGGTTTGGCGTTTTGGTAAAAGAGTACCAATTATAAGATCCTCCTCGAGCCACATTGGGCGCATTTTAGCGATGTTTATAAGAGCTAGCCTGAAATATTTTTCAGCTATTCCTTTAGAGCCTTCTCTAAAATTTATAATAGCTAGACTACGGTAAGCGACAGCAAGCTCATAGAAATCAAGAGTTTTTGTGAACAGAGTTTTTCGGTGCTTTTCTATAATTTTTAAAGCTTCTTTCTTTGCTTTAAGAAGAGAGTCTTTTTCATCAAGTTCTAGTAAGTATTCAAGCTTAGTAGGGAAGTAAGGTGTTCTATTATCCGTGTCTTCAACGGCTTTCAAAAGAGAGTTCTTCAAATCTTTGGAGTCGCCTGTGTTCTTTGAATCTCTATGTTCTAAATAGTCAGGGAAAAGCTCTATGAGTGCCATATGCGCGTGTTCTTTATCACTGTATTTTAGCTGCTCGTTATTATATTTTTCCTCAAAAAAATCTAAATGCTTAAGCCTGTTTTTAAGCAGTTGATCTTTTGGGTGTTCTTGAATAGCATGCTCTAGAAAAATCCGAGCTTTCTCAGTGTCCCCAATGATAATTAAAGCTGCTGAAAAAATATCCGAGTTTTTTTTATTTAAACTGATTTTACTTTTATCCCAATTAAAATCCTTCTCAGATTCCATGGTTTTAATAAGCGCATCGACATCCCCAGTTAAAAGGATATTGCGGTTATATTCATAGGCATCTTGAGCACTAGCATTTAAGCAAGTGAAAAATATGATACTAAATGCTAAAAAGAGTTTTTGCATTTGCTGTAGTAATTTTAGCAAGCTCTTCTTTGCTTATGTCACGTAATTCAGCAAGTAAGTCAGCAACATGATTCACGAAGCTTGGCTCATTGCGCTTGCCTCTTTGGGCTTGCGGGGCTAAAAAAGGGCAGTCTGTTTCTATAAGAGTCCTATCAAGAGGTATTTGTTTGGCTACTTCTGGAAGCTCACTTTTCTTAAAGGTGAGAATTCCAGACCATGAAACATAGAAACCAAGTTCGATACAGGCTAAACCAAAAGCGGCATCACCTGTGTAGCAATGCAGCACTCCTGCTCTAGCATCTCTATCTTTAGGGTAAAACTCTTGAAGTACTTTAAGTGTGTCATCAAAGCAATCTCTAGTGTGGATGATTAGAGGAAGCTTGTGTTTTTGAGCAATAGCTATTTGAGCTCTAAATGCTTTGTGTTGTATTTTTAAAGCTTCTTCTGTTTTTCCGTGAAAGTAGTCTAAACCTGTTTCACCAATTGCTTTTAACTTGGATTCAGGTTTTCCAGTGAAGTTATCAGTCAGGTGTTTTTCCATTTGTTCAATTATTGAATTGTCCCAAGATTCAGTTTCACATGGGTGAACACCAATTGCGTAGTAAAGGTTTGGACTGCCATCGCCTGTATAAACCTTACTGTAATTAGCAAGCTCTTCCATCTCATTTGCCCTGCAGCAAGGGTGAACTATGGTTTTTACGCCAGTGTCAAATGCTCGCTTCATCATCTCTTCACGATCTTCGTTGTAAGAATCAAAATCAATATGTGCGTGGGTATCTATGAGTTCCATTGATAAGCATTATACATAATTGAAGTTTATCTTAGCTTTTACTTAGGAATCAGTTTTAAATTTTTTAGATATAATTGATTGATTTTAATTTGATTCAGAAAGCTTTGTTGCTTTGAAATGACTAAAGTAGTTGAAATTAGATTTTCACGAATCGAGAAGTAGCTAAATCATTCGAGGTCCAATCATAGCCAGCTAGAATATTTATAGTAAGCCCAGCGGTTCTTTCTGGACCGAGACTAGATTTAGCACGAGCGAATGATGAGAAAATCAATTGAAACTGAAACGTCGTTTCAAAGTAATAAGGCTTTCTGAATTAAGTCTAAATAAACTTCAATTATATTAAGAGACAAATTTAAGTCGTCCTCTTGAGACCCAGTTGCGGATTCTTTTAACTTCTATACCTGATTTTTCGCTGACTTCATCCATATCGGCAGATTCTTGTATTCTAAGAATTTCTTTGACCTTGGCAAAGTCATCTTGATCCTTGACTATGCACTCTGGGCAAACACCATGAAGGTTTTGATTGGCGATATTGCCGCAGACATCACAACTAATAAATTTCGCTAAGTTCATTTTTTTCTCCCATATCCAAAGTTCTTATTTTTTACAATAGTTTTTCTGTGTTTGCTGAGCCTGTCATGAATTGAGGCTTTCTTTGAAACAATCTTATGCTGAAGTAATTCAGAATTATCTACAAAAGCTTTGAATTTCTTTAGAAGCTCTTCAGGGATGGTCTGGCTTCTGTTAAGAATGTTTAACTGCGAGATAACAACCATCCTTGAATTTAAAAGTTCAAGGATTGATTTGTAGGATTCTGTTTCTAGCTTCGCTTCGATTCTAGAATCTATTGATTCTAGCTCTTTTATTCCTGCTTCGTAGTCTATTATTTGTGTCATTTAAATCCTTTATTGTGAATTGAATAGTGAACTTACTGCTGCTTGTTGTCTTTGGAATTCTGCTGTGATTACATCAAGCTGCGCAAATTGTCTGGTCAACCTTGTTTCAAGAGCTTCTATTCTATCTTCAGCTCTTTCAATTGAGTCATCAATGCCATTTATCTGTGAATCTAAAGATTCAGAAATAGACCTTAGTATTCCTTCTGTTGGAACATCTGGATCAACATAAGTATCCATTAGATCATTAAGCTGGACAAAGACTCCAGAAGTACCATCACTAAGAGCGCTAATGTCTGTGCCGGTTTTACCAAAGAGGACAGCATTAACTGCATCAGGGTTATCGTCAAGTGCTGTTTCAAAAATAGTTTTATCTAGTGTGTAACCAATAAAATTACCTTCACCATCAAGGCTTGTTTTTATTCCGATCTCAATACCGGATCTGTAAGTGTCAGTTGCAGCACTAGCAAAGTTAGATATTACATTCCTTATATTTCTAGAGAATCTTCGACTTAATTGAGAGTCGTTATTATCGAGTGTAGAGATGATTGAGTTCACATCAGAAAGGTAGTCTTCAATTCTTGCACTATAAGAACTTTTGTCTTTGCTTACATTTACGGAAACTGCTGAGCTAGTTACTTTGTTTAAGTCTAAAGTGATGCCATCTATGATTCCTGTGACTCTATTGTTATTGCTAACAAGAGTAGAGCCCCCATTTATATTAGAGATGGAGAACTCGGCGTTGTTCCCTAATATTTCGTCCGTGAGTTGAAGCTGGGTGATTATATTACTGTCTGTTGAGCTTGTAGTTAAAGAAAGTGAACCAGTGTCCTCGTTAGTTAAAGTAAATTTTCCGTTGAGTGCATCGTAAGATGCTGTGACTTTAGCGTTTGGCGTAATATTTATTTTATTTACTAAAGTTTTTAGTGTGTCTGTTGCAGGGTCAAAAGTTATAGACTCACCATTAAGAGTGATGTTTGTCCCATTGATTCCCATGCTTGCAAGAGTTGAGGAGGCTTTGGGTGCATCGAGATTTTGAAGACCACTTACGTTCCCTCCCAATATCTGTGCGTTATCTAAGCCAAGAGTGAATAAAAGATTGCTATCATCTCCTGAGCTGCCAAGGTTGGTCACGCCCGTGAGAGCTATCTTCCCACCTGTAAGAGATGCTGTGACACCAGCATAGCCATTTAAAAAAGTGATAATGCTATCTATATCATCAATTGCTGGGTCCACAGTGTAAGTGCGAGTTTCACCATTAATGGTTAATTCTCCGCCAGTTAAAATAGCTTCGTTCTTTAATGCGGCAGTATTTATTACTGTTGCTGTAGTGATTCCTGTAGAAAGGTCTGCAGCTGATTTCTTTACTGTGTTTGTTGCAAGCTGACTAACGTTGACATCAAAATTTTGGGTTACAGCTGATGCGCTTGCTGTGACTTTTAGAAACTCATCATCACTATCAGAGCTGCTTACTTCATTTGGGAAAAGCGCGGTACTGCTATTCCCTATGTTTTTAATATCTAGTGTTGTTCTTAAACTCCCAACGCGGCTTTCTAAATTTGATAGAATACTTTTTTCGAATCTTAAATCAAGTTTCTTTTGCTCTAATGGTTGAATCTTGCTTTGTGTCTCAAATTGCACTAATTGCTGGATTAATGATCCAGAATCAAAACTACTATTTAGCCCAACGAAATTTACGCTCATAAATGGTTTACCTAGATCTTGTTTCTCTTATATATTCTGCATAAAATAATGCTTTTCTTATGTGGTCTAAAGTACCCATATGCTTTATTTCTATCGGTTGATTGACTGATTGGTAGATCTCTTCCTCAACGTATCTCTCTTTAGAGCCTCTTACCTAAAAGACTAGGTGATTTCATTTATATGTTTTCGCTGGCTGAAATGGGAATATAATATATGCTATGAAGAAAAAGTTTTTATGTTTATTGATGATCGCGACTCTTTCTGTGTCTTTTACGCCGAGGAAGGCTGAAGCGCAGTTTGATGATTTTCAGGATTTGGTTATCGTTTTGACTGCTTTAAGTTTATCTCAGGTTCTATTAATTAATTTAATATCGGGTTTCCCTTCTGGTAATTATGTGGCTCAGCTTGAAGCAAGTGGCAGTGGCTCTGAGGGAGTGAAGATTAATGGTGGTGGTAGTACTGGCACTAGAGCCTTTACCCAGAATGATAGTTCACTAAGCTTTGATGTGGCAATTGCTTTGGAGACAATCTGCGCTTTAGCAGCAATTCAAACTTTGTCGATAATTCTGTCACCTGGCAATGCTGCAGCTACGCAAGCCGGCTTTGCAACTCGAAACACTACGTTGACACTTGACCCGAA
Organism: uncultured Gammaproteobacteria bacterium; assembly: GCA_964352085.1. Taxonomy (GTDB): domain Bacteria; phylum Cyanobacteriota; class Vampirovibrionia; order LMEP-6097; family CAYGPN01; genus CAYGPN01. The sequence continues at coordinate 114,567 of CAYGPN010000006.1, read as the reverse complement.
GGATAATGCCGTAGCTTGTCAGGGTGATGATGATGACGATGATACAACTGTTGAAGAAAACACTATAGATGATATTGAAAGCATTGAAAATGAAGGCTTTGATCCTGTTGAATTGCAGCAGATTGCTAATGACGATGGTACTGTGATGAAAGCAAATTCAGTAGTGAAAATTCCAAGCTTCCTTTTGAAAGGTTCTATTAAGAGTAAGGTGGATTCTAAGGATCCACTTAGCGAAGATGAAATTAAAGATAAACTGGGTCTGAAAGATTATAAATTTAAATTGAATAAGCTTCTTTTAGTTAAAAACCTGTTTAAGAATCAAGTGATTAAACAGAAGAAAAAAGAAGGTAAAACTAAAGCTGAAGCCAAGACTGAGGCTGCAGAAGATCCACTAGTTAAAATTCTTGAAGAAATTATCCTGAAAGTGGAAAACACTAAAAAAGGGAAGCTTAGAAAAGCTAAGAAGAAGTCTGTAATTAAAGCTATTAGTGTTTCTGAAATTAATAGTTCTGGCGATCCCTTTATGAAAGGTGATACTAGGGCTGTGGTAGATGGCAGTACTTGCTTTAGGTTTAAAGTTTGCTTCAATCTGCAACTTTGCCCAAGAGCTAAAAAAGCTCTTGTTAGGGCTTTGCAAAGATTTGATTTGAGTGGAGTTATTCTGCCCGGCGAATCAGTAACAGCGGATTTTCCTGTTAAATTTTCAGGTCCATTTAAAAAGTTCTTTGGAGAAGAAAATAAGAAAGGGAAAACTAATGGCAAAACTGATATACCATTTACCCTGCTTAACTCAGAACTTACGGAGTAATTAAAAACTTATCTCTATTGAAAAGGGGCCTTTCGGGGCTCCTTTTTTTATGCGTAAAGCCGTTTTCATAATAGTCTTGATTAAGTAAAATCAATACTATTATGAAAAAACTAAAAAATTTATTCTTAGCTTTTGCGATGCTCTTTGCAACAAGCTTCTCTGCAAATGCAGCAATTCCTGAGATGCTTGGTAGCTGGAGCCTTGCTACTGGTAGTTTAAGCGGTTTTGTTGAATTTGATTTTGTACCCGGAGCTCCTGCTGGTGATTATGTCTTAGATCTTCATGTTCCAGCTGAAGCTGATAAGAACTTTTTAGCTTTTGGCGATAATGATTTTGGTGCCACTTTACAAGTTAGCTATAATATTCCTGCTGATACTGGAATCAGGGTTGGTGTAAGGACTTCGCAAACTCTTATTGATGGATTGACTGAAGATAAACCTGTAATTATTGAAGCTAGGGCTGGTAATGAATTAACAGAATCTGTTGGCTTTGGATCAGGAACAGGCATTGTTACTCTTAGAGCTAATGAGTCTTCAAATGGCGGCGGCGCAACTATAGATTCTGCTGCAGATTTGTTTATTGCAGCTTTCTTGTCTTTAGGTAGTGAGCCCCCTGCTTGCACAATTTCTGAGCTTGGCTCTGATGATGGTGAAGCACTTTCTCTTACTTGGAGAGGCACGGTAAATGAAGAAGTTCTTTCTAATAATTTATCTTTAATTGATTTTGAAAGAGAATTTTTGACTAAGGCAGTTGTGGCTTCAGAAGATCAGCCTTTAGCTGATGCTATTTCCAGCTTGATTCAGCAATTTGTGACAGCAAAGGTTCGTTTCCCTAAAAAAGGCAAATCACTTTTTAGAATTATTAGGTCTGATAATATGAAAAACAATGCAGCAATCCAAGCTAGTTCTGTGACTCTTAGTGACTTGACAAGAGATGCTTCTGGTAATTTAAGTTTTATTGCAAACTCGTCTCTTCCTGCTAGTGCTTTTGCTAAAAATAAGCTGACTAAATTGAATGATAAAGGTAGAAAAGATAGTGTAAGTTTTAAAGCAAACATTATTCCAGCTGGTTCAAGAGCTATTAAAAAGCATCTTAAAAAGATCTTGGAAAAATCTACTAAAAAGCTTCCAGTTACTATCGACTTAACTACTGATGATGCTCCACTTGATGAAGGTGAGACTAATTAGGTCTTTCTGAATCGTAAATTTATTAAAGGAGCCTGTCAGGGCTCCTTTTTTTTGTATATTCATGGGCTTGAAGAAGTTGCTGATTGCTTCTAGGGGACTTTTGACCCCTTTTCTTATTGGGGGCACTCTGCAAAAATGTCTTTATGGTGTTTTTGAAATGTGCATCATGAAAGTTGAGTTCGTTGTTCTGATTTATACGCTTAGTTTTAACTAAGTGCTGTTGTGTAATCTAAGGAGATTTTAAATGTTTAGGAAATTTGTCCTATGCCTGCTGTGCATTGGGATTTTAAATACGGCTGCTGTTAATTCAGCAAGTGCTTACGAGAATGTGGTTATTAAAGATGAAGAATTAGTTTTTCGTACAGGCACTTCCATGTTTGCTCAAGCTGAATATATTAATGATGTTGATCCGGTGACCGGAGAAAGCTATGTGAGGTTAGCTGTTGGTGATTTTAAAGAATTGCAAGTGACAGCCTCTTCTATTGTAGCTATATTGCAACGAGTAAAAGATTTAGAAAAAACAGTTAAGCAAGTGCAGACTGTTATAGTTGCTATTCAAAAGTTTGTGAATTTTGCAAGGAGCGCCCTAGGTATTGCCGAAGATGATGAGATTGATAATAGAGATAATGAAGATTTAACCGGTCAATTTGAGCATCCAGAATCTGGAATAATTATGAATCCAGGAAGTGTATGCTTTAGAGCAACTACTTCTGATGCTTCTGAGACTTTCGATAGCTTGGGGATTGATGCTTTAGAAATGGATCTTTACTTTAACCAAAATCTTTTTACGATTGACCATATGGAAGGTCCTGGTGTTATTGGTGACCAAATCACCAAAGGTTCATTGTCTAGAAAACAATCTGCTAAAAAAGAGAGAGCTAGTCTCCCTATCGCTGATGTTCAAACAAATGATCTTAAGTTCTGTGTATTTCTTAAACCGAAGAAAAGATCAATTAAAAGAGGAGATAAAACCAAAGTGCGTATAGAATACTTTAAGCGTGTACCAAGAAACCCTGATGGAACTAAAGGCACTGCGCCTATTCTATATAGCGATCCTTTAACTAATGACTTTATTGAAGTTGTAGTTGAATAATAGTAAAAATAAAAGCCCTGCTGAGAGAGCAGGGCTTTTTAGTATGACAAAAATGCTTAGGGAAATCTTATTCTAGGAGATATTGAAGAATAAGGAGGAGAAGGAGGATGTTGATCCCCAAACACTATTATTTGTCTAAATTTATAAAGTTAAGAAAAGCCTTGATTTGATAGAGAATTCTAGTCGGGCTGAAAAGCCTTTTAAATAAGGCTTTCTGGGGCTTTGCCACTTGCTCTGGAAGATTTAAAAGCTCATTTTTCCTAATGTATAGTTATAATTTACTATGATTTAGCAAAAATAATTTCTAAGCTAAATATAGGTGAGTTCATGCAGCTTCTTGAAAAAGAAAAAGAGAAAAATACTCTGGGAAAAGTCAAACATCTCGCTGTGATTATGGATGGTAATCGCAGGTGGGCTAAAGCAAGAAACTTGCTTCCTGCTGAAGGTCATGCCGCTGGCGTTAAAGCTATCAAATCTTTGGTGAAAATATTACCTAAATATGGTGTTAAATATTTAACAGCTTATACTTTTTCTACTGAAAACTGGAAGCGTCCAGAAAATGAACGTAATGTAATTTTCAAGCTACTTAAGGATGTAGCAATCAAAGAACTGGCGGAGTTGGTTGATAAAAATGTAAGAGTTAAATTTATTGGTGATTTGAGTCCTTTTTCTGAGGACATTAGGAATGCTCTAATGCATTTATCTAAGAAGACAGAAGCCAATGATGGACTTACTTTACAGATTGCTCTTAACTATGGTTCTATTAATGAATTTGCTTATGCTTTGTATGATTTAGCGAAGCTTGAAAAATCAGAGATAGAGAACTTGAGTGAAGAAGATATATCGAATTCTCTATACACCGCAGGAAGTCCAAATCCTGAAATCCTTATAAGAACAGGCGGGGATCATAGGCTTAGTAATTTTCTTTTATGGCAAAGTGCAAATTCATACTTAAAGTTTGTGGATACTTACTGGCCTGATTTTGGTGAAAAAGAGTTAGCTCAAATTTTAAGTGAATATTGTGGGGTAAATGGTTAAAGCGCAGCAAAATAGAATATCTTTGACTAATAAATTTAGGCGTGATGCCTGGCTTGAAATAAATTTAGAGAATCTAGAGTCAAACCTTAAAGCTATTTATGAGTCTTGCAAGAAACCTTTAATGCCTGTTGTGAAGGCTGATGCATATGGGCATGGAGCTTCTATCATCGCTCCAATTCTTGAAGCTTATGATTTTGTTTGGGGCTTTGGTGTTGCTGCTATAGATGAGGCTCTTGCGCTAAAAGAACTGGGCATAAAAAAAGATATTTTGGTTCTTGGTGTAACTCCAAGCTGGGCCTTTGAAGCTGCAGTTAAAAACTCTATTCATATAACTATTGTTGATATAAAGTCCGCTCGTGAGCTTAATGAGCTTGCAGCAAAGCTAGGCTTAAAGGCAAATGTACATTTTAAGATTGATACAGGGATGAATAGAATTGGGCTTAAAGCTAAAGAATTTTCTGAACTTTTGGGTGAGCTAGTTAGCTTAAATAATCTGAGTATTGAATATCTCTTTTCTCATTTCGCAGATATTGCTGATTCCAAATTTAGTGAAGAGCAGCTTGAAAAATTCAAGTCCATGACTGAAGCTTTGCCTTATAAAAGACATATGGCAAGTAGTTTTATAGCTAGATTTCTGCCCGAATCTTCTTTTGATATGGTGAGATGTGGCATAGAGCTTTATGGTTTAGCCCCTTTGTCTGACAGTCAAAATAAAATTGATATTAAGCCTTTGCTCTCTTTATTTGCGCGTGTTTCTTATATTAAAGAAGTTAAGAAAGATGAAACTGTTAGTTATAGTAGAACTTGGAAAGCTCAAAGAGATAGTTTGGTTGCAACTTTACCACTTGGTTATGCTGATGGCTTGCCAAGAATTTTATCTAATAAAATGAAAGCTTTTATAAATGGAAAAGAAGTAAAGCAAATAGGAACTATAACCATGGACCAGATTATGCTTGATGTGACTGATCTAAAAGGCTTGAAAATTGGTGATTGTGTTGAGCTTATTGGTGAAAATCTTTCACTTGATTCTTGGGCTGAGCTTGCTGGCACAATTAATTATGAGCTTGCAACAAGCTTGAGTCTTAGATTACCAAAGGTTTACACAAGACCTGAAAAAAGATTTGAAACAAGTGCTAATAAAGAAGAGGTCTTGAAGTCCTAGTTAATGTTTAAACTAATTACTACTGTTAAAGAGCTTTTAGAAGTGAGATCTAGTTTCCACAATGATGCGAAAATTTCTTTTGTACCAACTATGGGTGCTCTTCATCAAGGGCATATGAGTCTTATTAAAAAAGCGAAAGAATATGGGGATATTACTATAGTAAGTATTTTTGTAAATCCTTTACAGTTTGCTGAGGGTGAGGATTTATCTAACTATCCTCGTACTTTGGAAGAAGATTTAAAGAAATGCTCTGATTTTGCTGTGGATTATGTTTTTGTGCCCGATGATCTTTATAAAGATAGAGAAGTAGAAAAGATTCAAGCTAATCCAAGTTTATCAAATAGAATGTGCGGACTAAGCAGGACTGGACATTTTGATGGTGTGTGCACTGTTGTTAAATTGCTCTTTGATTTAGTGCAGCCAACTTACTCTATGTTTGGTGAAAAAGATTATCAACAATTAGAGGTCATTAAAGATATGGTGGATAGCCATAAGATACCTGTTCAAATAGTGCCATGCCCAACTTTTAGAGAAGATAGTGGGCTTGCGATGAGTTCACGTAACAGCTACCTTAGTGTTGAAGAGTTTTATATGGCATCAAATATTTATGCTGGTTTGAATTTAATTAAAACTAAGATTCTTGCTTCTGGTGAGACTTTAGATCAGGAAAAGCTTTTGGATAAATTTGGAGATTTGATCAGTCTTTTTAAAATCAGCTTAGAGAATTCTGAGATCTATTTAGAATATTTGGAGATTTTAAATGGAAGATTATGCGTAGCTGCAAAGATTGCAAATACGAGACTTATAGATAATATAAAGTTGTAGATTGCTTCGCTTCGCTCGCAATGACAGGTCATAGTAAAGCCCGAAGGGCTGTGGCGATTCATGGATTGCTTCGCTTCGCTCGCAATGACACGTCATCGCGAAGCCCGAAGGGCTGTGGCGATCCAGCTAAGCTTTCTGTAAAATTTCGTAACTGATATTTAGTAAACCATCTTTGTGACCACCAAGCGCGCGCGCTGCTCCTTCTGAAAGGTCAACTTCTCTTCCAGGGATATATGGTCCTCTATCATTTACCCTGACAATTAGCTTTTTATTGTTCTTTTTGTTTGTCACAAGTAGATAAGTGTTGAAAGGTAATTTTTTATGTGCTGCACTGATGCCATCTTTATTATAAATTTCCATATTAGCCGTGGTGCGACCATGGAAGAAAGTGCCGTACCATGAAGCTACACAATTCTTAGTTTTGCCTGTGCGGCTCAAGCCAAGACTCTGTATTTTTCTTTCAAGAGGATCGCCAATTTTGAAAACAAAGTCTGATTCCAACCCTTGAGCGGTAGCGCTAAAACAGATGCTAAGTATCAAAACCAAATTGATCAGCGAAAGTATTTTATCTTTGGTGTCAAGACGCTTCATGTCAGTTGATAATTATACTCATGTCAATACTTATTATAGTAGATTCTCTTCTATTTTCTTTAGAATTTAATGATTCAAGCTAAAAGAAAAGCCTTGATATTGTTAGATTATATTAAATTAATGTATGTACGCGATGCATTGAACGATCAAGATAAGTTCGCTATAATGTTTGACATGACATATCTCTGAGATTACTTGAAGAGAGCTGGTTCAAGGGGGATCTAGCTAGTAAATCAAACTTCAAGATATTTTCATAGATTTGATCATCACAATGGAGTGATTGATACTTGCCATCTGCAACTGCAATAGCAAATAACATAAAAGCACCTGAATATCTAAGTGGTGATGAGGAGCAAACATTATCCAAGCCTGAATATGGTTTGGATGAGTCTGCGCAGCTAAGCTCTGACGTTAATCTTGAAGAAATTAGTACTGAGCAAAACTTGGAAGAACATCAAGCTTTAGTAAACCATGCTTCTAATTTGCAAGGACCTTCTGCTGACTTGGTTGCACGGGCTAAAGAACTTTTACTAGTACCTGATAGCAAAATTAAATCTCAAATACCAAAGACTCTTCTTTTTGGTTTGAAGAAAGGGCTTCTTAGTTCAAATAAGGCTCTTGATGAAATTCAAGATAGTTATATTCGCAGACGTAAGTTTGTGCTGGAAGCAATAGCACGTGGTCAAACAATAGTTCTTAACTCAGATTTTGATGGGACTGTCGCTTATAAAAATCCGGTAAAGGTTAATAACACAAGATCTATAGCTTCAATTAATGATATGCACTGGCTAAGGCAGCTCACCAAAGGCTTACATAGAGCCGGTGGTGTGTTTGTGATTAATACAGCTAGGCCAGGGGTCTTTGGTGGTCCTAGTATTGTAAGTCCAGAAGGTGATGGTGGACACAGAATCCCAGAAGAAATATCTGGAGTTCTAGAAGAGCTTGGTATTTTTGATTTGAATGATTCTGAGAATCATGAAATCCTACAATCACTTCAAATCAATGGCTTTAACACTGGAATTTCTCACGTACCTTTTCAGCCACTAAAGATTAAGAAGAAAGTAAAACAATATATTGGTTTGATAGATAAGCTAAACCAAGTCTCACTGCCTAATGCCCCTAATGGTCTTGTTGCTGAAATTGAAAAAATTTCAGGTAACCAAGAAGAGAAATTACCACTAAGAATTCTAGAGTACAAGGCTATACCTAGATATTTCTTAGATCAAGAAGATGCTTATTTTTCTGATTATGTTTCTTATATTAGTTTAGTTCAGAAATCACGTAAAGAAAAATGGGACTCACATAGATTTATCGCTGAGCTTAAAAATGCAAAAATCAAGCTCCCAGAGAAGCATAAAGAGCTTCTTGACCCTGGAGATCCTTATGTCGAGCAAAAATTAACTGCAGTTATAAGAGATGGAAAGATTGCTTGCATGACGCCACATGCAATTGATGCCGATAACGTAGAGAGGTTAGATAAACAATCAAAACTACTTCAAACTTTTGTAGATTTTTGTCGTAGTGAGGAAGCGCAAGAATGGGCTTTCAAAGAACATGGAATCCCAAAAGGAACTGATCTTCTAACTATCAACGGAAAGAGCATAAAGCACATAAAGAGATTTACCTCTGATAATTTCGAATCACTTTTAAAAGATTTAAAAGCAAATGGTTCGAGTCCTGAAAATAGTGAACATGTAATTATTGATGTTAAGTTTAACTTCCAGCCATATGTAGAAGTCGCACCAAACGCTAAAAAAGAAGAAGGACTTAAAGGTTTTAATGATGCTATTAAAACTAATGAGTTTGTTATTGCTGCTGGGGATAGTGAAAGTACTGATGGTCCACTTCTGGCTCAAGCGCTTATTAATGGTGGGATAGCTTTTAAAGTCAGAGGGCTGATGGATGAGGAATCAATCGTTAAGTATATGGTTGAGCTTCTTTCTGAATCTAGAAACAGCAATCATGAATATGCTTTTGAAAAAATTGACGAGCATACTTTTAAGCGTGTTTCAACAGGCGAAGTTAAAACTAAAAACGAGTGGACTCAAGTTTTACTTTCTAAGTATAAAGATAGAATTCTTTCAGCTGAGCACATTCACTTAAATAATGCGATGAACGCTTTTATTTTCTCGGAAATATTTCCTGATCTGAAATTTGACGCTGATCCAAAAGCTAAGTGGTTTAAGGAAGCGCATAAAAATGCAAACAAAAGAACTCTTTTAACTCCTGTTGTGGCTTCGCTTGAAAGAGATCTAGATGATAAAGCGAAATTCCCAGATTTTAAAAAGAATTTATACGATAAGCTGCCTGCTTTTATAAAAAATATACCTGGTGTCAAAGCTTTATTGGATGTAAAAAATGCACCATCTATTTTCAATGTCCTTTTAGGCGTCGTTTCAAATGCTCTTATGGGAGCTGGTGCAATGGGAGTTATAGCCAAGTTTACAGGGCACCAAAAACTTATGCAAGCAGCTAAACTCATAGAAAGAGTCGCTTATGGTGTTAATAACGTCGCTTCAGGTATTGGTCGTGGTTTAAGGCAGTCAATCATTTTCCCTAATCAATTCTGGGGAGAAATGCTTGGACTTATGTCTAGTTTTATGCCTTTGAATAACACTCTTGGGCAAACGCTTAGAGCACTTTCAAATGTAATTCTTATTGGGCGTGCTAATGAAGTTATTATGCGAGAGAATTGTAATCTCGATACTTTTGCTAAAGGTAAGCGAATTGATATTGCGGTTAATGAAACTTTTGGGAAGCACAAAAACGAATGGGCAAATATTAGAAAGCCCGCAGCAAAACTTACCAAAAAAAGAATGGATCTTGCTAGGTCTCTTGAAAATTCATTCATTGGAAAAATTCCTATTTTTGGTAGATTGATCGCTCTTACGATTGCTGATTTAAATCAGTCCTGGTCAATGTTCTGGCAATTCTTGAAAGTCCCAGCGCTTAGAAAAGGGGCGCTTACTAATATTGCTAAGCCAAATGGGATTCCTAAGATGTCTAAAAACAGTGGTAAAGAATATCAGAATGTTCACAGCCCGGCTCACCTTTATAACTTTGTTGGGGTGACGACTTTGCTTACAAGTGTGGCTTCCTTTATTCTAGGGAAAGTTACTGGTAATAAGAAGCTTGATCAATGGCTTACTAATATTGCTAACGTAATTCCTGGTTTTGGTATAGTCGCTGCTGCAAGATTGCTTGAGCAAGATGCTGCTGGTGACCCTCGTCAATTTACAAGTGCAACTAGAGCTAATGTTAAATTTACTCCAGAGAAAGCTGGTTTCTGGCAAAGAATTGGTGGGCTCGGTCAATCTCTCGCTGCGATGTTCTTGCATACTGATGTCGGTCAGCTCCTTTTCAATATGTCAACAGGTGCTTACCTTAAAGGGATACAATACGAGCTTCCAATAAGGCTTGATGATAGTGCTATCAACGAGCGAAGACGAACTGGTGAAGGTTTCACTCATGAAAACTATGATACTGTTCCTAAGCACCAGATCTTAGACTTTGTTAGAAACTTTCACTCTCCTGATCCAAGCCTGGAGCCAGTTGGATCTAATTAAAGAATACGTTCTTCTGTAATTTACGAATCTTAGTGTTTCTTTTTATGATATCTGAAAGCTTGGTCTTTTCAAGTTTTTTAAGTTGCTTGCCTGAAAAAGTGTTTTCATACCAGAAACGGTCACCATTTCTAAGGTTTTTGAATTGCTGAGTAATTATAGTGGTCATTAGCTCTCCAGCACTAGAACCTGGAAGATGATCCTCTGCTAGAATTGCAACCCAAACATCAATATTTTCAGTGTCGTTGTAAACGCTTTGAAGTTTTGTGGCAAGGTCAGTATTAGTAGTTATATCTGTAAAATCTAGGCTACACGGAAGATCAAAATCTCTTCTTATTTGGCAATAAGGTGCTAGAGCGTGATCATTTCCTCTTTGAATATTAAGTGCAGCAAGGTCCATTCCGCCATTGCCAGGCTCGCCAAAAAGAAAATTTCTTAGGTCGTCAATGATTTCAACATCAAGCTCGCGCATCTTTTGAGTAGATAGTCCTTTTAATACAAAGCCAATATCATTAAATTCTTTTATGTGATCAGGTCTGAAAAACGAATCTCTTAAACTTAAATTCCCTGCTTCAATTTCATTACCTTTATTATCAAGTCTCATTAGAGTTGGTGAAACTACTGAGTGACCAAAACGAAATGCTGCAGTAGAAAAGACGTTCATGATTCCAGGATCTATCTCTGCATTATAACCAGGGTAAGGTCCAAGAAGATCTTTGCCAAATAGTGCAGGCAAGAATTCTTTAACAGTGATCACTTGCATTAATGCGCCCACATAAGCTCTTGCTCTTTGGTAAAGCTCTTCGTCATTTAGTTTTTTATTCTTGCGTTTTAATTCTTTAGCATAACGGTTGTGCTCACGAACAAATAAAGTATGCATTGAAGCTAACCCTACTTGCTCATTGGCTCTAAGGTCACCAGCTAAAAATAAACTTGGCATAGTGCTACCACTATTTTCTAGTTGCTCTACATTAAATGGAAGCAATTTGCCTGCGCTTGTTTTGAGCTTTCCATTTTTAAAAGTTCTAAGTGCATTTGCTCTATTCTGATCAGAACCATAAACGTTAGAAGCATCTATGAAAGATGTGATTCTGTTTGTTTGCATTCTGTTTCCTGTCTCTGTATCAATCTCAAACTCTGATCTATTAAAGACAATGCTCTTAGCGCCAGATGAACCAGGGTCAAAAAACTCGTCACCTGTTGGTATCGCAATTGGTAAAGGTTCATGAGGCTCAGCAGCTTCAGTAAGAGTTATATCGTGATCTAAAAATTGTCCCCATTGCCAGAGCATATCCGTTAAACCGCGATCATTTATTTTAGTTTCAGTCTCATCTAGAACAGCGTTGCTGACGATCCTAGGTCTTGTTGTAAAGCTGGTGTCTACAGAAGCAAATCTAGCAACTCTAAGAAGTGGCACCCCTGCTTTCCCGAATTCTTCGTTTGTTTTATTATTTCCTGAACCATCAATCGTCCGAAATTCTAAAGGCTTTTTTTCTTTGGAATTTTGCTTTGCGCTTAAGCCCAGACTGCCCAGAAACATGACTGATAGTGATAGTAAAACACTAAAATTCTTATTCATTAATTAAACAGTACCATGAATAGGATTGGTATCTGAGCTAATCAAGCACCTGATTATCTGTAAATCTATCTAACTGAATCTTTAGCAAATAAACCAACAATAAAGATGTAAGCGTAACAAGCAAAAGCTACTAGTAAACCAGCATCCCAGTTAGGGACTGCAAGTGCACCTTGAGTTGCTTCAGCTACTTTAGCAATAATAGGACCAATAGCAGCGCCACCAATAATCGCAGTACAAAGAATTCCAGAAATTGCACTTGTATATTTTTCTTCAAAGCTATTTGTAGCTGTGCTGTAGATAGTTGGGAACATGATAGAGATAAAGAAACCAACAGCAGGGAAAGCCCAAAGTGCAATATTTAGATCTGATGTCATTGCAAGATAAAGAGAAACAGCAGCAAGTGTGATGTAAATTTTGATTGCAGTTTTGCCTGCGATTTTATCTAGGATAAATGAACCAAGAAGTCTACCTAAAAGTAAGCCGCCCCAGTAGTTGCTGATAGCAGTATTTTTAGCAGCTTCGGCGCCAGCTCCTAGAAGCTGAGTAATATTGTGTTTGTCTTCTAAATAAAAACCAATAGTGTTAGCAACACCAACTTCAACACCTACATATAGAAAGATACCGATAGCATAAAGATAAATAAGTGGTTTGCTAGTAAGCATTTCAAAAGTATGATCTTCTCTTTTTACTTCTTTCCCGGCTTCTTCTTTTTTCTCAGCTGGAAACTTGGGAAGAGCAATAGCTATAAGCATCACAACAGCAATGCCAGTGAAAACCCAGTAAGTCATTGTCCATTCAAAGCCACCATTCTTTATAAGAGTAACTAGTTGAGGAGCCATGTAAGAGCCAACGCCATTAATAACCATAAATAAAGTAAGGTTGCGAGAGTATTTTTTAGGGTCTGAAATCTCGCTTACAAGCGGGTTTAAGGCAACTTGAATACCAGTAATTCCTAAGCCGCACAAGAACATTGCAAACATGTTCATAAAGAAGCCTGGGACTCCAGCAAATAAAGCAACACCTAAAGCAGTAATTGCTGAGCCAAGAATAAGAGTGTTTTTCTTGCCAGTTTTGCCCATGAATGATCCCCATGGAATTGAAGTAAGACCATAAGCTATAAAAAATACTGCAGCTAAAACTGCAGACCAAGATGCACTTACTTGATATGTTTCTCTAATCTTCGGCACGATTGCACCAGCTACATTTGTAATTGCTCCAAAAGAGAAATATGCAAATGCTACTGCAACTAAAAGTGCTCCATATCCTTGTTTGACTTTATTCATTGCTTCCTCACTTACAAATTTCTTTGTTTTACCACTACTGCGCTTTTGGGTCTTAGGCATAGCTAGAATGGTAGCATTCAGTAAGTTCTAAGAAAATGTAAATCAAGAAAAAGCTTGGGATAGCCTTCTTAACTGAAAAGCAAGCTACTTATCAAAAGCTGTCGTCGCTTCTAATTATTCACGCAGATTTCAGTCATTACACTTAAGCGCTAGAACGCTTTTTTTAAGCACCTTGCTTTTCAGCAACTGTGCTATTCAAATTAGGATTTTGATTTACCTTTTCAAAATTTTGAGACTTACTCTGATTCAACTCATTCTGCTTTGCAAAAATCATGTTCTTTATTTCTTCAGGAAGGTCTGAACTGTCAGTTCTAAGTATTCTAAGATCATCTTTCATTAGGTACTCAACTTCTTCCTTCCCCGGACCCATTAGGTCAATAACCTCAGCATAGTCGTTATCAAAGTTTTTAATCTTATGATCTGACATTTTTCCAGTTCGTGCTAATAAGTAAGATCCATCTTCATTTGGCTTAAGGATAATTAGACCCTCACTAGCTTTTTCTTGTTCATTTAAAAATCTTATTGCCTCACCTTTAATATCAACTTTTACGGCATCGTCTTGACTGCTTGAGCTAAGCATGACTGGTGCTGAAATTCGTAATTCCTTTTTGTTTACAAAGAATTCTGGATTTACGACTTCTTCATCTTTATCTAAGTTACGATTTTCTTCCGCTCCAAAACTTGCTATTTCTCTTACTAAGATTGGATTTGAGATGCCTTCATCTTTTGCTTCTTTTAAAGTTTTTCCGTCACTAATATTTAATTTAGTTATTTCAATAGTTCTAAAAAGCTGTTGTCCATTCTCATCTTTTTTAACTTTGCCATTATCGGCTTTATCAGCAATTAAAACTCTTGAACCAAGTTTAACTTTTCCATTAGTGAAATCTTCTGTAGATAATGGTTTTAAACTTTCAAGTGGGGCTGTGAACTGAAGTTTTTCTTGACCAATGATGAGTACCTTTAGTTCTTTACCCATCATTCCTGAAATTGCTTTTTTACCAGATCTTAGTGCTGGACCAATTATAGGAACTGATAAAAGAAGATTTTTGAGACCACCCCAAAAGCCTTCGTTCTTAGGTTTTTCTTCTGATTGTTTGATAGGAGCCTTTTCTAGTGGCGGAGTTTTAATTTTTTCTTGTGGCTGCACTGTGGCTAATACTTGACTTGCTTCAGATTGAACTGGGGTTGCTTGATGTAATGTTTTTAAAGTTTCCTGGCTTTGAACGGTTGCTTTTTTAGGGACTAGATGATGAGCTTGTGCGTTTTGCTGCTGAGTAATTTCTTGAATAACCCCTTGGGCGATTTCTTTGCCTAGCATAGCCTTTTGTGGCGGCGCTTTTGCTATTTGGTTTAATGTTGCAGCTGTCATTTTTTTGTGGATATCTCTTTGTGATTCCTGTTGACAGGTATTAATAATAACATGTTCAATCCTGTAAATACTTAAGGAAGTCTTAGGCTTTTTCTTAACCTTTGCAGCTGATTTTAAGCCATTATCAAGCTTTTTAACCTATTGAGAATAATTCTCATTTGGGTTATTATTGTAATTATGGATACTAAAATTGATGCTTCAAAATATTTAGTTAAGGCCTTTGCAAAAACAGCTGGTCTAGGAACTGATGCTACAAGTGAGGAAATTCAAAAACTGCCTATCTTAAATAAATTTATTGATCCTAATAATAAAGAACAAATAAGAGAAACAGCTCGCTTCTTTGCAAGAGCGTCAGATACTTATAGTGAAATTGCCCCAGATGAAGTGAAGAAAGAGCCTCTAAATTTCTTTGCTGGCTTAGCTATTAATCCTGGAGACAAGACTGTTGGAGCTTCAGTCACAGTCCAAGCAGACCCTTTAAAAGAAGCTAAAGAGCTAGGGGCTACTGTTTTTAGAAAATTTTTATTAGCATGCCAGAAGCTTGGTTTTATTTCTAAGAAAGATAAAGAAACTTGGATAAGACAAAGAAGCTCAGAAGCTGTGATCAACTCGCCAAAGACATTTTTAGATGCAGCGGCAAAAAATAAAATCGCAGCTTAAAATTTTAATTTAAAAGATGCCCGAGCTTTTCTTTTTTAGTTCCTAAATAATTATGGTTATGAGTATTAGAGTCTATTTGAATAGGAACTCTATCCGTGATCTCTAGTTTGTAACCTTCAATTCCATGAATCTTTTTTGGGTTATTAGTAAGTAGTTTTATTTTCTTTAAACCAAGGTCAGTAAGTATCTGCGCGCCTACTCCATAAGTACGAAGGTCAGCAGCAAAACCTAATTTTAAATTAGCGTCAACTGTGTCCATCCCACCATCTTGAAGCTCATAGGCTTTAATTTTATTTATAAGACCAATGCCTCTTCCTTCTTGTCTTAAGTAAACAAGAACGCCAAGCTTTTCTTTTTTAATCATGCTAAGTGCTGTTTGAAGTTGACCACCACAATCACATCTAAGACTTCCAAAAACGTCACCAGTTAAACACTCACTGTGCATTCTTACTAAAACATCTCTTCCTTCTTTTCTGGCTTTTTCTATATCTCCGCAAACCAAAGCTACATGATCCTTTCCAGAAAGGGTATCTCTGTAACCGTAAACTTTAAAGTCTTCACCGAACTCACTTGGTAAATTTGCCTCTGCTTCTCTTAAAACAAATCTTTCGTTTCTAAGTCTGTAAGAAACGATTTGTGCAACGGTGATGAATTTTAAATTATGTTTTTTTGCAAATTCAAATAAATCATCACGGCGAGCCATCTCACCATCGTCTTTTAAAATCTCACAAATAACACCACTTTCATCTAAGCCAGCTAATCTTGCAAGATCAACAGCAGCTTCAGTGTGCCCAACTCTTTTAAGTACTCCACCCTTAACAGCTTTAAGTGGGAAGATGTGACCGGGTTTTCTAAGGTCACTTGGCTGCGCGTCATTTGCAATAGCAACTTTTATAGTAGTTGATCTATCACTTGCGCTAATTCCTGTAGTTACCCCAAATTTTGTGTCAGCATCAACACTTATAGTGAAGGCAGTTTTCATAACATCACTACTTGATTCCACCATCGCATCAAGCTCAAGCTTTTCTGTTTTTTCTGGACTAAGTGCTAGGCAAATTAAACCTCTAGCTTCTTTAGCCATAAAATTTACGATCTCAGGGCTAATTTTCTCTGCTGCGCAGATTAAATCTCCTTCATTTTCTCTATCGCTGTCATCCGCAACAATTACCATTTTCCCTGCTTGAATATCTTCAAGAGCGTCTTCAACGCTACTAAATTCAAGTGCTTTTTCTGTTTTTTGGCTTTTTTCTGGCATAAATCTCCAACTTTAAATATGTATAGCAATTATAGCAAATATAGCTTTGTTTTTGTGTGAGACTTGGATATTTGTATTAGAACCAGGCTTTTGAGCATGAATGAGCGTAGTTTATATAGGATAAATGAGCATCATGAGTACGAAAATAACGTAGTTCTAATGCAAATACGGGGCTTTTCAATCTTAATATTTTTAATAGCTGAATTTACCTAAATGCTTAACCGAAGCTTAACTAAATCATGATTTTATAAGCTCATGGAAAACAGAAAACATACACAGGAGTACAGCTTATCAAGTCTAGGAATCAAACTTTCAGTAGATCAAGACGAGCTAGTTACTAATTTCTTCTCAAGTTACTATGACAAGGAATTAGATCTAAATAGCGCAATGGCTTTAGACCTTTACCGCGCAATTAACTGTTACCGCTACTACCATGATGTAGATTTGTTTGTGGAGATTAACCCTGAGGCGGCAGATCACCGTGATGATATTGAGTCTTTATGGGAGGAGTTCGATAAATTATCCTCATCTGAGCTTGCTGAAATAGCACTTAAAGCTCTTGAAGAAGTATAAAGTTGTACCACCGTACATAACCAGGGTGTCCTTTTCGGAGGACACCTTTTTTTTGTGCTGATTTAGGTATAGAATCTAGTTATGAATCTAGGCGGCGGCTTCCCTAATAATCCTGAAGATCTTTTTACTTCAATCTTTGAAGAAAAAAAAGATAGAGATAATGGTGCTAAAGAAACAATGGTGGCATTTATGCTAATTGCTTTTTGTATCTCTTGTCTAGTTATCGGATTATTTACTCTTAAAAAAACAGCAGACACTAGAGAAAAAGAAGGTGGTCAACTTGTCTCCACTTTGCTCGGTGATAAAGTTGCTGTAATTGGACTTGAGGGAGTTATAACAGATGATTTTTATAATAAAAGTCCTTTTGCCACTAAGCTAAATGCAGCAGCAGTTAAAAAAGAGCTTTTAGATGCTGCAGAAAAAAGTACTGTTAAAGGTGTTTTGCTTCGAGTTAATAGTCCTGGTGGTACAGTTGGTGCAAGTCAAGAGCTTTATCAATTAGTAGAAAAAGTTAGAAAAGCAGGTAAGCCTGTAGTTGTTTCTGTAGGCGATATGTGCGCTAGTGGTTGCTACTACTTAGCAAGTGCAGCTGACAAAATTGTTGCAAATCCAGGAAGCATCACTGGAAGCATTGGTGTGATTAGCTCGAGTTACAACTACATGGGATTGTTTGAAAAGTTAGGTTTGAGAGATCAAACTTTTAAGGCAGGTAAATTTAAAGACCTTGGTTCAGGAACTCGCAACATGACAGAAGAAGAGAAAGCAATTATGCAGGCTCTTCTTGATGATAGTTATGATCAATTTTTAACTGATATTGAAAAAGGAAGAAAAATTCCTAGAGAAGAATTGGATAAAATAGCTCAAGGTTTGATTTATACAGGTAAGCAGGCACTAGCTGTGAATCTTGTTGATGATTTAGGTAGTTATCAAGACTCTAAAAGAATTATGCGTAAACTTTTAGAAGATGAGTACGATTATAAAAAATCTGGAAAGATAGATTTTGAGAAAACTTGGGAGCAGCGCAGGCTTAATGCTTTTGAAGATTTCTTTGGTTTTGGTTTCCCTGATTCAATGCTTCAATTCTTTGGTTTGAATTCAAGGGCTGCTGAAATTATTCAACCTCATAGTTTTTCTAAGTATCAGCCACTTTGGCTTTTGCAGTAGCTGAAACCCCCCATTTTGAGCAGAGAGAACACCGATAAGCCTTGAAATTAGGCTTTTTTAGCTAATTTAATGTAAATCCGTATCACAAGGGCACTTTGTATACCTTAGAGTCGTCAATATGGCTTATACTGTATATATTGATGCTCTAGAAGAGACAAAGCTGCAATTAGGGACGAGGAAAAAATATGGCAGTTACAGGTCAAAAATCAAAATTGCAAGTACTTGAGAAAGTTGACGTTAGATCAGCTAAAACTCAGCACGACTCTAATAAAATTGCTGAGCTATGGGCTAATTTGGCTATGGTTAAGCAAATGTCAGGTGATGAATTCTGGCTTGATAAGCAAAGAGATTCTGGATTAAATTGGTTTCCATACATAAGTAGTCTTGTAGAAAGAGCAGATTATAAATTTATAGTTTTAGAAGATCCTGAGAAAATTTTTGGTTTTGCGTTTTTAGAAACTGAGATTGCGCAAAAGGGCAAAATTAAAGCCAGCCTTAGAGAATTTTATATTGAGCCATCACACAAAGACTTGCCTGAAAAAGAACTAGCTAGAAGGATACGTAAAGCAATTCAAGAAACAGGTATTGATCAAATTCAATTCTAATCACTCATGTACCCGTCCTGACCCCATGAGTGATTATTAAAAAATAAAACTAATTTTGACTTAGGTCATACAGATAGACTTCTTTATATCCCTGCACTATCATGGGTTATGTACTTTTATGGTTCACAAAATTTTAAGTTCAGAGGAAGGCAGCGCAAGTAAATTCTTTATGCTTTCAGCAATAGTTTGGCTAGTAGTCGGCATGGGCTTAGGCTTGCTTGGCGCGCTAGAATTCTCAGCCCCAGATTTAACAAAAGGCATTAGCCAACTGTCTTTCACAAGAATTAGACCAGCGCATGTTAACCTTGTTGCTTTTGGATGGCTATCTATGGCTAACATAGGAGCCGCTCTATATATGATTCCTGCGCTTTGTAAGACAAAGTTATTTTCTGAAAAGCTAGCGAACTTTGTTTGCTATGTCTGGAATTTTGTGATGTTCTTTGGTGCTTGGTCGCTTATGAATGGCTACACTGAAGGCCGGGAGTATGCTGAGCTTCGTGAGCCTTTTGATGTTTTGGTAATTGTTGGTTTGTTGCTTCTTAGTTACAACCTCTTTAGAACAGTCTTAAATAGAAAAGTTAAAAAGCTTTATGTATCTGTGTGGTACATCATGGGCGCCTTCTTTTGGATGCCAATTATATATATAGTGGGTAACAGAACTTTTGTTGCGATGGATGGTCTTAACGACGGTATTCTTAACTGGTTCTACGGTCACAATATTTTAGGTATGTGGTTTACAGTTCTTGGAGTAGGTATTGCTTACTACATGCTTCCTAAAATGACTAACAAACCTGTTTGGTCTCATAGTTTATCTATGTTAGGTTTCTGGACAATTGCATTTTTCTATGCGCCAACTGGCACACACCACTTGCTTCAATCACCCGTTCCCGAGTGGCTTAAAGCACTTGCTGTAATTTTCTCAGCTGCTTTAGTGATTCCAGTAATTACTGTGCTAACTAATTTTTATATGACACTTAAAGGTAGCTGGTGGATGGTTACAACTAATATGCCTTTAAGGTTTGTTGTTACTGGAGCTTTCTGGTATTTAGTTACTTGTCTTCAAGGTCCATTCCAAGCAACTCGTGGTGTTAACTGGTACATCCACTTCACTCAGTGGGTTGTAGGTCACGCACATGCTGCGCTTCTTGGTACTTTTACTTTCTTTGTGATCGGTGCAATTTACTATGGTATCCAAAGAATCACAGGTCAGAAAATATATAGTGTTCGTTTAGTTAAATGGCACTATTGGTTACTTGCAATTGGATTTTTCTTATTCTTTGTAAGTTTGACTATTGCTGGACTTCAGCAATCAGTAGGTTGGGCACTTGGCTATCCAGTAAATCAGTGGAGCGTTATGCTTCCTCCGATGTGGCTTGTAAGAGCGATTGGTGGAGTGATGATGTTCTCTAGTAGTTGTATCTTTGCTTTTAATATCTGGATGACGTTAAGAGAGAAATCAATTGCAGATGAGCAAGAACTAGCTATTGCTGTTCCAGTTGAAGCGGAGAGATACTAAAAAGGTTTTTATATGTCAGATAACAACATAAGTGAAAATAAAGTCGGAGCAAAAGGTTATGTACTACCAGCAATAGTTGTTGCATTTTCCTTCTTGATGATTTATACAGTTGTGGTTTTTATACCAGATATGGCTGTGTTTAAAGCGGCGCCTAGTGCTTACGCTCAAGAGTATGTGCTTAAAGATCATAGTGGAAACATTATTGATGTTGATGGCAATTTAATTAACGAAGATGGTTTTCTAGTTAATGAAGCTGGAAGGCTTGTTGATAAAAAAGGAACTGTTTTAGCTGATGGCGCTAATGGTCTTCTTGGTTCTAAGCCTAGAAAAAATAAAGCTGGTTTGGGAAGAGATATTTATGTTCGTGAAGGTTGTGTTTACTGTCACTCGCAGTTTGTAAGACCTCAGGATAGAGACATGGGTTCTAGAGTTTTTGCTGGTGACTACGCTAATGAAACTCCAAATGTTCTTGGTACTTCACGTACTGGTCCTGATCTTAGTAACGAGGGCGGGAAATTACCTGATGCTTGGCATATTGGTCACCTAAAGGATCCTAGGGCTTACACGCCAGGATCTATCATGCCGTCATTTAGTTTTTTAAATGATGCTGATATGGAAAACTTGGTTACTTATTTGCAAACATTAGGACGTAAGAGATTTAATGACCCTGATAATAGAGATATTTACGAAGCATACTATCCAGAAGCTGATGAAGCGTTTTGGAAAGCTTCTGAGCACCATAAGCCAAATGTAGATAGCGCATCTGCTGCTAACTCCGGTTCTGGAATCTTTAGACAGAACTGTGCTGTGTGTCATGGTTTGAATGGTTTAGGAAATGGTCCAAACGCGCTTGCTATGAATAAGAAGCCAGCTAACTTCACAAGACCGTTCTTTAAAAAATATAGTAATGAAACTTGGTACTACAAAGTTTCAGAAGGTGTCCCTGGAACAAGAATGCCTCGTTGGAAACTTACTCTAAGCTCAGAGCAACGTTGGTACTTAGTTGCATACTTGAAAACACTTCCTCAAAATCAGCCAATCATAGCTGAATACGAAACTATCGATTCAGAAGATTGGAAGAAGCAGTCTGCATTTAATCCGAAGCTATTTGATAGCTACGTTTATAAAGCAAGTCATAAAACACCATCGACGGGAGGTACAACTAGTGCTCACTAGCGTACTTATTAAATTCCAAGACATTGTTTTGACTTTCTTTAATAAAGAGGGGCTGTTTATACAATTTGTTTTGATGACATGCTTTTTTGTGGTTGCTGCAATCCTTGCGTTTTGGGCAATCAGGTCTGGTCAATTCAAAGACACAGGTGATGATGTTCGCTTTGATGTTTTTGATAAAGATGAGCTTGCTGAAGTAGTTAGCCAGAAACCAGGAGCTGCATTAAGCGCTTAAAAATTGGAGTTATAGATGACAGAAGAAAACAAGACCGTTAAAGAAAATAATGAGAACACTGAAAGTTCAGAAGCAAAAACTATTCATGAGTTAGATGAAATGTCGCCAGTTAATCCCGCGATATTCAAACTGCCGCCATCACATGAATATAGAGTTGGTCACCACAAAGTGCCTACACCTTTGTTGATTCTTTATCTATTAGTTTTTTGTTGGGCGGCAATTAGTTGGATTCCATTCTATGGTTATTAATTTGAGGAAAATCGTGAAAGTGAGAAAAGAAAATACTATGCAAAAATCATTTATAGCCGCGCTAACACTCTTAGTAAGTTTTTCTTTGGCTTCTTGTTCTTACAAGCCAAATGATGTGTCTATTAAAAAGACTCAAGAAAACCTTATAAGCAAAAAAGCTAGTAAAGAAGATCTAGATTTCCCTAGTCATGATCCTTCTATCGTTGCAGGTAAAAAAGTTTACGCACAAAAATGTGCAAGTTGTCACGGAGCTAGTCCTCATAAGTATCTGAGTAAAGAGTATATGAGAACTCGAAGCCCAGAACAACAATACTTAGATGTAACCAAGGGCAACTTAAAAGGCATGCCAGCTTTTAAAAATTCTTTAACTAGAGATGAGAGATGGGACGCGCTTATGTACGTGAGATCTTCTATTCTTGGTTATTTTGATGACGGTGGAGCAGAATACGCTAAAGTAAATGCAATCTTTGGTGGTAACTGTGCTGTTTGCCACGGTGTTAGAGGTGATGGTGATGGTCCTTTGCATAAAGAGCTTGAGCCGCTACCAGCAAACTTTAATGACTTCCATAGACTTTATACTCGTAGTGATGATCTTTTATTTGAAAGAGTTTCACATGGTATTCCATGGACTGCGATGCCAGCTTGGAAAGATAGATATGATTTCGACCAAGACTTTAGATTCGATGATAAGCTTCGCTGGAAGCTAGTACGCTACGTGCGCCAATTCGGCTTTAGTCAAGGGATCGATAGACTTGAGACAGGACGTAAGAAGATCGAAGAATTCAAGTCAAAAGTTAAAGCTAAAAAAGAGGGTTCTAAATAGTTATGAATTTCGAGAGAAGAGATTTTATTAAAGTGTTACTTTCGATACCTATCTTGGGTGGGATTTTGGCATTCTTGATGTCACCATTTGTTAGGTATTTAAAGCCATCATCAGGTCCGTTAGCGACTGCTGAAATTTTTAAAGCTCCTGATTTGCCGCAAGCAAGAAGAGTTTTAAAATTTAACGTTTCTGATTTTCCTGTAGCATGGTCTTTCAAATATTTTATGTTTGAAGAGGGGAACAGAGAATACACCTCTGTTGGCGAGCAGGTTAAAACTATTCCTGGAGCGGTTGTAAGAATTCCTGGTAAGCAAGCTGATGGAAGCCCTAAATTTATTGTTTACTCTAGAGTTTGCCCTCATCTTGGTTGCGTGTTCAATTTCGTTACAAATGAAGCTGAAGTTGCTAAAGGTTATAACTACACACCAACACCTGGTCAAAAAGTTTTTGCATGTCCTTGTCACCTTTCCGTTTATGACCCACAACAAGCAGATGTGAAAGGTACAGGTAAGGTAGTCTCTGGTCCAGCACCAAGATCACCATTTAAATTTAACTTCAATGTTTCTGATGGCGTAATTGCTGTAGAAAGTTTAGAGGCTGGAGGTATTTCTTAATGGCAAGTCAAGCAGCAGGAGTGCAGGCAGGCGTAGCGAAAAAGTTTTGCCCAATTGAATTTACTCAATTCTTAATTGGCGAAGTGATGGCGCGTTTGAAAAATATTGATTTCTTTGATGAAACTTTTAAAGATAAGCAGAAGGAAAATGTTTGGTATAAATTAGGACCCCTTCAATGGCTAACCTGGATAGTTACCATTGTTACTGGCGCGCTGCTAATCATGTTCTACATACCGACAGCAGAGCAAGCTTACATGAGTATCATTCGTATTCAAGAGGAAATTCCTTTTGGTGGCTTGATTCGTGGCATGCACAAGTATGGTGCTGATGCCTTTATTATTATTTGCACTATAAAAATGTACAGAATGTTTATCTGCGCAGATTATAAAGGTAAGCGTGAGCTTAATCTTTGGGTTTGTTTCTTTTTACTGCTTCTTGGTTTTTATTCTGGATTATCTGGTTACCTTTTAATTTGGAATCAACGTGCTTTCTGGGCGACAAAAGTATTTGCTACTTTCCCTGGTTACATGGATCAATTTGGTGTGAACCTTGCATTCTTAGGTGAGACTGTTGTTAACTGGCTTTTAAGCATTGGTGTTCCAACTAGTCTTCCTGGAGATACTGTTGCTGAAGGTGGTGGTGTTCTTCTTGACATGAAGCTTTTAAATACTTACATTAATTTCAATATTGGTATGACTACTCAGCAAATTTTGCTTGGTGGAAGCGCTATTGGACAAGCCACGATTACTCGTTTCTATTCTATGCACTTAGCTTTATCAACTATTGGTTTGATTGTTGTTGAGCTTTATTTTTACAGTAATAAGAAAAAGAGATTCAATTTACCTTGGAAAGAAGGATGGTTAGTAATAGCTATGATTGCTATCGCTGCTATTATTCTTCCAGCAGAAATGGGTTCTAGAGCGGATCCTAACGTAACTCCATTGCCGATACTTTCTGACTGGTACTTCTTAGCTCTTTACCAAATGTATAAATATATTGAGCCGGTTTTAGCGACCTTCGTTACAGTGCTAATCCCTGCAACAGTTTTATTTATACCTTTCTTTGATACAGGAAAAGAGAAAAAGATAACTGAAAGACCGATAGTACTTTCACTTTGTATTATGGGATTTTTAAATTTTGCAGTTTTCTCTTACTTGATTATTGTGAACATTGCAAACATAAACACTGATCCCCCTTACTGGATTGCTGGTAGCACTGTTATTGTTGCAATTGGAATTTACTTTTCATGCTTAAGAAGAGGAAGAAATTATTGGAAGATGACAGGATTCTTCATTTTATTCTTGCTTCTTTATGTAGCTAGAATTCATACGGTTCCTTACTTTGGACTTCCACTTGATGGCATGCTAGCAGAGACTTTCTTTGCTGATGGTCCTTGGGGACGCAACTGGATATTTTATGGTGGTTCTCTAGCTATCTTTACAGCACTATTCCTTATGGATAGAGCTAAGTACGAAAGACTTGATGCGGAGGCAAAGGCGTAAAACGGATGGTATTTTCTAAACTACTACAGAGCTTTTCTCGACATCATCAAAAACCTGGCTTGCGAAATGACGAGAAGGAAAAGAGTAAGTTCTCTATTTCTGATACTGTTGTTTTTATAGTTGCGGTGATATCTTTATCTCAGTTCTTTAATTCAGCTCATTACTTTGAATCTGGAACAGCAGATCTTCAAGGTATTTTAGTTGCTGGATCAAGCGCTTTTATCTTTGTTCTCTGCATGACCTTCATGGCTTATTCAGTTTATAAGGAAGAAAAGAAGCGCGGCAATTTGCGTAAGACTTTCTTCTTTTTTGATTGGATAGATCTTAAAACTCAGTTGTGGAGTGAGTCAATAGAGAAAAGAAAATTAGGACTTAATGAGGAAACGAGAGTTTCATAGAAAGGACTTTAATTATGACGGCAAATACAGGAAAATCAAATAATATAATCCCAATTCTTATAGCACTAGCTAATCTAGGTGTTTTTGGGACATTGTTTCTGGCGATGGGTTACTTCGAGCTAATAGGTTCAGATGCTGCTTATTTCGACCAAGGGACATATAATAACTTGAAAATAATCAATTCGGTTTTAAGCGTTTTTGGTTTTTCTATTAATCCAGAGGCTGATCTGGAAGTTACGACTAGGGGTTACGCGATCTGTTATGGATTGGCGCTTATCTCAGCTTCGTTTGCAATTACATTTGCTCTAAGACCATCAAGAGATGATTGTGAGCTAACGGATGCTAAGAAGTAGATTTTAAGAAGGGAAAGAAAGAGTAGAGCTAAGGAAAAAGAACAATATGTTAACAACAATAGTAAGGTCAGGTCAGATAGTTTTCTTAAACATCGAGGAGATGCTAAATAAGGCATTTACTCGCGAGCAGAATATTCTTTATTACCATGGTGCTTTGCCAAACTTTTTCTTATGGGTTCTTCTTCTTTCTGGGCTTCTTCTTTTTGTCTACTACATGCCAACTTTAGAGGGCGCGTATCAATCTGTTGAGTACATTACTACTAGAATTCCTTTTGGAGACATGGTTAGAGGTATACATAGATATGCTGCTGATGGGATGCTTTTTACAGCATTGCTTCATGCAGTGAGAGTTTATTTCACAGATAGATACAGAACGTATAGAATCATTGCTTGGTACTCGGGTATCGGTCTTTTCTTTATGTTGATGATTATCGGAATTACTGGTTACATACTGGTTTGGGATGAAAGATCTTATATTATTGTTTTAAAAATTACTGAATGGCTTAAATCATTCCCTATAATTGGTCCATCAATGGCAAGTGCTTTTGTAAATGGAGATGTGATTTCTAACTACACGCTAAGCATGTCATTATTCCTTCATTACGGAATTTCATTATCACTTCTAGTGGTTCTTTGGATTCACTATATGAGAATCTCAAGACCTGTTGTGAATGTGACTTGGGCTCTTGGTGCTTTTCTTGCTGGTCTACTTCTTTTCTGCGCGGGTTACTTCCCGGCGACTTCAGGACCAGAAGCGATTGACACAGTAGTTCCTAGTTACTTTGCTATGGACTGGTTCTATTTATGGTTCTTCCCAGTGCTTGATGCACTAGGTAATATGGGTACTTGGCTTTTTGTAATTGCAACAACTGCCTTCTTTATACTTTTACCTAACTTTGTAAATGCTAAAGAAAGAGAACCAGTTGTAGTTAAATCAGAGAAGTGTGTGGGTTGTAAGCTTTGTTCTGTGGATTGTCCTTACGAAGCTATTTACATGGCTCCTCGTAATGATGAGTCTAGATACAAAGAAATAGCAATTGTGATTGATGATAGATGTGCTGAGTGCGGTCTATGTGTTGGTGCTTGTAACTTTGATGCTATCGAGCTTCCTTACAACACATCACCAGACATCATGAAAGATATTAGCTGGGTTACTAAAGAGTTAGATGGGGCGTCAGCTTAAAAGAGGTTTTTATGTCAGAAGAAGTAAAAGATAAAGTAGAAAGTGCAGTTGCTAGTAGTGGCTCTGCAGCTTCTAAAGCAAAAGATCCCAAAGACGTTAATGTTGTTGTGATTGCTTGCGAGCGAAGCGTTAATCTTGAAGGCGAAATAGAAAGCAATAAAGATCTTAAAGGCGTTAATAACTGCAAAGTTATCCAAGTTCCTTGCAGCGGAATGATTCAGCCAAGAATGATCGAGTCAGCTTTTAAAGCTGGCGCTGACGGGACTATCGTGATGGGTTGCCAGATTGGTGACTGTCACTTTAGAGAAGGTAATAAATTCTGCAGGGAAAGACTTTTAGGTTTAAGACCTCCAGTAATTAAAAAGACCGTCCCTAAAAATAGACTTAGAGGCTTATGGCTTTCTGAAGTTCAAGTTAAGGAATTTAAAAATAGAGTTGAAGATTTTAAAGTTCATGTTTCTGATGAGCTTAAAGGTGAGGCGTAATTATGGCAGTTCAAAAAGCACCAGTGAAAGATAGTATTGAAGTACTCGTTGATAACATAGTTTTTTATGCGTTCTTCTTTGTCTGTCTAGTGGTAATTGCGAGCTTTGGTCTAATCGCTGAAGCCTAGTTAGCGCTAAAATTTAAATATAGGCTTTATAGGTGATCTCATTCATTGAGCCATTTTGCTATACTTGTTTCTATGACTACAGCAAGCCAGGCTAAAATCAAAAACGACTTAATTCTAAGAGCAGCCAATTGCGAGAAAGTAGAGCGTCCTCCGGTTTGGATGATGCGTCAGGCTGGTAGATATTTGCCTGAATACATGGCTATAAGAGAGAAGATGAGCTTTCTAGAGCTTTGTAAAGATCCTAAAAAAGCAGCTGAAGTTTCTATTCAACCTTTAGAGATTATTGGTGTTGATGCGATCATCATGTTCTCAGATATTTTAATTCCTCTTGAGCCTATGGGAGCGCCTGTAAGTTTTGCGACTGGTTCACCAAAATTTGGAGATCCGATTCGCAGTAAAGAGCAAGTCGATAAATTAATTATTCCTGATGTGAGATCTAAATGTCATTTTGTTTACGATACTATTCACGAAATTAAAAATCAAATTACTAAAGATGGAGTTCAAGAAGTTCCTGTTTTAGGTTTTGCTGGCGCGCCTTGGACGCTTGCTAGTTACCTAATAGAAGGCGGCGGCTCACAGCACTATGTTGAGATTAAAAGATTTATGTATCAAGAAACTGATGCTATGCATATGCTTTTAGAAAAGCTTTCTGATACTGTTGCTGACTACCTTTTAGCGAAAGCAGAGAATGGCGCTGATATGCTTCAGCTTTTTGATACTTGGGCATCGCAGCTTGGTCAGAAAGACTATCAAGAATTTGCGCTTCCATACCAACAAAAAATAATTGCAAAGGTTAAAGCAAAATTTCCTAATATTAAATTCACGCTTTACGTTAATGGCGTAGCTAATATTTTTGATTATATGATTCAATCTGGCGCTGATGTGCTTAGTGTGGATTGGAGAGCAAATCTTGGTGAGATTAGATCTTATGTTTCTGGTGTTTCTGAAGATTCGTTTATAGCTGAATCAGCTGAAGAGATTTTAAATTCTAAAGCATTTGCTAATGGTCAGATCTCTAAACCAAAAGTAGCGATTCAAGGAAACTTTGATCCAGCAGCACTTTTAGGTACTAAAGAGTCAGTAGTAGAGAAAACTTTAGATATGCTTGTTTTAGCAGGCACTGAACCAGGTTATATAGCTAACTTGGGTCACGGTATCTTGCCTTCTGTACCTGTAGAGAATGCTAGGGCATTTGTGCAGACAATTAAGAATTTCAGATATTAAAGTTAATTGCAATGCCTTGTTTTAGGCGATTTTGAAGCGACTCTATAAAATCCAAATAAGCTATAATTACATATTGGTGGCTATTTCTTTATCCGACCCAAAAATACAAGATCTGATCGCAAAATATGGCGTTTCAGTTCCTCGCTACACGAGCTACCCAACAGCTCCTGAGTGGAAGCAAGATTATAGTCATAAAGAATTTGAAGCGGCAATTATAAGATCTAATGAGACTAATGAAGATTATTCACTTTATTTGCATATCCCTTTTTGTGAAAGCCAATGCTATTACTGTGGATGTAATGTGGTTATTAGTGAAAAGCATGGCATAGAAGAGCAGTACCTAAATCACTTAAAAGAAGAATTGACTTATTTAGGATCTAAGATTGACAAAAGTCGTAAAGTTTCACAGATGGCTTGGGGTGGTGGAACACCGACTTACCTAAGACCTGAACAGATTAAAGATCTCTATGAGCATATAGAAAAGAATTTTAATTTATATAAGAAAGGTGAACTTAGCAGAAAGTCAGATGAAATAGTTGAGTTTGAAAACGAATCTAAAAATATTTCTCAAGAAAGCCACGAGTACTCTATAGAAATAGATCCAAGGGTGACTACTAAAGAGCAGCTTGAAACTCTCTATGAGCTTGGTTTTAATAGATTAAGCCTTGGTATTCAAGATTTTAATTTGAAAACTCAAGAAGCTATTAATCGTATTCAAGATTTTACTCTAGTAGATAATCTAGTAAAAGAAGCTAGAACCATTGGTTTTAAAAGTATAAATTTTGATTTGATTTACGGTTTGCCATATCAAAGTATTAGTACTTTCACGGATACAATTGAAAAAGTTAAAGTGCTAGATCCAGAAAGAATAGCTCTATTTAATTACGCGCATATCCCATCTATGCTTCCTTTCCAGAAGAAATATATAAAGGATGAGACTTTGCCTGAGCAAAAAGAAAAGCTTGCGATCTTTGATAAAGCGGTTGAAGAGTTTACTAAGTTTGGTTATGAGTTTATAGGCTTAGACCATTTTGCTAAGCCTGATGATGAGCTTGCTATAGCGCAGCATAATAAATCTCTCTATCGTAATTTCCAGGGTTTTACTACCCACTCTGGTTGTGATCTTTTCTCTGCTGGTATTACGGCAATTTCTGATGTCTCTGGAGTTTATAAACAAAACTATAAAAAGATGAATGATTATTATGAGCAGTTTTTAAATGATGAGCCAGGAGCTGAAAAATTTATGCTTTGTTCAGGGGAGGATCTCACACGCAGAGAAATGATAAAGCAGCTTATGTGTAACAACGAGCTTAGTCTAAATGTTGAGAAATATATGCCAGAGCTTGAGTCTATGTCTGAGTTTGTAGAAGATGGTCTTTTAGAGATTAGTTCTAGCGATTACTTTGGTGATGATAAGCTACTAGATGCTTTAAATGAGGAAGAGTCTGGTGACTTGAGTCGTTATAGCCTTAAGGTGACTGAGCTTGGGAGGTTCTTTGTGAGAAATATAGCTTCTAAGTTTGATACTTATATTTCTAAAAAAGAAGGTCATAAGGTTTTTTCAAAGGCGCTTTAATGAAGAAGGGAATCTTACTTTTACAAATGGGTGGTCCTAATTCTATGGATGATATAGAGCCCTTTCTTTTTAATCTTTTTAGAGATAAATATATTATTCAATTACCATCTTTTATGCAGCCCTTTCAACAGGGCTTTGCTCGTATAATCTCTAGATCAAGAGCTCCAAAAGTTGCTGCTCAATATGCAGAGATGGGCGGCAAGTCTCCAATTGGCTTTGAGACTGAAGCTCAAGCTAAAGCTTTAGAAAAGTATTTGAATAAAACTAAAGATCTGAAATTGGCAGCTGGAAAACCAGACTTTAAAGTTTTTTACGCTATGCGCTATAGCACACCTTTTTTAAAAGATACTTTTAAAGCAATAGAAAGAGAAGGGCTTGATGACTTAACGGTAATCCCTCTTTATCCGCATTATTCAATCGCAACATCAGGTTCAAGCATCATTGAATGCAAAGAACTCTTTGATGAAACTGACTTTGCTAAAAAAGTCAAAATTAATTACGTAGAAGGCTTTCATGATAATGAATATTTTTTGCGCTTAATTCACGAAAGAATAAAAACTAGGCTAGATGATTTTGCAAGTGAGGGCTTAAAAGATCCTAATAAGATCTGGATACTTTTTTCTGCCCACGGACTCCCTCAAAAATATGTGACTAATGGTGATCCGTATGAAGAACAGGTAAAAGATTCTGTGAGAAAAATTATGGGTCGCTTCCCGATGTATAAGCACTCTATTTCTTATCAAAGCAGGGTAGGTCCAGTGAAGTGGCTGCCACCAGCTACTGATGATGAGATAAAGAGACTTGCTAAAGAAATGAATGTGAAAAATCTTTTAGTGGTGCCAATAAGCTTTGTGGGTGATCACATTGAAACGATTCAAGAAATTGGAGTTGAGTACAAAGAACTTGCTCATGAAAAAGGTATTGAAAATTTTAAAATTACTAGGTTACCTAAAGCTAATTCGCTTTTAATTAAAACGCTTGCTTCGATTAGTGAAAATAATTAAGAAGAATATTTAGTTTTTCTTTTTGTTCTCAATATCTTTAGGAGAATCAGGATCGGTTCTTTTCTTGATTTTTTGTAAGTGAACCCAGTCCATAGTGTAGCCAGGATTAGAAGCATCTTTTTTAACTTCCTCTTCTTTTGAAGAAGTAAAAGTATCTTCTTCTTGCTCCTGCTCTTTTTCTTTATGTTGTTCTTGGTCTTTCTTTTTCTTTTTAGACTCGTCTTTCTCTTCGTCACGTTGTGACGGCACCTTGTGCATCGGATTAACTCGATTGAAATTTACATCACTCATAATACTTGAGCCCATACTCTCTATTTTAATCTTTTGCTAACATTCTATCAAATTTTGTTTATGCTTTGGTTATGAAAGCCTGTCAGAGCTTGCATTGTGCTAATTTAAAGGCTTTTCAAAACTAGGCGTAAATACGTCTTGTCTTTGAGCCAGCAAAAGGCGATAATACTAAATAGAAAGAATTCATTTCTAAAGGATTAAATTAATGCCTGTCTCTGGAGGTTCAACTTTTAGTGGTACTGTAAGCAAGAAAGCTTCTCGTAGAAAGGCGGCTGATGTTGCATTAACTCGTGCTGAAGGTAACCGCTACGCTCAAAGACAAGTTCAGCTACAGTCAACTACCCAATTCCAAAGACTTATAGACGAAGACGAAAGGCGCCGTCGTTTGCTTGGTGGTGGAGGCGGTGGGGGCCGTAAACTCAGCCCATACGTGCCCTTTAGTTTCTTGTCTATGAACTATAGAATTGATCAGACTAGGCTCGCTATAGATAATCTGATAAAAAATAGCCTTTTAAATAAGAGCCCAAATATCCCTTCTATTCAAAATTTACCTGTTATTAAACAGATTATTCAGGGACTTGCAAAATTGCAAAATTCTATAACTAACTTATTTGCAAATATCGCAAAAGCTCCGCAAAGCCTTTTGAATGCTGCTAAGGGACTAGCACAGAATTTTGCTGCACTGGCTACAGTATCAATGAGCGCTTTGCTTAATCTACGCTTTTTTAAATACATTCTTGGTAAAGATGAAGATTTAGATTTAAAAGAAGAAGAGCCTGGTGAAGAAGATAAGTTTGGTTTGCTTGATAAATTAAAAGCTCTTTTCTTAAATAAGAAAAATGAGCACCATGAAAACAGGCGCAGCATATTCTCTCATTTTGAGAAAATATCAGATCAAATCACAAATTTTCTTTTTCCTTAGTCAGCTTTTTGTGTTTCAGCCATTTTCACATCAGAACCAATAGCTTCTGAGTCTTCATTAATGCTTGGATAGTTGTCAGACTCTTTGCTGCGTTTAATATCCGCGCCAATTTTAAGGAATTTTTCTACAAGGTGCTCGTAACCTCTATCTAAAAACTCTAAACCAAAAATTTGACTAGTACCTTTTGCTGCAAAGGCTGCAACTACTAGAGCAGCTGTGCTCCTAAGGTCTTTACCCTTAACTTTAGCGCCAGTCATTTCTTCAACACCTTTAATGATTGCAACTTTTCCATTAACGGTAATATTTGCACCCATTCTTTGAAGTTCTTCAACATACTGGAAGCGTGCTTCGTAGATAGTTTCTGTAACTGTACTTGTGCCTGTGCAAACTGCTAAAAGCGAAGTGATTTGAGCTTGAACATCAGTAGGGAAGCCTGGATACCAGATAGTAGTAACATCAACGCCCTTAAGTTCGTTTTTGCTAGCATCAACAGTAATATCCACTAAATTATCAATGCCGTAAAGCTCACAAGTGCTTGGTTTAATTATTACTTCAGCACCAACTTCTTCAATTTTACTTAGTAATGCGTGAAGATCTTCTTCAATTACACCCTTAATAGTTACTTTTCCTTTAGTGACCATACCAGCTAGTAAGTAGGTAGCTGCTTCAATACGGTCAGGTATAGTTGAATGCTCCGCATCGTGAAGCTCTTCAATCTTTTTGCCATGGATGTGGATAGTGCTAGTTCCAGCACCACGAATATCACAGCCCATTGCATTTAAAAATTCTGCAAGATCAACAATCTCAGGATCGCAAGCGGCGTTCTCCACGACCGTTTCACCTTCTGCAAGAACAGATGCTAAAAGAATATTTTCTGTTGCACCGTTACTTGGAATGTCTAAATAAATTCTATTACCGATTAATTTATCAGCTTCAGCAAAGACATAACCTTGGTCTTCTTTAATTGTTGTACCAAGAGCTTTAAGACCTTTATAGTGAAGATCTAATTTGCGTGCACCAATATTACAGCCACCAGGTAAAGAAACTTTTGCTTTTTTAAACCTTGCAACTAAAGCACCTAGAACAATAAAACTTGCTCTAAATTTACTAGCTAATTCATAAGGTACAAATTCTGATGACAAGTCAGTAGAATCGATAATTACAGTTGAGCCATTTTTTTCAACTGTACCACCAAGGAATCTAATGATTTCAGACATGTTATCAATGTCTGTAAGATCCGGCACATTTCTTAAAGTCACTTTACCTTTTCCAAGCACTAGCGCTGCCGCCATTTTCTTTAGTGCCGAATTTTTAGCTCCAGATATAAGAACGTCGCCATTTAACGCTTTGTTACCAGTAACTGTTAAAAAATCTTCTGAGCTAGCCTTGTCCAATTAAAATCTCCTTGGGATAATATATTTAGAACGTTTTTCCCATTACATTGTTCCATAGAATGGCTATTTTTACTAGGGCTGGCCTGCATTTTTAGAAAGGCGGTAAATACGGATTGCAAGTTGACTATATTTGCTGCTATTCTTATAAATACCGATTAATACAATCAATTTTTATTAGCACTTAATAAATATCCATTGGAACTAAATAGGTAGCTTTAAAAGTTATCTTGAGTGAGAAGGGAATGTTCGGAGTACTGAATGTAATTAAATCTTTTTGGAATGGGCGATCTGATTCGCCATCATATTCATCTAGGCAAAATCAAGTTCCAGAAATTGCTGCAATTGAGGGCCCAAAGGCTTCTGGTAAAACACTTTTAGCTAAACATGTTGCAAAAATCGTGCCAGGTTGGAAGCACGTTAACCTTAAGCATTTTATGAGAGAGCTGGCAAAAGCTCCAGAAGCAAATGAGAAAATAGAAGAGACTAAGCAAACTATTAAACAGGAGCTTGAATCTAATATTAAGAATAGAAAATTTAATTTGTCTACAAAAACATCTAAACTCTTTAAAACTAAGCTCAGAGACTTACTTAGTTCAGAAGGAGTTAAAGGTTTATTTTTAGATGGCTTTATGAAAACTAAAGGCTTAGTAGATTTTACTAGAGAAGTTTTTGGGAAGTTACCAACAGTTTTGAGCATTGATATTCCTTCTGAGATAAAAGAGAATTTGATAAAGAAGAGAGAATACTGCGTTGAGTGTAGTCGTGTTTACCACCCAGATTATAGTTTTTTGAAAGCAGGTCCTGATGGTAAGTGTACGCAAGATGGTAAAGAGCTTAAGAAAAGACCACGTGATAGTAGTCCTAGATCTTTGCTTGATATGAAAAGAGAAAAAAAGGAAAGAGATAAAGTGAATCTCTATATCCAGAAAAGTTTAAGAGATCAGGGGAGAAGTCTTCATCTGATTAACGTTACCCACAGGACAAAAGATTGGAAAATAGAAATAACAGACCCGGATATACTTGCAGGTGTAATGCTGAAGGCTTTAATAGATGAAGAATTGATTAGTCCTGAAGTGTATTTTAAGTATGCTGAAAAGCTAGCTAAAAAAGGTAAGTATTTAGAAAATGAAAATAATTTTTCAAATAAAAGGTCAGCTAAAGCTGCTTAGTTTACTTGCTTTTTAATAAATCTATTAAAGCCTGGTTGGTTTTATTTGGATCTTGTCCCGGAAGCTCCTCAAAATCAAAGTCTGTTTCTGAAATGCTATGAATCGCAAAACTCACTCCGTGATAGGCATAGAAAGTGTATCCAATATTTCTCTCTTTGAAAATATCTATCATGTCGTTGATGATAGTTGAGCCACCTTTACCCTCTTCAAAAGTTTTGACATTTGATCCAAATTCTCCAATTAGAATTGGCAGATTCTTTTCTACTAAAAATTCAATTCTGCTTTTTAACTCTTCCCTCAGAAAATCTTTATTGAAGTCTTCGCTTGGGTAGCTAAGTTCTGTCTTTAAGTTTAGGTCAAAGTCGCCTTCAGAATTTATGCCTTGATGAGTATATTCAAAAGGTTCATAGAAATGAATGTCATAAAGTGCATTGGGGTCATTTAATATAAAAAACCTTTCATTGGTCCGCTCATCTCTTTTGTTATAGGATTCTTCAATTAGAATAATATGATTTTGATCAACTTCTCTAATCACCTCAGTAATTCTATTAGCGAGCTTTTTCCATTGTTTGAGACCCTTTGTGGGTGTGGGCTCGTTCATGATGCTGTAGCCTAAGATAGTAGTTTCTTCAGCATGCATGCTTGCAATTTTTCTCCATAGTTTAGCGAGGCGGTTTTTATTTTTTCTTTTATCCCAAAGCTTGCGTCCTTTTTTACTGCCACCTTGAAAGCCTCCAGGAGGTACATGCATGACTAGTATAAGTTTTAGGTCTTGGGCTTTAGCATCTTGGATGTTTTTATTTAGCCACTCAAAGCCAGCTTCAGTCTTAAAGACCTTATGGTTCATGCTGAATCTTATGGTGTTCATCCCCATTTCTTTGACTCTTTGAAAGTCAATTGATGAGTGGTGTCCAGAATTTAAAATCTTCTCTGGGTTTTTAAAGAAAAAGTAATTATCAAAGCAAAGACCTTTAATATTAAAAGGATTTTCATCTTCTCCAATAACTAAAGAGTTTCCTTTAACCTTTATAAAATCATTTGCAAAGCTAGGATTAACTAGGCTAAGGCTTGTTATGAATAGAATCAAACAAAGCTTGCGCATAAGTTAATTTTAGCGTACTGAGACAGCTTCTCTGGAGTTGAATTTCATAGTAATTTTTGAGTGAAGTTTTGCAGGTCTGCTGCAGCTACCAGTCAGACCTGTGAAACTGAGCGATAAAAATTGAAGGGGAACGCGACCAGAGGGAGCGGATAGTTTTATAATCATTAGCTGTAATGGATTTTAATCAATTAATTTTTAGAGAAGCTCTGGCAAAAGATTTAGCCACGATTATAAAATTTCTATCTCAAGATGAAGTTTCAGGCTCTAGAGAGAATTCCTCTGCAGAAGTGACTCAAGAATATTTAAATGCATTTAAGAGAATTGAGGATGACAAAAACAATGAACTTATTGTTGCTGAGATTGATTCAAAAGTAGTTGGGACTTTGCAAATTGCTTACATTCCGTATTTAACAGGTCAAGGTGAAATTCGAGCGCAAATTGAAGCAATGCAAATTGATCCAGGGTTAAGGGGTGCTGGTGTAGGCACTAAGTTAATGTCTTGGGCGATTGAAAGAGCTAAAGAGAAGGGTTGCGGGATGGTGCAACTGAACTGTCACAAGCTAAGAGAGAGATCACATAATTTTTATAAAAAGCTGGGATTCACTCCAACTCATCTTGGTTTCAAGTTAAATTTCGGGAAGCCTTATTCAGGCGAGTAAATGGTGGGGTGCAGTAAAGTCTTTAAATCAGTCATGAGACCCCGAACCACACCAAAGGTGTTGCGATGGTTTAATGCCTTGTTAACTGTTTTTTAACCTATTAGTGGTATATTATGCGAGTAGTATGATATACTATAGAGTGTGAGTGAAATAGTCATAAAAGCAACCGCGAAGTTTCAAAAAGAAGCCAAAAAGTTGCTCTCGGATGAAGATCTTGAAAGACTTTATGATTATTTATCTCTCAACCCTAGCTCAGGGGCAGTAATCAGGTCAACAGGAGGCGTACGAAAACTAAGATGGAGTCCAAAATCTAGTAATAAAGGTAAAAGTGGTGGACTGAGAGTCCTATACCATTATTCCAATAACATACTAATTCTTCTTCTTGGTGCATATCCTAAATCAGAAATAGATAATATTTCGGATGCGGATAAAAATACTCTAAAAAAACTAATTCCACAGTTAATAGAGAGATTTAAGGAGGAACTATGAAAAAGAAATCAAACATGAAATCACTAGGGCAAGAATTGATAGAGTCAATAGAAGAGGCTGTCACAAACCCAAAAAGTGTTACAACAGTGCGTCGTGGAGTCGATGTGAAAAAAGTCAGACAGTCTTTAGATATGACTCAAAAAGGTTTTGCTGATACCTTTGGTTTTGGCTTAGAAACTATCAGAAAATGGGAGCAAGGTGTTAATTCTCCTGATAAAAGCGTCGTCTCTTATTTGCTCTGCATTCAAAAGGCTCCTAATGTTATTAGCAAATTACTTCAACCAAAAATAAAGCTCAAAAAAGATCTAAGATCTAAATGTGCGTGATAGTATCTAGAGATTTTTTCACTCTATTTTTCCTTTTGTTGGAGTAGATCCGTAGATCCTCACTCTATTTTTTTCCTTTTGTTGGAGTAGATCCCTTGCTTGATTTCAGATTTTAATTTGACATATGATGGTGGGGCCTATTGCGCCGGGCTCGAACCCACTTTAAGTCAAGGGCATACTCCTGAGCTGCGTTAGCTCTGGAGCAGGCGTAACGAAACAAAGTGTAGTGAAGCCAAATGTGTAAGAGCTAGTAGCGAAGGTTGACTATGCCCTGAATTATAAGCAGGTTAGTGAGAGCCCGGCGCAATAGGCCCCACCACTCTCCCTCACACCGAATATCCCCACCACTTACCCAAGGCTCGGCGCCCTTCGGTCGCCTCGCCAATCTCGTAACTTGCAGACAGTTTCTCTGTAGTTGAATTTCATAGCAATTTTTGAGTGAAGTTTTGCAGGTCTGCTGCAGCAACCAGTCAGACCTGTGAAACTGAGCGATAAAAATTTAAGGGGAACGCGACCAAAGGGAGCACATAAACGATGTTTTTTGCTCTAATCACGTGCAAGTCTAAAAACTTGGTGATGAGGGCATATTGCTAATTTCTTTATCGTCTATGAATATGAAATTAGGCATCATAATGTCATTTTCTTGACAGAATTTTCTAATTTCACTTATATAAATATCTTTTGAGCTGCTATCTCTTTTGACAATTGACAATGGTTCTTTAATACCATCTTCTTTCCTTCTTCTTAGGATGTTTTTGAAAAGATCCATAAAACCATTTCTTCTGGCATATCTAATTACTGAATTTAATTTTTCAAGACCATTAGCTTGAATTACTAGACCCTCTTCTTCATCTTCAGTCCAGTGAAACTTCTCTAAATGTGACCCTATATTTAATGTTTTTAAGGAGTCTGGAAATTTAACAGGTTCAGCACCTCTTTCAAAAATTCCCAAATAAGAATGCAGCACCATCAAATTCTCTATACCTTCTGGAAGGGTTGAAGCAAGTTCTCTCAAGGAAATAGACCCTGCTTGATTTGGTCTATACTTGCCAATTAGTTTCAGATTTTTTAAATTTTTAGGATAAATTAGATCTGCAAAATCTGGACTATAAAATTCACAGTGAATTTCAACTGTTTCAAGATTAGGGTAAAGATCAAAGACTTTTTGTAGGGATTCTGTGTTGTGTTTTCTGACCACCTCTTCGGGACATTCACCGCCGAATGCTCTTGTTATTGCATGTTCATGATTTTCTAAATCAATCTCTTTGTAGATTAGTATGGGTACATCTAATACCAATCTCTTAATTTTGCTATCTGTTTTATAGTTCTCCGTCCAGGCTAAAGAACTAATAGTGACAGTGTCATCAATCTTGCTAATAGACTCTTCTTTGCTCGGTATTTTAGCTTTTGCTTGCTTCTCCTCTGTTTCTAAACTTGTGTCTTCAGCAGCATCAACTTCTTCAGTGATTTGCTTTTCTTTAGCTGCATCTCTTAATTTTTTTGCCAATGCAAAATATTCTTCTTGATCTTTTTTATTGTAGTGTTGGAGGACATAATTGATTTCATCTTTGACAGCACTGCTATGTCCATCTTCTAATTCTCTAAAGTCTCCGGCTCTTTTCCCTTCTTTTATTACATTGGCTTCAACAATTTCATGCACCATAAAAACTGAATAGAATTTTTCAGGAATGTCTATCTGAACATTGATTCCTTCATATAATTTTTGCTCTAAGGTTAATTTTGGTGCAATTCTAAGAGATAAGCCCATTCCCATTCCTCCACCAGCAGAGGAGTTAGTACTGTTATCTCTAAGCATGAAAACATAAGACTGGTTGGGGTCTTGTCTTATCTCATATTCTTCGCCTTTAAATTTAGCCTTAAAGATTCCTTTTTCATCATCTTGTTCGTATTCAAGCTTTTCAGTTTTTCTTTTAGGTACTAGTTTTTTGGAACCATCTACCTTCTCAAAATCATCTTTAGAAACTAAGTTTCTTCCAATATATTCATTGAAAAAGTCTTTAGACTTGTCCTCAAGAGGGACATCTAATGCCACTCTTATTAAAGAGTCTGGGAGATGCTTTGCAGAGATCATATAGAATAACCTTTCTCTATTTCCATTTTCTAAATATGGGTTGTTAATTATTCTTATAAAGCTTTCTATATCTTTTGCGTCGACTCTTTTCCTTTTTTGTAAATCTCTAAGTGCTATAAGTGTTTGACGTTGTTTCTTAGCTGTTTTTCCTGCAACTATATCTAGTCTTTCCCTGTTACCTTCATTAAGAGTAGCTAATGCTGAGACTATTGAATGATGGTAACTTTTTGAGCCTTTGCCCCATTTAAGATCAGTTATTTCACTAAAATCAGTATGTTTAGGCTTGTCAATTTCTTCACCTTTTTTGGTTTTCTCTCTTAAAACATCAGCTGATATTCTATGACATCCTGTTACTATATTTTTTAAAGCAAAATCTACCATTTCTTTTCCCTTTGCACCATTACAGATTATATCATGACAGATTTCTGCTTTTATTTCAGGAAAAATTTTGAATTAGGTAGTCTCATTTAGGCAAAGCTACCTAAATTACCATAAGACTTTCAATATAACGCACTCCTGTTAGACCACAGATGTTTTAGAAAACTATTTATAATGATAAATAGATAGATCCAAGCATCAAATGATTGGACTGACCCAGTTAAGTAAGAAGGAGCTGGAGATGTCCAAATGTTTCATATATTGCCGTAAATCATCAGAAGACGAAGATAGACAAGCATTATCTATAGAGTCTCAACTGCGAGAGCTTAGAGACTATGCTCAGAAAAATAACATAGACGTAGTTGATGAGTATGTAGAAAGTAAATCTGCCAGACGTCCAGGTAGAGAAGTTTTTAATCAAATGCTAGTAGATCTTGAGTTGGGTAAGGCTGATGGGATTTTGTCATGGTCACCAGATCGTCTCTCTAGAAACGCAAGTGATGGAGGCAAGATTATACAAATGATTGACGAGGATCTAATTAAAGACCTGAAATTTCCGAGTTATTACTATGAAAATACTCCACACGGTAAATTCAACCTCTCTATTGCATTTGGATTTTCTAAGATGTACACAGATCGATTAGTTGAAGATATTAAAAGAGGAATCAGAGAGAAGGTTAGAAGAGGTGAATTTCCAGGCAAAGCTCCAGTTGGTTATTACAATCATCCAAAGACTAGAACAATAGAAGTAGACCCAGAGAAATTTGACACGATTAAATACTTTCTAGAGAAATTTGCAAAAACTGATATATCTCAAGCAAGGCTCCGAGAAGAAATGTATGAAGCAGGCATTAAATCACAGAAGGGAAAACTTCTAACCTTTTTTGCAGTGAGATCAATACTAGCTAATCCATTCTACTTTGGTGTATTCAAACTTAATGGTGAATTACATGAAGGTTCACACAAAGCGATGATAACCAAAGAGACTTATGACAAAATTCAGAAAAGACTAGAAAAGAATCCTAAGAAGATAAACTTTCATAATAATAAAAATGTAGAAAAGGACTATTGGTTTCAGGGCTTAGCAAGATGTGGCAATTGTGGATATGGAATAGTCCCAGAATGGCATAAAAAGAAATCTGGATTGGTTTTTAAGTACTATCGTTGCAGCAGAAAGTCTAAAACCTGTGATTGCAGAGAGAAGGCTATTAATGAAAAAGACCTTGCTCTGCAGGTTGAAGACTTCGTTTCACAAGTAACGATTAATGATGAATGGCATGAAAAATTCAGTAATAAGATCGATGAGTGGGTTCAAAAAGAACATGAAGAATCTAAGGCTGAGCTAGAAAAGTTAGATTCTGAGGCTAAAAGTATAAGGGGCAAGCTAGAAAGGCTTTTAGATATTCACATAGAAGGAGATATCTCTACAGAAGAATACAAAGCCAACAAGAATAAACTTGTAAATAAGAAATCTGATTTAGAAGCTAAATCTAAGAGGATTAAAGAAGAAGGGAACCTGTGGGTTGAACCTCTGCATGATTTCATCAAAACCGCTAATCAAGCACATCATAGTGTTTTAAATAAAGATTTTCATGAAATGAATAGAATTCTAAAAAAAGTTGGGTTGAACTCTCAAATGAGTAGTAAAAAGCTCGAATTAGATTATTTACACCCCTTCAATTTTTTGCGTGAAGTTCACTTTAAGACTGGGAGCTGCAGCAGACCTGAAAATACTAAACTCAGCAATCACCGTGACATTCAACTACAGAGCGGTGATAGTCATGTACAACATGACAGCACCGCTGTCTGCGAGCCCCTTGGGGCGAGATTGGCGAGGCGACCGAAGGGCGCCGAGCCTTGGGTAAGTGGTGGGGATATTCGGTGTGAGGGAGAGTGGTGGACGGTATTGGACTTGAACCAATGACCCCTTGCATGTCGAGCAAGTGCTCTACCAACTGAGCCAACCGTCCTTGAAGTGCTTCCTGGATTGCCACATCACTTATGGTGATTCGCAATGAGGGCAGCCACGTTAAAGATTATACATTATTGCGCAGAGCCACTAAGCCCTTTAAGCATTTTGTTTTCGTGATCAACTAAAACTACAGTGGGTTTATGTTCTTGCATTTCTTTAGCATCTACTTGCGCGTAAGAGCAGATGATGACTAGATCTTCTTCTTTAGCTAGGTGAGCTGCTGCGCCATTAATGCAAATCACACCTGAATCTCTGTCACCCGGAATTGCGTAAGTAACAAATCTATTACCATTAGCGATATTTAAAACATGAACTTGCTCATTAATAGCTATGCCAGCAGAGTCCATAAGGTCTTCATCAATAGTGATGCTGCCTATATAGTCTAAGTTAGCTTCAGTAACTGTTGCTCTATGAATCTTTGAGTTCAGAACCGTTTTCAGCATCTTTTTGTTGCTCTTCTTCTTTACGTTTTTTAATTCTTGCTTTGTCTGGACCCGGGTGAATGTAGATTACACAAGATCTTCCCACCATTTTAATCGGCGCGTCTGTGTGTCCTATGTCCATTAGATCATTTAGAAATCTATTAGCAAGGTCGATAGCACGGTCTTTATGTTGCATCTCACGACCTTTAAGCATAATGTTTAATTTAACTTTCTTTTGT
Source organism: uncultured Gammaproteobacteria bacterium (assembly GCA_964352085.1). GTDB lineage: Bacteria > Cyanobacteriota > Vampirovibrionia > LMEP-6097 > CAYGPN01 > CAYGPN01. The sequence continues at coordinate 71,834 of CAYGPN010000006.1, read as the reverse complement.
AGTTCTAAGAATTTTACAGCGTGCTTATGCCTAGTATTGTAGTCACCAATATCAATGTTGATGCCCATCTTCAGTTCTTTAACCTCGCCAAGATTAGACTGTTTTTTCTTAGTTAGTTTAGTTTTTTTCTCTTCTTGGAATTTATGTTTTCCGTAATCTAAAATTTTAGCGATTGGAACAGGAGTGTTTTTTGAAATAATAAACAAGTCAAGTCCAGCTTCCTGAGCCATTTTTATAGCATCTGCTTTTGAAAGCTCCCCATGGTTGACACCCTCTTGATCAACTACTTGCATAGAGTCAAAGCGAATATGCTCATTTATAGGAACAAATTCTCTATAAGGCTTTCTACCTTTGTAACGTCTATTATTGCCAGCTATTGCTGCACCTCGTTAAGTTTTCTCACTAATATTATTCTTTCCACTATTGGATCTGTTTTTATCATTTGAATGATAAATTCTAGTGCTAGTTGCTCTAAAATTCATTGTAATTGTAACTCATATTACTTTTTGAGGCTAGAGATTTTTCTTTAGCAAAGAGCTTTTTGGCTTCAAAACATCTTTACGTCTATACTTGAAGCTCTAGGCATGTGGGGTCTAGCTTTTTTAAACTTTCTTGAAAATGATTCTTAATAATGAAGTCCACACAGGCTCTTATGCCTTCTGAGTCAGCTATTCCTTTACCAGCTATATCATAAGCAGTCCCATGATCAACACTTACCCTGACATAGGGCAAGCCTGTGGTTAAGTTTATAGCTCTAAAACCGCCGAGGCCTTTAATTAGTGAAAGAGCCTGGTCGTGATAGGCAGCAACATAAAGATCATAAGGTGCTTTTTGATTTGCTAGATATGAGTGAGCTAGTTTTGCAAACATCGTATCTGCTGGAAAAGGACCTTCTAAGTTTTTTAATTTAGTAAACTCATCGTTGTATCTTTTTATAAGTGGTTTTATAAACTCTTCTTCTTCACTGCCTAAAATACCATTCTCGCCAGCATGAGGATTTAGTCCTGCAATAGCTATTTTAGGATTATTAATTTTAAAAATTTTTCTAAGCGCATGATTACTATTATCAATTACTCTATGCAACCTTTTCTTAAAGAGCTCAGAGACAGCATTTAAAGCTACGTGTCTTGTTGCAAGCACTACTCTAAAATCATCTAAAACAAAAAACATTTCTATTTCTTCTCTTCCTAAATTATTTAAGTGAGCCAGGATTTCTGTTTGCCCTGTAAATTTATGACCTGCTAGTGATAAAGATTCTTTCGCAACTGGAAGTGTCACTAAATAATCTATCTCACTTTTTGCTGCCATTAAGTTTGCTTTTTCTAAAGTTCTATAAGCATGCTCACCTGCGATTTTAGAGGGCGCACCTAGCTTAACCGCTTGAACTAAGTTTTTAAGGGCGTTTTTATCTTCATATAAATGCTCATCTACTAAAATAATTTCAAATAAAGGATGCTCCTTATTTGCCGCATGGAATTTATGGAAAAGCTCTGGACCAACCCCCGAGACATCCCCAAGTGTAAATCCAATTTTTATTTTATTTTGCTTCCCTATTGACATTTGTATTTCGCTAGTAAATATGAATTCTAGCAAATGCTATAATCATTACTCGATAGTTTTTAAAAGAGGTAAATATGTTAAAGGTAGAAGGCAGAAATATAGATTTAACTGACGCAATTAAAGCGTATGTGGATGAGAAGGTTCAAAGAATTCATAATCACTTTGATTCGATTATAAAAAATCACGAAATTAGAGTGGTGCTTAGTGTTTTAAAAAACCCCAGCATAGCGAAGAACCAAAAAGCTGAAGTCACAATGATACTTAATGGTGGTCACGTTATTAGATGTGAAGAGGCTGAAAAATCAATCTACGCAAGCATCGATCTTGTTGTGGATAAAATTGAGACTCAGCTAAGAAGACATAAAACTCGCATCTATAACAGGCTGCACTCTGGAAGAGGCTTGAAAGAATACGGTATTGAAGATATTGCAGACTTTACAATTCCTGAAGACATTGCCGAGCAGGTTAAAAAGTTTGAGGCTCCTAAAATTATTAAAACTAAGCGTTTTAGAATGGAAGCTCTAGAGCCAGATACAGCAGCTCATAAGCTAGACGATAGTGGTCATGAGTTCTACATGTTCTTAAATGTCTTCACTAACAGAATTGCTTGTGTTTATAAGCGTGATGATGGTGATTATGGACTTATTGAACCTGAATTCTTGCAAGTAGCGAATTAGGCTATTTCGATCTTTATTACTGATAGAGAGCTCCTTAACTTTAAGGGGCTCTTTTTTTTGCCTTGAAACCTGTAAATGCTTGATGTGCTTCACTTCTCAAGATAAGTTAACGTAAATACTTAATCTTTTCTTTTGTGTTAATATTATTTTAAGAATGGTATGACTGATTGCGTATTATTCTTGGAAAATACCAATAAATGGTGCTAAAAACAGCAAACAATCAAGATATAAAGCCTCGAGGGCCGGTCTCTAGTGAGGACGCTCAAAGGCGCGAAATTTTAGATAATAAGGTTAAGAAAAATAAGAATGGGCTTAGTGAAAAACTAGATAATAGTTCTCTTGCTCCGGGAAGAAATCAAGATAAGAGTGCTTTGCATGAGCAGCAGCCTAGAAAGTTCTTTAATACACCAAAAATCAAGAAACGATCTTTTTCAAGTGTGCCTGATCACCCATCTTACTGGGAATACGGTGTTCACGGTGTTCAGAGAAGACCTAGGCATCAATTAAAACTTGGTGGTGCTAGTTGTCGCTGGATTAGTTATCACAAAAAATATGGAATCCCTAAGTGGTTATTATCGTTTGGGAAAAAACTTTTGATGACTACGGATAATAAACATCCAAGTAGAAAATTTGCAATTTTAAATGAGGTGGCTGAAGCTTTAAGAGAATCTATGCATAATATGATGCCAGGGCCTTTAGCTCAAATTATCTATAAAGGCTTATGGTCACTTACAGGTGCTTATCTTGGTGTCAGGAACTTGGTAACAGCAGTAGATGAACATTCACTTACTGCTGGTTTGAAGAAAGTCAGCCATGACCTTATTGCTGCGGTTTCTTTGCCTGTTGTTGCGGTAAGAATTACAGGCAAAGCTGTAAATAAAGTTTTTGGTGTCTTCAATGCAGAGAAAAGTCCATTAGCTGATCTTGTTCGTCCAATGATTTCGTATATGGCAGCATCTTTTGCTTTAGGGAAACTTGATCCTTTAGTAGAAAACTTTATTCATAAAATCAGCCCTTATACTTTTAATAAAGTTGAAAAATGGATAGATGGTCAAGCTAGAAGTATTTTTGGAAGCCTCGCTAAAGCAATCTTTAAGAAAAGCAAGCCAAGCATCAAGTCTTTTGGAGTGAGAGTCTAGAAATTTTCAACGTAGCCTATGAAAGGTAAATCTCTAAATTTCTGATCGTAATCAAGACCATAACCAATAATAAATTTATCTTCAACTGTAAAGCAGCAGTAGTCAGGCTTTACGTGGTCTAGTTCTGGGACACGCCTGCAGGGCTTGTCAAGAAGAGAAACAAGCTTTATTGATTTAGTGCCTGCTTGCTCAGCTAAAAAATTCATAAGGAATTGTGCTGTTCTTCCAGAGTCAACAATATCCTCTACCACTAAAATATCTTTCCCAGAAAGATCGGGAAGAGTTAAATCATAAGCCTTCACTTTGCCTGAGCTCTCTGAGCTAGCTCCGTAGCTAGATAGTCTAATGAACTCTAATTGAACAGAATTATCGATCTTTCTAATAAGATCTGCTGTAAATAACAAAGCACCTTTTAGTACTCCAATTACTATTAAATTTTCAGAGTCTTTGTAGTCGCTCGAAATTTGCTTAGCAATTTCGCTAATTCTAGTTTGAATTTCCTCTTCTGAGTAAAGTACTTTTATATCTTTTTTGTCCATTACAAGTGCCATTAGCAATAATTATATACTTTCTTTGCTTATTGCTTTCTTGCAAATTAGAAAGAAACAGTCTTTTTCGTAGTTGATTTTGTGAAAACCGCCCTCAGTAACAGCTTCTAAAAATTGATCGCAAAAGCTAATCTTAGTGCTAAAGGTCTTCGATAGTATCTGTCTTTGCAGTGCTCTGGGGATTTTACGGAAATCTTCAAGAGCCCACGGCATATTGCCAAGCTGACTTAAAGCTTCGTTGGCTAGCTTTGAAAGCAAGTCCTGTTCTTCTGAGACTATTTCAGAAAGTTTATGAACATTTTCTATTAGCTTTGGATTTATTTTTTCCCCCAATGGCAAGATCTCTTTTCTAATAAGATTTCTTGCATAATTTAGATCATTGTTCGTGCTGTCCTGAATGCAGTTTAAATTATGAGTTTTAAAATAGTCTTCGATTTCTTCTCTACTTGTATCTAAAAAAGGTCTATGGATTTTAATTCCAGCACTTTCTCTACTTTCAGGTATACCAAGCAACCCAAAGCTAGAGCTACCTCTAAAGAGCCTGAAAATGATGGTCTCAACATCATCATTTAAATTATGAGCGATAAAGAGATCTGATGTATTGAGTTTTTTGCAATTCCTTTCAAAGAAATCATAACGAGCTTTTCTTAGGCTATTTTCATCTTTTTCTTTTTGATTCTCAAGCGTCTCGTGGTGAAAGTTTATATTTTTTTTTGAGCAAAAATCTTTTAGGAAAAGCACTGCATCATTAGAATCTTCTCTGATCCCGTGATCGAGGTGCAGGCAGCTGATTAAATTTGCTGGGTGTATATTACTCAGTGAATCTAGCAAAACGGTAGAGTCCATCCCTGCAGATGCAGCAACTGCAATACTTGAATTTTCTAAAGCTTGCTTTTTTATATAAGCTTGGAGAATCTCTGTTAAAGAATTAACTTTCGTTTTCTGTGTCTTCGTCTTCAACTGAGCCATTATCTACTTCTTTACTGTTTTTGCTTGCAGTTTCATTAACTCCATTATCTTTCTTAATTTTCTTTAGGAAGACTAAGTCTTCAGATTTTGAGTAAGGAGCTAGTGCAATTTTTTTATCTTCTACTTCTTCTCTTGTTGGCAAGATGTTTACACGTTTAGATATAAACAGCAGTCCTTCAAGTTCTGGCTCTAGGATGCCCTTAGAGACAATGATTGTACCACTTACAAGTTCGTTATGGTTACTGTCGTTGGAAGTAAACAACCTTTCAAGCTTGTGACCAGTTACAGCTTGGAAAGACTCCTCGACTTCCATAGGCGGGCTTATTATTAGTTCGTTATTGATAGTTGCGGTGGCTTGAATGTTTTCAGGAAGAATAAAGTATATAGTACCTGTGTACTGTGAACCAGCTCTAGCCTGCTCAGGTACAGCGAAGAAGATTTGGTTTGAGTCTAAATACTTTTTAACATCACCAAAATGCACCGTGATTAACTCAAAGTTAGTTCTATCTGATTCAATCTTCCATGAATCACCAAATCTTTTAAGGAAGATTTGACCTTGTGAGATTGCTGATAAAACACCTTTGTTTTCAAGCTCTGGGTGTTCTTTTGAAGAACTGCCGTGAAAAAAGTCGATAACTGAAGCGGTAGCATATTGGTCTTGGGTGCGAACTGTTCTTGTCTGTGATTCCACAGATATATCTGGGTAGTTTTCCCATAAAGTTTTAGTAAGCTCTTTAAATTCTTTTCTTCCAAGCCCATCACCACTAACAAAGTCAGTACTGTAATTTTCAAAAAGCTTCTCTATTTTATGCTCATTCCAATTCTTATATACGCGTTCTAAGAACTCATCGATTCCATCATTAGCATCAATAGCCTTAGATGCTAGCGGACTTATAATTAAAGTTGTCACACATAGCAGAACTATTAGAGATAATTGCTGTATTTTCCTGTTGATATTGTTTATCATTTCTAATAAGTATGATAATAGATTTAGCCAAAATATACAGGGGAAATAATGTAGAAAGTCTACATTACGGTATTGCTTGCCTTGTGGATGATAATAATTTACTTGCAAATTGGGGAGATTCTAGTTTCTCTTGCTTTACTCGATCATCTATTAAGCCAATACAGGCTAAGGCGGTATTATCTTCAGGAGTAAATTTGACTGATGAAGTTCTTGCAATATCTATGGCTTCTCATAAGGCTAGTGAGGAGCAATTAAATTCTGTAAACTCCCTGCTCTCAAAATACGGCTTTTCTGAAAGTGATTTAAAGTGCGGAAAAAAAAGTGAAAGTCGCGGGCTTTTAAAATCTGAACTAGCTCATAATTGCTCGGGCAAACATGCCGCAATTTTAGCTGCTTGCAAAGTTAATAATTGGAATAGTGAAACTTACTATAAGGACGATCATGAATATAATCAAGCTCTTCTTAGAGAGATAAATAATTTAATTCCTGATTTGAAAATTGATATGGCTAAAGATGGTTGCGGGCTAGCAACTTTCTACATGCAATTAAAAGAAATGGCTTTATTGTTTTCTAGAATTGCTAGAGATGATTCATACTCTCCATTAATTTCTTGCATGAATAAGTACCCAGACTTGATTGGTGGCGAGAAGCAGATAGATTCAATTCTAATGAAAACTTACCCTAATAAATTTATGGCAAAAGTAGGTGCTGAAGGTTTGGTGATAGTTGCTAATTTAGAATTGGGGCAAGCTCTTGCTTTAAAAATTATTGATGGGACTTACCGAGCAAGATCTCAAGCTCTGATATCTTTGTTAGAGCATTTGAAATGGATTGAAAAAGACTCGATTCAAATTGACTCGAATCTTTATAACAGTCTTGGAGATATTGTAGGAAGAATAGAAGCTAATTCCAATTGGTGACTCTAGGCAACTTTTTCCTCTTCTTTCTCTATCTCTTCATGACTAGGTTGATAACTAGTTGTATAAGTGAAGTCCTTATCATGAGTTAGAACTCTTGAAATAATAGAGAATGGGTTCATTTCTTTAATTTTTTCTGCTTTAGCAACTTGACTACGTAACCTAGTTTTAGCTGAGATCTTATACTCATCTTCGTGAAGTTTCTTACGAGCAAGAGAGAAGAATGCTCTAAAGATTGGATCAGTGATTTTGTTAATAAGAGTGTTATTAATAAACGGTCTCACAAATGTTAGACCTGAAGCTAGAGCACCTGTTAGGAAGATTCCTAGTCTGTGGAAACTACCACTTGTTAAGTTGTCGCGTTTCCAGTCTTTGTAGAATTCATTTAGATGAGCAGGAATATCATTTGAAGCGTACATCACAGTTTGCATTGCAAAACCAAAGTTTGCTAATCTAAAGCCTAAATCATCTAGACCCTTGAATTGGAAAATCCTTCCAATTGAACCCAGTACTACACTTATTGAGTTTATGATCGCTGCACCGCCACCAAGAATAGGACCGAGTGCTTGACTTAGTACCCTCATCCTTGCATAAGTCCCGTGTGTTTCAGGATCACTATCACCGACTTTATGCACCTTGCCAGTTTCAGGATCAGTGTATTCTCCTTTCTTGAAAACAGAAAGATTGTGGAACCAGCCTTTAAATACTTCTTCAAGAAGCTCTTTAGGTTCTCCAGCTATCTCTTTTTTCCTCTTTAGTACAGAAGGTTTATCAAGTCCTAAAAATGATAATGGCTGCAGCATCCAAGCAGGAAGTTTCGCTAATCTTGAAAGACCAAACATAGTAAAAGCGTCTTTTACTTTTGAAGAGTGCTCTTCAACTTCACTTGAGGTAATTCTTTTTTCAAGATATTTAATAACACCCTTACTAACTCTACGAATATTCCAATAGATGTTAACAACCCTTGGCATGATTACTTCATCGTAGGCAGACATACACCTACTTAAGAAATTTACTGTGGAATTTTTACTTAGTGCAGCCATGTTTTTTAACACATAAAGAATTGGTGAAACAAATGCAAAATGTTGATAAGATTTTATTCCGAGCCAAACAGCAGCAAGGTTATGTGAACTATCTCCTCGAATATCATCTGCTGCAATATCTTTTGAACTTGGCTTTGCATGAATACTGTACTGAGCAAGGTTACGAATTTTTCCAACTAAATCTGTAATTGGATGACTTCGTATTGAGTAGTTTGGATCTGGATTGAAAAGCTCCCAGAGCGCTGTAAAGAAACTTGCGATAGAAGCAGTACTTGAGATATTTGCAAACTTGATATCTGTCATGATTGAAGCAGGATTTTCTGCTCTATGTTCACCAATTGAAGACTCTTTTGAAGATTTTGTAACTAATTGTGGAGCTTGATCTTTAAGCTCTGTTTTTTTTCTTTGAGGTGGAAGATGATGAGCTTGTAATTTTTGATCTTCTGATTTTTTTAAGTCTGGATTTTTAAATGGAGTTTCAGATAATGGAAGATTATTTTTAGCAATAGCAGTATTGACTCCTGGCGGAACCATGGCCTTATCAAGATAAGTTTTGTTATTCGTTTCCATAACAACTCCTCAGGGCTTAATCTTCTCTTAACATTTAAGGAAATATTAAGATTTGTATGTCTAATTATACCTTATATTGCATTGACAGATACAGATTTTCCCTATTTTTTAGGCTTTTTTGCTTAATTTCCTCTTTTTTTTATCTTTTCTAAAGCCTATTTCCAGCTAAATTCCTTCTAATTTGCTAAGATCTTTCCTTTGTAATGGCAAAACATAAGACTAATAAATCAGCAAAAAAACGCTTTAAGCTAACCGCTAAGGGTAAAGTTACCTATAAAAAAAGTGGTATTAAGCACCTTAATGGGCACATGTCTTCTAAGCGTAAGCGCAAGCTAAGAACCCCTACTGGAGAGGTTTGTGATCACCACAAAGAAACAGTTTTAGCTATGTTTCCATACAAAAAGTACATGAACTAAAGAGAGTGAATAATGAGAGTTAAAAGAGGAAATGTAAATCGTAAAAGACATAAAAAGGTCTTAAAGCTAACAAAAGGCTTTAAGGGTGGTCAAAGATCTATATTTGTAGCTGCGATGCAGGCTATGATGAAAGCTCTTAAGAAAGCTTATCGTGGTAGAAAAGAGAAAAAGCGTGATTTTAGAGCACTTTGGATACAAAGAATTGGGGCTCAAGCAATTGAAGAGGGTCTTTCTTACAGCAGATTTATCGATGGGCTGACTAAAGCTGGTATTGAACTTAACCGTAAAATGCTTGCTGAGCTTGCTGTTAATGATAAAAAAGCCTTTTCTGAGCTAGTTAAATTAGCTAAATAAGTCTAAATCATCAAGAATTTTAAATTAAGGGTTGCTCTAGATAAGAGGGACCCTTTTTTTTGTGAAAATAGCTTAAATTAAAGGATTTTCATGTATACCTGTATATCAATATGTTGTACAATTAATTATGTATTGCCAATTGGCTTGACCTAACTTTTTTAGGTCAAGTAACCCTTTTGGTAATCAAGATAAGATGCTTGCATCAACAGACACAAATGAGACTAAGAGTTCAACAGTAACTCCTAGTCCGCTATACCCTAGCAAAGAGGGATTGCCAAATGAGACTAAAACTCATATCGGGAAAGCGCGTAGTGAAGGCCAAAATTTTGAACTACACAATAATTATAAACAGGCTATAAAACCTCAAACTAAAGCTAGCCCTGAGCCTAAAGAAGAAGCTAAAGAGACGGATCTATTTTCTTTAATTCAGGCACCGAGTATTCCAAAAAATGAAAAAGAAGACAAGTCACTCTTTAAAACCATCTCAAATTTCATTTCGTCAAAAGGTGTATTTTTTACAACTTTTGTAGCAACAGCCCTAAATGTAATTAGTGCCCCAATTCGTGCTTTAAATATAGAAAGTCCGCTTAAAAGTTTATTGAATAAAGCTAGTATGTTTGCTTCTAAAGCACATTTACTTACTTATGCATTTTCGGGTATTGAATCTGCAAGGGATGAAAATAACCCAATTTTACTTTTCTCCTTCTTCCTTGAAGGCGTTTCAGCTTGTATTAGTAATGTTAGAAATCTTTACTTAATGCGTGGAATAGCAACGGCTTTAGATGCTTTACCATCAGCATTTGAAGATCATTCTATAGGTCGAAAATTTAGTTCTTATGGTGAGTGCTTCACAAAAAGTATGGCTACCTGGAAAACAATAATTAAAGAGTTCTTTGAGGACCCTACTGTAGTATTCACTAAGAATAAAGGGCATTTGCTTGGTATATCATCGATCATCACAATTATTGGATCGATACTTGGTCTGACAGTTAACGACAAGCTCGGTACTATTCGTGATATTTCTGGAGCGCTTGGTGACGTTGGTTTAGCAATGAAGAAGAATAAGACTATTAAAGCTTCTGGATTTTCTTATCTCTTTGGCTCATTTATGGACGGGATCGCTAGAATTTTCTCAAGATCTACAGCAAAATTCTTTTCTGATGATCTTGGACAAACTTTTGAAAATATTCGAAATACTTTCCATGAATTTGCAATTGCACTCGACAGGCTTGGTCAGTATTTATTCTTAAGATACAACCAAGAAGTTGCAGGTAAGAGTTTTAATAATTTTGAAATTCCTGATGAACTTAAGAAAGTGGGTGTTTCATGACGGTAAATAATACTAATACCGCAATTCTTAATCCAGCGCCAGGGCAGGGCGTTCAAAGAAGCAGCTTTAATTCGGGTGAATATAAAAACAATGCAACGACTAGTAGAGATGAGGAGGGTGTTTTTAAAGATTTTGGTGATGAAAGAGAGTATTCTCATGATGATGGAGATTCTTGGTTAAATAAAATCTACAATTACTTGATCAAAGAAGACGATAGTCTAGTGAGTGCTGGAACTAAAAAAGCTCTTGATTTCTTTATTAAAAAGCTGCCAATGATAGCTGCAGAAATAGCAACTTACTCCAATATTGCTGGAGCTTTTCTTGAATTATCCCCAATCCCTAAGTCACTTAGAAAGACAGTTGAGTCTGTTATTACTTGGATTACTAAACTTAGTTTCATACCTTATGGCGCTCAAGGTATTGTAAATGGTCTTAGAAAAAATAATCTCGTGCAGGCGATTGCATTTTTAGGCGAACCAATCTTTGCATTCATGGGTAATTTGAAAACTATTTATTTGCTTCGTGGCTTTGCTACTGGTGCAGACCAGCTTCCAGTCGCTACTGAGAAAATTACTGAGAAGAAATTTGGGAAAGTTTTCCCTGATATGAAAACTGGTGTTATTGAAACTGGAAAAGCTATAGTTCAACTTCTAACTGAAATGCTATCTAATCCATTTGAAACTTTATTCAATACTAAATCTACTGGTCATATGGCTTTATTAAGTTCAATTGGTGACATGATCTCGACAGTTGGTTTCTTGGCTACTGGTAAAGAAAAAATATTTGGTCCATTAAGAGATATTAGTGCTTTTGCTTTTGATTGGGAGATGCTACTTAGTGAAAAGCCTTTAGAGAAAAAAGCAGGGGCTTTCTTTATTCTTGAACAATTCTTAGATTACTTTGCTAGATTCGTGCCAGAGAGGCTAAGGCTGTTTACAAATATGCTTTCTCATGCCTCTGGTCGTAAGGCTCTTCAATTCTACGTAGGAAGTTACAGTGAGGATTATGAAAAATCAAAATCAAAAAATAAACATGATACTCCTGAACGTAAGTCTATAGAGTATGGTCTGGGCTTGAAGCCTAGTTTTGAAATGAAAAATTTAGATGCAAAGTCTGCCATCAAAAGCCAGATAGCAAGAGAGAAATACCAAAGACGTGAGTTTGCTAAAACAGGAGGTGCTAAATAGTGAGCGCTGTAGATACTAGCACTCAGCAAAACCTTAATGCCAATATTGGTGGTCAAATTAAGCATGCTAGGGAAGATGAGTTTTCTAATATTGAAGATGAGTTGAATGGAGAAGTTCAAGAGATTCAGAAGCTTAAGGGTGACAGGGTTGCAAAGACTAAGAAGAAGGCTAAAGCTAAAAAAACTAAACTACCTAAAGAAGCATCAGAGAGTGATGATCTTCCTTGGTCAGAAAAGCTGCCAATACTTGGTTACATTATTAGTTCTTCAATGCATGCTTTAGCTGCAGTTACTAATTTGCATAATTTTCTTCCAGCTAATGTGAAAGCTTTTGTCGATAATAATGCAGCTAGATTTTCAAAGGCTGTAAATTCTATTAATTATTTCTCAGCAGCTATCGAAGCACTTAAGAAAAATAATATCTTGGACTTCTTTGCAAGATTGACTTATCCTGCTGCTGTGCCGTGGATGAATTTAGAAGATATTCATTTGGCTGGAGGTCTAGCTGCTGGTCTAGTGCAGATAGATAATTCTCAATTAGATAGGGTCGAGAAAAAAATGAAGGGTAAAGAGAAAACTCCATGGAATAATATCCTTGCTAATGCTTCAGCAGCTTGGGATATGTTTAAAGAAAACCTTAGTGGCGGAATATCAAGGCATCTTAAAGTCTTTCTTGGGGAAAGTAAAAGCGGGCATCCAATGGCATTAAGTGGTTATTTCATTACTTTTGGTTCTTTGATTGGTGTTTTGTTTGGAGCAAATAAACGTAATTTTTGGAATAAGCTTGGTGGGCTTCTTCGAAATGCTGGTGGTTTCTTTGGTGATTTCACTATGATGACCTTTAAAGATAAAAATAAAGAAGTTCAAAGGAATAATAGAATCTCAGGATTCTTCTACTGTATTAATGCCGCAATTGATGCTCTTCAACGCTTCCTTCCAAAAGAAGTAATTAACACCGTTAATCACTTTAATATGATTTTAAATAATTTTGGTACTTATTTCTTTGCTCAAATATCAAGAGCTAAAAAATCTAATAATGCCAAGACTGGAAAGGTAGGTGCAAGTGGATAATTCAGTGAATATCCAGAATAAGCCTGCTAACTTTACTGATAATTATCAGTTGAAAAAAGATTTTGTGGCTAAAGAAAGGGAGCCTGGAGCAAGAGAACTTCATCACCAAGTCCCAAGTACGAAGCAAAATACTTCTCTGTTTAAAAATGATAAGGCAATTTTTGATGCCCAGCAAGCTGACAAGCAGCCTTTAGCTGAAGCTAAAGACAAGCACTCAATGGCTTCTGAAACACCTTTGCCAGCAAAAGCTGAGGGCGAGGAAAATCAAAAACCGAAGTCAGACTTCCAAAAGAATTTAGCTGAACTTAGTCAGAAGATTAGTGTCTATGGTGCATACGCATCTGCAGGCTTGCATTGGTTTGCAGCTGCAGTTAATACTCTCTCTTTTGGAAGCGGAGTGCAAAAATTCTGTGATTCAATTGCTTTAAATTTCACAAAAGCCTTATTTACTACTACTTGTGCTTTAACAGGCTATCAAGCTTTTCATGCTAAAAGATCATGGGAGTTTATTTCTAGGATTTCAGAGCCTGTCTTCTTTCTTTTTTCCAAACTTGAGGATATGGTACTTGCTAGAGGTATCACTCTTGGTCTATCACAGTTAGTTGGTGCAAATGAGAAAAAACTTAAAGACTCTGGTAATGAAGGTAAGTCTTGGTCTATAGATACTGGCGAAAACTCAAAAGCCTTCTTCGAGATTATGGGAGAAATGTTTAAAGGTGGTTTGGGTGAGAACCGTAGAGTCCTTACAGGCTTTACTTATACTAAGATAAAACAATGCCTTAAGGATGCTATTAAGACTTTTAGTTTGGGTAAATCAATAAAAGCATTTATGAAAATCTTCTCGAAATTCGAGATTAATACAATTAATAGAAATTACAAAAATTTCTTGAACATTAGTGGTTTAGATAGTATCAGGCAAATCTTTGTTGGTGATAATACTCGTGACCAGGGTCACACAGTAGCGCTAAGTGCATACATCATGATGTTAGGTTCATTTATGGGTTATTTCTTTGGGATTAAAGATAAAGAAAGTCCGATTTATAAATTTGGTGGTCTTTTAAGAAATGTTGGTGGTGCTATTGCTGATATTAGTCTTCTTGGTTTCCCTGATGTTGAACAAAATCTATCTGGTACTTTCTTGGGGATTGCTACAGTGCTTGATGCTATTCAAAGATTCATACCACGTGGTGATCAAAGACTTCTAAATATGGTTAATAACTTTGCTGCTGGCGCATATAATATTGGTGTAAATCTTTACTTGAATCGCTCTAATCGTAAGAATAAAAATGAAGAGATTAGGTTTGGAGATGATGTGCAAAAGCCTGTAGAGCAAGAATCTGAAATTGACAATCAGTTAGCTCTGACTTAGAATTCTCTGCAGATTTTTGGAAGGCAACTTTTTCTCTAATTTATTTTGAATGAATGATGATGCAATAGCTAGCTTGTTTAGATCAACTCCAGACTCAATACCCATGCGGTTGAGTAGGTAGACTAAATCTTCAGTAGCAAGATTGCCAGAGGCGCCAGGCGCATATGGGCAGCCACCAAGACCGCCAGCTGATGAATCAAACGTGGTGATCCCCATAGAAAGTGCAGCAAAAACATTGGTGAGTGCAGTGCCGTAGGTGTCGTGAAAATGAAGAGCTATTTTCTCTTTTGGGATTTCAGTGACTATAAGTTCTAAAAGTTTAAAGACTTCATAAGGTCCAGCAGCGCCAGTTGTATCTCCAATAGAGATTTCATCTACTCCCATAAAGTTTAGTTTTTTTATGACTTCTAAAACCTTAGTAGGCTCTACTTTACCCTCATATGGACAGAAAAAACAAGTTGAGATATAGCCTCTAACAGTTAAGTGTTTTGAAAGAGCATCTTTAATAATTGGCTTGAAAGTTTCTAAAGACTCTTCTATACCTTTATTAGTGTTTTTTTGATTAAAAGTTTCAGATGCTGCTGTGAAAACTGCAATTCTTTTGATGCCAGACTCTAAAGCTGTTTCATAGCCTTTTTGATTAGGTACTAGTGCAGAGTATTCGATATCGTTTTTTAATTTAGATTCAATTTCTTTTATTAATTCAAGTGAACCTTCCATTTGCGGTACAGCTTTTGGATTTACAAAAGCACCGATTTCTATATTCTTTAAACCACTTTCTGATAGTAGTTTTATAAATTCAAATTTATCTTTAGTCGATAACTTTTTGGCTTCGTTTTGAAGCCCATCACGTGGACCAACTTCTATAATTTTTACTTTTTTAGGGTAGTCCGTATCCATCTACTTAATCCAGTGGGGCTTTCTTTTTTCTAGAAAAGCTTTCATGCCTTCTTGACCTTCATTGCTAGTTCTGCGCTCGGCAATCGCATCTATAGAGTAAGAAATTGCAGCATCAATACCCTTTGAGTTCATTAGAGAATTCACTTCACGAATTAGTTTTTTAGACTCTCCCATAGCCTCAGGTCCATTTGCTTTTAAAATCTCAAGCCACTTTTCTATAACAGCGTCCATTTCAGTTTCATTTTTAGCAATCTCTGATACTAAGCCGATTTTATATGCTTCGGCTGCATTAAACCTTTCAGCTGTTAAGAAGTATCTTCTTGCATTGCCAGCCCCAATTCTATTAATAAGAAATGGCGCGATTACTGCAGGAATTAAACCAAGCTTTACTTCACTCAGACAAAAATTAACACTATCTAAAGCCACGACTAAATCACAGACACTCGTTAAGCCTACACCGCCACCATAAGCTAGACCATTAATTCTTCCTATAACAGGCTTCGGACAATTGTCTATTGTGGAAAATAGATCTGCAAGTTTTTCAGTATCTTTTCTGTTTTCTTCTTTGCTGAATGTGAGCATGGACTTCATCCAGTTAAGATCAGCCCCAGCACAAAAAGATTTACCTTCTGCGCGAAGCACAATTACTCTAACTGAATTATCTTTTGAGAGCTCATTAAAAAGATTAACAATTTCATCAATAACATCATCGTTAAATGCGTTATGAACTTCGGGTCTATTTAGAGTAACTTTAGCTACTCCATCCTTATTCTCAAGTTTTAAAAATTTTAAAGTCATAATTGTCATACACGGTGTCAGAGCAGAAAAGCGGACGCTTTTACATTCTGAAGACTCCTTGTTTATTTTCTCCAAATGGCGCATTTAGTGCAGCACTTATTCCTCTAGCTAGCACTCTTCTGGTATCTAGCGGGTCAATAACCCCGTCATCCCAAAGACGAGCTGAGCTGTAATATGCGCTTCCTTCTTTTTCGTATTTATCAAGAATTGGTTTTTTGAATTCAATTTCTTCTTCAGGACTAAGAGCTTCTTCTTTTCTGTAAGCTTTTTGATCTTTTTTAACTGTTAAAAGTACACCTGCTGCTTGTTCACCACCCATCACGGAGATCTTAGCGTTAGGCCACATCCATAATTGTCTTGGTTGATAAGAGCGCCCGCACATTGCATAATTACCTGCTCCATAAGAGCCACCAACTATAACTGTAAATTTTGGAACAGAAGCATTTGCTACTGCTTGTACAAGTTTTGCGCCATTTTTTGCAATGCCATCATTTTCAACATGCTTGCCAATCATAAAGCCAGTAATGTTTTGCAAGAAAATAATAGGAATTTTTCTTTGAGTACAAAGCTCAATGAAATGAGTTGCTTTTAGAGCGCTTTCTGAAAATAAAATACCGTTGTTTGCAATAATTCCAACAGAATAACCATCAATTCTTGCAAAGCCAGTTACTATACTAGTTCCGTAAAGTTTTTTAAATTCATGAAACTCGCTGCTATCAACAATTCTTGCAATTAGTTCGCGAATATCATATGGGCGTCTTAAATCTTTATTTATGATCCCATAGATTTCATTAGGATCATAAGCTGGAGCTTTTGTTTCTTTTCTTTCAAGATAAGTTTTAGGTTTGTGATTTATATTTTGTAAAATGTTTCTAGTTTGCTTTAGAGCATCTTCATCACTCTCTGCAATATGATCTGCAACGCCTGACATTCTACAGTGAACATCTGCGCCACCTAACTCTTCAGCGCTTACTTCTTCGCCAGTTGCTGCTTTAACTAAAGGCGGTCCACCTAAAAATATTGTGCCTTGATTTTTGACTATAATTGTCTCATCACTCATCGCTGGAACATAAGCTCCACCAGCCGTGCATGAGCCAAGGACAACTGCAATTTGAGGAATGCCAGCAGCTGACATCTGGGCTTGGTTATAAAAAATTCTTCCAAAATGATCTCTATCTGGAAAGACTTCGTCTTGTTTAGGTAGAAAAGCACCACCAGAATCTACCAGATAAACACAAGGAAGATGATTTTCCATTGCGACTTCTTGAGCGCGCAAATGTTTTTTAACAGTTAGTGGATAATAAGTACCGCCTTTTACTGTTGCATCATTTGCAATCATTAAAACTTCTCTACCATGTACTATCCCAATTCCTGTAACTATTCCAGCTGATGGAGTAGGTGAATCATATACTTCGCTTGCAGCAAGTGCGCTAAACTCTAAAAACTCGGTGCCAGGATCTATCAACTTTTCGATTCTCTCTCTAGCTAAAAGTTTCCCGCGGCTATGGTGTTTATCGATAAGCTTAGGATCTCCGCCTTCTTTTACTTTTAGAAGTCGAAATTTAAATTCTGCAACTTGCTCTTCTATAAAAGCTTTGTTCTCCAAAAAAGAAGGGTCAGAATTATTGATTCTGCTTTTTATTTGATCCATTGATGACTTAGTTGACCCAGGTGAGTTTACCTGATTACTATCTTTATTCCCAGAATTGATTGATTTACTGGGGCTTTTTTCAGATATAAATGCTTCTGCCATATCTATGAATTCTAGCAATCATAGTGGCTAATCTCTATCCTGTAATACTACATATAGGGTAGTACTAAGTAATCTTCTTCTTTTTAAAGCAATAGCAGCTGTTTTGTGGATTTTATATGTAAATAGTAATCTTGATAGCCCTCAGTCAATTTGCTTTAGTTAGAATTAAAAGCACAAGCATTGATGAATCAAACTATGAGTCAAGAATTAATAAACGGTTCCGTTACAAAGGAAACTCAAAAGAAAATACAAGCAGCTAGAACTCTTAGCGATCGTCCTTATGAAGATAAGATGATTGATTACAAAAACTTTGCTGATCTTTTTATTTCTCAAGCAGAAAAATGTGGAGATAAAACATATCTAATTTACCGTGATGGAGATGAAAGAGTGGAGCTTAGTTGTAAAGAAATTTTTGACGAATCTTCAAAGCTTGCTGATTATCTATATAAGGATTTAGGTATTAGAGCTGGAGATAGAGTTTCGACTTTTGCTTATAACCATTACAAGACAGTAGTTGTGTACTACGCTGCTTGGCTTATTGGCGCTGTGCTTGTGCCAATAAATATTAGCGATAGTGATGAGAATATAAAATTTGTGCAAGGGAATTCTGAAACGAAAGTTGTTTTTGTGATGCCTGATCTTCTTGAACGTTATTCGGAAATTAGAAAAGAGCTTCCTGCAATTAAGCATTTTGTTGAAATGGGTGATAGTTCTAATGAAAGCTATTTAAGTTTGAGCACAATTCTTAAAAAAGATTTTAAAAGTGATTTAGATTTTAAGAAGTTATCTGATTTAGACACTGAAGCTTTGATAGTCTACACTTCTGGAACTACAGGGGCGCCTAAGGGAGTGGTGCTTGAGCAATATAATATTCTCTGTAATGCTTTTTCTGGTGGAAGCAACTTTGGCTTGACCGATAAAGAAAGACCTATGATAGTTCTTCCAATTCATCATGTTAATGGTTTAGTTGTTACTCTTGTGACGCCTCTTTACTTTGGAGCGAGTGCTGTTTTAAATAAAAAATTTAGTTCTGAAAAATTTTGGGAAATAGCATCAGAAGAAGGAGCTACTTGCGCTAGTGTGGTTCCTACTATACTTGCTTTCCTTTGTGATGCTGGACTTGAGAATTTCAAAAAAGCGAATTTGCCCAAAGACTTTTTTCTTAAGTGTGGAGCTGGACCTTTAACCGTTGATCTTATAATGCGCTTTATAAAAGACTTTGGTCTTAAAGTTACCCATGGTTATGGTCTTTCTGAAACGACAGCATTTAACAGTTTCTTGCATATTAATAAGCCAGAGGATGAGTATATAAAATTGCTTTCTCATTATGGCTACCCTTCAATAGGTTCAGCGATTACTTGTAATGAAATGTCTATCCATACTGAAGATGGCAAGGAAGTAAAAGAAGAGCAAAGAGGCGAGATAGTGGTGCGTGGTCATAATGTGATGAAGTACTACTTTAAGCGTCCTGAAGTTAATGAAGAAACTTTTAAAAACAATTGGTTTAGAACTGGTGATGAAGGCTTTTACATTAATGATTCTAAAGGCGTAAAACAATTTTTTATAACAGGACGATTAAAAGAACTAATTATTAGAGGTGGGGTGAATTATTCAACTTTTGAAATTGATGAAGTGCTAAATGAAATCCCTGAAGTGAAAGCTGCAATGGCTGTAGGTTTTGAAAATGATGCTTATGGTGAAGAGGTTGGCGCATATGTGATGCTTCATGAAGGGCAAAGTATCTCTGAAGAAAAGATTCTTGAGTATTGTAAATCTAAACTACCGAAAACTAAGTCTCCTAAGGTAATTGTATTTGGCAATGAGTTTCCAGTTACAGCAACAGGTAAATATCAAAGAAATAAATTAAAAGCTTTGTTTGCTGACTATAAGTCAATTCAATTTTAGGACTCGGCCCTAAGTGGTGATAAAATGGATGGTGATGACAAAAATTGATAATAAACAGAATGCAGCGAAGTTACCAATAGAAGGATGGGAGAATCCAATTGGAGTTGATGGCTTTGATTTTGTTGAGATTGCGACCACAAACCCCACTGAAGTTTTTGAAGTTTTTAAAAGATTTGGTTTTAAATTAAAAGCAGAGCATCCTGCGCGTAAGGTTTACCACATGGTTCAAGGTGAGATTAATATTATTGTAAATAATGAACCACAAAGTTACGCCTATAAATATGCAGAAGCTCATGGGCATTCAATTATGGCTCAAGGCTATCGTGTTAAAAATGCTGAGCATGCTTTAACAGAAGCTGTGAAGCGTGGAGCCAGACCATTTTGTGATATGCAAATTGGCGATTTGCATTTGCCAGCAATTTACGGTGTCGGTGATGGTCTTATTTATTTTGTTGATGATAATGGGCGCAAAAGATTATATGAAGAAAATTATGAAACAATGCCAGATTATACAGAAGAGAAAACTGCTGGTCTTGAGTATATAGATCACCTTGATCACAACGTAGTTGAAGGAAGACTTCAAGACTACGAAGACTTTTATACCAAGATCTTTAATTTTAAAGAAGCTCGTTACTGGGATATTAAAGGTGAGCAGACGGGCATTAACTCTAAAGCTTTTCTTTCTCCTTGTGGCAAGATCTTAATCCCTGTGATTCAGTCTAGTGCTGGTAATTCATACGTGAAAGAATACTTAGAGCTTTATCATGGTGAAGGTATTCAGCATGTAGCTTTTTATAGTTCAAATATTGCAGATTCAATTGAGTGGATGCGAGAGAAAGGTCAGAAATTTATGGAAGTTCGTGAGAGCTATTATGAAGATGCTAAAGATCGAATGCCAGCAGATGCTAAAGATGATTACGAAAGAATCAAAAAGAACTTTATATTAATAGATGGAGAAGATGGAAAATATATGCTTCAGATTTTCACTACTAAAGATTGTATGAATCCTTTATTCTTTGAATTTATTTCACGTGGTGGTTATGAAGGTTTTGGTGAAAGAAATTTTCCTGCGCTCTTTGATGTGCTTGAACAAGATCAGATTAAACGTGGTTATTTAAAATCCAAGTAAAGTACTTAAATTTTAAAGTGAACTATATTTAATTAGATATAATTTTTTGGATTAGATATTTCTAGCTATGTTTTTTTACTAAAAAAAGAAAGTTTTCAAGATAAGACCCTGGTTATTTTGAGTCTATTTTATTGTTAGATTGTGTTCGTAAGGCTTTTGACAGAATACTTCAAAAACTTTTCGAAGTGGCATAACGTAATTACACTTTGTGGGATAAGTTCAGAAATTGATTGCGGATTACTTTAAGTTTTTTACCTTTTAGTAGATCTAATGTAATCTAGAAATGTGAGATTGATACTTTAATTTATTGAGTTAAAAAATGAAGGGGCTATGATGACAACTAAAAAAACAATAAGACTACTACTAAGCTTTGTGATGCTTTTAATGCTGATGCCACAATTGCCAGCAAAAGCATTATCTATTAATTTAAGAACGACCGCACCGATGGTATTTGAGGGCAGTCTTTGGGATATTAGAGGTTCTGGTTTTAAAAAAGTAACTAGGGCTACCATAGAAAATCCAGATGGAACAGCAATTACAGATGAAAATGGTCTGGCTATTTCTGAGCTTAGTATTTTAAAAGTTAAACCTAAAAAAGTAAGATTACAGATGCCAGATAATCTTATAGCGTCTGATACTTTTGTCGTTAGACTTTTTGATGCTGCTCCTGATGCTGCTCTAAATACTCAAGCAGCAATTGGTGAAATCCCAATAGTTTTATTAGTTAGACCAAATGCAATTACTGGTGAAACTGGTCAGCAAGGTGAGCAAGGGCTTCAAGGACCTGCTGGACCTCAAGGACCAGCTGGAATAAATGGTAGTCCAGGCGCGCCTGGTGCAGTAGGACCAGCAGGACCAGCAGGAGCTGCTGGAGGAGCAGCTAATTTAGAAGGGGATGTAGTTATCAACGATGATGCATCAGCTGTTAACTCACTACGTATTGAGTCTGGTGCTAATGCTAACCAATGGACTTTTGATTATGCAACAGGTACTTTTACTACTTTAGGAAGCATTGTTGCTGATGATTTAACAGTTTCAAATGACACTATTACTTTAGATGGAACAGGAATGAATGATGTTGCTTTAAGTGGAAGCGATGCAAACGGATCTTTTTCTATAAATCTTCTAGATGTAGACTCGGGTTCACCAGAATTCACTCTTGATGTCTCTGGTTCAAGAACCTCAATGGTAATTGACACTAATTCAGGTACTGCAGCAATAGATGTTAACGGTACTTTACTAGAGTTTGACTCTGGTAATAACTCTGTTAATGAAATGGCTATTAGTAGTGGTGCTATAACTGGGACGGTTCCTTTCCGTGGGGCGGATGGTACAGTAGGTGCTCCTGGTTTTGCGTTTAGTTCAGATACGGACACTGGTCTTTTTAAAAATGGAAATAATCAAGCTGCTTTAGTTGGTGGTGGTGTTCTTAGCATTATTGCTAGTGCTAATGGAGCGATACTTGCAGCTGATACTGCACCTGATACTACTGGAATTAGAGATATTGGAACTAACATTGTAAGATTTGATGAATTCTTTATCGATAATACTTATCACGTTGGAACTTCAGTTACTGATGAAGGAACTTTAGCTTATGAAACTGCTGCTAATGACTTTACTATGGACAGTGATGGTTCGCTTTCACTAAGTACATCTGGTGCGGACAGATTGCAAATATCAAATGGTGCGATTACTGCAACTGGCGGAGCAGTGTTTACAGGAAATGGTTCTGGTTTAACTAATTTACCAGCATCAAACTTTGCTTCTGGGAATGCAACTACTCCAACTATAACTTTTACGAGTGACACTGATACTGGTCTTTCAAATCCTGTTTCGAATAATATTGCCTTTATTGCTAACGGTTCACAAGTTGCAATTATGGCTGAGGACAGGTTGACAATGAGTTCAGGATCAATTATTCAAAACACACAAGGATTAGCAGGAACACCTTCTTATACTTTTGGAGCTGATACTAATACTGGTATGTATCACCATGCATCTGACACTGTTGGTTTCACTACAGGTGGTACTTCAAGACTACAAGTTGCAAGTACTGCTATCACCCCGTTAGTTGCTATTAGAAATATTGATGGAACATCAGCGGCTCCAGCTTATAGTTTTACTTCTGATACTAACTCTGGTATTTATAGTCCTGCTGCTGATGAGATGGGAATGGTAGTAGGTGGAACCGAAATTACAAGGTTTGATCTTACTGACTTTGCTTTAGAAATGAGACCAAATATGCAACTTAAATTATCTGAAAATCTAAATGCAAATGCTCCAGGTATTGCTTTTGATGGTGATGAAAATACTGGTATGTTTCAAGGCGGAGCAGATACCTTAGGCTTTAGTACAGGTGGCGTAGCTCGATTGACTCTTAACAGCACAGGTACCACTGTTAACACCGGTGTTTTAACTATTCCAGATGGAGCAACAGCTGCACCAGGATTAAGATTTGCAGGTAGTTCAACAACTGGTTTATCAAGAGTTGGTGCGAACCTTCAGCTAAGTGTTGGTGGCTCTGCAAAAATGATTACAAGTACTGCTGCAGCAAACTTTACAGTAGACATCTTGCCTAGTAGTGGTGGACCTCATGATTTAGGTGCAACTGGATCAGACACTCTTAGATGGGCAAACCTAAATTTAAGAGAGAAAGGTGTTGGTGGTATTAATATTGGTAATACTACTGATGCTGTCACTTTAGTCTTTGACCAACCAAATGGTGATTTAGAAATTGATAAGGCAGTAACTTTTGCTAATGGTTTCACAAATACTGCAGGTACGATTGCTTTAGGTGCTGCATCAGTTACTGGAAGCATGTCATTCACTGGACTTCCAGCATTAAATGGCGGCGCTACTTTAGGTGATGGCTTAGATGATGTAATAACTGTTGGCGGTGCTGTAGCTGCTGCTGGTATTCCTTTTGAAGGAGCTACTGCTGATACAGTTGAAACTTTCTTAGTTGCGGCAGACCCAACTACTGCTGATAAAACTATTACACTGCCAGATGCAACAGGTACGGTTGATCTTCAAGGAGGGGCAGCTACTGCAATTGCTCTTGCTGAAGCTACTGCTCATGCTATTCCTGCAGGTACAGTAAAAACAATTACTATAACTGGTGATGGTGGTGGGCAAGATCTAATCACTACTATTACTGGTGGTGTTGCTGGTCAAGTTTTGGTTTTAAACTTTACTAGTGCTGCTACTAACAATGTGACTGTTACTGATAGTGAAGCAGGTGCTGCAGACACTATAAACTTAAGTGGCGCAGCTACTAACTTAGTAGCAGATAACAACCTTGATTTCTTAGTTCTAATTAATAATGGTACTTATTGGACTGAGATTGGCAGATCTGAAATCTAATTAGAACTTAGAACACAATGTAAAAACTAAACAGCCTCCTTCTTAGAAGCGGGGCTGTTTTTTTATGATTGATTGCTAGAATTAAAATACTGAAATGATTAATCAGAAAGTCGTTGATGGAAAGAGTAAATTAAAAAACTAGAACCTAGAAGTTCTAAGTTCTCTTCTACTGATTTGATGATATGGATAAGACCATAGAAATCTAGTGCTGAGTCTTTGTTGTGCATCTCACCGACGAGGTTTGGTATGCCTTCTATGTAGTCTATGACAAGTGCGATAGCATACATAGCTAAACCGGTGAAAAGTAGTAGTCTTTGCTTATTGTCGTCTAATCTTTTCCAAAGCCAAAGGAACATTACTATGCCAATGATGATATATATTGGAGAGATAAGGAAGTGCCATCCCCAACTATTGTAGGACTCCATAAGAGTTCTAGCAAAGCCTTCATTCTCTCTAGCTATATTGAATAAATACTCTAGTTTAAAAGTTGTACCCACTCTTTCGTGAATTTCAGCGACTTCATCGATGGAAAGAAATAAAAAGAAATAGCCAAAGAAAGCCCAGAGTTTTTCTTTCTGTTCTTCGTAAATATAAAAAAGGATAATGGCTATTGCTAGTAATTGAAGACATGAAAACCAAGTGCTAAGTCCATTCTCTCCAGCAATATTAACTATCTTTCTGATTGATTGGAACTTAGAATGCCTGCAAAGATAATTTAAAAAGAAATCCAGAAGATTTAAAACTATTTGAGAGCTGATCAAATAAATGAAAAGCTTTTTAGGTTTAATTTTAAAGGAAATCTCTTTCACTACTCTATTCTAATAAATCTTCTCTAGATTGAGAAGGGCAGTGTATGTAGGTAGTATGTAGAGTTTCTTGCGCTCTATAGTGCCTTTATCTTTAATAAGAGTCTTTATCTGCTTTTTAAGGTTCTTGTAATTGCAAAGATCAATAGAAAAATTAAGAGCTTCTTCTATATCTGGAATTACTTTTATTTGATCTAAGGGCAATCCTGCGTATTTAAGTCTAAGAGCCATATCATGAGCTCTCACTCCGCTTACCGTGATAGGCGTTTTAGTCTTTTTAAGATATTCAAATTCAGCATCCCAAAGCCATGACACATCTCTACCATCAGCATAATTATCATTTATAGCTATTAAAAACTTGGCGTTAGGGTCATGAGAAAGGTGTTTTAAAACTTCAGTGGCACCAGCTGGGTTTTTAATAAGGAAAGTTTGAATACCCACACCCTTTACGGTTTTTTCTTCAGCTCTACCAAAATTAGTTTTATAACTTTCTATTCCTTCTTTGATTTCAGTAAGTGAAAGACCTGCTTCAATTGCAGTAGCTGCTGCAGAGACAGCGTTATAGACATTGTAAATTCCAGGAAGCTTAACTTTAATTTCTCTATGTCCATCAGGTGTTTGCAAGTCTATAATGCTGTGATCAAAACCATGCTCCATAACTACAGCTTTAATGTCTGCTTTTACTTTGCCGCTACTGCCAGCAAAAGATTTTTCTAGATTTGTGACTAAGCCTTTGTCGCAAACTTCCTTGTAGTAATCTTCTTCTTCTTTTTGAAGCTCTTCAGAAAGTTCTACACTATAGAAAAGTTTTTTGTTTTCTTCAAAACCTATAGTGGAGACAAAAGGATCATCAGCATTTAAAACTAGAGTGGGGAAGATTTGTTCGCCCCCTAATTTGGTTTCTTTTATATCGTCATTAATTTTAGAGATGCCTTTATTTATTAATTTTTTAGTTGTATCAAGCTCACCAAAACGATCTAATTGATCTCTGTAAAGGTTGGTAACAGTTATAACTTGTGGTTTTACTACTCCGCTAACACGCACTAAAGTTGCTTCATCAACTTCTAAAAGATAATCTTTAGTTTTTAATTTGTTGGAAAAACCAGTGTTATCTATAAATGCTGTGGTGATCCCACTCTCTAAGTTTGCGCCTAGATTATTGCAGATAAGAGGTCTATGTAAAATACTTTTTATTAAACCAGTTGTTGTTGTTTTGCCATTGGTTCCAGTTACCGCTATTTTGATTTGATCTTTGCCCTCGGCTTTCCCAATCTCTTCGTAAAATTCTTTTAAAGTATTTGGATAAAGTTCTGAAGCAAGCCTGCCTGGGATAGTTGAGCCACTGCCAATATTAAGTAGCAAGCTAGCTGACTTGGCTAGTTTGGCTAAAGATATTGCGGCTTGTTTTCTTAGCTTTAGTATGATTTCCTCTAATTTTTACTTCGTTTTTTTCTTGAAAATTGTAGAACTGAATTACCCCAACCTGCCTATCCGTTGTAAAAGGTGACCATGTCACCCTGCTGGCCAAGTGAAGTCACGTCCTCCCATCAAATGCATGTGTATATGGAAGACGCTTTGACCTGCTGAAGCCCCGCAGTTATTAACTACTCTATATTCCTCTAAGCCAAGCTTGCTTGCTACCTTATTAACACTTAGCATTAAATGACCCATTAACTCTTTGTCAGCTTCTTTTAGATCTTTTAGCGCACTTATATGCTTTTTAGGTATTACAAGAATATGATGAGGGCTCGTTGGGTTAATGTCTTTAAAGGCGTAACTAGCCTCGTCTTCATAGACTTTTTCTGAGGGGATTTCCCCTTTAATTATCTTGCAAAATAAGCATTCTTCTGCCATTAGATTCATTATATAGGCATTTTGTTAATAAATTATGGGATCTAGCCTTAAGATAGGGGCTTATGCTAACATTGTCATCTGTAATGCAAGTTATTTTACTAGAAGACGTACATAAATTAGGTAACGCAGGTGAGCTGGTTAAAGTTAAGCCTGGCTATGCTAGAAATTTTTTATTAGCAAAAGGCGCTGCAGTTTTTGCTGATGATTCGGCTATTGTAACTTTTGAGCGCAAGAGAGAAAAGCTAAGAGCTGAAGCTGAAGGTAGACGCGTAGCTGCTGAAGAGTACAAAAAATCTCTTGAATCAGCAGAAAGAATCGTTGTTACTGCTAAAGCTGGTGAAACTGGTAAATTATTTGGTTCAATTACGAAAGAAGCTATTGCTCATGCAATTCTTGATCAACTTAAAATTGAAGTTGATAGACACAAGATCACTGTATCTAAGCCAATTACAGAGCTTGGCGACCACCCAATTAAAGTTGGTTTAGGCGCTGGCGTTGAATCTGACTTCGTTGTTCAGGTTGATGCAGTAGTAGCAGAGTAATAACTAAGGTTTTATGCTTATAACAATTGAAGGCGTTGATCATGCGGGTAAAACAACTCAAATAGAGTTCTTGCATGAGTACGCTAAAAAACACAAGAAGCCTTGGGTTTTTACACGTAACCCTGGTGGTACTAGCTTAGGTCACAAGCTTAGAGAGATTCTTTTGCATACTGATGAGCATATCTCTGATAAAGCTGAGCTTATGATTTATCTCGCTGATAGAGCTCATCATATGGATCAGTTCTTAAAACCCGCTCTAAAAGAAGGTGCTGTAGTTATTTGTGACAGGTATATTGATAGTACGGTTGCTTATCAAGGTTATGGACGCGGAATTGAACCTGATCTTATTAAAAGAATGAATAAGCTAGCTACAGATAATATTCTTCCGGACCTTACTATTTTGCTTACGGTTTCTGAGAAAGTTGCTGAAGAGCGCAGTTCTGGCATTGAAAAAGACAGGTTAGAAAAAGAAAATAAGCTATTTTTTATTAGAGTACGTAATGGTTACATGTCTCTTGCTCGCCAGGAGCCACTTAGATTTCAGGTTATAGATACTGATGATAAAAATCCTCAAGAAGTCCATGACTTAATGATTGCTATGATAGAAGAAGCAATCAAGAAAAAAGAGCTTGCTCTTCAGAAATAGAGGCATAAAATGGAAAAAACTTTTTTAATAACAGGCGCTGCAGGATTCATTGGATCTCACCTTGTTGACTATCTTTTATCAAAAAACGAAAAAGTAGTTGCTATTGATAATTTCTGTGATTTTTATGATCCTCAAATAAAAAGAGATAATATTAAAGA
Source organism: uncultured Gammaproteobacteria bacterium (assembly GCA_964352085.1). GTDB lineage: Bacteria > Cyanobacteriota > Vampirovibrionia > LMEP-6097 > CAYGPN01 > CAYGPN01. Next base: position 43,864 of record CAYGPN010000006.1, on the reverse strand, counting down.
ACATTTATTGGATAGCCAGTACAAGCTTTACGAGGGTGATCTTTGTGATTACGATTTCCTTAAAGCAGTTTTTGAAGAAAATAATATTACTCATGTGGTGCATCTTGCTGCTATGGCTGGTGTTAGACCATCTTTGCAAAACCCCGTTCTTTATCAGAAAGTAAATAACGAATCTACTTTAAACATTTTAGATTTAATGACAAAGATAAATTCAGCACAACCTGATGCCGTGCTTCCTCAGGAAGGAGTTTCTAATTTTCTGGGAAAACCTAAAATAGAAAAATTTGTTTTTGCATCTAGTAGTTCTGTTTATGGGTCAAGATCTAAAGTGCCTTTTGCTGAAACGGAAGATATAAGCAAACCTATTAGCCCTTATGCTGCTACCAAAGTTAGTGGTGAAGCTATGTGCTATACCTTCAGTCATTTATATAAACTTCCAACTGTGGCTTTAAGATTTTTTACTGTCTACGGTCCAAGACAAAGACCAGATCTTGCTATTCACAAATTTACAAAATTGATTGATCAAGGCAAGGCAATCCCTGTCTATGGTGATGGCACAGCGCAAAGAGATTTTACTTATATTGATGACATTATTGATGGGATAGTTAAATCTATTGATTACGTAAAAATTAAAGAAGACCTAAAAGTCCCTGTTTCTGAAGACTCTGATGATAGAAGACAAGAGAAGATAAAAGCTTTTCAAGAAGCTGAAGAATCCAATCAAAACCAATACTTTGAGATTTTTAATTTGGGTGAGTCAAAAACCACAACAGTTACTATGCTAATTTCTCAGATAGAATCTAAGTTGGCTAAAAAAGCTGTCATAGAATACTATCCATCGCAGCCAGGTGACGTGCCTATTACTTATGCTGATGTTACTAAGCCTAAAAAACTTCTAGGGTATAATCCTCAAACTGATATAGATGAAGGGATAGGGAAATTTGTGGATTGGTATTTGAGTACTAAAAAACTTGCTTCAGTTTAGAATTTTGCATCTTTAGTTTTTGATTGCATTGTCAAAAGCCTTCTTGAAAATTAAATCTGCAAGTTTCTAAGCAAGCACAGTATCTTTTAGGGGTCTAATCAAATGAATAGCAAGTTTGCAGAAGTTTGAAAATATAGATTTTGCAAATCCTAATGCTCTTTTCACTTCAGGACCTCCATTTTCTAAGTCTTCTTTAAATAGTTCTGGAGGCGCGTCTTCTTTCTTACAATACCTAAAAGCATCATGAAGAGCTTTAGTCGCATAGCGCTCGTCACTAGCTTTCTCTGCTTCTTTTGCCATAAGCCCTAGCAAGTTTTCTAATCCTCTTAAGGCGTTATTGACAGTAAAATCAGCTGCGGTTTTTGGATTTGCTTTTTCTAAAGTTAATAAATCTCTATCTGACTTTAATAATGAATCGCGTGCATTATTTGCTTCTTCAGTGTAAAAATTCTTATAGTCTGGATCACTCTTGCGATCTGGATCATAATCTTCTACTTTAGTAAAAAGTCCACCAGACCTCATATTCCCCAAACCAGCTCTCATAGAGTCAAGTAAGGCCGCGTTACTAGTATTTATTGTTGTCATTTATATTTCCCCGTTCTAAAAAGTTCATCATTGAACTTAAATAAAATAATATACAAAATATTGCGTAATACAATCCTTAATTTTTTGATAATAATTCTCAATAAGGGCAAGGATTTTCACGATTTAATGTCTTTTTTGCTTAAAATTATTTAATCTATACAATATTAAAAAAGCCATTTGAGCACTGCAAATCAGCTATTATTATACGAACTTCTGATTATGAAATTAGCTTTACATTGGAAAATATTTATAGGTTTGATCTTGGGGGCGCTCCTCGGATATTGCTTCTTCCACTTTGATGGTGGATTGCAGGCAGGCAACCCAAATATTGGATTCTTGCACCTTAACCATGTGATATGGATGGGTGATCTTTTCTTAAAGCTACTTAAAATGATAGTTATTCCTATAATCTTCTGCTCTTTGGTAGTAGGGGTTGGACACTTACCTGTTAATAGCGTCGGGAAGATGGGGCTTTTAACCTTAGTAACTTTTAAAGGTCAGATGCTTTTTGCAGCTGTTCTTGGTTTGGTTTTTGTTAACTTGATGAAGCCTGGAAGCTTTATTAATCTTAGAGAGATTTTGGAATCAGGTGATGGCGTAGCTGATACTCACTTTATTACTGAAAGTAGTCATTCTATTTCTGAAATCTTACTTAGCATGATTCCTTCTAATATCTTTGAGTCACTTTCAGCTGGTTCATTAATTCAAGTGATTGTTTTTTCTATTTTCTTTGGAATGGCACTTGTAAGAATTAAGGAAGGAGCTACTGTTCTCAATCTTTTCAAAGCATTCTTAAATACCGTTCTTAAAATGACCCATTGGATTATGGCTCTTGCACCTTTTGGTGTTTTTGCTTTGATCACTAAAACCGTCGCTATTTCTGGTATCGATTCGATAGCAAAATACGCGCCATTTATGCTCTGCGTTTTGGCTGCACTATTTACAATGCTAATAGTTGTAGGTTCATTATTAGTTCATTTCCTTACAGATTTTACGCCACTTGATTTCTTTTCTAAGATGCGCAAAGTGATGCTTACAGCTTTTAGCACATCTAGTTCTGCAGCAACTATTCCAGTTACTTTAGAAACAATGGAAGAAGAGTTCAAGGTACCTAATAGGGTTGCAAGTTTTGTTATTCCACTTGGAGCTACTATGAATATGAACGGTGCTGCGATTTATGAATCGATTGTTACTTTATTTGTTGCTCAGGCGTGGTTGCCTGAACCTTTATCAATAGGTCAGCAAATTTTTGTTGTTGCTATGGTTCTTCTTGCTACTTTCGGAACACCGGGAATTCCTCATGGTAGCTTAGTTACAATTGCTGTTGTTTTCCAAGCTGTTGGACTTCCGCTTGAAGCAATTGGTGTAATTCTTAGTATCGATAGAATTTTAGATATGACTAGAACTATGGTTAATGTAACTTTTGATTCTATTTCATGTTTAATTCTTAATAAGTACGCAGGAATTTCTGAAGAAGATCCTAAAAAAGCTTTAGCACTTAATGAAATAGAAGGTTTAAAAGAAAGAGTTAAAGCAGCTAAAGAAGAGTTAGTTGCAAAAAAAGAGCACGAAAAAGAGATGCTCAGCATAAAAGTTTAGAGGTTCAAATGCTTTTTATTACTGGAACAGATACAGGTGTAGGTAAAACTTATGGTGCTAGCTATATCTTGAACGAAGCCTCAAGGCATATTAATAAAGTTCTTTATTATAAGGTTGTACAATGTGGTTACATCAAAGGTACTGGTGATGAGGATATTCAGCTTATTAAAAAACTGAGTTCTAAAGCCGAGGTTTATTCAAGCTATAGGCTTGAATATCCAGGCGCGCCTGTGCTGGCTGCTGATTTAGAGAAAGTTACTATTGATGAGTACAAAATTAAAGAAGATCTTGAAGCACTAAAAAAGGATTATGAATTTATTATTACTGAAGGGGCAGGTGGTTTGGCTGTTCCTCTAAAAAAAGATTTTCTTTTTTCTGACCTTGCTAAGTTTTTAGAACTCCCAATATTAATTGTCGCAAGACCAGATTTGGGCACGATTAACCATAGTATTTTAACAGTTGACCATGCAAGGTCTAAAGGTCTTCATATTGCTGGAATTTTAATGTCCCAGTTTTCTGCAGAGCTTGACTCGGTTGTTAATTATAGTGATAAGAATTTGCCACTTCATATAAAAACAGCACCTCAAATTATTGCTGATTTTACTGGTGTTGAGGTCTACACAGATTCTCGCGAGTTTATAGATAAGAACATAAAAACAATTCTGAGCTATAAATAATTCCCAATTTAATATATAGTTAAGTTAATGCCAGATAAGGGTTTCAAGAAGAAATATAAGCTTATTAAAGACTTTCAAACGAAAGCAGAGCTTGTTGATCACGTGGCATTACAGATGATTGATGAATTTCAAAAATCAGGGTTAATTCTTTTATCTGCGGGGAAAACTTTTGAAGCAGAAATCTACCCAAGAGTAAATAATTTTTTCAAATCGCATAAAAAGAAAATTCACCCAAATCTTATACTTTCTTTAGTCGATGAACGCATAACTGACTATGAAGATTATCTTTTTGCGACATCTGTTGATAAAGCACTGTCTAGCTTGCACGATAAGTTTAGAACAATAGATATCAATGATCCAAAAGCTTTTGATACTTTCATTAAAGGTGGTGGTGGTCCTAAAACTATTTACTTTGGCTTAGGACTAGACCCAACAAGAGCTCATGTGGCTTTTATTGGTGAAGAGTATATAAATAGTACGACCACACGAATAAGTTTGAGTGATAGCGAAAGACCGATAGAAGAGATTACTCAAGCTATTACTGTTGGTGCAGATATTTTTAAATCTGATAATCTGGAGAATATTTATGTAGTTGCTATTGGTAAAGAAAAATCTGAATCATTGAAAGCAGCTTTTAATGATGTGGATACTGGCCTTGGATACCTAATAGAACATTACCCTGAAAAATTAAGCATTCTTTGTGACTCAGAGGCGGCTTCTTTGCTTAAAGAAGATTTGCACTAAAGAGTGTTTCGGGTTGATATGCCTTGCTGGGATTGCAGTTAGCTGAAATATAAAACAGATAAATTAAGCTTTAATTAGTTAGAATTAGCTCATTATGGCTGTTAAAACTGATGAGCTAGCAAAAAAATTATTTTCTTACGCTAAGAATAAAGAAAGTGCCGTTAATATTTTTAGTTTACATTGGTGGAATCGTCAATTGCTTAGTTTGGGTATGGCTGATAAAAATTTAAAAGACCAGTTATTTAGATTTGTAGATGTTTTACCGGCTTTAAAAACAGAGAAAGAAATAAATAAATATTTAATAGAATATCTTTCTGATTGGAATAGAGGAGTTTCAGGACTCTTGAAAAAAACCACTGATATTAATGGAGTTGATTTATTGTCCTCTGCAGCGATTAAGCTAGGCGTTAAGATAATGGCTAAAACATTTATCGTTGGAAAAACTGTCACTGAAGTACGTGAAAAAATTCAAATATTAAATTCTAAAGGTTTGTCCTATACTCTTGATCTGCTTGGTGAGCTTGTTGTCAGTGAGCAAGAAGCTAAAGAGCATTTAGATGAATATATAGACTTGATACGCAATGTAGAGAGTGCAAATATCTCTGTAAAACTTTCTGGGCTTTATTCACAAATAAATCCAATGGCTTTTGAAGACTCAAAAGCCATCCTGAAAGACAGGCTCAGAATGATCTATAGAGAAGCAAAAGATAGAGGGGCTTTTGTGAATGTGGATCTTGAGCACTATAGCTGGAAGGATCTTTTTATTGCTGTTGTCACTGAACTCTTAGTTGAAGATGAGTTTAGAGACTGGGATGGTGCTGGAATTGTGGTTCAAGCTTATCTTAGAGATAGTAGAAAGGATCTTCAGGGTTTGATTTCATGGGCTAAAAAACGTGGTACTAAAATTATGGTGCGTTTGGTTAAAGGAGCGTATTGGGATTACGAAAAAACTGTTGCCGAGCAAAATAACTGGCGATGTCCTGTTTATATTGATAAAGCAGAAACAGATCTTAATTATGAAGAGCTTACAGAGCTTCTTTTTGAGAACTACCAGTATATCAAACCCGCAATTGCTAGTCATAATATACGTTCATTAGCTAACGCTCTAACCATTGCAAAAAATAAAGGTTTAGATAAGTCTGAGTTTGAATTTCAAATGCTTTATGGGATGCTTGATTCTGTTAAAGAGTATTTTGCAAAAGAAGATTTGGAGATTAGAGTCTACTTGCCTTATGGTGAGCTGATTCCAGGGATGGCATACTTGGTACGAAGATTGCTTGAAAATACAGCTAATGAATCATTCTTGACTCAAGGTTTTAGTAAAAATATGTCAGTAGAGAAGCTGCTTACTGATCCTAAGGTTCATGTCGGTCAATATAGAAAAGATAAAGAGTTTTTGTTTCTAAATAATTTTCCTCATATAAAAGAAGAGCTTGATGAAGATGTTTATGACTATATAAGAGATTTTGTAAATGATGCTGATAGTGATTTCTCTAAAGACTTTAATAGGGCTGATATGAAAAAAGCTTTAGTTAAGGCAAATTCACTTTATGGTGCAGAAAAAAGAATACCTCTTTTGATTAATGGCGAAAAGATCTTTACTGAAAATACTATTGATTCAATAAATCCATCTAAATTTAAGCAGGTCTTAGCTAAGGTGTCCTTAGCTGATGAAAAAGATGCTGAATTAGCTATGAGCTCGGCTCAAAAGGCTTTTAAGTCTTGGTCAAAGGTTGATATAGAAATTCGAGCTAAGGTGCTTAAAGATACAGCTAATGAAATTCGAGATAAAAGATTTGATTTTAATGCAATATTAGTTTTAGAAGGCGGTAAGCCTTGGAACGAAGCTGATGCTGAAGTTTCAGAGATTATTGATATGCTAGATTACTACGCAGATCAAGCACTTAGATTCTATAAAGTGAATGAACTAGTTTGCCTGTCGGGTGAAAAAAATACTAGCGCGTACATGCCTGTTGGAGTTAGCGCAGTTATTCCTCCTTGGAATTTTCCTCTTGCGATTATGGGTGGTATGGCTGCCGCTAGTTTAGTTGCTGGAAATACTGTGATTATTAAGCCAGCTAGTCAAACACCAGTTGTTGCTTATGAGTTTTCTGAAATCTTAGCTTCGCATCTTGCTAAAAATTTAAAAGGAAAGATGCCAGCTGACTTAGTGTCTTCTATCCTCACTTACCTTCCTGGTCCTGGAAGATCTGTAGGTAATATGCTAGTTGAGGATGCGAGGGTTAAGCTAATTGCATTTACGGGCTCATGTGAAGTTGGTATGGATATTAATAAGAAAGTTAATTCAAATCCAAAGCTAGTGAAGCATTTAATTGCAGAGATGGGTGGTAAAAATACAATTATAGTTGATGAGACCGCTGATCTTGATGAGGCTATACCAGGTGTTCTTTATTCAGCTTTTGGTTATGCTGGTCAAAAATGCTCTGCTTGCTCAAGAGTAGTCGTGATGGATTCTATTTATGATAAATTTGTTAGTCGTTTGGCTGAAGCTGCAGCAAGTATAGTTGTAGAGGATGGCGCAAATCCAATTTCCTATTTACCATCAGTAATTGATAAGATCGCACATAATAAAGTAAAAGAATATATTGAGATAGGGAAAAAAGAAGCAACAATGGTTATGGGTCCTAAGATCTATGAAGGCAAGGTTCCTGAAGATGGTTTCTTTTTACCGCCAAGTATTTTTGCAGATGTTCTACCAGATTCTAGGCTTTCACAGGAAGAAATTTTTGGTCCCGTACTTTCGGTGATTAGAGCTAGTGATATTGAAGACGCTATTGAAATTACTAATAACACTCGCTTTGGTCTTACTGGAGGACTTTTCTCTCGTAGCCCAGAAAATATAGCTAAAGTAAGCCGTGATATTGAGGTTGGTAATTTCTATATTAACCGCCATTGCACTGGAGCAATTGTTGGACGTCAGGCCTTTGGTGGAATGAAGCTTTCCAGTATTGGCTTTAAAGCTGGTGGTCCTAATTATCTTCTTCAGTTCATGAAAGAAAAAACAATTACAGAAAACACAATGCGCCAAGGCTTTACTGTAGATTAAGACCTGATTCTACTTTGCAGATGTGACTTTTGAGCTCCTTAACCAGAGCTTAACCATTATATGATATGAGTGTTTTAATTCAAATTAAGAGGAGTACAGATGCGATTTTTATGCGTCCCTTTAATATTATTAATGCTACTATGCAGTAGTCAAATTTCTGTATCTGCAGATCTCTATGATAGTTCTGAAGAAGAACTTATAGCAGTTCGTGCGGAAAATAGAAAAGTTAAAAGAAAGCAAGCAAGTACTTTTATTGCTAGCCCGGCTGATTTAAATAGACCCATAATTAGAAAGAGAAAAAAAGGTTCTATGATTTTAGCCTTGGATGCTGATGATAACGGCAATCCAGGAATGTTTATAAAAGCTAATAGAACTAAAAAATCTAACAAAGCGGAATTTCTTGGACCTTTCTTCTTCGCCCCAGAAGGACTCTTGGATGATGAACCGGGTGGAGCTACGTCTTTAAAATTAGAAGATGAAGAAGGCAAAGAAGTAAAACTTGTAGCTAAAGAAGGATCAATTATTATTAGAGTGGATGGAGTAGAAAGCTCATTGCAAGGACCTCGAGGTTTGACTGGAGCTCCTGGAGCAGCAGGGGCAGTAGGACCTGCGGGACCAGCAGGACCAGCAGGGAGTGGAGCTTTTTCAACTACTGCAAATATAAGCTCAAATAGTCCAGGTGCATTGGCTACAGATGATTTTGTTTTTGGCTCCGATAGTTTGCTTGATGATGGTGATGCTAGTCATGATGCACGTATGCTTTTTGATAAAAGTAGAGGCGGTGCTTTTAGAGCTGGTGTGGCAACAGGCACTCAGTGGAATACTTTAGGTTTTTCTTCAGGCTCTTTTGGTACGGATAATACAGTAACTGGTCAGAACTCTTTTGCTAATGGACAGTTTAATAATGCAAGTGGTTCTCACTCAATTGCTTCTGGTTCAAATAATACTGCAAGTAATTTTGCGTCTTTTGCTTTTGGGCAAAGTAATAATGTTTCAAGTTCATCTTCTTTTGCTGCAGGATCAAGTAACCAAGTTACTAGTTCTGAATCTATAGCAATGGGTTTAAATAGTAGAGCTAATAATGCTTCTACAATTGCACTTGGTAGATTTGTACGTGCTAGTGGCTCAAGATCAATAGCTATAGGTGAAGGTGCTGGTTCTAACAGAATGGATGTGACTACCGGTAGTAGTTTAGGTATAGGCTTTAATAGTACTATTCCTACTTTGCATGTTGGTCCTGGAACGGGTGCTGGCACTATTGGAAGAGTGGGGATAGGCACTATCACTCCTGGCTCAACGTTAGAAGTTGATGGTGGAATTCGAGGTGATTTGTTGACTCTTGACCCTTGTGGTGCAGCTGATTTCCCTGAGGGTACACTTTTTTATAACAACACTAGCGATTACTATTGTTTCTGTAATGGTGCTGGTGATGATGTGCAGATGCATAGTCCTGCTACAGCTTGTTTCTAATTTAAAAGTTTATTTGAGCAATTTACATAAGATAGCTTTTTGTGCGTGCATGCGATTTTCTGCTTGCTCGAAGATATGTTTTTCGTGCAATTTCATAACATCATCTGTGATTTCTTCACCTCTATGTGCTGGAAGACAGTGAAGTACTATAGCTTTTTTATCAGCAAGTTCTAAAAGAGATTTATTGATTTGGTAGCCAGAAAAATGTTCGCGTCTTTCTTGAGCTTCTTTCTCTTGACCCATACTTGCCCAAACATCTGTGTAGAGTGCATGAGCGCCTTTGCAAGCATCGCCTATTCCGTGATCTACTTTAGCGTAATCAGATAAGTATTCATCTTCTGGCTCAAAACCTTTAGGGCAAGCTATCACGCATTCTATTTCTAGTTTTGTGCAAGCTAGCATTAAACTTTTAGCTACATTATTACCATCACCGATATAAGCAATTTTTAGATTTTTCAAATTACCAAAATGCTCTTTTATAGTTTGTAAATCTGCAACTATCTGGCATGGGTGCTCTTCATCAGTAAGGGCATTTATGACTGGAATAGATCCTTCTTGAGCTAGCTCTTTAACTACGTCTTGTGAGTAAGTGCGGACCATGATCGCATCAAGATATCTAGAAAGGACTTTGGCTACATCACTGACAGCCTCTCTTTTTCCTAGACCTACTTCATCATTCTTTAGAACTACAGTCTGCCCGCCAAGCTGTTTAAAACCCACTTCAAAACTTATGCGAGTACGCAGGCTGGGCTTTTCAAAAAACATACCAAGGTATTTCCCCTTTAAAAGTTTGGTCTGATCTTTGCCAGCTCTAGTTTCTTTTTTAAGCTTGCTAGCAAGATCTAAGACCTCTAAAAGCTCTTTTTTGCTGAAATCATTGATGCTGAGGAAGTGCTTTGGCATAGATAAAGTTTATCATGATGAAATGTCATTGCGAGTGTAGCGAAGCAATCTATGGATCACTTCACTTTGTTCGTGATGACAGTTTGCGTGGCTTTCTTTGCTTTCTGCCAAAGCTCTAAAAGTTCAGCACTATTATAATCTGAAAGCTTTTTGTTAGCACCATTTTTAGCAATCTCAACCATGGCATCAAATCTGGTAATGAACTTATCATTGCACATGCGTAAAGCATCTTCAGGATCTATCTTAAACCAGCGAGCGATATTGACTGTGGTAAATAAAATATCACCAAGCTCAAGCTCCATCTCAGTTTTGCGTTTATCTTTTTCAGCGCCTACTTCGGGCTTCTGAGAATAACTAGGATCAGCTTTAGTTTTTTCATCTATCTCTTTGTTAAAAGCTTCATAGTCATGAAGCGCTTCTTTAAGTTCTATAAACTCAGAGTCTAATTGTCCCCAAAGCTGCTCTTCAGTGTCCCACTCGAAACTTTCTTTCACTGCTTTTTTAGAGATTTTCCAAGCTCTAGCAAGTGCTGGCATTTCAGATGGAATTCCTTCAAAGATAGATTTGCGGCTTGCTTTTTCTTTTGCTTTAGCAGCGTCCCAGTTTTTATGAACATCATCTACATTTTTAGCTTTTTCAATTGCTGGATCAAAAACATGTGGGTGTCTGCTTCTCATTTTGTCATTGCAAAGTTTAGCTACATCTTCAATATTAAAATGACCATTATCATCAGCTATTTGTGAGTGTAAAAGAACCTGAAGAAGCATATCACCTAATTCTTCTTTAAGATCAGTTATAGCTTTTTCATTAGGATTTTTAGTGACGACATCAATAGCCTCTAAGCATTCATAAGACTCTTCAAGCATATAGCGCTTTAAACTAGCGTGAGTTTGCTCAAGGTCCCAAGGGCATCCAGTCTCTGGAGTGCGCAGGAGTTTTATGGTTTCAATAAATTTTTCTACTTCAGTCACATGATTAATTGTATAACATAATTGGGTTTTATCTCAGCTTTCACTTTGGAATTAGCTTGTCACTAAAATGACTGTTTCAGATTCCTTTGCTTCTGACATCATCTACTAGCGCCAAATCTATTTTCAGCACAGAGAGCTATAAGCTTGCAAATAGCAAAGACTATAGACTGCAAACAATTGCGCTTCAAATGATTTGGCAGCTAGTATCTTTGACAGAAGCTAAAGTCATCTATTGAAGTTATTTTAGTGACAAGCTAATTCCACGTGAAAATTGATAAACTTAAATGATTGATTTTAGTTTTAATGCAGTTCAGAAAGCCTTCTAGGCTGAAGATAGCTCAGTAGTTGAAATTAGATTTTCGCAAGTTGAGAAGTAGCTAAATCACATGAGATCCAATTATGACCAACTAGCAGATACAATTGAAACAAGCCTGTCTCCCTCTGGATCGAATGTAGATTTAGCACGAGCAAAAGAAGTGAAAATCAATTGAAACTGAAACGCTATTTTTAGCCTAGAAGGCTTTTTGAACTCTAGTTAAAATAAACCCCAATTATTTAATTAAGCAAAGCTTTAATCTGAGCTTTATTTAAGCGGTAACTAGCTTTATTAGCAATAAGCCTAGCTGAGCAATCCATAATATCTTCTATTACTTCAAGCCCATTTTCTTTAAGAGTTTTGCCAGTTGCAACAAGATCAACTATCACATCACTTAATTCAGTAAGTGGTCCAAGCTCAACGGAGCCATAAAGATTTATAACCTCTACAGAAATACCATGCTTATGAAAATAATCCATGCTGATATTAGGAAAGGTCGTAGCAACTCTGGTATGAGCAGGCAAGTCTGTGATTGATTTATATAAACCTTTTTTAGCACAAACGCTAAGCTTGCAAGGAGCGAACTCTAAATCTTTAAGCTGCATCACATCAGCTTTAGAATCTAGAACCACGTCAGAACCGACTATGCCTAAATCTGCAGCTCCATGATCCACATAAGTGGGCACATCATGTCCTCTAACTAGAAGTATCTCTAGCCCAGGATCAGTAGTGGGGATGATAAGTTTACGTTTATCATAATCACCAAGGTTAACACCCATTTTTTTTAGGTATTCAACACCTTCTGTAAAAAGGTTTCCTTTGGCAACAGCAATTCTTAATTTGTTCTTTTTTTCTGGCATCTTTTAGTTATTCCTAAGGAATCTTTGATTCCTAATTATTTAAATTCAATCTTACTCGTTTACCTTTTGCGATTTCTTTTTTAGCTAGTTCTAAAGTCTCTGACCAGCTTTTTTGTGGATCAATGCTTGCATGATCCGTTTCAACTTTAGGGAAAAGCTCTTGTTCTTGAAGAACAGTTAAAAAACTCTGCACATAATATGCAAAACCAATAGCTGGAAGATCTACGCCAAAAGATTTATAAAGATTGTCGTAGCGACCACCAATAGCTACTACATCACCGCAGCCTTGAACTAATAAATTAAAGTAAATCCCTGTATAGTAGTCAAGGTCTGGGCATAAACTAGGGTCAAAAACCACACTGCTATTTTCTTGAATGCCAATTTCTTTAAGTAAGCTAAGGTCTAGTTTAAGTACTTTTTCTACTTCTTCTATATCATTTGAGTTTACTAAAACTCTTAGAGGATGTTTCTTGTCAACTAATTTATCAAAAACAACTAAATTGCCAGCATTAAGAGCTTCGTAAACTTTTTGACCGATGTCAGGATAATCATTTAAAACTTTTTGCCAGATAGAACTGTGAGTAATCACGAGCTTCCAGCCCTTTACGCCAAACTGCGCGACAGACTCTGTTACCAGGTGAAGGATTTCAGAGTTTGAAAAATTGTGAATAGCTTTTGTGCCAATAAGCTCTATGCCTGCTTGAAGAAGCTCGCGAGTGTCATCAGTTGCTTTGCCGCTATGTCTAAAAACTGTTGAATTGTAATATAGTCTAAGCGGGAGTTTAAGCTCGTTGTATCTGCTTGAAACGGCTTTAGCTATTGAAGGCGTGAGTTCAGGTCTTAAAGCTAAAAGCTCTCCATCTTTATCAACCACTTTAAAAGTCTTAGCTCTAAACTCTACGTTAGCTTGCTTTAAAACATCCATGTCAACTAAAGTTGGGATGATGATAGGCTGGTAGCCCCAAGTCTTATAAAGCTCCACAAGCTTATCTGTAATGTAGTTTTGTTTCTCTACATCTTCAGGTAACCAAGTTCTAAGCCCAGAGGCTGACTTTTTCTTGCTTTGCTTCACAAGAAATATTGTAGCGCTTTTGCACCCAGTCCGGTTTAGACGCCGTTTAAAAGCTTATCTAGGCTTAATATTGTTGCGCCCTTAATACCTGTGATTACTGGGATCTTACCAGCAGTACTGTCAATAGTCTCTAAGAACTCAAGCTCTGATACTAGTGGGTTAGCTTGAACGGCTCTACCTTTAATAGCTACAGATCTTGACTCGCCTTCACCTCTAATAATAGCTATGCGTTTATCTTTTTCAGCAATCAGTTTTCTAATTTGAGCAAGCTCAGCTTTTTGCAATGCAATTTGCTTAGCTTCAATTGCAGATATGTATTCTTTAGAGAAATCGATCTTTCTAAGTAAAACATCTTTAAGCTCAAAACCTGATTCGGCAAAAGATTTAGCTAGATATTCTTTCGTTTCTTCCGTTACAGCTCTTCTAGTTTCTTCTGTGTAAAGAGCATCAGCAACGTGCCTAGCAATTACCTCTTGGATAATTTTACCAGTCTTAGATTTTAATACAGGCTCATAATCAGTTCTAAGTTTCTGGTAAACATCAGGAGCTTTTTCTGGAATCATACGAGTTACTAGTGACATTTCGATTCCAACTACCTGACCATCATTAGTTTTAGCAATTATTGGTGAACCTAGAGTAAGCTCTGTCCTATTGTTGCTAAAAGCATAAGTGATTATTCGTGTATCAAAAACAATTAATTTTTGAACTGCTGGTAAGAGAAAGTGAAGACCTTCGCCAAGACCTTTCTCTTGAACACCACCTTGAAGAGCATCGAATACGATACCGGTTCTACCTTCTGGGATGATTTTAACTGCTTGGGAAATAAGCCCAAAAGCAATTAAAAATATAATCATAGTACTTGTGTTTTTAAGACTTGACATCTTTTCTCCTTATAAATCTTTATAGACTATCGTCAACAACTAGCTTTGCTCTTTTACCAAAAACTTGTGCTTTTCTGAATTTTAGATAAGCAGGGTTTTGGTTTAGCGCACTTACTTTAAGAGAGATTGCTTTAGCTTCACCTTCAGCTTCAGTAATTGCAGCATCTCTTTTGTTTTCTTCTTCAACGATATTGTTGTCTTTTGTATCAAGCTCGATGCGCGCTTGTTGTTTCTTTTCAATTGAATCTTGGTATGCATCAGAAAAAGTAACTTCATCTAAAAGAAACTCTGAAAGAGTTATTTTATAAGGCTTAAACTTTTCTTCAAGCATAGTTGAAATTTTTTCAGCAATAACTCTTCTGTCAGCACCGTAGATTGCAGCTACGTTATATCCAGCAATTACTTCACGAACTACACTACGAACCATAGGAACAATAATCTTATTAACGTAGGTATTAAAGTTTTCTTGACCTATGTTTTGGTGTAGCCACCATAGTTCTTTAAAGTCGGGTCTTGCACGAGCAGTACAATCAATGGTGATGTTTTGACCATCAGAAGTTAATGTATGAATAGAGCTTCCCATGATGAAAGCACCTTGGCGAGAGCGCTCAGGCTTATCACTAAAGAGGTAGCTGATCTCACGTACATTATATACAGTTGCTTTCTCTAATATAGGAACAACAATCTGAATACCTTCTTCAAGGACTCTTTTCTCCATTCCCGTAATTCGATTAAAGACCACTGCTCTTTTACCAGCGCCAACAAGAATGAACATGTTTGGCAATATAAAGAGTACAAAGATGATCCCAAGTAGTAAGTATTTGTTTTTACTCAAAAACTGATCGGGGTCAAAATTGCTGTTAAATCTCTTTGGGTTTACGAAAAAATCTGGAATGTCTGGTTTGCCCATAGCGGAAATCTTAGCATAAAGATTATTAGACATTAGCCTGTGTTTTTAGAAGCCTTAGTTTAAAAATGCTGTCGTCGCTTAATTCTTAAACTGTAATTTTTTAGTTAATTTATAAAGCGCTAGAACGCATTTTTAAACTAAGGCTCCGAAAAACAAGTAATTAAAATCTTTATGCCAAGAATACATATTAATAACAAAATATTTAATTATCTTTATGCCAAGAATACATATTGTTAATAATAAAATAATCCATAAATCTATATTACTAAGAGCCTCTAGTGCTGCTATAATCAGCTATGCAAACAAAAAGGATAAATATAGAATGTCAAAAGTAAAAGTAGGAATTAACGGATTTGGAAGAATTGGAAGAAACGTATTTAGAGTTCTTTGTGAAAATTATTCTGACAAAATAGAAGTAATAGCTATTAACGATCCAGTTGCAAAAACTGATATCTCAGCTCACCTTCTTAAATTTGATAGTACTTTAGGTGCATTTCCTGGCACAGTTGAGTCAACAGAAAATTCGATCACTGTAAATGGAAACACAAGTAAATTTTTAAACGAGTTCGAGCCAGCTAAAGTTAACTGGGGTGGGCTTGGAGTAGATGTAGTTCTTGAATGTTCAGGTTTCTACGTAGATGGTACAAAAGCTAAAGCACATTTAGATGCTGGAGCTAAAAAAGTACTTATCTCAGCGCCTGCTAAGAATGAAGACATCACAATTGTTATGGGTGTAAATGATGATCAGTACGATCCTGATAAGCACCACATCATTTCTAATGCTAGTTGTACAACTAACTGTTTAGCTCCTGTAACAAAAGTTTTAGATGATGAGTTTGGAGTGGAAACTGGAATCATGACTACGATTCACGCTTACACATCTGACCAAAAACTTTTAGATAATGCTCACTCTGATCCACGTCGTGCTAGAGCAGCAGCTATGTCTATGATACCTACAACAACTGGCGCAGCTAAGGCAATCGCTCTAGTGCTTCCACACCTGAAGGGTAAGTTAAATGGTTACGCTATGAGAGTTCCAACTCCAAACGTTTCTATTGTTGATTGTGTTTTCACAACTAAAAAACCTGTAACTAAAGAAACAGTAAACGCGCTTCTGAAAAAAGCAGCTGAAGGTAAACTTAAAGGTGTTTTAGCTTACACTGAAGAGCCACTAGTTTCTATCGATTTTGCTGGTAACTCTCATTCTTCAATAGTTGATGCCTCTATGACTATGACTGTTGGTGAGAATCAAGTTAAAGTTCTAGCTTGGTATGATAACGAGTTTGGTTATTCAAACCGTATGTGTGACTTAGCTGTAAAAGTTGGAAATGCAGCTCTAGTAGCAGCGTAGACTAAGTTCTAATAATAAGTCATCAATTCTAATAATAAGTCATCAATTTTAATAATAAGTCATCACGAACGAAGTGAAGTGATCCAGTTGGCTTGCTTTACTTCGTTCATCGTGACGTTTATTGAGCGGCTTTTTAGAACTTCATTAAACCACGCTTGCGGTGCTGAGACTTGTTGATCTTGTAGCCTTTTTGGCTAGGTTTTTTATCTTGAGTTTCAGTGTTTCCAGTAATAAAGTTTAGCTTGATATTGCCATCTTCTTTAATAGTCTCATTTATTAGACCGCCAACTTCTTTGAAAAAGTCTTGGAGGAAAATCATAAAATCTTGTTCGTATTTTAAAACAAAGCTTTGGCTAGTTTTAGCAAAGTCTTCAAATTCTTTGGCTAGCTCTTTGACTTTAGGTAAAAACTTTTTCGGAATTCTAACTGAAGTGGCAATGTCATCTTCCTCTTCAGGTTTAGTCCTCATATTTATTCCAATATTGCTCACACCTTCTGTAACTTTGGACAAGGCTTTAAAAAGGCTGTCTAAAAATTGTGCAAATTTTGGCTCAAGTAATAAATGAAGCTCTTTTGTTTGAGCATTTTGATTTGGCTTATTTAAAGAGAATCTAATGTCTCTTTGTGAGAGCAGCTTGTTTCTCTCTATAGATGAATAGAGGCCAAGCATTCCTTTAGAGTTATAAAGTGCTAGTAAATTGTCTGAGATATTCATAGTTAACTTGATAAAGATTCTAGCAATTTAATAAGCCCAATAGTTTTTTTGATATGCTTGTCACCCACCTCAAGCTCCAAGGTTATTGCAAGCTCTTTATCAAAAGGTATTGAATCAAGGTTTATCATTGCTACAACAATATTTTCGTTAAGGAACTTAGCTTTATTATTATTGATTCTAATATTTTTCACTGATTTATTGAAATCAAAGCCGTAAGTCTCAACATCAGTGATAGCTATAAACATTTTATTCTGAAAGATTCTTTCTTCTGGACCTAAAATATTAGCTTTTACTATTCCAACAAAAGGTAAAACTTCTTCGCCCTTCTGAATGCTAAGTTCTGTCTTAAAATCATTCTCAACTATTTCTGTACCGAGTTTAGATATGTAATTAATTTCTTCAATTGAAACATTCGGCTTGCCTTTGAAATTTTTTCTATTGAAGGCACCAATTATAGTTAACTCTTCTTTTAATTCTTCGGCAAAAAACATTCTTATAATCGAATTTTTCATATCGACGGTTTTGAAATGAGTTTTTGTGTCTTTTAAATAAAAATCCTCACCCAGTCTAAGTGAATCAGTAGGTTCGAAAGTAAATTTTAGTTCAAGCGCTGATAAATCTTTTAATTGTGAACCGGAGATTTTAACTGAAAAATCTTCTGCTTTTACTGGGCTAAAAAAACTAAAGAAGCAAATCATGATTGCGGCGACAATAGACGCTGACTTATTTTTTTTAACTTTTTTTGAAAACTTCTCTGATAGTGCTTTTGCCATTTTGCTATTTAGTTCGTGACCACCTTTATGGCTAGTTATATGCATTCTAATATCTAGTGGATTAATGCCAGATAAGTATAGATCACCAACAAGATCTAAAGCTTTATGCCTTGCTGGCTCATTGTCAAAAAGTAATGGCATAGAAAATCCATCTTCTGTTAATCCTACTATCCAACCATCGAGACCAAGCATTTTATTTTCAAGCTCATTACTAAAAGTTCGAGCGTTTGCGATCTCATAAACATCATCATTAAGCGACCAGGTGAAATCTTGCTTCCCAACCTTAGGGTGATCCCAGTCAAGTTCATAAGTCACTTTAAAATTCTCAGCAGGCACTGCCTTAATGTATCTATCTCCATCTTGAACTAAAATTTCTTCTTTAAGTTTTATTGAGGAGTTTTGAATTTTCCCACCTAAGTTATTATTTTGAAAAAAATCCACCCAAAGTTTTGCTGAACCATCACCAAAAGGTAACTCATCTTCTGATAAACCAAGATTGACATGATTAACGTTCATTAGGCTACAAGCAGCTAGAAAATGCTCAGTTAGGCAAATAAACTGTCCATCTTTAGCTAAAACGGTGTTTCTCTGAGTGCTGTTAATATTGCTAAAATTGGCTCCCACCTTGATATCTGGCTTCGAAAATGAGATAAAATTAATGCCTTCATTATTGTTATGACATAATTCTGATTTGACCAGATTTCGACTGATCAAACCTTCAGATTCTAGATAATACTTGTGTTTTGAGCTTTCTTCAGTCATAGTCCTTTACTATTCTAGTATGTTTTCTTGCTAAAAATCTAAAAAACATTAATAAATACAGTTTGCTAAAATGTATTTATTAGATAGAAACTTAGGAGTCTAATTATAGTTGGAGTTAATACCAGTCCTGCAATAGCAAGCCCAGAGGCCAAAAAAGCTTCAGTCTTTCAGCGTGGCTGGAATTGGGTAACAGGAAAGAAAGTCCAGGAGCAAGAAGCAGAAGCCCAGGAACTTGAGTATTATGATGCTGAGTATTTAGATGATTCCGGGGAAATTGAAGATGAGTATCTAGATAATCCCAATATTTTAGAAAGTGAACAAGCACGTGCTTTTAGCCCTGCTTACTATAAACAAGAGTTAGATGAAAATGAAACTCATGCACTGTCAGGAATTACTGAAGGTATAGATTTTTACACTAGAAGATGTAGAGAGCTTTGGAAAGATAATCAAGGTCAAGAAGGAAACCAGTTTGTTCTAGGGATTCTAAATGATATTATTTTCCCAGCAGAAAGACAACTTAAGATTGATCATATTGAAAATTTGGATAATATTGCCGAAAATCTTCTTAGTGTTTTTCAATATGATCCTGTAACAAAGGACCTTAGGATTCAAGACCCTGCAGACGAAGATAGAACTTTTGTAATAAAGCTTGATGGTAAATCTAGGATTGATAATGACCTTGACATTAATTATCTCAAGTACTATTTATTAGGTCTTAGAGAAAAGTCTAGAGTTATCAAAGATAAAATGAGGCTTTACTCAGAGGAGGGGGTTAAGAAATATGGTCATCTTTATCCTCCAGAAGTAAGGCAGTCTGTGAAGCTTTTTAAAGAGTTCAGGGACGCTTTGATCCTCACCCTGAAAAGTTCAGGTCTAAATTTTGGTAAAGTCGATGATGGAGTTTTGGAATTAAAAAAATCGATTGATTATCTTTTGAACTCAAAAAAAGGACTTATTAAATCTAAGCTAAATGAGCTTGTCCGAAATGAAGAAATAAAAGGCAACGATTTTTTAATAAAAGTTAAAAAGTCTTTGGTTGATATTAATAAGTCAATTGACTTACCTGCTTTATTAGGTATTAAAAATAATGAGCGCCATTACCTCGGTATTTTCAATATTATTCAATCTAGGCGATTAAGAGGTTATACAGAGAGAATACTTAAAGACCCTAAGGATTTTGTGAACTCCTATATCAGGCATGTTCTTGGTTTAATTGAAAGCGTTTGTGAAGATGAAGAGCTTAAAGAGAGAGTTATTTTAAGAGGAGATATTACTTACTCTCAGTTTATTAAAAGCGTGACAACTGAACTTGCAGCCTCTTCCCTTGAAGCTTACAAGTACTTTGTGAAAGGGCTTGAGGGGATGGAAGAAACCTTGAAGAAGAAGCCTGCAGAGCTAGGGAATATTGATTACGCTAGATCTTTAAGATCTAATAAAGAAAACATTTTACTTTTGGTTCTAATCTCAAAGTTTGGCTTACAGGCTTCACCAAAACCGCAGATTCACTTTGAAGAAGAGTATAAAAATATTTTTATCAAGAAAGGCACTAAATCAGAACTTGATTTTGGGAAAATACTTTCTGTTAGACCTGAAAGGTTGAAGAATTTTATGAATCGAATTACCGTGGTTTATGCAAATAGACAAGCGGCACTTTATACTGATGAAAAAGGTTCTATTAATTTAACTAATTACGATACTTTACATGGGATTTCTTCAGAATGGATAGTTAACATCCTTAAAGTCCTTATTTACTTAGTCTCCAATCCAGATTCTTTGAATAAAGGAAAGCTAAAAGATAGAGAAGATAAAATTCATGCAATCGCAGATTTCTTGAAAGCTGCATATAAAGATGATAATGCCTTGCTTGAGACTTACTCTGGACTTTTAAGTAATCAGGAATATATTAGAAATTTGCGTATCAAAGATGAGATAGATAGAGTTAAAAGCTTTAAAGAGATTGTTGAACGCAAGTCTGTGAAATCAATTTGTGGTTTTGAGCCTACGTCCATCTTTAAGGAAAACAACCTTCTTACTTTTAGAAAATGGATATTAGAAACAGAGCTTTTTGCTTTAGTAAATTCAATGTATTCAAAAAAGAGTGTTGATGCAAAGCATCTATATTCAACTCTCTGGCAGCAGGATTTATATAAATCTAGATTCAAGCAGTATGGAAGTCTGACTAGGGAAGCTCAAAAAGATTTGTTTAATCAAAAAATTGGAGCTTTGCAAAAGCTCTTAGGTAAAGATTTTGATGTTAAGGATTATATGCAAAAGTATAATCGAGTTGATTTCTTGAACAATTTTGTTAAAGAGATTATGGATACATCTAAGCCTGCTAACATGGCGAGGAACATTGATCTTTTGACAAGGCTTTCTCGCATGAGCTTTGATTGGCAAGATATTTACAGTTCTGGAGAGGATAGTCATTTGGCTTTCAACCGATTCCAAGTTTTTATTAAAAGGCTTAGTGATACTTTGCGGGACTCTAGTGGAAAAGAATTCCCTTCTTTGCAGCTACATGAGATTTTTTCTGACGGAGCTACTTTTGACTACTTTTTGAAATTTTTAAAGAAAAGCTTTTCTTTGACAGGTGGTTTTAATACAGCACCTGAGCTTGGCGCTGTGCTTTATTATTTAGCATTGAAAACTCTACAAACACCTTCAAGAAAGGAGAATTTTTTAAGTGATTCTTATGGATATAGAAGGAATCTTTTTTCAATTTTCTTTAATTCAAAATTTCTAACAAAGCTTAAGCAATTATCACCAAGCTTGTACGAAAAGATTCTAGACATGCACTCTAAGCAAGTGAATAATTATGTCAATGATCTTGAAAGATTTACTGGAGAAATGATCGAAAGAACTTTAGACGATCCAGATAGATTTATTGCTGCGACTGATGATGAGGCGCATAGTGATCTTGAGAATTTGCTTGTTAAATATTATTACCCGCTTGAGCAAACTATTGCCCAATTCCCTGAAGGGAAATATAAAATAGCTGGTATTAGAAAGTTTATTGATAAGGTGATTGATATTGATCCAAATATTATACTTGAAATGTACAAGCTTCAAGGGACACCTGAAGTTAAAAAAATACTGATCAAATCTCTTCTTAAAAAAACATCAGGACTTGCTAGGGAAATATCTAGAATTTCTAATTTTGCTGAAAATGGAGAAAGTTTTGAAACTTTCCTCGATAACCTTAGAGTAAAACTAGAACACCCTTATGAAGGAGAACATTCCAAGCAAATAGATTTTATGGCATCTAGCCATAATTTAAAATCAGGAACACTTAGATATATTTTCTCTAAATTTTACAATGCTCACCCTAAATATGGTCTCTATGTAAGACTTGCTTATAGTCTTGTTGAAGACAGGTCTTCGCTAAGTTCCTTTAAAAAATTAATATCAAATATTTCAAAAAATAAAACGGATATTAGCAATGGTCATATACTTTTTGGGGATGATCAACTCAGAACATCTGAGGGGCGAGCCGGTGCTAGGGCGCTGATTAAATTCTATAAATGCGTAAATGCTTTAAATGCACTGACTCCAGTGGATAGGGATAATGAAAGTCTGTTGCTTGAAAATGGATTTAAGTCTTCTGAAATTTCTAATGCGAAGCTAGAGTTTTCAGCAATTCGAAACATTTTAAACCTTAAACATATCTTCTACCAATCTCCAAGTGATGAGTTTAAAGCTGATCCTGCAGAAGATATATCAATCAATGAATTCTCTAAGTGGAAGAATAAGCTTATGAAAGAATTTAAAGAAATTGCTCCAATTAGAGATAGTATTAGGGCTTTAAGTACCAAAAATAAGACAACTAATACTAACGTCCAATCAACTAAAGCTTATGACTACGTTGAAGCCAATTGGCTGAAGTTAGCTAGGAAGCACGGCGATAAAGAAAGAGTAGGACTTTTAGATTTTCCTAGTATTAGTGGCGAGAAACCTAAGATTATTGAAGCAATTGATAACCTAGTAAGTAAAAGACTAGATCACCATGTGAGCTATAGTCGTAGATATCTTAATGCGGCATAAATGTATTGCTATTAAAAGACTATTAAATAGGTTGATTTCAAATATGCTTTACTTGTTAAAAGCATATATCACATGTCAATATTAGGAGGTTCGGCTGAGTAGCTCAGTTGGTGAGAGCGGTGGATTCATAACCCACAGGTCGGCAGTTCAAATCTGCCCTCAGCTACCATTTCATCACCAAGATTAGCTTCGTTAATATATTCATCAAATTTTGAAAGTGCTTCAGGCATGTTTTTGCGGCTAAAGCCTATACGAAAATTCTTATTCCCGTAATTATAGTATGTACTGGGTAAAAGTAAGACACCTTTTTTCTGGATTAAATCTACACAGAATTTTTCAGAATCAAGCTCTCCTTTTAAACTTGGGAAAGCTATAGAGCCAGCTACTGGTTTTTTGTAATTAAAATATTTTTGATGTTTTGTGAAGAACTCATCTAGAATTTTGTGATTAGCGTTAATAATCTCAAGGTTTCTTTTGATTAATTCCTCTTTATGCCTTAGTGCAATAGTTGTCAAGAACTCACTAGGAGCGCTATTGCAAATAGAAGTGTAGTGTTTAAAAGAACTGATCTTATCCATAAGTTCTTTATCTTTAGAAACTATCCAACCGATTCTTAAACCGGCTAAACCAAAGCTTTTAGAAATTACACCAAGTGAAACCGCTTTTTCGTATAAGTCAGCAGCAGCAGGTAAACGATCTTTCTTATCGTATTCTAAAAATCTATACACTTCATCAGAGAAAAGATAAAGATCATTAGACTTAGCTATTTCAATAATTTTCTCAAAGTCAGCTTTAGAGAATTGAAAACCTGTGGGGTTATGTGGAGTGTTAATGATAATTGCTTTAGTATTTGGCTTTATAGATGTTTTTAGTTCATTTAGGTCAGGTTTCCAGTCATTGCTTTCTGACATTTGCCATTCTGTTATTTCGCAGCCAATACTCTTTGCTATTTCATATAAGGATTGGTAAGCAGGATACTGAACTACTATATGATCACCAGCTTTTAAAGCTGAGTTCATAAAGGTGAAGATACCTTCTTCTGCTCCTGCATGAACAATAATCTCGTTAGTGTTTATGCTAGTAAATAATTTTTTAATTTCTTCTCGAAGCTTTATGCCACCAGGAGCTTCAGTATAAGCGAGTGATAATTTTTCGAATTCATCTCTATAATTTGGAGCAAAGTCTAAAAGTTCACTTACTGTAAATGACTCGCAGTCTGAGCTGCTAAGCATATACTTAGTATTAAACTCATACTTAGCGTAATATTCCTCTAATTGAAAAGGTTTGATTTGCATATGATTATTCTCGTTTAATCAATTATAGCAAAGTGATTAGTTTTTAATATTTTCTAAAAGTGCTGTTTCTGGTTCAACGCCTGGAAGTTCTTGGACATTTTGAAGTTTCCTTTCAATAGTTCTAGACTTTCTCGCGGCAGTATCTATAGTATTGCTTGCTTCTTGAAGTTTCTTTTGAGTTTTTTCTAAGATATCACCAAATTTACCAAACTCAGTTTTAACAGCAGCTAATAGTGTCCAAACTTCACTGGAGCGTTTTTCAATTGCTAGAGTTCTAAAGCCCATCTGCAAGCTGTTTAGAAGAGCAGTTAAGGTAGTTGGTCCCGCAATTATTATGCGATGCTCTCTTTGGAGTTTTTCGCAAAGACCAGGCCTTCTAATTATTTCAGCATAAAGGCCTTCGATTGGTAAAAATAGAATTGCAAAGTCAGTAGTGTTTGGAGGGTCTATGTATTTTTCTTTAATACTTTTAGCCTCGAGCCTAATTCTATTTTCTAGCTGCTTGCTCGCTTCTTCTGCAGCAGGAAGATTTGCGTTGTCATGCGCGTCAATCAACCTTTGATAATCTTCTTGAGGAAATTTAGCATCGATTGGTAGCCAGACCGGAGACTCTCCAGCACTAGCTTTCCCTGGAAGTTTAATAGCAAAATCTACTCTTTCTGTAGTGTTTGATTTTATGCCGACATTCTTCTCGTACTGCTCAGCACTGAGTACTTGCTCAAGCAAGTTGCCAAGCTGAATTTCACCCCAAGTACCTCTGGTTTTTACATTACTAAGAATGTTTTTAAGATCACCAACACCAGTCGCTAGGTTTTGCATTTCACCTAAGCCTTTGTGAACCAATTCAAGCCTGTCACTAACCTGTTTGAAAGATTCCCCTAGTCTTTTTTCTAAAGTAGCGTGAAGTTTTTCGTCTACAGTCGCTCGCATTTGCTCTAGCTTTTGCATGTTCTCGTGCTGTAAATTTTTTAAATTCTCTGCAACAGTTTCACGCATCTTATCGAGCCTTTCATTATTGCTTTGGCTAGTATTTGTGAGCTGAGAGTTAATTGTTTTATTAAAACTTGTGAATTGGTTTGTTACAGCATCATTGAAACTAGAGAGGTTTCTTGAGAAATGCTCTAATTGGTCTTTTTGTGAGCCGGAAATATTTTTTAGCTGACTACTAAGGCTACTAAAAAGAGTTTCACTTAATGATTTAAAAGAATTTCCAATCTCTTCGCGGTTTTGTTTTGCTGAAGAATTACTTTCTTCTCTGTTCCGTGCAATCTCGTCTTTAAGAGCTTTTTCTAGCTTTTCTTGGGTTCTTTCTAAGTCTTGAAGGTGCTTAGTCAGCTCACCAAGATTATTATTCTTAGACTTATTTAGCATCATTATTAAAATGCCTAAGACTGCAAGAGCCAGCACTACTATAGTTATTAAAAGAGCTTCAACCATCATCTATATTCTAGCTTTTTGGCCAGCTGGCTGCTATTTGTATACATTAATTATAAGTAATGCTATTTAAGCCTAAAAGAGTTTACAAAAGTATCAAAGTCGCTGCGATGCTGCTCGATAGTTTTTTGAGGACCAATTGCCTTGAAGAACCAAGGTCCTTCCTCTGTCTCAGCTATAGCAGCTAGCATTGCGTAGTTTTTCTTTTTAACTTTTGGTCCACGCATCATCATGGGTGCTTTGCTTTGAAGATAAGTGCCTGTTAAATATATTTTAGTTAGAGGTATTTTCCCAATATTAAAGTGTTCTTTATTTGCAAGTTCTGCAGAGTCTTTCCCGTCTTTTTGTTCAAATTGTTTGTACCAGCGTTGAAGATTAGCGTCTATTGAGCCTCCCATTCCAGGAAAGAGATAAACTGCAAGCTCAGCGTCTTCTGACTTTTCTTCGCCTGGAAGATTGAACTGAGCAAGTCGCATTTGGCTAGATGGCTGTTCTTTTTCCCAAGTATTTGGCAAAGTGTAGTCAACTAAACCTGAAAATAACTTAGTGTTATTGTATTCATAATGCTGACCATCAACAATTGCTGGCGAGCATGATACTAAAAGAAAAGCTGCGATTAAGCTAAGTAAATATTTAGACATAGGTCTATGTTAGCAGGTCTAATTGAGGAAGGATGAATCCCAAATTCTGATCTACAATGTACTTATAGACTCATGATTATGGAAACTAAACTATATAAAGATTTAAGTGATGAATATAAAGTACTTTTAGATTCTGCAGAAACCGTTCTGCAAAATTCTTATAGTCCTTATTCAAGATTTTCTGTAGGTGCTGCCTTGCTTTCTAGTGAAGGAGATCTAGTTGCTGGAACGAATTATGAAAATGCTTCTTATGGCTTGTGTACTTGCGCTGAAAGAGTAGCTTTGACAGCGGCAAACTCCCAGGGTATAAAAAGCTTTAAAGCAATAGCAATTATTGCTAAGCATAAAGATCATGATTGCAAGGAACTTACATCACCATGTGGATCATGCCGCCAGCTTATCTTTGAAGCTGGGACAAATTCTAAACATGATCTTGAAGTGATAATGTCAAATAGTGATAAAAGTAAAATCACTATTGCAAAGATTAGTGAGCTGTTACCTTTATCTTTTGGTCCCGCTTCTCTTTGATTTAAATTTCTTTAAGTAAAGAGCGGATCTTTTTATAATAAGTTCTTTTGTTTTCTTCCATAACTAGCCTGTCGATGATTTCTTTTTTCATTGCATTTACAAAAAGTACTTCTCCAGTATGCTTTTGACTCTCGTAGATCTTATTAATGCCAAGAGCCTCAGCTAGTTTGCGGGTGTCATCAACTGTTCTAGGTGTTGAAAGATCAAAAGTAAAGAAAGATATTTGGTTATTTTTTAAATATCTTCTCGCGACATCTTCAAAGATAGGTGCTGTTACTTCACAGCTCCCACACATATCATGATGAATATCTATTACATATAATTTTGCTTTTTTGATTTCTTCAAGAGGGGGTTTAGACAAGAAGTATTCTTTTGGAGCTTTTAATATACTTTGAACATTATTGCCTATAAGTAGCTTGGAAACAGCATCCTTATAAGTTTCGCTGTCTTCTATGCCGTAAAACTTAGTGAGTATTTTTTTAGATTTTTTATCAACAAATAAAAGCTCGCCAGTATGTCTCTCGTGTTCGAAAAGATCAGTTAAACCAAGCTTCGCTGCGTGCGCTGCAGATTCCTTTACAGTCTGTTCATTTGTTTCATCAAAAACCACATAGCTAACTTTTGGATTTTCTTTAAAAAAGGGTTCAAGAGAGTGGATAACAGTGTCTATTTTATTGCAAGTTTTGCACCAGTCTCCATGTATGTGCACAGCAAAAAGTTCTCGGTTAGCTTTTGAGCTGATATTTAATTTTGAACAAGAGCTTAAAATAAGTGCAAAAAGTATCGCTGCAATCAGATTTTTCATACCCGTTAATTATAGTCTTTTAGAGATTGTTGGTCAGTCTTTTGTGAATTCTTTCTTCTAGGTAATTTGATACCTCAGCCCCAAGAAGCAGCATTTGGACTGAATAGTAGACCCAAAGTATCACTACCACTAAGGATCCAGCTTTGCCATAAAAAGAAGTGATCATTGCTGATGATAAATATAAGGCAAGCAAATTTTTACCAAGCATAAATAAAAGAGAGCTTACTAACGAACCGGAAATCAAACTTACAAAGCATAAATTTTTGGTAGGGAGAAATCTAAATAGACCTATGAAGATTAGTGTGATCAGCACGAATGAGATTAAGTCATTTAAAAAGTAAATAGTGCTTAGTCTTATTGAAAGAAGATCCTCAAGTGGTTTGTCTAAAAGATTGATAACAATATCTGTAAATAGAGTGAATAGAAATAAAAATCCTGTGCAGAAAACTAGAAAAATCGCTTTTAATTTACCGCGTATAAAATCTATGATTTTTTCTTTTTGAGTTGTAAGCTCTTCAAAACCTAGTATCTGATTGAATGCGTGCCTTAGTTCTGCAAAAACAATTGCTGAAGCATATAGAAGGATTGGGAAACTTATTAATGACGCGTAAAAATCTTTTGTAGTTGTTGTTCCAAAAATTGTTTCAACAATACTTGCTGCTTGTGGTGAGATATTGTTTTGGACTAAAGAAATAATTTCTTGCCTTGCAGTGTCTTCACCAACGAATAAGCTAATTAAACTTACTGAAATAACTAAGATAGGTGAAAAAGAAAAAAGAGTATAAAAAGCTATAGCTGCTGCTAAAGTAGTATTTTTATTCTCGAGCCATTTTGATATTAATGATTTGATGAACTTTTGAGGCACTAATATATTCTAGACCTTATTTGAAATCAGAAATGGTATTTATATTTACTGTGCTGTAAATGGCGGAGAAGAGAGGATTCGAACCTCCGGTGACATTTCTGCCACACATCCTTTCCAAGGATGCACCATAAGCCACTCGGACACTTCTCCATCTTTGGGGCTAGAAGCCTTATATTGTAGCAAAATGTCTAAATCAGGCTAAAAACGATACAATAGCTAGGTCTATGTCAAAAGGACTTTCAATTTGTATAATTGCACAAAACGAAGAACAAATCGTTGAAGAGTGCTTGAAGCAAGCTCGTAAATTAGCTGATGAGCTTGTCTTGGTTGATTCTGGCAGTAAAGATAAAACAGTAGAAATCGCAGAAAAATATTGTGATAGAGTTGAGCATCACAACTGGCAAGGCTATGCTAAACAGAAAAACTACGCAATTTCTCTTTGCACTAATGATTGGGTTTTAAGTCTTGATGCTGATGAAGTCATCCCTGATGCTTTAATTGAAGAAATAAAAAATTTAGCTATTTGGACAAGTGATTCTATAGAATACTCTCCTGAGGGCGTTCCTATTAATGGTTATAAAATTGCGCGCAAGCTTTATGTGGGAGATAGATTTATAAGGTTTGGTGGTTACTATCCCGATTACCAACTTAGATTGTTTAGAAAAGAGCTAGGAAGATTTGCTGAAGCCTACGTGCATGAAAGTGTTGAACTCATTGATCCACGCACGGGCGTGCATACTAAAAGTTTTTTAGATTTTGTTAGCACGCTTGATACTCCTTTAGACCACCATTCATATAAAAATGTTAAAGAAATGGAAACGGCTTTTCTTAAATACGGCAAACTGTTTAATAAAGGTCTACCTTCTTACGAAAAGAGTTATCTAAAAGCTTTTTTAAAGTCAATCTTTACTTTCTTCTATAAATTCTTTATCAGACTAGGTTTCTTGCATAATGGACTGGGCTTAAAGCTTGCCATTATACACTCAAAATATACTTTCTCAAAGTGGAATAAATCGAGAAAATAAAAATTCTTCTTTGTCTAAGCTCTGTGGATTTTCTTTTTAACTTCTTTAACAGACTGGTTAACAATAACTTGAGGTTTCCATGTCTTTTTCTCAAGCTCTTCTTGTTCAATATTAGATTGAAGGTTTTGGTCTAAATCCTGAATAGATTTTTCTAAAACATCATTAAACTCATCTCTTACAGTGTCAATAGAGCTCTTTAATATGCCTCTGATTTCTTTAGCTGTAAAAGTACGTTTCTCATCTTTTTGAGAAAGATTATCTATTGTTTTATCGATCTGGTTTTTAAGCTGACTAGGGAAGTTGAAGATAGGAGTTACAAGTCTTTCATCTAAGAACTCAACTGGCACTTCATATAGATATTTTTTAACTGATTTAATACTCTCTTCAAAGAATTTACGAATATTCTTCATAGATACAGCATCAAGAACACCATCATAAAGCTTAAGCATTCTTGTTTTAACATTCTCTAGATAGTCTTCTACAGACTTAACTATCTCGTCAACAAGCTTCTTATCTTTTTTCTTAGTCTTCTTAGTCTTTTTCTGAGCAGTTTCTTTCTTTTTCTTCTTAGAAGTGACTTTTTTCTTTTTAGTGCTCTTTCTAGCAGCTTTTTTAGTCTCTTTCTTCTCTATAAATTCAAGAATAGTGTTTTTATTCTGTTGAATCATTCTGGAAGATAGAAGATTTAGCATCGCCTGCAGCTCAGCACCTTCAGACTTAGCTAAAGCGCTAGCTAGCGAGCTTTCATTAAGGTTAATATCACCAAGCGATAAAGATTTAGACTCGGCTTTTAAACGCTGAAGTGCGCGAAGTTTCGCGCGGGCTCTTTCTTTAGCCTCTAGCGGCTGGAACGCTTCAAGAGCTTTTGCAGCTGCTTGTGAGTTAAATGCCTTTAGAATTTCAGAATTAGCTCTATTTAAATTTTGGAATTGAATGTTCAATGCCATGTATAAGAAAATACATCTAAAAGCCAAAACTGTAAAGAAAAAATGAGCTTCTTTGTTAATCTTTTTATTAAATAAAAATAAGATAGAAAAATCATTTCAGGAAGCGAGTGTTCCTTAAAGATGATTAAATTTTTCAAAAACTAACTTGTCAAAAATCTTTTTCTATGTCTATTAAACTAATTGTTTGTTTATAAGATTAGTTGCAAAATCTTTAATTTGCGCAGACTCAACATTCCCGTCTAGGAAATTTAAAGCTTGCTCTCTAATAACATCTTTAAATTCTTTAGGTACAAAAGCTAATAATGAAAAAAGACTAGCGGCTACTCCAGCAAGTATTCCCAAACTAGGACGCTTAACAAACTTACCTAAAAGTCCACCACCTATTAAAAATGGAAATGCTTTCGCTGTAATCCCACCCATGTTCATGTCTTTAAAAGGGCTGGTTTTATCTGCTGCTTTTTTTCCTTCTGATCGAACTATCTTATTCAAGCATCCTTGCTCAGCAGGACTGAGATTAGCTATTAATTTATTAAAAGCTAGCTGTATATTTTTATCAGCTTGTATTTTGCCTTCTTCTGTTTTTTGTCCAGCTTTTGCTGCTTCCAAAGCTGGAAGAGTCCTTTCTTCAAAATTTTGAATTTTTATCGCTAAAGCCTCAGCTTCTTTTTCATCTAAGACACCTGATTTAAAAGCTCTGCTGTTTTCTGCTGGAAACTGAATGGCTCCATTCTTAAAAAATCTTGTGATGATTGCTTCACCACTTGGCTTATCATTTTTATCAGTAGGTACTTTTGATAAAGAAGCGCGAATAAGCGGGTTATGAGATTTGCTTTCACCTTGAATTGACGCTTGTGCAACTTTTAAAAACTTAGTACCAATTCTTACATTAGGGTTTGAGCTTAAAGTTTCAACTAATTTTGCTTCATCAATTTCATTTTTTTCATTTGTTGCTGTTTTAATAGCAGTTAGTAATAATTTGCCTTGTTCAGTGAAAGTATTGGGAGAAACATGTCCTCCTGTAATTGCTTTTGAATTATTGCTTAAAGCATCACTGATTTTTGTAAGCTTGCCGATTGCTTCAGGACGAGATTGAAAATCTACAGCACCAAGAATACCAGCACCTATATTAGGTCTAGGAACTTTCTTTTCATTTACGGCAGTTTCTAATTTTTTTATTTGTGCGCTGATACTGTCTTTCGCTGGGGTTTTTGCTTCACCAAAAAAAGTTTTGGTAGCTGCTCTAAGTAAGCCTATTTCAGTAGCTATATCAGTTTTTGCTTCTTCTTTTGAACTACTCTTAAGTCCCAGAGCATCCATAGAAGCTTCGTTTTGAATTTGATTTAAAACACCTTTTAAAAGACTAGTGAGTTCTTTCACTCCACCTTCGCTACTAAGATCTAAATCTCTAGCTTCGATTTGCGCGTAGCTAGCTTTAACTCGTGATGCTGCCTTTGTTGTCGCATCATAGTTAATTGGCGTTGATTTTACTGCAGTTATTGTCATTTACCTGTCTCCAAGTATATAAAGACGGATTGATGCTATTTTTGATAGTTTTTTGAATAATTTTCGTCATCACGAAGCCCGAAGGGCTGTGGTGATCCATGGATTGCTTCGCTGTCACTCGCAATGACGTGAATTAGGGGTTTTTAGCTAAAAAGACTGTTAGCAAAGTTGTTATGGGTTTCACCAACTGCTTGGGTGACTTTATCACTAGCCTCACCACTTTCCATTGAATTTACAGCTAAAAGAGGAAGCGCAAACTTTTCTACAGCAGATCCTGCAGCGCTTAAACCACCAGTAATATTTCCTGTTCTAACACAGTTAAATAGACCTTTCATAGTCTGGAAAAATGCAGGTATTAAAAGAATGTATTTGTAGTAGTCTTTTATTTTGCCAAATTTACTAGAGATAGACTGCACAAATGACTCTGATTGCTCATTACTAATAGCGCTCACTGAAGATCTTAGGATCTCTAGGTGCTCTTTAGAATAGTCTTTTGCCAAATCTTGAATTTCACTAAAGTATGTTTTTTCATCAATTTCGTTTTTGTTATATAAATTAGTGTAGTTTGCAAATCTTACTGAAAACTCTTGGTAGCTTTCTTTAAAAGCTTCTGTGCCGTGTTTTTGGAAATCAAAGCTCTCATTAGATCCTTCAGATACAAGCATCTCAATGCCACTTGCTAAAGTATGAATCTTCGGGTCTTTCTCAGTGCTTTTTCTTTTTAATGCTTTAAGACTGTTTATAAGACCTTTAGGAGCGCCTTCTTCTTTCCCTTCTGAGTTTGCGAGATAAGCAACTGAAGTTAATGAAATGTTTTTATGTAATAAAACTTTAGTAGCGTTTTGAAGATTATCAAAGGCTTCTAGTAAAACTTCTTTTTTTGTTTCTTTCTCTCCGGCAAGTTTTTGGAATGCTTCAAGATCATTTATCATTTCTTCTTGACTGATCTCCTCAGCTTTTAAGCCTTTTACAGACTCGCTTGTATGAGTCAAGATCTCAGCAAAGTTAGCTGAATGTTTCATAGTTAAATCAATAGCACTTTGTGCAAGCTTGCCTTTTATTTCAGTAAATTCACCACCTAGTGCGCCAGTTAAAGGTACTGCCATTGCTTTAAAGTTTTTTGTAGTTTCTGCAGTCTCTTTTTTTCTTGTTTCTTTTGCAACTTTAACCTTATCTGTTTGCCCTTTGGTCATAGCCCAGACAAGAGATGCATGATTTCCATTTAAACCTACTTTCTCTAATGCATCATGTAGCTCAGCTAAAGTTATTTCTGCTTGATTTTCTTTTAGTACGGCTAATTGTTTGCTAATTTCTTTAGAACTATTATCGCCAAGCTTCATTAAGCTATCTTGGATTAGCTCTATGCTTAAACTAGGTTTAGGTGCTGTTGCGCTAGCTGGCATTTCTCACCTTCTTTGCTTTCATTCTTGCAAATTGCTCTTGGGTGCTGCTAAGGCTAGTTTTCATTTTTAAGCCATTAAAACTAAATTCATTTTCCACAATCTCTTCTATAGAGTGGCTTTCTGGCGCTGATTTCATAGCCAGTTTTTGTTTGGTTTGCATAAAGTAGTCCAGAACAGCGTTATCATGCTGCCTAGTGGGCTTTTTATTCATTTCTAGCTCTTTATTTGGCATTATTCACCCTCGCTATAGCTATATAAAGAAGGATTAAGGCTAAATTTGATATACGATTTGTGGGTGTGAACCCTAGAAAATAGGTGAAAATACCCTTGTAAATAAAGGCTTTTAAAGGATAGAATGAGTATTAGCGAATTAATAAAGCTGAGGGGTTTAATATGACAGATCAAATATCACCGATAGCAAAAGCAGCATTTGGTACTTTCTCTAAAGTTATGGAGAAAGCAGATGGCTTGAATAATTATGCAGATTGCTTGGGCACCAAGCTAAATGATGATGATAAAAATAAATTTTTAGAATCTATGAAAGACTGGGGAGAAAAAGCATTTTCTGGCAAAAACTTAGAGCTAAAAAAAGATAGTACAGTTGCAAGTTTAGTTAATGCTCTAAAGTCTTTAGCTGCTGATATTCAAAAAGCTGGAGAGAAATTTTTAAATAAACTCTTTGATACTAATCAAAGCCATAGAACAATTGATTTAGAGAAATTAAACAAAAAAGATGCACAGATAATCAAAAATACTATATGCCATCAAATAACCGAAGCATTAAATCAGCCAGAACTTATGGCTCTTTTTTATTCAGATAGTGGTTATGCACACCAAGGATATTATTTAGGACTTAATGAAAAAATAAATGAAAGCTTTGCTAGAGATGAGAATATAAGTGCAAAATCAAGAGACAGTAAAATGGCTGATGCTGCACTGGATGATTATTTGATAAATTCGGGCTTTATGACTAGAGAAGAAGTCTACCAGTCAGGTTCATATCGACTTGGCTTATCTCTGAGTAATTCCTTAGTGAAAAAAAGAGAGCAATTAAATGAGACAATTTCAAATGGAAAATTAACTGAGATGGAAGAGACTCTAAGAGCTTTTATTTATAAGAGTACTAGAGAACAGAAGTCTTTAGAGATGGCAATAGAACCTGGAGCTTTAATTAAGAATTTGAAAGATACGATCTTGCGTAAATTACCTGAACCTAAAGGTGCTATGGAAAAACTAAAGACTAATTTTGGTGAAGCTAAGAAGCAAGAGAAAAAGAGACAGGATTTGATCACAAAAATTAATTCTTCTGAAACAAATCTTAAGTTAGTAGATTTAGTATCTAAGGCGATAAGAGCTAAATTGGCTTTATTTAACTCACAATTAGCACTAGCAGCGAAGGTGATTATTGATGAGTGTTGAAGCACTGTCTTAGCTAAAGCATAAACTATAAAAAGAGCACTTCTCGCAAATCTTTGTATCATCAGTTTTATCAAAATTCTGAGCTTTGATGCCTTCTTGCATAAAATTTATCTCTTCTTTAAGCTTTTCAAGATCAGCTTCAGTGATTGCTATTTTCTTTTTCACAAATTTATCATCACTGGTCGTTTGAATGAAATCCACTTCACCAGAAATCATCTGATAAGGGAACTGCCCGCTTGCATTTGCTAAATCACAAAGATATTTATAAAAAGCAACTTGTCTATGATAGTCACCACCAGCTTTTAGCTCAGATGATTTATTACTAGGGTTTCCTGTTTTATAATCCACTACATTAACTGTTTTATTTTCTTTGCTTAAAATCTCTATCTTATCTAGTTTTCCAGTAAGCACCATATCGTTATGGCTAACACCTAATCTTGAGAAATCATATTCAAGTAAACTATCTTTTATAAACTCTTCTTTATAGTTTTCATAATAATTTTTTAAAACTTCTTTCCCGAAATCCAGGCTATCACTAGCCTCACCTTCAGGCAGCCTTTCTTGGCTCAAGTGATACTCAAATCTAGATATCAGATAATCAAGCTCACTAAGCTCAGTTTCTTGAATTTCTATGTAAGGATTATCAGCCATATCTTCAGCTCTATATTTCATAAATAAATCATAGAGAGCTGCATGAATAGCAGTACCGAAGCTTGCGTGTTTGTTTTTAGCTGAAGGCACGCGAATTAAGTTTTTATAGAAAAACATGCGCGGGCACTGCAGGTAGTTGTTTAGGTGGGTGACTGATAGTTTGTAATTCTCTAGGATTTTATCCACAAAATCTTTTTGGTCTTCAATCGAATCTTTAATCACTTTATCTTTAAAGATCGTTTCAAACTGCTCTAATTCGCTTTGACCAGCGCTAGCATCTGGACTATTTTTATTAACTAAAGCATTTGCAATTTCCTGAGTGAAAATAGAAGGCACTAGGCTTTTGCCTTTCTCATTTGTTTTAGAGTAAGTAATATGTGCTTGTTTTTTAGCTCTAGTTAAAGCTACATAAAATAATCTGCGCTCATCTTCGTTATTATCAGTATTTGCAAAAGACTCTGATTCTTTGATCAAACCTGCTGGCAGCTTTAGTCTGGACATTTCTTTTCTGTTGCCCCAATGTTTATCATTACATTTGACTATAAAAACATGATCAAACTCTAGACCTTTAGATCTATGAGCGGTCATGAGATTTACAGCATTAGAGTTTGTTTTAAGTGGATGTTCTTTAATCTGCAGATTATTTTCTTTTAAAAGCTCAATATGCTTTAAAAAATCTTTAAGGGTAAATTTACCATCGATGCTTTTATTAGATCTGCTGAGAATTTTGATTTCGTCAAAAAGAGTGTTTAGTCTATTTAGCAGCTCGATGCGATTTGGCTGAGACATAGCAAAGCTAAGATAGTTAGACTCTTTAAATATCATTTCAAAAAGCGTGTCTAAATTTAGGTTTTTAGATTTTTGTTTCCATTTATAGATATTTTCAGCGAAATGCTTAAAGCTAGTATTTTCTATAAGCAAGTCTATCAGGTGCTTAACGCTGCTTTTATCTTCGTTTTGCGATGCTTCCTTATTTATTTCAGATCTTAGTCTTGTGATCTCAAAGATCTCTCTTGGCGAAAAAGCTTTTTTATTTTCGTCAACTAAGAATTCATAATTAAGTACATTAAATAGAAGGTTATCGTTATGTGGATTTTCAACAATAGTCAGCAAATCAATAAGCTGAAGAATATCTAGATTCTTTAAAATATTATTTCCAGCTTCTACTTTAAATGGCACTTCAAGCCTGGAAAAAATATCTATTAAATCTAGAACATCTCTATTTGTGCGGTAGAGAACAGCTATATTTCTTGGCTCAATACCACTTTCTATAAGCTCCTGGATTTTTTTAGCTAGGTAAAGGGTCTCATCTTTATTGCTAGCAACTTCGTGAAGCTCAATCTGAGCTGGCTTTATATCAGCTTTAGCTGTGAGCTTTTTATTAATATCAGGAATGACATTAGAGATTCTGCTAGTGTTTTGGCTAATAACAGAATGTGAAGCATCTAGAATGGTCTGGTTACTTCTGTAGTTATCCTCTAGGACTATAAACTTCGCTTCTTTTTTATAGCGCTGATAAAAGTAAACTATATTTTCTACAGACGCGCCCTGAAAGCGATAGATGGATTGGTCGTCATCGCCTACCACAAAAATATTAGCTTTATCACCATGAAATTCCGTGATCAATTCTAAGATTTCATTCTGAGCGCCATTAGTGTCTTGGTATTCATCTACTAAGATATACTGAAACATTTCTTGGTATTCAGCTAAAAGCTCTTTATCTTTTCCGAATTTATCAGTCACCCAGAGGATCATGTCTTCAAAGTCATAGAGCTTGCGTTTCGCTAAAATTTCATTATATTTGCTGTAGACTTTAGCCAGATCTTTTTGTTTAGGGATGGCTTTTAGGTTTTTCTCATAGAAGTCTTTTACCTTCTTTTTGAACTCAGATATCTTCTCTGATTGGTTTTGGTATTGCTCAATCAAACTAAGGTAATGCTTGAACTCATCTTTAGGGCAAAGGATATTGAGCTTTTCAATAAAATAATTACAATCTTCTTCTTTAATAGTTCTAGCGTGCCTAGAGATAAAGTCTTCTATATGATCTTTGCCGTGATTTAAGAAGGCTTCTAAATTTGCAAGCACCTCTAATAAGTTTTCTGGGCTAATAGCTTCGCGTTTTAGAGTTTTAATATTACTAGTTAAATCTGATCTATAGAAATATGGATCGCCATAAGGCTTAACAGGGCTGGTGCCTGGAAGACTGTCTATGATTTCATTAAAGACTTCTATCTGCTCAAGCTCGCTTATAAAATCAGGTGCTTTTTCTTTAGTACCAAGGTCTAATTCCTCAGCTCTAGAAAATTTAGATGAGACTAGAAATTTTTCTGGGTGCTCTTTAATAACTTCATTACAAAAAGAATGGAAGGTATGAATTTTTACATAGTAAGCAGCGCTGCCAATGATTTCAGTGAGTCTTTTTCTCATTGCAGTCACAGCACTTTCCGTAAAAGTAAGGCAAAGAATATTCTGCGGGTTCATCTGCAGGTCTTCATGCTGAAGAATATTAGCGATTCGCATCGCAAGAATTTGAGTCTTTCCAGTCCCAGCACCAGCGATAACCATAACTGGTCCATCGACAGCATCAACAGCTGCTTTTTGCTGCTCATTGAGCTTTGCGTATAATTCTTCAAATTGTGAAGAATCTATTTGTGAATTAGAGGTCTCTAGCACTAAGCTAATTCTAGCTTAGTTGAATTAATCTTTCTTCTCTTCAGACTTAGCTTCTTCGCCACCTTCAGCTTTAGCTTCGCCCTCAGCAGCTTCGCCTTCAGCACCCTCAGCAGTAGCAGGACTATCATCTTCGATGATAGCTATTTTAGGAGCTTCAGCCTTACAAACGTTTTCTTTAGGAGGGTCTAATAATTCAACACCTTCAGGCATTTCGATTTGACCAAAAGTGAATGTGTCACCTTCTTCTTTAAGAAGTGATAAATCTACTTTTAAATCGTCAGGTATCTGACGTGGAAGACATTTGATGTGAGCTTCAGAATGAATAATCATTAGCTCAGCACCCATCTTCACAGCTTCAGAAGCGTTAACGAAATCAAGAGCAACTTTAATAGTAACTTTGTGACCTTTCATTAACTTGTAAAATTCAACGTTTAAAATCTCATCAGTAACTGGCTTTTTGTGAACTCTTTTTACAAGAGCAGTGTAAGGTTCGCCAGCATCTCCTGACAATTCAAAAATATGAGTGTACTCAGAAGGGTGGATTCTTTTGAATGCTCTAGCATCAAGCTGAACACTATGCGATTCCGTGTCCGGACCATAGATAGTTGCAGGTATTAAACCTTCTCTTCTTAACGCTTTTGCTGTTTTAGCTTTAACGTCTCTTTTCTCTGTCTTAACTTGTACTGTTTTCATCTTTCTTCCTTTGAGATTCTAGGGATTTTGCCCCGCGAGTTAACAATTCTACCTTATTTAGATCTAATACATCTAGTCTAGTTCAGCTATATAGCTATACGGGATTACTAGGCTAGAAGCCCATGCCAATTAATCCAATTAACAGTTCATTAGGTGCTAATTTAAGCCGTGATTTGGCCCCAAATAATGCGGGTTCTCAGGCTTCTGAAAGTTCTGCATCCAAGACCTCCTTAGCTGCAATTCAAGGCTCAAAAGAGCTCAAAAAGCTTGATAAGTCAGGGAATTCTCTAGATTTTCTTAATCATCTAAAAGAGAAAGTAGTAGGGAAAGAACCCAAACCCAGCATGGAGCAGCTCAAAAGCCGGGTTTCAGAGATAGGGCTTAAAGGAAAGGCTTTGCTAGAGCACCCTCATAGATCCATGGTTGAGGATTACCTCTCATCAGTAAAAGATCTTTTAAAAGACGTTTCAAAACATGGCTTTGAATCTAAAAATAAGGGTGAGATTTTTGAAAGAGTGGATGTCGTGGATAAAAAACTCACAAAGCTTGCTGATCAGCTGCTTAGCAGCCAAGGAAGAGAATTGGATCTTGTAAATTCACTAGGAGAGCTTCAGGGCTTGCTAGTCGATATCTTTGTTTAATGCTGTTAAAATTATCCTTACTATGGCAAACGAAGTAAGCGATGCAAATTTTGAAACAGAAGTTCTTAAATCAGATACTCCTGTAATGGTGGATTTCTGGGCACCTTGGTGTGGACCTTGTAGAGCGTTAGCTCCAACTATTGATGAGCTGGCTACTGAGTACAATGGCAAAGTGAAAATCGTTAAGTTAAACACAGACGAAAATTCTGATAGCGCGATGAAATATCGCATTAGCAGCATTCCTTGCATGATTGTTTTTAAAGGCGGAGAGCCTGTTGATCAGATTGTTGGGGCTGTAGACAAAGATAAGATTAAAGCTGCTTTAGACAAGGTTGCTTAAGTAATTTAAATACTTAGATAATTGAAGTTTATTTAGATTCATTTTCTGGAAAGCGTATTTTGCTAAAACAACTATCTCAGATTCCATTGTTTCTAAGCTCACTCACAAGTGGCAAATCTCTGTTTGGCACAGAAGATTGGGCGCCAGTTGGATATAAACACTTTTAGTTTATGTCTAATTGCGCCTCACAGGATTTGCTTACTTGCTTATTCACTTAGAAACTAATGTCATCTACTGGAGTTGTTTTAGCAAAATACGCTTTCCAGAAAATACCAAAATAAATCAAATATTGAATGACTGGTTTAGGTTGAATTTCTAAGATAGTCTTTTGTGATTGAGTTTTTTAAGATTTTAATTGGATGCAAGAGTAGTAGCTTGAAATGACTTAAGTAGTTGACATTAGCTTTTGAGAGTTTGGGAAACAGTTAAATCCTGAGAGGTCCAATCATTTATAACTAACTCTTTAGGGCAGAGCTCGCTATTTCTCTCTGGACCGTTCAGTGATTTAACGTGAGCAAACGAATCCAAAAGCAATGGAAACTGAAGCAGTCATTTCAAGCTGCTGCTCTTGCAGTAAATTAATCTAAATAAACTTCAATTATTTAGTACCAGTACTCCCAAAACCACCTTCACCACGGCTATTGTCAGTCTCATCTGGCATTGCAGTTATTTCATTAAAATCTGCTTGCCACACTGGTGCAATTACAGCTTGAGCAATGCGATCGTCATTATTAATTGTAAAATCTTCTTTACCATGGTTAATGATTAGAATTTGAATCTCACCACGGTAATCACTATCGATAGTACCTGGAGTGTTAGTCAGGCTTATGCCTTTTTTGTAAGCCAGTCCAGAACGAGGTCTGATCTGCACTTCGTAACCTTGAGGAATCACAAACTTTAAACCAGTAGGGATTTTAGAACGAGTACCAGCTTTAAGAGTAAAAGAACCATCAGCGTTAAGCTCAAGACCACTATCAGCATTTAAAAATGCTCTCAGGTCAAAACCAGCTGAACCTTTACTTTCATATTTAGGCGTTTGCACGCTGCTATCCAATTTAAGGATTTGCAAAGGCACTGTTTTTACTTTGTTACTATCTTTTACTAATGTTTGTGTCATGCTGATTATTTTAGCAAAAGATAGATTCCTTCGCTTTGCTCGCAATGACGTCATCATGAGAAGCCTAAAGCGACGAAGTGATCTAATTGCAAGGATGTTATTGACTATGCTTCACATCTTGAATCACACGATCTGCTATACCAAAGTTATTCTCTGATTTAGCGATTTCTTTGGCGATAGCCTCGTCCATAAATTGCATAAACATTTCTTCTGCCATCCCGCCATTCAATAAGCCAGTGCTCTCGCTCGGGCGCATACTTTTTAATGCGGTTTGGATGTAGACAGCTTCAAAATCGCGCGCAGCTTCATTGAGCCTTTTATCATCCATGTTTTTATTAATACCTGAATTTTGAATTTTAGTTAAATTCGTGTCCATGGAGCTTTTTAGTTGATTGTTAAAACTGCTAATCTCCATTAATTTACCTCAACTCTAAAATACTCTCTTTTATTAAAACTATCAGTCAGTACTAGCCACTGTCTTGTGTCTTCAATCTTGTGAGGGAATTGCATGGTGAATTCAAAGGTCCCTCTTGGAGCAATTTTAGTTAAACCTGAGTTTAGTGGATTAAAACTATATCCTAATCCATCAACGAGTTTTAGATTGTTGAGTGAAATCTCATTAAATTTATGATTTGTGATTTTAAATTTAACTTCATTGTTTTTAAAACTAATAATTTCAGCATCGACGCCTGTTGCTAGTTCTGGCATTTTCTGTTCTTTATACAGCTGCTCTTCAAGAGCAATAATATTTAATGTCATAGGTGTTCCTGGAGTGATGTCTAGGTCTTTGCCTTTTTGTGCAATAAAAGAAACTAAAGCTAAGCCACCACCAGTCGCTGCTCCTACAGCTACAGTCGTGCCAATAGAACTATATGATCCAGCAATCCCAGCGAACTGCAGGCTTTTAAATGCGCCCACAAAAGCGCCTATTCCAGTTTTCTTTAAACCTTCAGCAGCGGTTTTGAGCTCTTTGTGTTTCTCAACTATCATCGCCCCACTTGCATCAATGCTTATGCTTTGAACATTATCAGGCAGCACTATCTTTTCAAAAAGAATATCTACTTTAGCGTCTCTTCTAAAATGTTTAGATGGCGACGCGCTTACTACGCTCCCGACTACCTTACTATTTTTAGGAATTAAAATTGTGCCATCAGGATCCATGAGATCTTCAACTACTCTAGCTGAAAAATGCTCGCCCACTTGTGTGCTCGCGCCGATGTGCCACTCTGAAACTATGTCTACAGGCGTTGTTTGCATAACACCAGCTTTAATGGTTATAGCGCTTACTTGATTAAAACTAAAAAAAGAAATCAACACTAATAGCTGGATGATTCTTTTTATAATTAGTGTGCTTTGTTTTGAATTCATTGTAAATTAAATAATTTCGAGTTCTGCTTGCAGCGCGCCTGATGCTTTAAGCGCTTGCATGATAGAGATCATGTCTTGAGCGGTCACGCCCACCCTATTTAGCTCTCTAACTAATTCAGAAAGTGTTGCTGATTCTTCCAGCTCTACGTATTGAGTGGGCGGCGAGTAAAGATCGATGCTTGAGTTTTGGAAGGCAACAGAGTTTATGCCCCCACTTACTCCAGGAGCGGCTCCTGTGCCCACACCTATGTTTCCGCCGACTACGCTTCCAGGAGGTCCAGCTGCTCCCTGGTTTGTTGTGATGTTTGTGTTATTGCCAGCGGCGTTTAAATTAGCTTGTGTTTGGACATTAGGCTGCGAAACTTGGGTACGTGTTCTAACAGTTATGTTTAAAGTACCGTGCGCTAAAGCAACTGGCGCGAGTTTAACTTCGTTGCCAACAACTATCGTGCCGGTTCTTTCTAAGATCACGACTTTAGCATTGGTATCTGAATCTACTAAAAGATCACCGATCTCAGCGAGTGCAATGGTGGGCTCGTCCTCTGGTCCATTTAGTTCAACAGATATTGATCTGCCATCAACAATTTTTGCTCTTCTGTTTAAAGCAGATGCGTTGATTGTGTCAACGATTTTTTTGGTTGTAGAAAAATCTATTTTTTCTGTGCTTAAAATTATCCCATCACTAATATCGATAGTGGTTTCTATAGGGAATTCTAGAATTGCTCCGTGAGGTACTCTACCAGAGTTTGGTGAGCCTTGGCGAGCTAAGCTGCCATTTGCTTCTACTTCGTAACCTGAGGCTATGACTGGCCCCTGGGCGATTGCATAAACTTCCCCATCAGGACCTTTGAGGTGTGATTGAAGAAGTATGCCGCCAGCTAGAGTTCTAGAAGATGCAAATGAAGAGACGTCCACATCAAACTTATCTCCAGTGCGCGTGTAAGGTCTGACTTTTGCAGTGATAGTAACAGCTGCGATATTACCAAGGCTGCCACCGTTAAGCTGCCTTAATCTAGCGATTAAACTTTGACCTGGGTTTGCAAGGTCGATGTTATTTGTGTCGATTTGGTTGTTAATTAAAAACTCTTTCAGGTCAATTCCAAAGTTTTTTAGCATATTGACTTGAGCTAGGTTTGTAGCGAGGTTGTTTCTATCACCACTGTTGGTCGGCAGACCAGCAACTAAACCGTAACCAATTAAATATTGGTCGCGAAGTCCCTGTACCTTTGTTATATCTTTTATTCTTACTTTAATTGCATCAGCATCTAAGATAAGTGCGTTAGAAAAAGAAGATATAAAAAGAAGACTTGCAAAAAGCAAATTTTTAAATAATTTATTTAAGCAAAAGATATTGCGCATAGAGGACTTATAGACATGAGTTAATCTGCAGAGTCTCCTTTCTTTGTATTAATCTTGGATTAAAGGGTTTAGGTGTTTTCACTCATCAGGATCTTAAAAGATCGGGCTTTTA
Organism: uncultured Gammaproteobacteria bacterium; assembly: GCA_964352085.1. Classification (GTDB taxonomy): domain Bacteria; phylum Cyanobacteriota; class Vampirovibrionia; order LMEP-6097; family CAYGPN01; genus CAYGPN01. Next base: position 363 of record CAYGPN010000006.1, on the reverse strand, counting down.
AAAAGAAAAAGCCTGCTAAGTGGCAGCAGGCTTTCTTTACATTGGATTGATTATTTTAATACAAATCCATTTTCCTGAAATTAATATAATTTAATTCTCGGAACTTTTTAGACCAAAGCCAATCTCTGATTAGGGAAATACGATAATTAAGGCTTTTGCAATACATTAGGGAAAACCCTAGTCTTAGACTGCTTTACAAATAATAAAGAGAATCTTTAGATAGAATAATAGTCATGAAACGTAATGTGAGAGGCATGATTATTCCATTTCAATTGTTTGTTCTGACAGTGGGTATCGGGGCGGCAATTGCCATGGTGAGCACCGCTGGAAATTTTAGTTCCTTTCATAAAACCGCAACGAATT